>NZ_JBWMAW010000001.1:0-566797 GCF_056521395.1 Rhodoferax sp. LS1R11
TTTGGCAGCGGCCCCGAGCAGTCCCAGGACGATGGAGACCAGCAGGGCCGACAGGGAGACCCCCACCGTGAGCGCGGAGCCTTGCAGGATCGAGAGGTAGTAGGCGTTCATGAGGCGTTCAGCGGGGGGCGGTCCTGGGTTCTTGCGACTTACTTGCCGTAGACGTCAAACTTGAAGTACTTGTCGTTGATCTTCTTGTAGACGCCGTTGCCGCGGATGGCCTTGATGGCGGCACTGAGTTCGCCCTTGAGTTTGGCGTCGCCCTTGCGCAGGCCAATGCCGACACCGGTGCCGAAGTATTTCTCGGTGTAGAGCTCGGGGCCGACCAGGGCGTAGTCCTTGCCTTCGGGCTTGCTCAGGAAGCCGCCGGTGACTTCGACGAAGTCGGCCACGGTGCCGTCCAGGCGGCCGGACTTGATGTCCAGGTAGACCTGGTCCTGGGCTTCGTAGGGGATGACGTTGACACCCACCGTCTTGAGTTCGCCCATGGCGTACTTCTCCTGGGTGCTGCCTTTGAGGACGCCGATTTTCTTGCCCTTGATGGAGGCCGGTCCGGTGAACTTGACGTCGTTCTTCACCACCACACGGCTGGGGGTGTTGTAGTACTTGTCGGTGAAGTCGATGGCTTTGAGGCGATCGGCGGTGATGGACATCGAGCTGATGATGACGTCGTATTTCTTGGCTTGCAGGCCGGGGATCATGCTGTCCCAGACTTGTTCGACGAAGACGCATTTGCGTTTGATCTGTTCGCACAGGGCGCTGGCGATGTCCACATCAAAGCCGGTGGGTTTGCCGTCCGCGGTCTTGAAGGTGAAGGGCTCGTAGGTCGGGTCGATGGCGACTTTGAGGTCTTTGCCTTGGGCGAAGGCGCCCGCGCTCAGGGTGCCGATTGCGAGGGCCAGCAGGAGTTTCTTCATGGAGGGGGTCCTTGGATATGCCGGGGTGAAATCTCGGCAGGTTGAAAAAGTAGAGAAAATCATTCTACGGTTGGATACACGCAAAAATGATGCCTGACAGTCGATGCGTATTGGGGTTTACACCGTGAGGTCGTAGTGCTTTACACCCGTAACAGGTCTTGTCCCGCTGAAACAAAAAAGCCCCGTAATCGCTTACGGGGCTTTTCGCTATTCTGGAGGAAGAGGTGGGATTCGAACCCACGGTACCTTTCGGTACGCCTGATTTCGAGTCAGGTACATTCGGCCACTCTGCCACTCTTCCATGTGTCTTTACAACACGTCACCGAATTCTAGCAGCACGCGACCAGAGGCCATCTTTGCAGGCTTTTCAGCCTCAACGACCACCCCGCCAGATTGACAGTGCTATCTGCTTACTCGGTGGCGCTCATCTGTTGCAAGGCCGAATGGATGTCTGCTTTTTCGATCCCGGCATCGGATTGGAGTTTGTCCGCGAGGCCACTGAGCGCCGAAGCACCTTGGCTCTGCAGCAGGCCAATGGATTGACCGACTTCTTTGGGTGAGTCGAAACCCAGGCTTTGCAGCAGCACGCGACCTTCGATGTCCACGAGCTTGAAGTAGAACTTGCCGTCGCTTTCGCGGTATTGTTTGAAAACAGGCTTGGCCACTTTGGCGGTCTTGACTGTTTTGCCACCCGCCTGCACGCGCAAGTCGCGCAAACCGACGGCATGGCGCAGGCGGCCCATGAAGGGGGTGGCGATTTGGCGCGCCTTGGAAGCACCTTTGAGCAGGATGGCCTCGATCTTGGCCGGGTCGTTCATGAGGGCCAGGTAGGCCTCACGCATGGGAGCGATCTCGCGGTCGATGCGTTCAAACACGATCTGTTTGGCGTCACCCCAGGCAATGCCCTCGGTGTAGGACTGGCGCAACGCAGTGGTTTCTTCGGGCGTTGCAAAGGCCTGAAAGATTTGAAACAAAGCAGAGCCCTCGGTACTCTTGGGCTCCCCGGGTGCACGTGAGTCGGTCACGATGCCGGCGATCAGCCTCTTGAGTTGCTCACGCGGCGCAAACAACGGGATGGTGTTGTCGTAGCTCTTGCTCATCTTGCGACCGTCCAGGCCGGGCAGGGTGGCCACGTCTTCTTCAATCTCGGCTTCGGGCGGCACAAAATGCTCGCCGTAACGGTGGTTGAAGCTGTGCGCCATGTCGCGCGCCATCTCGATGTGCTGAATCTGGTCACGCCCCACCGGCACCTTGTGGGCGTTGAACATCAGAATGTCTGCCCCCATCAACACGGGGTACATGAACAGGCCCGCGCTCACATCCGAGTCGGGGTCATCCCCCGCGCTGGTGTTTTTGTCGACCGATGCCTTGTAGGCATGGGCCCGGTTCAGAATACCTTTGCCGGTGACACAGGTCAGAAACCAGGTGAGTTCCGGAATTTCAGGGACATCCGACTGACGGTAGAAGATGACGCGTTCCGGGTCCAGGCCCGCTGCGAGCCAGCTGGCCGCAATTTCCAGCGTGGAGCGCTGGATACGCGAGGGCTCATCAATTTTGATCAGGGCATGGTAGTCGGCCAGAAAGTAAAAACTCTCCACGTCAGCGCGCAGGCTGGCCCGCACCGAGGGGCGGATTGATCCCACATAATTGCCCAGATGGGGGGTGCCGGAGGTGGTGATGCCGGTCAGGAAACGCTTGGAACTCGTGTCAGACATGGGGTGCGTGGGTGAACCAGATTGAATTAGCTGAACAAAAACGCCAGGGGCGTGAGCAAGGTATTGAGGAGCCAGAAGGTCATTGCCATCACAGGCTGCATCCACAGGGTGCTGACGATGCCGGCAATCACCAGGGCCATGACAATGAAGAAGCCCCAGGGCTCAATGCGCGACACCAGTTCAGCTTGCCGATAAGGCAACAGCCCGACCAGAATGCGTCCGCCGTCCAGCGGGGGCAACGGGAACAGATTGAAGGCAAACATCACGACGTTGACCAAAATACCGCCCTGGCACATTTGCAGAAAGAAGTACTCGTTCACGCCGCTGCCTTGCAGCAGGATCAGCAAGGCGCCCCAGATCAGGGCCTGAACCAGGTTGGCGCCGGGACCGGCCAGCGCCACCCAGATCATGTCGCGCTTGGGGTTGCGCAGGTTGCCAAATCGCACGGGAACCGGCTTGGCATAACCAAACAGGAAGGCGCCGGAGGTTGCAAAATACAGCAGCAAGGGCATCAGGATGGTGCCGACCGGGTCAATGTGCTTGATCGGGTTGAGGGTGATGCGGCCCAGCGCGTAGGCGGTGTTGTCGCCAAAATGCCGTGCCGCATAGCCGTGTGCCGCCTCGTGCAGGGTGATGGCGAACAGCACCGGTAGCGCATAAATGGCGACGGTTTGAATGAGTTGTGCAATATCCATCGGGCAATTGTCTCAGAGGGGTGGCGTGCAGCGCGTCACAGGCCGAGCGCAGCCACTGAACCGCGTCCCTCTCGAATGATCACGGGCTCAGCGCCGGTCAGGTCGACCACCGTGGTGGGCTCCAGGGCGCAGGCACCGGCGTCGATCACGGCGGCAATCTGGTTTTTGAAGCGCTCAAGAATGTCCTGTGCGTCATTGAGCGCGTCGGTTTCCCCGGGCGGAATCAGCGTGGTGGCCAGCAAGGGGCCGTGGTGCAGCGCCAGCAGCTCTTGCAAGACCTTGTGCTCAGGCACGCGCAAGCCGATGGTCTTGCGCGCCGGATGACTCAGGCGGCGCGGCACTTCCTTGCTGGCTTCCAGAATGAAGGTGTAAGGCCCGGGCGTGGCGGACTTGATCAACCGAAACTGCTGGTTGTCTACCCGTGCGTAGTTGGCCAGTTCGCTCAGGTCACGGCATAACAGGGTCAGGTGGTGCTTGTCGTCCACGCCACGGATACGGCGCAGCTTGTCAGCGGCGGCCTTGTCGTCCACATGGCACACCAAGGCATAGCTGGAGTCGGTGGGCACGGCAATAACGTCGCCTTTTTCAAGCAGGGCAACCGCTTGTTTGAGTAGCCGGGTTTGTGGGTTGTCGGGGTGAACTTCAAATAGTTGGGTCATGGGGTGTATTGTCGATGAAAGGCAGGCAACGCCACGGCCGCGGACCGTGCAGGTCGCTCAACCGGGCGTCACGACGGCGCGGCGTTCCTGCGACAACTCATGAGCCGACAGCAAGGCATTGCCGACGCCACTGAGGCCAATTACGGCCATCCCGACCCAGGCCAGCGTGTCGGGTACGTGGTTGAAGGCCATCCACCCTGCCAGCATGGCGAAGGCAATCTGAATATAAAGATAGGGCGTCAGGACGGGTGCGGGCGCGCGCATGTAGGCGCGAATTAGCATCAAATGGCCGAATGTTCCAAAAAAGCCGACCGCCACAAACAAGGGCCAATGCAGCAGCAACGCTGAACTGTTCCAGTGGAAATACACAATAGGACTCATTGCCACGGCGCCGACCAGGCCGCTGTAAAAGTGGGTGGTATAGACGTTTTCCTGGCCGCTCATGCGGCTGGTCAGCACCTGAAAGCCGGCGTTGGCGATCACCAGAACAACCGGAAACAGCAAAGCCCAGCTGAAGACTTGCCCGCCCGGATGAATCACCAGCAAGACGCCCATGAGGCCGGCAAACATCAACAGCCAGCGGCGTTGGGACACTTGGTCTTTGAGCAGCCACGCCGCCAGAGCCGTGGCCGCTAGCGGTGACAGCATCACCATGGCGGTGAATTCCCCGACTGGCAGATGCTGCAAGCCAAACATGGCACAGGCGCTGGTTGTCAGCAAAAGCCCACCGCGCAGCGCCTGAAACCGCGGGTTGGGGGTGGTGAATAAGCTGAGTTTTTGTTTGCGAAAGCGCAGGGCAAGCGTGAGTACCGCCTGGAATGCATAGCGAAACCACAGCAGCATGACCACGGGCACGAGCGCCGTGGCGTATTTGGTCACCGTGTCGAGGATTGCAAAAGCAAAAGTCGCCAGCACAATCAGCAAAACCCCACCACCTTGTCGCGATCGCCAAAACGACATGGGTGGTTCAGTGGTCGCTGTTGGCCGCTGCCCGGCCGTGGCTGGGAGGGTGTTGAATGCGGCCTGCCAGCAGTTCCCACACCGGTGTCAGCTGCCCGGGTAAATAGGGCAGGGTGCCAAGCTCCGTATGACTCTCGTCGGGGCTGTGAAAGTCGCTGCCCCGGGAGGCGGCCAGTCCAAATTCACGCGCTGTGTCGGCGTAGGTGATGTACTCGGCCGGGGTATGGCTGCCGGTGATGACTTCAACACCCTGGCCGCCGTGGCTTTTGAACTCGGTGAACAGCGCGAACTCTTCGTTGGGCGTGAACTTGTAGCGGGCCGGGTGCGCGATGACGGCGGCGCCGCCCGCCTCACGGATCCAGGTGACTGCGTCTTTCAGCGTGGCCCAGCGGTGTTCGACAAAGCCGGGTTTGCCTTCGGTCAGGTATTTGCGGAACACCTCGTTGGTGTCTTTGCACACGCCGCTTTCCACCAGAAAGCGTGCAAAGTGGGTGCGTGAGATCAGTTCGTGGTTGCCTGCAAATTTCAATGCACCTTCGTAGGCGCCCTGGATGCCAGCTTTGGCCAGACCGGCCGACATGTCCATGGCGCGTTGACCGCGGCCACCGCGGGTCTGGATGAGGCCCCGGTTCAGGGCCTCGTTGTCGGCGTCAAAACCCAAGCCGACGATGTGCACCGTCTTGCCGATGAAAGTCACCGATATTTCGACGCCGGTGAGGTAATGCATGCCCTGCGCCTTGGCCGCCGCTGCCGCCCGTTGCTGGCCGCCGATTTCGTCATGGTCGGTGAGGGCCCACAGCTCGACCCCGTTGCCTTTGGCGCGTTCGGCGAGCGCCTCAGGAGTCAAGGTGCCGTCGGAGACGACGGAATGGCAATGGAGATCGGCGTTGAGTATGGAGGTCACAGGGGCATTTTAGGCGCTGAGGTTGTTACAGCTCGGCTGCCTCCACCAGAAACCTCACTCGCCGCACACCATTCCAGGCGTCGGCATCAAGCCGGAACGCCAGCTTGACGCGGGGGGGCAGCGGCTCGGTGTGACCGAACCAGATGCCGTCCACCGGCTGGCCCTGGTGCTTGAGCTTGAGGGCCAGGTGTTTTTCCCCCACCAGCCGTTGTGAGATCACCTCCACCTCTTCGCTGAAAGTGGGGGGCGCAAAGCCCTGCCCCCACACCTCCTTGTGCAGCACGTCCACCAGTTCGATGCGGCGGTACTCGGGTTTGAGGGGGCCATCGGTATCGAGGCGACGGGTCAGGGTGGCGGCGTCCAGCCATTCCCGGGCGACTTCGTTCAGGCCCTGCTCAAAGGCGTCAAAATTTTCCTCTGCAATGGTGCAGCCTGCCGCCATGGCGTGGCCGCCAAAACGCAGCAACACGCCGGGGTAGCGCTTGGCCACCAGGTCCAGCGCGTCGCGCAGGTGAAAGCCGGGGATGGAGCGGCCCGAGCCTTTGAGTTCGTGCTCCTTGCCTGGTGCCGCGCTGGCGGCAAAGACAAAGGTGGGGCGGTGCAGTTTGTCCTTGATGCGCGAGGCCACGATGCCGACCACGCCTTCATGAAAGTCGGGGTCGAACACGCAAATGGCCGGGGGCGGCTCTTCGTCTTCGTCAAACAGGGACTCGGCAATTTCAAAGGCCTGTTCGCGCATCGTGCCTTCAATCTCGCGGCGCTCGCGGTTAATGCCGTCCAGCATCTTGGCCAGTTCGTCAGCCCGCGCCGGGTCGTCGCTGAGCAGGCACTCAATGCCGAGTGTCATGTCGGACAAACGGCCTGCGGCGTTGATGCGTGGCCCCAGGGCAAAGCCAAAGTCAAAGGTGGTGGCGACCGGTGCCTGGCGGCCTGATGCTATAAAAAGAGAAGCTACTCCCGCAGGCATGGCAAGGGCTCTGACTCGTTTTAACCCTTGGGCGACCAAGCGGCGGTTGTTGGCGTCGAGCTTGACCACGTCGGCCACGGTGCCCAGGGCGACCAGCGGCAGGAGGGTGTCCAGTTTGGGTTGCGTGGTTGTATCGAACACGCCACGCTGGCGCAACTCGGCGCGCAGGGCCAGCAGCACATAAAACATCACGCCGACACCGGCAATGGATTTGCTGGGAAAGGTGCAGCCAGGCTGGTTGGGGTTGACGATGACGTCGGCCTCCGGCAACACGATCTGGCCGTTGACGGAGGCGGGCAGGTGGTGGTCCGTGACCAGTACCTGCAGCCCCAAGGCTTTGGCGGTTGCAACGCCCTCGAAGCTGGCGATGCCGTTGTCCACGGTGATCAGCATGTCGGCGCCGCTGGCTTTGACGCGTTGCGAGATGGGGGCGGTGAGGCCATAGCCGTCCACCACGCGGTCGGGCACCATGTAGTCCACATGTTTGGCGCCCAGCATGCGCAGGCCGCGAAGCCCCACGGCACAGGCGGTGGCGCCGTCGCAGTCGTAATCGGCCACGATGCACAGTTTTTTGTTGGCGGCAATGGCATCTGCCAGTAGGGCGGCCGCGGCCGCCGTGCCCAGCATGTCGCCGGGCGGAATCAGGCGGGCCAGGCCGTCGTCGAGTTCCTGGGCGCTTTGCACACCTCGGGCGGCATACAGCTGGGCCAGCAGGGGGTGGATGCCGGCCTGCTCCAGCGTCCAGGCGGACCGGGGTGGAATATCGCGCGCTATGATTTTCATAGCTGCTCCAGCACGGTAGACGGGGGCTGGGTGCCAAAAAGATTCATCATTCTCTTGAACAGGGTTTGGGGCTTGGCGGTGAAGGTCTGTGCATTGCGTTCGCCGCACAGCGTGAGTTGACAGGGCAGACCCTGGTCCAGTGCTGCGAGCAGGGCCACGCATTCTGTGGCATCCAGTGCCTGCCAAGCCTGGGCCCAGGCGCGCCAGTCGTCATTCAAGGCGGCTGCGCGCAGGAGGGGGGGCACGGTTGGTTGGGGCGCCACGGCGGAAGAGGTGTAGCCCGGGGGCAGCGCCCCGGTGCCACTCAGCCAGAACGAGTTGACGGGCAGCACGCCGCGTGCGGTGCGGGCGTCGTTCACGGGGTGGGTGTAAAGTAACATCTGCATTTCGTTTTGCAGGCGGCGCAGGCCGGCGGCGCTGGCGCTGCGCGGCATCCAGTTCTCCACATTGCGGCCTAGCACCCGGTCGAGGGATGCGGTGGGCAGGTCTCTGAATACCTCGCCCTGGGCGAGCCAGCGGTTGGGTCGGTCGTCGTGCAGCGCGATGCCGTCTTCCTTGAAATAGGGCTGCATCGCGGCCAGCAGCGTTTGTGATTCTTCGGCAGAGAAGTCCGGCAAAGCCTGCCCGCTCATGGCGATGTGGTGGGTGCCGACCTGCCAGTTGCAGGGCGTGATGAAGCCCCAGGCCCCGGCCTCCTGTTTGTGCAGGGCGGCCCACGGAATCAGGCCGTCTACCGTCGCAAGGCCTATGGCGCGCGCCAAAGCCCGTTCGTGGGGCGTGGACAGACTGAACTCGTCGCCCTGGTCCAGCGGGTTTGGCGTCAGCCGGGACAACAGTTTTTCAAGATGAGGAAGCTTCAAGGGGGCGAGGGCTTGCTTGCAGTCGTCGGAGCTGGCAAATGCGAATGGAATCAGGAGGTGCATGGGGCGATTGTCCCGGATATATGGCCGCCAGGCTGCCCGCGGGGTAGGGAATGCCACAATGGCGCCTGTTTTAAAAACGGTCAGTCGATGCAAATTCCTTACGAGCTTATCCTTGGCTGGCGCTACACCCGGGCGGGTCGTGCCACCCGTCGCAACGGCTTTATTTCCTTCATTTCCGGGGTTTCCATGCTGGGCATTGCCTTGGGTGTGGCCGCGCTCATCATTGTGCTGAGTGTGATGAACGGCTTTCAGAAAGAGGTGCGTGACCGCATGCTGGGCGTGGTGTCACACATCGAGATTCTGGCGCCCAATGGCGCGGCCTTGCCCGACGTGACCAAGACCCTGGCCGAAGTGCGTGCCAACCCCCAGGTCATTGGCGCCGCCCCTTTCATCGCCACCCAGGCCTTGCTGGCAAGGGGTGAAGACATGAAGGGCATCATCGTACGCGGCATCGACCCGGCGCGTGAGCCCGAGGTGACCGACCTGGCGGTGGAGATCAAAAAAACATCCCTCTCCAAGCTGATTCCTGACGAATTTGGCGTGGTGCTGGGGGGCGAGCTGGCACGCTCCCTGGGCGTGCGTGAGGGCGACAAGGTGACGCTGGTGGCGCCCAGCGGTCAGGTGACCCCGGCCGGTGTGGTGCCCCGCCTGAAACAGATGACCGTGGTGGGTACGTTCGACTCAGGCCACTTTGAGTACGACTCGGCGCTGGTGCTGCTGCACATGGACGATGCGGCCAAGATTTTTCGCCTGGAAGGCCCCACCGGTGTGCGGGTCAAGTTGCGTGACTTGCACCAGGCCCGCGAGGTGGCGGCGCAGCTGGCCGAAACCTTGAGCGGCGACCTGCTGGTGCGCGACTGGACCCGCCAGAACCGCACCTGGTTTGCCGCGGTGCAGGTCGAGAAACGCATGATGTTCATCATTCTCACGCTCATTGTGGCGGTGGCGGCGTTCAACCTGGTGTCCACCCTGGTGATGACGGTGACCGACAAGCGCGCCGACATTGCCATCTTGCGCACGTTGGGGGCGAGCCCGCGCAGCATCATGGGCATTTTTGTCGTGCAAGGTGCCATGGTCGGTGTCATCGGCACAGTAGCGGGTTTGCTGCTGGGCCTGGGTGTGGCCTACAACATTGATGTGATCGTGCCCGCGCTGGAGCGGCTGTTCCAGGCGAACTTCCTGCCCAAAGACATTTACCTGATCAGCCGGATGCCCAGCGACCCTCAGCAGGCGGACATTTTGCCGATTGCCATTATTTCCCTGGTGATGGCCTTTGTTGCCACCCTGTACCCCAGCTGGCGCGCCAGCCAGGTGAACCCTGCCGAGGCCCTGCGTTATGAATGATGTGATGAGTGCTGCTGTTTCAAGCGACGTGGTGCTGGGCGCCCGGGGCCTGACCAAGCGATTTACCGAAGGTCGCCTGGATGTGACCGTGCTGCAGGGTGTGGACCTGGATGTGCGCCCCGGCGAGACGCTGGCCATCGTCGGCGCGTCGGGTTCCGGCAAGAGCACCTTGCTGCACCTGATGGGGGGCCTGGACGCTCCCACCAGCGGCACCGTCTGGCTCAAGGGCCAGGATTTGGCGCACCAAAGTGCGGCTGCGCAGGGCCGTTTGCGCAACAAGTACCTGGGTTTTGTCTACCAGTTTCACCACCTCTTGCCTGAATTCAGTGCGCTGGACAATGTTGCCATGCCTTTGTGGATTCGTCGTACGGCGCCCGAGGAGTCTGCGCAGGCAGCTACCAAAATGCTAGCGCGTGTGGGCCTGCAAGACCGCCTGCACCACCGGCCCGCCGAGTTGTCGGGCGGCGAGCGCCAGCGCGTGGCCATTGCCCGCGCCCTGGTCACCCAACCGGCCTGTGTGCTGGCCGACGAGCCCACGGGCAACCTGGACCGCAGCACCGCCAACGGCGTGTTTGAGTTGATGCTGGACCTGGCCCGCACCCAGGGCACCTCGTTCATTGTGGTGACGCATGATGAAACGCTGGCAGCCCGCTGCGGGCGGCAGCTGCGCCTGGTGCAGGGCAAGCTGTCGGAATCAGCCTGAAGATAATGACAGACGCAATTTAAAAGACACGACGGAAAATTTATGAAAGACCTCGGATTTACCACTGCCAACGTTCACTCCGACCGGGCGTTCGGCGTCGAGCATGGTGGCCTGCACAAACCCATCCACACCTCGGTGCAATACGGCTTTGAGCGGGTGGAAGACCTGGTGGGCGTGTTTCAGGGCACCACCAAAGGCGGCTTTAACTACGCCCGCCAGGGCACGCCGACCACGGCGGCGCTGGAGGCCAAGATCAACCGCATGGAAGAGGGTGTGGGCACCATCTGTTTTGCCACCGGCATGGGGGCGATCACGGCCGTATTCCTGACGCTGCTGCGCGCGGGGGACCACGTGGTCGTCAGCCGCTTCGTGTTTGGCAACACCAACAGCTTTTTGGGCACGCTGCGGCAATTGGGCATCACCGTGAGCCTGGTGGACGCCACCTCGTGCGACGCCGTGGCCGCCGCCGTGCAGCCCAACACCCGGCTGGTGTTTGTGGAAACCATTGCCAACCCCGGCACGCAGATCCCCGACCTGGCCGCCATTGGCGCGCTGTGCAAGGCGCGCGGTTTGCTCTACGTGGTGGACAACACCATCAGTTCGCCCATGCTGTTTCGCCCGAAGAGCGTGGGCGCCAGCCTGGTCATCAACGCATTGACCAAAACCATTGCCGGTCATGGCAACGCCTTGGGCGGCTCGGTGACTGATACCGGTTGTTTTGACTGGCAGGCTTATCCCCATATTTTTGAGGCCTACCGCCAGGGCGATGCCCGCCAGTGGGGCTTGGTCCAGGTCAAGAAAAAAGGCTTGCGCGACATGGGCGCCTCGCTCTCGTCCGAGCATGCGCACCAGATCAGCGTGGGGGCCGAAACCCTGGCCTTGCGCGTGGCTCAAAGCAGCGCCACGGCGCTGCAGTTGGCGCGGTTTCTGGAAGCGCATCCGGCGATCAACCGGGTTTATTACCCCATGCTGGAATCACATCCGCAGCATGCCTTGGCCAAGCAGCATTTCAGTGCCGGTTCGTGGTTGTTGTCGTTTGAGTTGCGCAATGCGGACGACTGTTTTGCCTTCATCAACCGCCTGCAATTGCCCGTCAAGGCCACGGGTCTGGGCGACACCCGCAGCCTGATCATTCCTGTGGCGCACACCATTTTTTGGGAAGCGGGTGCGCAAGCCCGCGCGGACATGGGCATTGCGGACGGATTGATCCGTTTCTCGGTCGGTCTGGAAGACGTGGCCGATTTGCTGGCGGACTTCACGCAGGCCTTGCAAGGCTGATCAGGAGCCGGAGTTTGCCTCCGGCTTGGCGCCACGCAAGAGTGTGAGCGCCAGCAGGGCAGATGCCGCCATCAAAAACAGGCTCACCGCATTGAGCACCGGCGTGGCGCCTTCACGCATGCGGCCATACATCATGACCGTGAGTGGGGCGTCCGAGCCCACCAGCATCAGGGTAGTGTTGAAGTTCTCGAACGACATCAGGAACGAGATGGCTGCCGCGCCGATCAGCCCGGGCTGCAGGTAAGGCAGGGTGATGGTGGTGAATACCGCCAGGCGCGAGGCGCCCAGGTTGTAGGCGGCGTCTTCCAGCGTCACGTCAAAACGCTTGAGCCGCGCCGTGATGGTCAGCGTGGCAATCGACACGATGTAGGAAAACTGCCCCAGCACCACCAGCGGCAGGCCGGGGCGCAAAAACTCCAGTTCCAGCCCATACAGGTCATCGGCCAGATTCGCAATGCGGCTGGCGAAGGCCAGGATGGAGATACCCAGAATCACACCCGGAATGACCAGCGGTGCGAGCATCAGCAAGGACAGCGCCTGTTTGCCGCGAAACTGTGTGCGCTCAATCAAAAAAGCATTTGCCGTGCCCACCCCCACGGCCAGCACCGTCACCCAGCACGCCACCACGACGCTGGTCCACAGGCTGCCGAGCATCGCTTTGTCGGCAAACAGGCCCTGGCGTCCCGTGCGGGCACCCGATGTGTCACCCAGAAACCAGTCCAGCGTGAAGCCGCGCCAGGGCGGCGCCGGGTAGGGCGCATCGTTGAAGGCAAACACTGCCACGATCGCCAGCGGCAAAAACAGAAACGCGAAAAATACCACCGCATACACCACGGTGCTCGCCCGTAACCAGGCAGGGCGGGGCAGGGACAGGATCATGAACGCTGCATCACTTCCCCCAATTTTTGACCACTGAGTTGCAAGCCCACCCAGACAATGGCGGTACTCAAGCCCAGCAGCAAAAAGCCAAATGCCGCGCCTTGTTCCCAGTTGAAGCGGGTGATGAACTGGGTGTAAATCTGTTCGGTAAACCACTGCGAATTTTTGCCGCCCAGCAACGTGGGTGTGAGGTAGTTGCCCAGGGTCAGCATGAACACCACAATGCAGCCGGCCACGATGCCGGGTGCCGCGTGTGGAATCACAATCTGACGCAGGATCGACCAGCCGTTGCCGCCCAGGTCATAGGCGGCTTCAATCAGTGAGTCGTCCAGACTCTCCAGCGCGCCAATCAGCGGCACCACCATGAACAGCATGGAGGTGTAGACCAGCCCGACCAGGATGGTGGCGTCGTGGTACAGCAAGTCCACCGGCACGGCGGTCAGGCCCAGCCACACCATCAGCTGTGGCAACACGCCCGACTCACGCAGCAGAATCATCCAGCCCAGGGTGCGCACGGTCTCGCTCACCCAGAAAGGAATCAGGCACAGGATGAACAGCATCGACTTGCTGCGGCCGCGCGCCACTTTGGCAATCATCCACGCGATCGGAAACGCCACTAGCAGCGTGAGCGCCGTGGCCAGAATCGACATGACGGCGGTGCGCACAAAGGTGTGCCAATACAGGGGTTCTTCAAGAAAGGTGCGGTACTGCGCCAGACTGGGCTCGTACACGCGCGGCGCTACGCGGGCGCGCAGCGACAAGATGCCCAGCTCCACGTGCGGCAACACGATCAGCCCGACCAGCCACAACAAGGCCGGGGCCAGCAGCAGCGCCAGCATCAGCTGCGCGTGCAGCTGGCGGTTGCGGGGTTCAGCCGGCATGGTCTGCCGCGAAGCACACCGCCCGCTGCGGGTTGAAGCTGAAGTTCACCATCTCGCCCACCATCAGGTCCGACAGGTGCCCTGTTTGGGGCAGCGCAATGCGAAACTCGGTGCGTGATTTTTCCTCGCGCAGCAGCACGGCCGAATTGGCGCCGTCGAACAGCAGGCTGTCAATCCGGGCGCGGTAGGCGGGCAGGCCGGGGTCTGAAAACCCCGTGGCGGTGCGCGACAGGCTGGCCACTTCGGGCCGTACAAAAGCTTCCACGGCATCACCCATCCGGACCGTGCCCATGGCGCGCGCGGACATCACCATGCCTTGCGCACTGGCCAGTGTGACCATGTCACCGTTGACCTGCGTGGCCTTGCCTTGTACACGGTTGTTGGCCCCTACAAAACCCGCCACAAAAGGTGTTTGCGGCTGGTAGTACAAGTCCTGGGGTGTGCCCACCTGCTCGAAGCGCCCGTGGTTCATCACGGCCACGTGGTCGGACAGCACCAGGGCTTCGGACTGGTCGTGGGTGATGTAGACAAAGGTGGTGCCAAAGGCCGCTTGCAATTGTTTGAGCTCAATTTTCATGTGCTCACGCAACTTCAAATCCAGCGCTCCCAGGGGCTCATCGAGCAGCAGCAGCGTAGGTTCCAGCACCAGGCTGCGCGCAATGGCCACGCGCTGTTTTTGCCCGCCGGACAATTGGTCAACCCGCTTGTTTTGCGCGCCGGGCAGGCTCACGCGTTCGAGCATTTCGCCCACGCGGCGTTTGATCTCATCTTTGGCTACACCACGCCGCGCCAGGCCGTAGCCCACGTTCTCGCCGACCGACATCATCGGAAACAGCGCGAGGTGCTGGAACACCATGTTGACCGGGCGCTTGTTGGGCGGCACGCCGTTCATCGGGTTGCCGCCAATGCGGATGTCACCCGTGTCGGGGCTCAGGAAACCCGCAATCATGCGCAGCAGCGTGGTCTTGCCGCAGCCAGAGGGGCCCAGGATGGAGAAAAAGCTGCCACGCGCCACGGTGAACGAGAGGTCGTCCACCGCGATAAAACCGCCGTAGCGCTTGCCCAAGCGCACGGTTTCCAGATCAGGCTGCGCCACCCCAGAGGGTGAGGTGGACGCAGCAGTCGTTGGGCTCAATGCGGCGTGCTTCAGTTGGCCGCTTTGATGCGGTCGAGCACGCGGCCTTCGATGTCTTCCACACCCGCGGGCACAGCGGGGTACCACTTCACGTTTTTCAGCGCGGCTTCAGGGAAGCTGACTGCAAACTGTGACTTGAGCTTGGCGTCCATCAACTGTTCTGCGCCTTTGGAGGCGGTGAAGTTGCCAGCTGAAGAGGCCACTTTGGCCGCGATCTCAGGACGCATGTTGAAGTTGATCCAGGCGTAGGCGGCTGCATCATTCTTGCCTTTGGCGGGGATGGCAAACGTATCAATCCAGCCCAGTGCGCCGGACTTGGGCGCGATGAACTGGATTTCAGCCTTCTCGCCATTGAGCTTCCAGCCGCCCGTGTCCCACATCATGGCGCCGACGATTTCGCCGGTGCGCATGCCATTGAGCAACTGGTCCTTGTTGTCCCAGAAGAATTTCAGGTTGCCCTTGCAGGCGATCATGGTCTTGCCCACGTCATCCATCAGCGCGCTGTAGGCTTTGGGGTCGTTATACAGGGCAAATGGGTCCTTGCCCGCGGCGAAGGCAAACGCCAGCAGGGTCGGGCGCTTCAGGCGCACGGCCGTTTTGCCTTTGACATCAGCGCGGCACAGGTCGGGGTAGTCGGCCATCTGGGTGAGTTTGGTGTTGACCACCAGGCCGTCCGTGCCCCAGATGTGGGGCAGGCCATAGACCTTGCCACCGAGCGTGGTGTTGCGCTTGGTGGCTTCCAGCATGGAGGGGATGAACAACTCGGCCTTGAGTTTGCTCATGTCCATGGGTTTGTAAATGCCGAACTCTTGCTGGGGTCCGGTGATGCGGTCCTGCGAGGGCTGCGCCAGATCGAAACCTGCACCGCCGGTGGCACGCAACTTGGAGATCATCTCTTCGTTGTTGGACAAAGTGAGTTCCACCTTGTAGCCGCTTTCCTTCTCAAACTGTGCCACGATGTCGGCCGGTGCGTAGTCAGCCCAGGTCAGCAGGCGAAACGTTTTTTCCTGCGCCAGGGCAGAGCCTGCAACGCCTAACGCGAGAATGCCTGCGGCAACCAAAGTACGGTGGGTTTTCATGCGGTTTTTTCCTTGAGGGTGTGTGACAGCGTAAAGCCTGGACAATGAGCGTCTCTAACCAGCCGAGGCTATCGTAGGCACATGACGTTTTGATGTCAACTCTGTGACGACAACAAGGTATCCACGTTTTATGAATTTCTGGATCGACACCCATTGCCATCTCGATGCGCCAGAGTTTGAGGCTGCAGCCCAGGCGGTACGTTCGCAGGCAGCTATCAATAACGTAGCGCTGTGCGTGTTGCCAGCCGTGGAGGTAGGCAACTTCGATGCCGTTCGCCAACTCGCGCACCAAGGCTGTGACGGCTATGCGCTGGGCATTCATCCCCTGTACGTGGCACGTGCACAAGAGACGGATCTGGCAACCCTGGATGCAATGCTGCTGCGCTACCGGGACGACCCGCATCTGGTGGCCGTGGGCGAGATCGGGCTGGATTTTTTTGTGCCTGCCTTGTGTGAGAGCCCGCTGCGCGAGCGGCAGGAATACTTTTATGTGGCGCAACTCAAGCTGGCACGCAAACACGATTTGCCAGTGATCCTGCACGTGCGCCGCTCCGCCGACCGGCTGCTCAAGGGCCTGCGGGATGTAGGTGGACGCCACACGGCGTGGCAGGGCATTGCCCATGCCTTCAATGGCAGCGACCAACAAGCCCAGGCATTCATCGCGCTGGGTTTCAAACTCGGGTTTGGCGGTGCACTGACCTATGAGCGGGCCCAGCAGTTACGCCGCCTGGCGACTACCTTGCCCCTGGACGCTTTGGTGATGGAAACCGATGCGCCCGACATGCCGCCGCACTGGTTGTACAAAACGGCCGAGCAGCGCGCGGGCGGCGCAGCGCAGGGCCGCAACGAGCCCGGCGAGTTGCCACGCATTGGTGCAGAACTGGCCGCCTTGCGCGGCATCACCGCGGACGAGTTGGCCGCGGCCACGACCTGCAACGCGATGGCCGCCTTGCCGCGACTGCGTGCTTTAATGACGATTTAAACAATGAGAAAGAGACAGAAATTCAGACGCTTTGGCTTTGTGCAGCCGTGATCAAGGCGCGGTCGGAGGGCGTCGTTGTTTCGAGCGCGCCAGTATGAGCGGCGATGTGTTGAAGCCACTTGGCGGATTGCGCCAGGTCGATGGCGGCGCGCAACGCACGGGAAGGTCGGTCAGACTGAGCAAACAGGAACCCAATGGGTGTGAGTACCTCAGGGGCGTTCAGCGGCACGGTTTCCAGTTCGGCATAACCACGCAGGACCCCCACGAGCGCGCTCGGCAATATGCTGCTGACTTCGCCTACCAGCACGGTCAAACCAAGTGCCAGAATGGAGTTGGTTTCAATAACTGGCTTGATCTTGACGCTGGACTTTTGAAACGCAAGGTCAATGATGGTGCGGTTGTGCATTTCCGTCGTCAGCAGGCACATGGGCAATTGCGACGCGGCTCTCCATGTCATCGGTTTGCCCACCATGTGCAGGCCAGTTTTGGCGGGCTTGGCGGCGCGGCGCAACAGGTAATACCGTTCGGTGTATTGATCAAGGGTTGCAATTTTGGTGCCCCTGGATTTGAGTCGCTCGGTATACCCCAGTGCCATATCCAATGAGAGATTTTCCAGACCGGCCTCAATGTCGGGTGAACTCATCGACCGCAGAACCAGGGACAGGCCCGGGTGCCGCCCTTGCAGCATGCCGGCAAACCGCGCGGCAATCGGCATCACCGAAGGAACTGCACCCAGCGTAAGGCAGCCTACAGGCCGGTCTGCCGTGCTTTTCAGATCTTGCTGCAGCAACTCCTGTTCATGGATGACCCGCTGGGCGGTGATGAATATGCGTTCTCCCTCCGGGGTGAAGCTTTCAAAAGATCGCCCCCGCTTGACAATGGCGGTGCCGAATTCCTCCTCCATGGCACGAATGGCATTGGACAACGCGGGTTGCGTGATGTGGCATGCTGCTGCGGCGCGTCCGAAGTGCTGGTGTTGATGGAGGGCGACAAGGTAACGAAAGGACGTAAGCAGGCTCATGACGGGTGATGATAGCGACCCGTGCAGTCCGATTTTTTGAAAACAAAATGCTGGGTCAACCGGTCCCCCAGATGCTGAAAGACATACCCAACCACCCGAATCAAGCACCCCGCCTCACTGGCCTCGCCCCCATCGTCTGTGCCGATACCCGGCTGCTGGTGTTGGGTAGCTTCCCCGGCGCTGCCTCGCTGGCGCACCAGCAGTACTACGCCCATCCACAAAACCAGTTTTGGCGGATTCTTCAAGCCATTTGGCCCTCTAGCCCAATAGACATGTGGGCAAGTAGCTATGAAAAACGTAGCAATTGGCTGCTGGAGCGGGGGCTGGGTGTGTGGGACGTCTACGCCTCCTGCGAGCGCCAAGGCAGCCTGGATGCCGCCATTCGCAATGCTGATGTCAACGACTTTGCGGGCCTGGCGCGGCGCTGCCGGCAACTCGCCGCCATCGCCCACAACGGCGGCGAGAGCTTCAAACATGCCCGGTACACGGCGGCGCTGGGCTTGCCTGTCTACAAATTGCCCTCCACCAGCCCGGCCAACGCCAGCTGGAGCTTCGAGCGCAAGCTGGCCGCCTGGCGCGAGGTGATGGCCGCGGCCGGGCTTTGAGGATAATGCCCTCATCTTGAAAAAACGCACCAACACCCTCCCTGAAGTCAACTTCTCCGACGAAGGCTCGCTTCGCCACCTGCACCTGGGCACCGAATGGATTCAGGGCTCCATGCTGATGGATGCTCCGACCGAGTTGTTCCACGAATACATTCAGCGCATGATGGCCTGGTTGCTGTTTGTAGAGCCGGACTCGGTGAGCAAGCGCCAGGCCATGCAGCTCGGGCTGGGTGCGGGCTCGCTGACCAAGTTTTGTCACAAAGAACTGCGCATGAAAACCGTGGCCATTGAACTCAATCCGCAGGTGTTGACCGCTTGCCGCGGCTGGTTCAAACTGCCGGCCGACAACACCCGCATGCAGGTGGTGTTGGCTGATGCCGCGCTTGAAATCCAAAACCCCAAGTGGTGGGGCACGGTGGATGCCCTGCAGGTGGACCTGTATGACCACGAGGCCGCTGCGCCTGTGCTCGACAGCTTGCCCTTTTACAACCACTGCAAACGCCTGCTCACGCCCGAGGGCTGCATGACGGTGAACCTGTTTGGCCGGGCCTCCAGTTTCGCGCGCAGCGTTGAAAAGATATCGGCCGCTTTCGGCGCTGACGCGGTATGGGCCTTCAAACCCACACGTGAAGGCAATACCGTGGTGCTGGCCCAATGCACCCCGAGCCGCCCCAAGCGGGAGCTGCTGATGCCGCGTGCCGAAGTCATCCAGGCCCAATGGGGCCTGCCTGCCACCAAGTGGGTGCGCGTCTTCAAACCCATGGTGTCATGACCGGCGCTGCCCACCCCAAGGCGCCTGCCAAAGTGGCGTTTGCCGGCCCGCTGGACTGGCGCGTGCTGGTGCAGTGGCTGCACAGCGACGGCGTGATCAGCGTGGAGGAGGCACAGCGCATCACCGCGCGTTGTGCCCAGGCCGAGAGCGTGCAGCACCCGCTGGTGCGGCTGGCCAGTGTGTCGGTGCGCCGTGCCAGTGATGACAAACCCCTGGACATCGAGTTGCTGACCCAGTGGGTGGCCAAGCGCGCCGGGCTGGACTATTTGCGCATTGACCCGCTCAAGGTCGATGTGGGCAAGGTGGCAGACACCATGAGCGCGGCTTATGCCGAGCGCCACAAGATATTGCCGGTGCAGGTAACGCCTACTGAAGTGGTGGTGGCGACCACCGAGCCTTTCATCATTGACTGGGTGGCTGAGGTGGAGCGCCAGTCGCGCCGCCGGGTGCGCCGGGTGGTGGCGAGTCCGCAGGAAATTCATCGGTTCACGGCCGAGTTTTTTGCGCTGGCCAAATCGGTGCGGGCGGCCAACAAGGCCGGTGGCAACAGCGGTGGCGCCAGCTTTGAGCAACTGGTGGAGTTGGGCAAGACCAACAAGCAGCTCGACGCCAACGACCAGGGTGTTGTGCAGGTGGTGGACTGGCTGTGGCAGTACGCGTTTGACCAGCGCGCCAGCGACATTCACCTGGAGCCGCGGCGCGAGCAGGGCGTGATCCGTTTTCGCATTGACGGCGTGCTGCACCCGGTGTACCAGATGCCCATGGGCGTGCTCAACGCCATGACGGCGCGCATCAAGTTGCTGGGCCGCATGGACGTGGTGGAAAAGCGCCGCCCGCAGGACGGCCGCATCAAGACCCGCAACCCGCGCGGTGACGAGATCGAGATGCGTATCTCCACTTTGCCCACCGCCTTTGGCGAGAAGATGGTGATGCGGATTTTTGATCCCGACAACGCAGTGAAGGATCTGGACGCGCTGGGTTTTGCTGCGCACGACGCGCAGCGCTGGGAGGCCTTGGTCAAGCGCCCCTACGGCATCATTCTGGTGACCGGCCCCACCGGTTCCGGCAAGACCACCACGCTGTATTCCACGCTCAAACGCGTGGCCACCGAAGAGGTGAACGTGAGCACGGTGGAAGACCCGATCGAGATGATCGAGCCGTCCTTCAACCAGACGCAGGTGCAGACCCAGCTTGACTTTGGTTTTCCTGAAGGGTTGCGGGCCCTCATGCGCCAGGATCCTGACATCATCATGGTCGGCGAGATCCGCGACCAGCAAACGGCCGAAATGGCGGTGCAGGCGGCGCTCACGGGCCATTTGGTGTTCTCCACCCTGCACACCAATGATGCGCCCTCGGCGGTCACGAGGCTGATGGAACTCGGTGTGCCGTCCTACCTCATCAACGCCACCTTGCTCGGCGTGCTCGCACAGCGACTGGTACGCACCTTGTGCAAGCTTTGCAAAGTGCCTGATCCTGATGCCACGCGGGAGGTGCTGGCCGAGATCGTCAAGCCATGGCAGATCAATGGTGGTTACAAACCCTTCAAGCCTGTGGGGTGTGTGGACTGTCGCATGACCGGTTTCATGGGTCGCATGGGTTTGTATGAGTTGCTGGTGGTCACGGAAGCCTTTAAGGAAAAGATCAACCGCGAGCCCAACACCGATGCGCTCAAACGCCAGGCCGTGATGGATGGCATGCGCCCCTTGCGGCTCGCCGGGGCCCTGCGGGTGGCTGAAGGGCTGACGGTGGTTGAAGAAGTGCTGGCCTCCACACCGCCGCTGACCTGAGCCCGGGGAATGCTTCATAGGTGAAATCCACATGCCTGTGGGGTGGCTTTACCGTGCAGAATTGGCTGTTCGTATTATTCGAGGAGCCAAAAAATGAATATCAAGAGTCAAAAAGACTTTTTCTCCGGCCTGCTGTTCATGGGCGTCGGCATTGCCTTTGCCTGGGGTGCCACCACCTACAGCGTTGGCACCGGTGCCCGCATGGGTCCGGGTTACTTTCCACTGGTGCTGGGTGTGTTGATGGCCGTGTTGGGGTCTGTGATCACCTTCAAGGCCATGGTTGTGGAAACCGAAGACGGTGAAAAAATTGGAGCGTGGGCCTTGAAGCCCCTGTTCTTCATCATCGCTGCCAACCTGGTGTTCGGTCTGGCCTTGGGCGGACTTCCCGCCTTCAAGATCCCCGCCATGGGCCTGATCGTCGGTATCTATGCCCTGACTTTCATCGCCAGTTTGGCCGGTGAAGAGTTCAAACTCAAGGCCGTCGTCATTTTGGCCACCGTGCTGGCCATCATGAGCTACCTGGCCTTCATCGTGCTGCTCAAGCTGCAATTTCCGGTGTGGCCCACCTTCATCACAGGTTAAGGAACTGAACCATGGATCTATTTACTAACCTGGCGCTTGGTTTTGGCGTGGCCTTCACGCCGATCAACCTCATGTATGCGTTCGTCGGCTGCCTGCTGGGCACGCTGATTGGCGTTCTGCCCGGCATTGGCCCTCTGGCCACCATTGCCATGCTGTTGCCTGCCACCTATGCATTGCCACCGGTGTCGGCGCTCATCATGTTGGCCGGTATTTACTATGGCGCCCAATACGGCGGCTCCACCACCGCCATTCTGGTCAACCTGCCCGGTGAGTCTTCGTCGGTAGTGACGGTGATTGATGGCTACCAGATGGCGCGTCAGGGCAGGGCAGGCCCGGCGCTGGCCGCTGCCGGTTTGGGCTCTTTCTTTGCAGGCTGCGTGGGGACGCTGGTGCTGGCCGCTTTTGCCGTGCCCTTGACCGAGGTGGCCTTCAAGTTTGGCCCGGCAGAGTATTTCTCCCTGATGATTCTGGGCTTGATCGGTGCGGTGGTGCTGGCCTCCGGTTCGCTGCTCAAAGCGGTCGGCATGATCTTGCTGGGCTTGTTGCTGGGGCTGGTGGGAACTGACGTGAATTCGGGTGTGGCCCGCTTCAGTTTTGACATCCCCGAGTTGACCGATGGCATCGGTTTCATCGTGATTGCCATGGGCGTGTTCGGCTACGGCGAGATCATCAGCAACCTGGGCAAGCATGAGAGCGAGCGTGAGGTGTTCACGGCCAATGTGAAGGGTTTGTTGCCCAACAAGCAGGATTTCAAGCGCATGGTGCCCGCAGTGTTGCGCGGTACGGCACTCGGCTCGGTCCTGGGGATCTTGCCTGGCGGCGGTGCCGTGATGGCGGCCTTTGCGGCCTACACCATCGAGAAGAAAACCAAGCTTCAACCTGGCGAAGTGCCATTTGGCAAGGGCAATATACGTGGCGTGGCAGCGCCTGAAGCAGCCAATAACGCTGCGTCGCAAACGTCGTTTATTCCCTTGCTGACCCTGGGCATTCCGCCCAATGCCGTGATGGCCTTGATGGTGGGTGCGATGACCATCCACAACATCCAGCCGGGTCCTCAGGTGATGACCAGCAACCCCGAGTTGTTCTGGGGCCTGATTGCCTCCATGTGGATTGGCAATGCGATGCTGATCATCCTGAACCTGCCGTTGATCGGCATCTGGATCAAGCTGCTGAGCGTGCCTTACCGCTGGTTGTTTCCTGCCATTGTGTTGTTCTGCGCCATTGGCGTGTATTCGACCAACAACAACACCTGGGACATCTGGATGGTGGGCCTGTTTGGTATTGTTGGCTATACGTTTATCAAGCTGGGCATGGAGCCGGCGCCCTTGTTGCTGGGCTTCATCCTGGGGCCCATGATGGAAGAAAACCTGCGCCGGGCCCTGTTGCTCTCGCGTGGTGACTGGAGCGTGTTTGTGACGCGTGGTCTGTCGGCCAGCTTGCTCGCAGTTGCGGCCTTGTTGCTGGTGATTGTGTTGCTGCCGTCGATCAAGAAGAAACGCGAAGAGGCGTTTGTCGAAGACTGACCCTTGTCCGGTCAATGAAAAGGCACCTTCGGGTGCCTTTTTTTTAGCCTTGCTACGAAGGTGCTGCGGCACAGTTATTGCGGTAGTCGGGGAAGAACAATCGTCTGTGCCGGTACGGCACAATGACAGCTCAAGGAACTTTCATGCAACTCACGCCTCATCTGCACCAGCACCCCCAACGCGCCACGCTGCACAATGAAATTCACGCCCGGCCGCCGCAGGCGCTGGTGGCGCCACTGGCCATCTCGCATGTGGTCATGGTGTGTGATGCCGCCCAGCGCGCCGCCAGCCGGGCGCACGTGGAGACCTTGCTGCGGGAGCACCATCTGCCCTTGCCGGACGCGCAGTCCAGCCACTTCCGCATGGACATGGGGCAATTTCATATCCGCTGGGAACTGCACACCGAGTTTGTTACCTGGACCTTCATGTGCCCGCTGCCTGCCGAGCGGATGGGCGACCAGCAGCCCGTTCGCGCCCTTGATGCCGTGCCGCAGGAATGGTTCGCCCGCCTGCCCGGTGAATGCCTCTCCAGCTTGCACGTCTGGGTTCTGTCCATGCAGGAACCCCATACAGCGGTCGTGGTCAAGCAGATGCTGATGGACGACACCCTGGTGGCGTCCAGTGTGGCGGGCAACGCAGGCGAGGTCTACACTGACTTTGCCATTCATGCCGACGGTTTTTCTCGCATGGTCTTGCTGGCGGGTGATCTGTCGCCGCGCCGTCTGGGCCGCTTGGTGCAGCGTTTGCTGGAGATTGAAACCTACCGCATGGCGGCCCTGCTGGGCCTGCCCGCAGCGCGCGATGCAACGTTTGTTTTGTCAAGCGCCGAGCGTGAGTTGGCCGAACTGGCCAGTGCCATTCGCAGCGCCACGCGCGATGACGAGCCCTTGTTACTGGACCGGCTGACCAAGCTGGCAGGACAGGTCGAAAGCCAGCATGCCGCCACCCACTCGCGGCTGTCAGCCAGCGTGGCCTATTTTGAGCTGGTGGACAAACGCATCAGCGAGATCAACGAGTCGGTGCTGCTTGGCATGCAGACCATTGCCGAGTTCATGGACCGTCGCCTGTCCCCGGCGCGCAGCACCTGCGAGTGGGTCACCCGGCGGCAAGATGCCTTGTCACAACGTGTGTCACGCATCAGCAACCTGCTGCGCACCCGTGTCGAAATTGAACAGCAGCAAAGCAGCCAGGCCTTGTTGGCCACCATGAACAGCCGCCAGGACCTGCAGCTCAAGCTGCAGTCCACGGTGGAGGGTCTGTCGGTCGCGGCCATCACCTATTACATCGTCGGCTTGGTGAGCTATATGGCGAAAGGCGCGCATGTGCTGGGGTGGCCGGTGAGCGCCGAGGGAACCGCTGCGGCGGCCATTCCGTTTGTGGCGTTTGGGGTCTGGTGGTCTTTGCGGCGGTTGCACCACCGGCTGTTCAAAGGCTGAGATGGATTTCAACTTCAGCAACCCCTATACCTCGACGCGCCTGCCGCTGTTTGCCCGCAATGTGGTGTCCACCTCGCACCCCCTGGGCGCGCAGGCGGGCCTGCGCATGCTGCACCAAGGTGGGAATGCGGTGGATGCTGCGGTGGCTGCGGCGGCGGCCATGACGGTACTGGAGCCGGTGAGCAACGGCTTGGGCAGTGATGCGTTTTGCCTGGTGTGGGACGGCCAGGCACTGCAGGGTTTGAATGCTTCGGGGCGCGCGCCGCAGGCCTGGACGCCGGCGTATTTTCAAAAAAAATATGGTGACGCTGTCCAGACGCCGCCCAAGCGGGGCATTGATTCGGTCACCGTGCCCGGTGCCGTGAGTGGCTGGGTGGCCTTGAGTGAGCGTTTTGGCAAATTGCCGTTTGCACAACTGATGGCTCCGGCCATTGAATTGGCCGAGCGCGGTTATCTGGTGCCGCCTGTGGTGCAGCAAAAATGGGCCGCGCCCATCGAAGAGCTCCAGGGCCTGCCGGGTTTTGCCACCGCCTTTTTGCCGCATGGACGTGCGCCGCGGGTGGGAGAGTTTTTTCAGTTTCCAGCCGCAGCGCGTGGTCTGCGGGCCATCGCGGCGACCCAAGGTGACGCGTTTTACACGGGCGAGATCGCCCAGGCGCTGGCCGGTTTCTCGACGCAACAGGGGGGCAGCCTGACCCTGCAGGACCTGGCCGCACACCGCCCCGAGTGGGTCACCCCCATTGCCCAAAACTACCGCGGTTACACGCTGCACGAAATTCCGCCCAGCGGGCAAGGCATTGCAGCCCTGATCGCGCTGGGCATTCTGGACCAGTTTGATGTGAAGGGCCTGGCCGTGGACGGCGTGGATTCACAGCACCTGCAAATTGAAGCCATGAAGCTCGCATTTGCCGATGTGTACCGTTTTGTGGCAGACCCATCGAGCATGGAAGTCACCGTGGCGCAGCTGTTGGACCCGGCCTACCTCGCCTCTAGGGCGAAGCTGATCGACATGACCCGGGCGCAAGATTTCAAGGCGGGCAGCCCGCAGGACCCGCACCGCACCGGCGGCACGATTTACCTGACCGCGGCGGACGAGAGCGGCATGATGGTGAGCTTTATCCAGAGCAACTACATGGGCTTTGGCTCGGGCTGTGTGGAGCCCGGCTTTGGCATCAGCCTGCAAAATCGGGGCCATGGCTTCAGCCTGAACCCGGCCAGCCCGAACGTGGTGGCGCCGGGCAAGCGGCCGTTTCACACCATCATTCCGGCCTTCCTCACGAAAGACGGCCAGCCGGTGATGAGCTTTGGCGTGATGGGCGCCAACATGCAGCCCCAAGGCCATGTGCAGACGCTGGTGCGCATGCTGGACCATGGCCAAAGCCCGCAAGCCGCCTGCGATGCGCCACGCTGGCGTTTCAATAACGGGCTGGAGATCAATGTCGAGGCGTCGATGAATGCGGCCACCGTGCAGGGCCTGTCCGGGCGCGGCCACCAGGTGGGCGTGATTCAGGACTCGTATCAGGACTTTGGCGCGGGCCAGTTCATCTGGCGCGCCGGTGACCCCGCCGTGCAGGGCTACGTGGCCGCCAGCGATGCCCGCCGTGATGGGCAGGCGGTCGGGTTTTGACCGTGTCCTGCCTCCATTATTTATATAAAAAGTGCCTCTAGCCCATATGCATCAAGCGCAAGTAGCTACTAAAAATATAGCAAATGGATTGATCTTGGCTGTGTTGGGCTCCATTGCCTTCAGCGGCAAGGCCATCATCGTCAAGCTGGCGTACCGGCACGGGGTGGACGCGGTCACGCTCATCATGTACCGCATGCTGTTTGCGCTGCCGATTTTTGCGGTCATGGCCTGGTGGGCCAGTCGCGGTAAGCCACCGCTCACGCGCAAGGACTGGCTGGGCATTCTGGGTTTGGGCGTGACCGGGTATTACCTGGCCAGCTTTCTGGACTTCGCCGGGTTGGCCTACATCAGCGCCTCACTGGAGCGGCTGATTTTGTACCTCAATCCCACGCTGGTGCTGCTGCTGGGCTTGGTGCTTTACCAACGCAAAATCCAGCGCCAACAAGTACTGGGCATGGCCATCAGCTATGGCGGGGTGTTGCTGGTGTTTGGTCATGAAATCACGCTGGCCGGTGCCGATGTGGCGCTGGGTGCGCTGCTGGTGTTTCTCAGCGCGATCAGTTACGCGCTGTACCTGACCTTCAGCGGCGAGATGGTGCGCCGGCTCGGGTCTTTGCGACTGGTGGGCCTGGCCACCACGGTGGCCTGCCTGTTGTGCATTGCCCAGTTTGTGCTGCTGCGCCCCTTGAGCGCCGCCGCCGTGGCGCCGGAGGTCATTTGGCTCTCGGTACTGAACGCCATTGCCTGCACCGCTGTGCCGGTGCTGGTCGTGATGATGGCGATTGAGCGCATTGGTGCGGGCCTGACGGCCCAGACCGGCATGGTGGGCCCCATGTCCACCATCCTGATGGGCGTGGTGATTCTGGGGGAACCCTTCACGGCCTGGGTGGCGGCGGGCACGGTGCTGGTCATCGCCGGCATATTTGTATTCACCCGCAGTGGGCGTTCCGCCCCGGGTCATTGAAACCAAAGGAGATATTCACATGGATTTGGGCATTGCAGGAAAATGGGCGCTGGTCTGCGGCGCCAGCAAGGGGCTGGGGTTTGGGTGCGCCCAGGCGCTGGTGCAAGAAGGCGTGAATGTTCTGATCGTCGCCCGAGGCGCTGAGGCGCTGCAGGCGGCTGCTACTAAATTAATAGCTGACTCCGCACGTCCTGCGGGCGCTACAGTCCAATTTGTTGCTGCAGACATCACCACGGTTGAGGGCCGTGAGGCGGTTTTTGCGGTGCGCCGCGAGTTTGACATCGTGGTGACCAATGCCGGAGGCCCACCCACCGGCGACTTTCGCGATTGGGACCGTGATGCCTGGATGAAGGCCGTGGACGCCAACATGCTCACGCCGATCGAACTCATCAAGGCAACCGTCGATGGCATGGCGGCGCGCGGGTTTGGCCGCATCATCAACATCACGTCCAGCGCGGTGAAGGCGCCCATTGATATTTTGGGCCTCTCCAACGGCGCGCGCAGCGGACTGACCGGGTTTGTGGCGGGCGTGTCGCGCAGCAAGTTGGCCGCGCAGGGCGTCACCATGAACAACTTGCTGCCCGGGGCGTTTGACACCGACCGGCTCAAGGGCACGATGCAAGGGGCAGCCCAAAAAACAGGTCAACCCATTGAAGCGATTGCCGAGGCGCGGCGCAAGACGATCCCGGCTCAGCGCTTTGGTCATGTGGAAGAGTTTGGCGCGATCTGTGCTTTTCTGTGCAGCGTGCAAGCGGGCTACATCAATGGGCAAAACGTGCTCGCGGATGGGGGGGCGTACCCCGGTACATTCTGACCTGTTCGTCTTGTTCAACCGGAGGATGGTGATGTTCGAATTTGCTGTGAAGCGCGTGGCCCGTGGGCTGCGCCATACCTTGGCCCTCAGCGCCTTGTTGCTGGGCACGGTGGCCCAGGCCGAGAGTGCACCCATTCGTTTGCTGGTCGGTTTTCCGGCAGGCGGGGGAACGGACGCGATTGCCCGCACCCTGGCCGAGAAGTTGAAAGACCAGTTGGGGACCTCGGTGATCGTCGAGAACCGTGCGGGGGCGGGTGGCCAGATTGCGGCCCAGGCCCTGAAGGCCGCGCCAGCGGACGGCAACACCTTTTTTCTGTCGCATGACCACACGATTTCCATCCTGCCGCTGGTGGTGAAAAACCCGGGGTTCGATCCGGCACGCGACTTTGTAGCGGTGGCCGGGTTTGCCACCTTTGTCAATGCACTGGCTGTCTCCGGCGGTACGCCTGCCAGGTCGATGAATGAGTACGTCACCTGGGTGCGCAGCCAGGGCGCAGGCAAGGGCACGGTTGGCGTGCCCGCGCCGGCTTCGGTCCCCGAGTTTTTGGTCAAGGTCATTGGGCAAAAGTATGCGTTGGACCTTCAGGCCGCACCCTACCGGGGCAGCGCGCCGATGATGGCGGACATGCTGGGCAACCAGATCAATGCCGGCGTGGCGTCCGTGCCGGATTTCATTGAGAACCACAAGGCCGGCAAGGTCCGCATCGTGGCGGTGCTGGGCGGTACGCGCCAGGCTGCCCTGCCGGACGTGCCGACCCTCGCCGAGTTGGGTTTGGCGAGTTTTGAAGATGTTCCTTATTACGGCATTTTTGCCCCAACCGGCACACCCAAGGCCGCGATCGAGAAGTTTTCCGAGGCGGTGGCCAAGGTCGTCGCCCTGCCCGAGATGCGCGATCGCTTGATGGGCATGGGCTTGACCGTGGGCTACATGTCCCCCCAGCAACTGACCACCCGTGAGCATGCCTATGCCCAGACGTGGGCCCGCATCATCAAGACCAGCGGATTCCAGGCACAGTGAGGTTTTCAGCGAGGCCGGCCGCAGCGCCGGGCCGCCCCAAGCAAGGCCAGCCCCCTCGGGGGGCAGCGCAGTACACGCAGTGACAAGCGTGGGGGCTTCCCTCTCAGCGGCGCGATGACACCACGATGCCACCCACAATCAGGGCAAAGGCGAGCACGTGGTACAGCCGCGGTGTCTCGCCGAGGAACGCACTGGAAAGAACAGCCGTAAACAGTGGCGTCAGGTTGGAAAAGAACCCTGCCGCAGCCGGCCCCGCGCGCGCCACGCCAGCGCCCCAGGCCCTGAACGCGATCAGCGCCGGGCCGAGCGCAATAAAGACCAGAGCGGCTGCCAGCGGCCAGCTCCAGCTGATGTGGGCCTTGCCCAGCGCCCATTCGCTGCCTGCGAACAAGCCTGACCAAGCCAGACCAAAAGCCATCTGGGCGAGCAAAAAGGCGGACCAATTGGTCCGGATAGCCGGTGGCTCCGTGGTGGGGTGTGCCAGCATCCAGCTGTAATAGGCCCAGGAGGCCGATGCGATCAACACATACACGTCCCCCGGCACCAGATGCACCTGCAACAACAACTCAAGCTGGCCACGACACAACACGAGCATCACGCCGGCCACCGACAGGGCCGCACCCAGCCACTGACGCACCGAGATGCGTACACCAAAAAACAGGCGCCCGCTCACCAGCATCCAGATGGGCGTGCTGGATCCCACCAGGGTGACATTGATCGGAGTCGAGGTGTTCAGGGCCAGGTAGAGCAAGGCGTTGTATGCCCCCACACTGAGCAGCCCCAGCAGCGAAAAGCGTCGCCAGCTGCGCCACAGCGGGCTGGCCGGCCGCAACACGGCGCCAGCCAGGGGCAGGAGCAAGGCGAAGGCCAGCAGCCAGCGCAAAAAGTTCAGTGTCATGGGCGACACCATGGGGCTCACGAGCCGGCCTACCACGGCGTTGCCCGCCCACATCAAGGGCGGCAGGGTGAGCAGGAGGGCTGCAGTGGGTGTCAGTTTGGCGTGCATGGCAGGACTGTAGCAAGCAGCCCTTCAAATCCCGCCAAAGGTGAGGGCTTGCCAAACAGATAGCCCTGGTACAGATTGCAGCCGTGCAGCGCCAGAAATTCCTGTTGCGCCACGGTCTCCACGCCTTCGGCAATCACCTCCAGCCCGAGGTTGCGGGCCATGCCGATGATGGTTTGCACAATCACGCCGTCCGTGCGCCGGATACCGATGTTGCGAACAAAAGACTGGTCAATCTTGAGTTGATCCAGCGGCAGACGCGTCAGGTAGGCCAGTGACGAGTGGCCGGTACCAAAGTCATCGACTGAAAACTGCACGCCCAGGGCTTTGAGCTCACGCATCTTGGTGATGGTGTCTTCCACGCTGACCAGCACCAGGGATTCGGTCAGCTCGAGTTTGAGTAAGTGGGGTTTGACGCCCGTTTCATGCATGATGTTGGCCACCTGGTCCACAAACGCAGTCTGGCGCAGTTGGCGCGCGCTGACGTTGACGGACAGCTGCAGGTCCCCGTAGCGTTCGTCATCCTGCCAGACCGCGAGTTGCTCGCAGGCTGTGCGCAGCACCCACTCACCGATCAGCATGATCAATTCGCTTTCTTCGGCCACGGGAATGAACTCGGCGGGCGACACCATGCCCCGCACCGGGTGTTTCCAGCGGATCAGTACTTCGGCCCCCACCACCTGTCCTGCCAGCTGCAGCTGGGGCTGGTAATAGAGTTCGAACTGATTGAGTGCCAGCGCGGCACGCAAGTCGTCTTCCAGCCGGGCGCGCGCGGAGATGGCGGCTTGCATTTGAGGGTCGAAGAAGCACAAGGCGTTGCGTCCGGTGGCCTTGACCTGGTACATGGCGATGTCGGCCTGGCGCAGCAGATCGGTGGCCGAGATGGCGTCCCCCACAAACAACGCGGCCCCCACACTGGGGGTGCTGTGGTAGTCCTGCGAAGCCAGTTGATACGGTTGGTTGAGCCGTTCAAGAATTTTTTCACCAATGCGTTTGGCCAGCGTGGCTGCTTCCTGCATGTGCGGTGAGAGGTCTTCAAGCATCAACACAAATTCGTCGCCGCCCAGGCGGGAAACGGTGTCTTCCTTACGCACACAGGCCTTGAGCCGCTCGGCGACTTGCTGCAGCAGCAGGTCGCCCACTTCATGGCCCAGGGTGTCATTGAGGTTCTTGAAGTGGTCCAGATCCAGAAACAGCAACGCACCATGGTGTCCTGTCCGGGTGCTGCTGCTCAGCGCATGTTGCAGTCGGTCCATCAATAACCGGCGGTTGGGCAACCCGGTCAAGGGGTCAAAAAAAGCCAGTTGCTCAATTTCGGCGGCTGCAGTACGCAGTTCGGTCATGTCCTGGTAGACGATGACGGTGCCACCCTGAGGGGTACGCCGTTCGGTGATGTGGATGATCTTGCCGTCGGGCAAGCGTTGCTCGTGCGTGCCTTGCGCGGTGACCTGCAGGGCGAGGCGGCGCTGTATCCAGCCCTGCCGATCAGTCTCGTCACCCCGGGGCATCAGATTTTTTGCGGCGATATCAAGCAGCCCCTGAAACGGCATCAGCGGCGCGATGACGCCCTCCATCCAGGGGTAAATCTCATGAAACCTGCGATTCCAGCTGATGACCCTGTCTTCCGGGTCCAGCAGCACAAAGCCACTCACCATCGATTCCAGCGCCTGGTCCAGCGCTGCCTTGGATTGCGTGATGGTCGATCGGGCCTGCCGCAGGCGGGTCAGGTACTGCGAGGTAAACGCACCGGCTGTCAGAATCATCAAGGCGAAAACGAGGGAAACACCCAGAATGAAATTGCGCTGTACGCGCCAGTCAGCCAGCGCAGCGCCCACGGGAATGCCTGCGGTGAGCAACAGGTCACGGTAGAGAATAGGCCTTGCCACCAAAATGGCATCCTGACCACTGAGCCGCGCCGGCATCCGTAGCGCCTGAAAGGAATCAATCTGCTGGACCAAGGCAGGCAGCCGAGTTGACGCCGCCAGTTGCTCGTGGGCGGGAACGCTGGCGAGCAACTGCCCGTCATTGCGTTCCAGTGTCACTTCGAGCCCGCTGATGTCGACCCCTTGAACCATGATGGTCGTCAACAGCGTCACGGGGACTTCGGCCACCGCCAGTATCTTGGTGCTATCGGCGATTTTGAGCCAGCGTGCCAGGTAGAGCACATGCTCCGAGGTGGCAAAGCTCACCACCGGTGCGCTGACAATCAGCGTCGACACAGGTTGGCCCATGGCCTGGTCGACAAAGCCGGCCGGCAGGCTCATGCTCAGTTGCGCCCCGCTGGGGTCTGAGGAGGTGATCACATGCCCCTGTGTGTCGACCAGGGCGACATAGCGCACCATCATGTTCTGGTTGACGGCGCCCCGCATGAGCCGGTTGGACGATGTGGGCTCGATCCAGTCTGACACCAGCGCGGACAGTTGCAGCAAGTCATCCATGCTGGCCAGCAACACATCGACGCCCAAAAAGGTCCGGTTGATCGCGGTTTCAGCGCCGCTCACAAAACGTGTGGCCTGCGCTTCACTGTCCGCCAGCGCACCCTGACGCAGGTTCCAGACCAGGCTTGAGGCGAACAGCCCCAGCACGAGCAGGAACATGCCCAGCAGCCCCAGTACCCAGGTTCTTGCCTTGACGGGATTGGGACTTGTCATTTCGTGAGTTGTGCCTTGATGCCGCTCACGGGGCCAATCGTCTGGTTCCAGATGTCTTCACATCGTCCGTTGCAGCGTTGCAGCCAATGCGGCAGAACCGTGGTCGAGAAAATTTCCTGGCGCCGACGTTCGTCCTGCGGGGACAGCGGCACTTCAATCATCTGCCCTTTGCGGCCCGTGCTGCAGGAAGGGGCCCCTTTGTTGCAGGCCAGACCCTCGGCCGTTTCGCGTTCACTTTCACTCCAAATCATCGCTTCAAGTTTAGGCAACTCCCGGCTGAGCAAAGCCCGCAAATCCGGATGGAGGGCATTCCACGCTGCCTGGTTAGCGCCAAAGACGGCGATTCCCCAGTTCACAGGCAGCGTGTGAATGTATTTCGTCGCCTCATGCAGGCCGAGTGTATTGCCCGTCATGGTGCCGGTGATGGCGCACTCGGTGTTGCCTGAGGCCAGGCTGGGCATGATCTGGGCAAAGCCGGTCAGGACCGGCACGCCGCCCAAAGCGGACACAAAATCCGATTGGGTGGATGAGGAAACACGGATACGCCGCCCGGCCAGATCTGCCAGACCGGCGAGGGCTTGTTTGCAAAACACCACCTGTGCAGGGTAGATGTAAATGGCCAGGGTCTCTATACCCTGGCGTTCGCGAAGCGATTTTTCCAGATAGGGCCGGAACGCAGCGACAGATTTTTTGAGGCTGGCTATATTGGGGTTGAGTCCGGCAAGATCCGGTGCAATGTATTCGGGGTATTGGTTCGACATCGAACTGAGTAGCGCGGTGCCGAACGACACGACGCCAAGTTGCATCAGCCGCACCATGTCGCTGCCCGGAACGCCCGCGCGGTCAAAGGGGACGATGTCGGCCTCGAATTTGCCACCGCTGAGGCGCGACAGTTCTTTGGTCCAAAAAGGTTCTTCGTTGCGCGTGTACTGATTGAGGCCGGCCAGCCCGCCCACAATGCGCAATTTTTGCAAGGGAGCGGTTTGGGCTGGTGTCTGAGCCAGTGACAAACCGGCGCAAAAAAGCAGCGCAACGCCAGCTGCTGTCGCGAGGCGACGCAACAGGCGTTGCGGCGTTTTTGCCTGAGGTACGGATTTATCCACCATAGTCATCCCACGGATATCGACTGATTCTTCAGAAAGTTAAGGTTTTTGAATCGCACGTGAGCAGGGTATTCCCGATTTCCATCCTCGCGGTTGATGTCCAGAAACCCTGTGCAGCTAGTCCTTGGGGCTTCCATGGCACCATCGTAGACCTTTCAAAAAAACAGGAGATCCGGTATGTCCTCATTCCCTTCGCGAGCCATTCAAATCGATCAAAACGGCGGCCCCGAGCAACTCAGGCTGGTCAATGTCATGGTGGGGGACCCCGGTCCGGGTGAAATTCGCATTCGTCACCATGCGGTGGGCCTGAACTTCATCGACGTGTACCAGCGCAGCGGGCTGTACGCCCTGCCCATGCCGCTGCAATTGGGCATGGAGGCAGCCGGTGTGGTGGAGGCGGTCGGAGAGGGCGTCACCCACCTCCAGGTGGGCGACCGCGCGGCCTACGCCAGCCAACCGCCGGGCAGCTACTGCGAGTTGCGGGTCATGCCCGCCAAGTGCGTGTGCAAGCTGCCCGATGCCATTTCATTCGAGACCGGCGCGGCCATGATGCTCAAAGGCCTGACCGCGCAATACCTGTTGAAGCGCACCCAGCCGCAGGGTGGTTTGCAAGCTGGCGATTTTGTGCTGTTCCATGCGGCGGCGGGTGGCGTGGGCCTGATTGCCTGCCAGTGGGCCCGTGCGATGGGGTTGCAGCTGATTGGCACGGCCGGGTCGGACGCCAAATGTGCACTGGCCAAAGAGCACGGTGCGGCCTTTGTGATCAATTATTCGACCGACGACTTTTTGGTTCGCGTGAAAGAGATCACGGGAGGCAAGGGCGTGAAGGTGGTGTACGACTCGGTGGGCAAAGACACCTGGGACAAGTCGCTGGACTGCCTTGCGCCTTTCGGCCTGATGACCAGTTTTGGTAACGCGTCAGGCCCGGTGGCGCCCTTCGCGCCCGGTCTGCTGGGGCCCAAAGGCTCTTTGTACCTGACACGCCAGACCCTGTTTACCCACATTGCCACGCGCGAAAGCACGCAGGCCATGGCCGATGACCTGTTTGAGGCCGTGACCAGTGGCAAGGTAAAAATTCGCATCGACCAGCGCTACCCGCTGGCCGAGGTGCAGCAAGCGCACCGTGACCTGGAAGCCCGCAAGACCACGGGCTGCTCGATTCTGACCTTGTGAACGTCCGCCGCGTCCCGGTCAGCGTCTCGTGACCCTATGGCCGGGGGGGCGCTGTGTCGGGTGACCGGCCGGTGCTGGCGGCGACCAGTTGCTGGGAGTCCAGCACGGAATGGCGCAGCCGGTTGGGTGCCAGCGCACCGGCAGAGTCCAGAATGGGGTAGGCCACCGAGCAGATCAGGGAGTTGATGCGCTTGAGATCGCTGATCAGGTCCAGGTGCAGCGAGCTGGTCTCGATGCTCTGCAGCGTGTTGACAGCGAGGCGGGCCAGGTGGGTGGCCGCGTATTCGCGTTCCAGGTCACTGAACAGGGTTTTTTCTTCCAGCAATCGTTGTGCATCGCGCACGTTGCCGTTCAGGAACACACTCATGCCCAGGCGCAGGTTGTCGATCAGGCGGGTGTGCAGGCCGGTGATTTCGATCAGGCCCGCTTCGGAAAACTCGCGTCCGGTGTTGATCTTTTTCTCTTCGACATCCAGCAGCACCCGCTCGACGATGTCGCCGATTTGCTCCATGTTGATGGTGAAGCTGATGATGTCAGTCCAGCGCCGACCCTCTTTTTCACTCAGGGCTTCGCGTGAAATCTTGGTCAGGTAGTACTTGATGTCCGAGTACAGCTCGTCCACCGTGTCGTCCATTTTTTGCAGGTCCTGGGCGAGCTTGCGGTCGTTGTTCTTGATGACGCCCAGCACGCCGATCAGCATGGTTTCCACCACGTCCGCCTGGTGCATGGCCTCGCGCACCGCGCAGGAGATGGCCACCGACGGTGTGGCCAGTGCGGTGACGTCCAGGTGTCGCTGCCTGCCTGCGACGGTACTTTTTTCGGGCTTGGGCAACCAGCGGGCCACCCAGCGTGCCACGACTTGGGTCAGGCCGATAAAGATGCCACCCACCAACACATTGAACGTCAGGTGGAACAGCACCACCAGGGTGGCTGGCTCCGTGACCCAATGGCGCACGGTGCCCAGCCACAAAGCGACGAAGGGCGCTGCCACGGCGATGCCAATGATTTTAAAAATCAGGTTGCCCAGGGGCACCTGACGGGTCTCGATGTTCGCGTTGAGCGTGGTCAGCACCGCCAGCATGCCGCTGCCCAGGTTGGCGCCCAGCACCAGGCCCAGGGCCACGTCAATCGGTACCACGTGGGTGGTAGCGAGTGTGGCCGTGAGCAGCACAATGGCCAGACTGGAATACGACAGCACGGCCAGCAGGGCGCCCACCAAGATTTCCAGCAGCAGGTCGCTGCTGAGTGAGCCCAACAAGGCCTTGACGGCGGGCGCCTGGGTCAGTACGTTGGCCGACTGGGTGACCAGGCGCAGGGCCAGCAGCATCAGGCCCAGGCCTATCAGAACGCGACCAATCCGACCCACCGTGGTGGATTGCCGTGAAATGAACAGCACCACGCCGACAAAAATGAACAGAGGTGACAGCCAGGACAGATCGAGCGAGAAAACGACTGCCATGACGCTGGTTCCGATGTCGGCTCCCAGCATGACCGCCAGCGCCGACGGCAGCGACATCAGCCCCTGGCCGACAAATGAGGCGACGATCAGCGCCGTGGCGGTGCTGGACTGCACCAGCGCCGTGACCCCCATGCCCGACAGGGCTGCCGTCAGGCGATTGCGGACACTCTTGGCCAGGATGTTGCGCAGGTTGGCACCAAATACCCGAAGAATACCGGTACGCACCAGCTGTGTGCCCCAAACGAGCAGGGCAATGGCCGCCAGAAGGTTCAGCAGGTGGGTCAATGTCTTCCTTTTGGGGTACCGAGCTTAGTGCGTGCGCCGCACGCGCAGCAGTTCGTCCAGAATCAGGCAGGCCGCGCCCACCGTGATGGCGCTGTCGGCGATGTTGAAGGCCGGGAAGTGCCAGCCGTGCCAGTGGAAGTCCAGGAAATCCACCACATAGCCGTACAGCACGCGGTCAATCACATTGCCAATGGCGCCACCCAGAATGCAGGCTAACGCAAAGGCAAACAGTTTTTGCCCTGCATGTGATTTCAGCAGCCACAAAATCACAGCCGCCGCGACGATGCCGACGACTGTGAAAAACCACCGCTGCCAACCGCCCGCATCATGCAGAAATGAAAACGCGGCGCCCGTGTTGTGCACGCGAACCACGTTAAAGAAACTGGTCACCGGGGTGCTGTCACCGAGCTTGTAGTAACCCACGATCAGCACCTTGGTGAACTGGTCGGCGATCAGAAAGATCAAGGCCAGCCCCAGCCATTTCAGCACGCCTGCGGAGTTGGACTTGAAGGTCGACTTGCGGGCCATCAGACAAAGCTCCGTGTTTCGCCTGCACCAAACAGGTTGCTGACGCAACGGCCACACAGGGTGGGGTGGGCGGCATCCACACCAATGTCGTCGCAATAATGCCAGCAGCGTTCGCATTTAGTGCCATTTGAGGCGCTGGCGCTGATGGACAGTGCGGAACCAGCTATCAAATTAATAGCAGATGTGATGAAGGCAAACTTCAGGTCATCCCCCAGGCTGGTCAGCAAGGCATGGTCTTCAGCCGCCACCGTGAGGGCTACGCTGGCTTGCAGGGACGAGCCCACCTTGCCGTCGGCGCGCAGAACTTCAATCTCCTTGTTCACCGCATCACGGATGTCGCGAATGCGTGCCCACTTGGCCAGCAAGGCCGCATCGGGGGCATCCATGGTCACGAAGCTGTCCAGGAAGATGGATTCACGCGTGTCTGCAGGCGTTTTTCCCTCAGTGCCCAGCACCGACCAGGCTTCCTCGGCCGTGAAGCTCAGGAACGGCGCCATCAGGCGCAGCATGGCCTGGGTGATCTGCCACAGCGCCGTCTGGGCACTGCGCCGTGCGGGTGAGTTGGGCGCGGTCGTGTAGAGGCGGTCCTTGAGGATGTCCAGGTAGAAAGAACCCAGGTCTTCCGAGCAGTAAATCTGCAGCTTGGCCACCACCGGGTGAAATTCGTACACCTCGAAGTGCGCCAGGATGTCCGCCTGCAGCTGGGCCGCACGGCTCAGGGCGTAGCGGTCAATCTCCAGCATTTGGTCCAGTGGCACGGCGTCGGTCGCGGGGTCGAAGTCGCTCACGTTGGCGAGCAAAAACTTCAGTGTGTTGCGGATGCGGCGGTAGGTGTCCACCACGCGTGCCAGGATCTTGTCGTCTCCGGCGATGTCGCCCGAGTAGTCGCTGGCCGCCACCCACAGGCGGATGATCTCGGCGCCGAGCTTCTTGGAGGTCTCCTGGGGGTCCACGCCGTTGCCCTGGCTCTTGCTCATCTTATGGCCCTTGCTGTCCACGGTAAAGCCGTGGGTCAGGATGGCCTTGTAGGGCGCGCGCCCGTACATGGCGCAGGCAGTCAACAAGCTGGAATGGAACCAGCCACGGTGCTGGTCGTGGCCTTCCAGGTACAGGTCGGCTTCGGGGCCTGTGGCATGGGCGCTGCCGGCGTGTGAGCCCTTGAGCACGGTGGTGTGGGTGGTGCCGGAGTCAAACCAGACTTCCAGAATGTCACTGCTCTTGGTATAGCTGTCGGCATCCGCCGCGCCGAGGATGGACGCGGTGGTGGCCTTGCTCCAGGCCTCGATACCGCCCTGCTGGATCATGTCGGCAGCGATGTCCAGAATCTCCATCGTACGGGGATGCAGCTCGCCGCTGTCCTTGTGCAAAAAGAAGGGCAGGGGCACGCCCCAGCTGCGCTGGCGGCTGATGCACCAGTCAGGCCGGCCGGCAATCATGTCGCGCAGGCGGGCTTTGCCGTTCTCGGGATAGAACGCGGTTTCTTCAATGGCGTCGAGCGCCAGCTGGCGCAGCGACTTGGGCGCCTTGTCCTTGGTGAACACCCCAACGCCGTCATCCATGCGGATGAACCACTGGGCGGCGGCGCGGTAAATTACCGGCGTCTTGTGGCGCCAGCAATGCGGGTAGCTGTGCACGATGTCGGTCGTGGCAAACAGGCGGCCGGCTTCGCGCAGCGTGTCGATGATGACGGGGCAGGCCTTCCAGATGTGTTGCCCGCCAAACAGCGGCAACTCGGGTTCGTACGCACCATTGCCTTGCACCGGGTTCAGGATGTCGTCATAGGCCATGCCGTGGGCGACGCAGGAGTTGAAATCCTCGACGCCATAAGCGGGTGCCGAGTGGACGATGCCGGTGCCGTCGTCAGCTGTGGCGTAGTCGGCCAGGTAGATCGGGCTCAGGCGGTCAAAACCCGGGTCCACATGAGCCAGGGGGTGCTTGAAGTTGATGCCGCCCAGGGTCTTGCCCACGGTGGTCGCCACCACGGTACCGGTGAGCTGGTAGCGCTCCATGCATTTTTCGACCAGGCTCTCGGCCAGCACCAGCAGGCCACGCTCGGTGTCGACCAGTGCGTAAGTGATCTCGGGGTTCAGGTTGAGTGCCTGATTGGCGGGAATGGTCCACGCAGTGGTGGTCCAGATAACAGCGAAAGCCTCTTTGCTCAGCGTCTCCAGGCCAAAGGCGGTGGCCAGTTTGGCAGGCTCGGCACACAAAAAGCCGACGTCCAGCGTTTGCGATTTTTTGTCGGCGTATTCAATTTCAAATTCGGCCAGGGATGAGCCGCAGTCAAAACACCAGTACACGGGTTTCAGGCCGCGGTAGACAAAACCACGCTCCACCACGCGTTTGAAGGCGCGGATTTCGTCGGCTTCGTTGCTGAAGTCCATGGTGCGGTAGGGGTGGTCCCAGTCGCCCAGCACCCCCAGGCGCTTGAAGTCGGCGCGCTGCAGGTCAATCTGCTCGGTGGCGTAGGCGCGGCTCTTGGTCTGCATCTCGTCGCGCGGCAGCTTGCGGCCGAATTTCTTCTCGATGGCGTTTTCGATTGGCAGGCCGTGGCAGTCCCAGCCGGGAATGTAGGCGGCGTCCATGCCCTTGAGCTGACGCGCCTTGACGATCATGTCTTTCAGGATCTTGTTGACGGCGTGACCCATGTGGATCTGGCCATTGGCGTAGGGCGGGCCGTCATGCAACACAAACTTGGGCGCATTGACGCGTGCATCGCGCAGTTTTTTGTAAATACCTGCGTCTTCCCATTGCTTGACCCAGCCCGGCTCGCGCTTGGGCAGATCCCCGCGCATCGGGAACGGCGTGTCCGGCAGGTTGAGCGTGCTGCGGTACTCGGTTTTGGCGGTGGACTCGGAAGCGGAATTCGGTGTGGTGTTATCGGTGGTCATGATGGCGCTGGGTGGCTAAGTACGCACGCGCATCCCGGCAATCCTGGGTGATGCCGGCGGTGAGGGCGTCCAGCCCGTCGTACTTCAGTTCGTCGTGCAGTTTGTGGAGGAGTTCTACGCGGATGATTTTACCGTAGGCCCCCTCGGGGCCCAGGGTGTCGGGCCAATCGAGGCAATGGGTTTCCAGCAAGACCCGTCCGCCGTTCACGTCGGAGGGGTCCAGGGAGGGGCGCACGCCCAGGTTGGCCACGCCCGCCAGGGGTTGCTCGGCCAGGCCGTGGACGAGCACCACAAAAATACCGCTGGCCGCGGGTTTCCAGTGGGCAAACCGCAGGTTCAGGGTTTTGAAGCCGAGTTCGCGCCCCAGTTTGCGCCCGTGTACCACGTGTCCTGAGATGCGGTAGGGCCGCCCCAGCAGCCGCGCGGCATCGTCCATGCGGCCGTCGGCCAGGGCATCGCGCACCGCCGAGCTGGATACCCGAAGGCCGTGCACCTCGTAGCTGTTCATGCGGGCGACATCAAAGCCTTGCGCCACACCTGCGGCGTCCAGCATGGCGTAGTCACCGGTGCGTTTGGCGCCAAAACGGAAGTCGTCACCCACCAGAACGTATTTGGCGCCCAGGCCGCCCACCAGCACCTCGTCGATGAACGCCTGTGGCGTTTGCGAGGCCAGTCGGGCGTCAAACGGCAGCACCACGGTCTGGTCCACACCGCACAGGGCCAGATCGGCCAGTTTGTCGCGCAGCGTGCCAATGCGGGCCGGTGCCAGGTTGGGTTGGTGGGTGGCGGCGGCGAAATAATCGCGTGGATGGGGCTCGAAGGTCATGACGCAGCTGGGCACGCCGCGTTGCTGGGCCTCGCTCCGCAGCAAGGCAAGCATGGCCTGGTGGCCGCGGTGCACGCCGTCGAAATTGCCAATGGTCAGCGCGCAGGTTGGGGCGATGCCAGGGTGCTTGAAACCGCGAAAAACCTTCATTGGATTGTTATCTTTTTGATAGCAGACTGCGCTCTTCACACAAGCGCCTGACGCCGGGTTGTCACAAAAACAGGGTATATTGTGTCTTAGCAGTGGGGCTTGTCAGTTGGGCCCCGCCGCCAGAGACAAATTGCATTTCGTGTCAGTGGTTCATTTGTTGTTCCAGGAGGCGTGTTTTGAAGGTCTTGAAGCTGTCAGCCCAGGGGTTGCCCCAATCGTGGATTTCGCTTGAACAGGCGGTCATCCACTATGCCGCAGAAGAAGTGCGCTGGGAAATGGGCGCGCAAGTGGCCGTGTTTCATGGCGGGCACAACGCGGTTACGGGCGAGCAGTCCATCATTACCGTCAACAGCATCATCGGCACCAAGGGCGTGCCCAACATCAATCCGTTCGATTTGAAGCCGGGCCTGACCAACAGCAAGCTGTTTGCCCGTGACCGCAATGTCTGCGCTTACTGCGGCGACCATTTTCATGAAGAGTTGCTAACCCGCGAGCACATCATTCCGTTTGCCCAACACGGCATTGACACCTGGATGAACGTGGTCACCTCGTGCCGCCCCTGCAACCACCGCAAGAGCCACCGCACCCCCGAGCAGGCGAACATGCCCCTGCTCTACACGCCCTATGTGCCCAGCCTGTGGGAAGATTTCATCCTGCGCAATCGCCGCATCCTGGTGGACCAGATGGAATTTTTGATGGCACATGTGCCGAAATCCTCAAGACTCATTGTTTAAGTGTTGACCGGGGCTGAAACCGGATCTTCGGTCCACCCGGCCGCTAAACTGCCCCTGAAACAAAAATCAGGGAGACATGAGATGGCATATCGATTACTGGGCATGCAGGCAACCGGACTTGTCCTGCTGTGGGGCGCCGCCGTGTCGCCCCTGGTCGTCTTCGGGGCCGAGTCCACTGCCGTTAACGCACAGGCGCCTTCAGGCCGGGCCCCCGGCCTGATGTTGGCCAAAAATTGGCAAGCCCGGTTTGATCCCCTGGGATATCTGGTGAGCGAAAAGCTGGATGGCGTCCGTGCGTTCTGGGACGGCAAGGTGCTGCGGTTTCGCAGCGGTCGGCGTATTGCAGCGCCCAGGTGGTTCACCGATGCCTTGCCAGGCACGGCACTGGATGGTGAACTTTGGATCGCCCGTCAACGCTTTGACCGTGTCTCGGCCACCGTGCGCCGCAGCGTGCCGGTGGATGCGGAATGGCGCGAACTGCGCTACATGATTTTTGATTTGCCGCGTGAGCGCGGCCGTTTTGATGAGCGTGCTGCACGGGTCGTGTCCGTTGTTGAAAACAGCAAGACACCCTGGCTGCAGGCGGTCGATCAATTTCATATTTCTGACCCTGATGCGTTGCAACGCCAGTTGAGGGAGTTGGTCAGCGACGGGGGTGAGGGGTATGTCCTGCACCGGGCTGATGCGGAATGGAAGGCCGGGCGCAGCGATGCCCTCTTCAAGCTCAAACCCGAACCGGATGAGGATGCGCGGGTGGTTGGCTATCTGCCGGGCAAGGGTCGATTGGCCGGCCACATGGGGGCGCTGTTGCTCGAAATGCCCAGTGGCCAGCGATTTGGGCTGGGGACCGGTTTCTCCGATGCCCAGCGGAAGGTGCCACCGCCGTTGGGCGCCATGGTCACCTACCGTTACCGGGACCGCACACCCACCGGGTTGCCACGGTTTGCGAGTTTTCTGCGGGTGCGCGAGGCGGAGTAACACGCCGCCTGGGCGGCTTTGTCAGGCGAAGACGCCCGCTGTGTCCTGCATGCGGGCGGACACCTCACCCAGGTGGTGCAGGCTGTCACCAAAGGTCATCTCCAGCTGGGTGAGTTTCTTGAAGTAATGGCTCACGATGTATTCGTCAGTCACGCCGATGCCACCATGCAGCTGCACGGCCTGCTGGCCGACAAACCGCATGGCGTTGCCCAGTTGGTACTTGGCCCGGGCCATGGCGGCCCGACGTTCGGGCGCCGGGGCGTTGAGCTTGAGCGAGGCGTAGTAGCTCATGGAGCGGGCCAGTTCGAGCTGCATCTTCATGTCGGCCGCCCGGTGGCGCAGAGCCTGGAAGCTGCTGATGACCACGCCAAACTGCTTGCGCGTGTTGAGGTACTCCGCCGTAATAGTCAGGGTTTTGTCCATCACGCCCACGGCTTCGGCGCAGGTGGCGGCGATGCCGATGTCCACGGCGTGCTCCAGGGCGGTCAGTCCGTCGAGCGTGATCAGGGTGGCGGGCGCGTTATTCAATGTCAGTTCAGCGGCGCGGCTGCCGTCCTGCAGGCCGTAGCCGCGGGCGGTGACGCCGCTGTCGGCGCGTTCCACCAGGAACAAAACCATGTTGCCGTCCAGCATCGCCGGCACTAAAAAGGCGTCGGCGAGATCACCCGCGGGTACTATGCTTTTTGTAGCTGTTACCGTATATCCGGCGGGGGTTACAGCTGCTTTTGCTTCACAAATTTCAAGTCGGTAGCGCGCTGCGCGTTCCTGGTAGGCCAGCACCACCAGGGCCTCGCCACTGGCCACCTTGGGTAGCCAGGCGGCTTTGACAGCCTCCGGTGCATAAGCACTCAGCACGCCGCCTGCCATCAGGCTTTGTGCCAGGGGTTCGAGCACCATGCCGCGTCCCAGTTCTTCCATCACCACCATGCCTTCGACCGGGCTCATGCCCATGCCGTCATGGGTGTCGGGCACGTACAGGCCGCACAGCCCGAGGTCGGCCATTTCCTGGAAGGCGGCGCGTGAAAAACCACCGGCGGCCGTCGCAGCGCGGCGGCGCTCAAAGTTGTAGCCTTTGTCAACCCATTTGCGAACCGCGTCGCGCAGTTGTTCCTGATCGTCAGAGAAATCGAAATCCATGATGAATATCCTTTTACATTCAGTTGAGGACAGAGCTTGTCGCTTTGCGCCTGCGGTCTGTCCCGCAATTAACCAAGTACGACTTGAGCCACGATGTTGCGTTGCACTTCATTGCTGCCGCCGTAAATGGTGGTCTTGCGCATGTTGAAGTAGGTGGAGGCCAGCGGGGCGCAGTAGACTGCGCCCACGGCGTCGCCTTGCCAGCCGGCTTCCATGGCTTCATGGATCAGGGGCAGGGCGTAGGGCCCGGCGGCCAGCATCATCAGCTCGCTGTAACGCTGCTGGATTTCGCTGCCGCGGATCTTCAACAGCCCCGCGATGTCCAGCGACTGTTTGCCCGACTTTTCAGCGGCCAGCACGCGCAGCACCATCATTTCCAGCGCCACCACATCCACTTCGAGCTTGGCAATTTCGTCGCGGAACCGGGTGTCGTCGTCAACGCCCTCGGCTTTGGCAATGCGCTTGAGGCGCTCCAGTTCGCGTTTGGCGCGGTTCACGTCGGCGATGTTGGTGCGTTCGTGGCTGAGCAGGTGTTTGGCGTAGGTCCAGCCTTTGTTTTCTTCGCCAATCAGGTTCTCGGCCGGCACTTCGACGTTGTCAAAGAAGACTTCATTCACCTCGGCTTCACCGTCGAGCAGCACGATGGGGCGCACGGTGACGCCCGGGGACTTCATGTCGATCAGCAGGAAGCTGATGCCGGTCTGCGGCTTGCCTTCGGTGCTGGTGCGCACCAGGCAGAAAATCCATTCGCCGTACTGGCCCAGGGTGGTCCAGGTCTTTTGGCCGTTGACGATGAATTTGTCGCCCTGGCGCTCGGCGCGGGTTTTGACGGACGCCAGATCGGAGCCGGAACCGGGTTCACTGTAGCCCTGGCTCCACCACACCTCGCCGCTGGCAATGCCGGGCAGAAAGCGTTGCTGCTGCTCGGGCGTGCCAAAGGCCATGATCACGGGCGCCACCATCACCGGGCCAAAGGGCACCACGCGCGGGGCACCCGCCAGGGCGCATTCTTCTTCGAACAAGTGCTTCTGGATCGAATTCCAGCCGGGGCCGCCGAACTCTTTGGGCCAGCCGTGGCCCAGCCAGCCTTTTTTACCCAGGATTTTGGCCCAGCGCTGCAGGTCGTCGCGGCTCAAGCGCAGGGCGTTGTGCACCTTGTGTGAGAGGTCGGCGGGCAGGTTTTCGCTGACCCAGGCGCGAATGTCTTCGCGAAACTTCTGCTCTTCAGGGGTGAATGCTAAATCCATAAGCGGGTCTCCAAATATCCCGCATTTTTAGCACGCTCGTTCGCTTATGTCTGTCCAGGTGGTGACACGCCCAGTTCGGCGCACAGTTTTTGCACCGTGTCCCGCAATTGCGCGACCTCGGCCTCCAGGCGCTCGATGCGCTCCGCCGTTTGGCCAGAGACAGAACCATCGCCCGAGCGGCTGACACCGGTTTGGCTGGTGTCGACCGGGCCGCACAGCAGGTGGGCCCAGCGCTGTTCCCGGGCGCCGGGCGCCCGGGCGAGCTTGACCACCAGCGGGCCGCCTTTTTCAGGCGCGCGATCCTGCAGTTCTTCGAGAAAACCCTCCACCGAGGAGATGTCGGCAAACTTGTACCAGCGCTCGGTGTTCAGCCGGAGTTCTGCGGCGGTTTGCGGGCCGCGCAGCATGAGCAGCCCCAGCAGCACGGCCGCCTGTTCAAACACACCCGCGCCGCGCTGGAAGTTGTGCTCAAAGCGGGTGGTGCGTCCGCCGGGGGTTTCGCGCACGAGGTTGATTTCTTTCAGGCGGCTCAAGGCATCGGCCACCTGGGCCTCGGTCAGCTCCATCAGGGGTTCGCGGCTGCTTTTCTGGTTGCAGCCCAGCACCAGCGAATTGAGGGTGAGCGGGTAGCTGTCGGGCACGGTGCGGGCCTTCTCCATCAAGGTGGCGACCACGCGCGCCTCGATCGGGGTCAGCAGGGGGGCGACAGGGGCTGTGAGCGGGAGGGGGGCAGAAGTCAACGTCATAAAATTAAGCCAGGTATGAAAAACATCGTTATTTTGATCTCAGGCGGCGGCTCCAACATGGCCGCCATCGTTAAAACCGCACAGCGCGAGGATTGGCAGCACAAATATGGCGCCCGCGTGGCCGCGGTCATCAGCAACAAGGCCCACGCGGGCGGTCTGGTGTTTGCCCGGGAGCACGGTCTGGCGACCGAGGCGCTGGACCACAAGGCCTTTGCCACCCGTGAGGCGTTTGACGAGGCGATGGCCGTGCTGATTGATCGTTTTGACGAACCGGGACAGCCCGTGCTGGTGGTGCTGGCGGGTTTCATGCGCATTTTGACACCGGGTTTTGTGAGTCGGTATGAGGGCCGACTGCTCAACATCCACCCCTCGCTGTTGCCCGCTTTTTCGGGGTTGCACACCCACCAGCGGGCGCTGGATGCCGGTTGCAAATTTGCCGGTGCGACGGTGCACCAGGTGACCGCTGAACTGGACCACGGCCCCATCCTGGCGCAGGCCGTGGTGCCGGTGCTGCCGGGAGACAGCGCCGATGACCTGGCCGCTCGTGTGCTCACGCAGGAGCACCTGATCTATCCACGGGCGATTGCTGGGTTGCTACGAAAATAATAGCTACTCCCGAATGTCCTTCCTGGGCTACAGCCTTATTTCTTATAAATAGACTATTCGTGGCGCAAGGCCTCGATGGGGTCCAGCCGCGCTGCCCGGCGCGCCGGAAAGAAGCCAAACAGCACGCCAATGCCGGCCGAGAACAGGAACGAGAGCAGGTTCACCCCCGGGTTGAACAGGTAGGGCACATCCATCACCGTGGCGATCAGCACCGAGGCACCGGTGGCCAGCACAATGCCGATCAGCCCGCCCAGTGAGGCCAGCACCACGGCCTCAATCAGGAACTGCAGCAGCACCTCGCGCTCCAGCGCCCCAATGGCCAGGCGAAGCCCGATCTCTCGGGTGCGCTCCGTCACGCTCACCAGCATGATGTTCATGATGCCGATGCCGCCTACCAGCAGGCTCACCGCCGCCACGGCGCCCAGCAGCGTGGTCATGACCTTGGTGGTGCCCGAGAGCGTTTCACCCAGTTGCTTGGTGTCGAGCACATTGAAGTTGTCTTCATCACCCGTGGCCAGCTTGCGCCGCTCGCGCAGGAGCTGGGTCAGGCTGGCCTTGACGCGCGCCGGGTCGCTGCCGTCCTTCATGGACACCAGCAGGGTGTTGACGCGCGTGTTGCCCGTGATGCGGCGCTGCAAAGTTTTGATCGGCACCAGCACCATGTCGTCCTGGTCGTTGCCGAAGGCGCCCTGGCCCTTGGCGGCCAGAATGCCCACGATCTCGCAGGAGATCTGTTTCACCCGCAATTGCTCGCCCACGGCCGCGCGGGTGCCGTAAAGCTCGCGGCGCACGGTTTCGCCAATCATGCACACGGCGGCGCCAGCGCGCAGTTCGTCGTCAGAGAACTCGCGCCCGTCCTGGAGCTTCCAGTTGCCGGTGATTAGCCAGTTGTTGGTGCTGCCGATGACGCTGCTGGCCCAGTTGCGGCCATTGGCGACCACGGTGGCGCTGGTGCGGGCCTCGGGCGCCACCGCCTCAATGCCGCCGATCTGGGAGGCAATGGTGTCGGCATCAGCCTCCTTGAATGACGGCCCGCCACCCGAGCCCGGCCCCATGCGTTGGCCTGGACGGACTTGCAGCAGGTTGGTCCCCAGGCCGGAGATCTGGTTCTGGATGGCCAGCGTGGCGCCGTTGCCTACTGTCACCATGGTGATGACCGCGCTCACGCCGATCACGATGCCCAGAATCGTCAAAAACGAACGCATCAGATTGCGCCGGATGGAGCGCAGGGCCAGGAGCAGGGTGTTGAGCCACATCAGTGCACCTCCGTGGGAGTTTGCGCAGGGGACGTCGCTTCGTGCAGGCCCGCAGGGTGCGGGTTGCGAACGTCGCTGGCCACCACGCCGTCCACAAACTTCACGATGCGTTTGGCGTAGGCGGCCATGTCTGCCTCGTGGGTGACCATCAGCACGGTGATGCCGTGGTTCACGTTCAGGCCCCACAGCAGCTCCATGATCTCGACGCTGCGGTGGGTGTCCAGGTTGCCAGTGGGCTCATCGGCAAGCAGCACGGCGGGTTCGGTCACGATGGCGCGGGCAATTGCCACGCGCTGTTGCTGGCCGCCCGACAGTTCGGCCGGGGTGTGGTGCTCCCAGCCTGCCAGGCCGACCGAGGCCAGCGCCTTGGCGGCCATGGCGTGGCGGTTCTTGGCGGACTCGCCCCGGTACAGCAGGGGCAGCTCCACATTCTCTTGCGCCGAGGTACGGGCCAGCAGGTTGAAGCCCTGAAAGACAAAACCCAGAAACTGGCGGCGCAGGCGCGCGCGCTGGTCCCGCGAGAGTTGCTCGACGTGGACGCCATTGAACAAATACTCGCCCGTGGTGGGGCTGTCCAGGCAGCCCAGGGTGTTCATGGCGGTGGACTTGCCCGAACCGCTGGGGCCCATGATGGCCACAAAGTCGCCGGCTTCGATGGTCAGGTCCACGCCTTTGAGGGCTTGCAGGGCGGTCGCGCCCTCGCCATAGGTCTTGGTCACCCCTTTGAGCTGGATGAGTGGCGTGTCGCTCATGGTGCGGTCGCCGCAGAACGCTGGTCGGTGATGACAAGCATGCCCGCCTGCAAGTCGCCGGCGGTGATTTCGGTCATGCGGCCGTCACTGATGCCGGGGGTCACGGGGATGGCAGCGGCGGCGCCGTCACGCAATATCCACACCTGTTTGGCGCTGCCGTTGCCGCCCGCCGTTTTGCGTGCGCCGCCACCTGGCATGCGCGGCATGAGGCTGGACATGATGCTGCTGCTGGATTTGGCGGTGCCGGTGGTCGCGGTGACGGTAGGTGTGAAGCGCAGGGCGGTGTTGGGCACGAGCAGCACGTCGCGCCGCTCGGTGGCGGTGATGGTAGCGGAGGCTGTCATGCCGGGGCGCAAGGAGAGGTCGGTGTTGTCCACATCCAGGTAGGTGACATAGGTCACCACGTTTTCGGTGATGGTGGAGCCAAATGCGACACGGGTGAGTGTGGCCGGGTATTTGCGGGATGGGTAGGCGCTGACGGTGAAACTGGCTTTTTGCCCGACTTTGACGGAGCCCACATCGGCTTCGTCCACATTGACCTGCAGCCGGAGTTGGCTCAGGTCCTCGGCCACGGTGAACAGGGTCACGGCCTGCAAGGAGGCCGCCACGGCGTTGCCGGGGTCCACGGTGCGGGTCAGCACCACGCCGTCAATGGGCGAGCGGATGGAGGCTTTGGAGAGATTGGTGGCATCGGTGGCCACGGTGGCGTTGGCGGATGTCACGTCAGCACGGGCACTGGTCTCGTCGGCTTGGGCGCGCTCCAGCGTGGCGCGGCCGGTGTCCAGTTCGGCCTTGGAGGGCACCTTGCCGCCCGACAGGCGTGCTACTTCTTCCAGCCGTCCCAGGTTGCCCTGGGCTTCCTTGACGGTGGTGACGGCCTGCGCCACCCGGGCGATGGCGGAGCTCAGGGCTGCGCGGGAGCGGGCGACCTGGTCGGTCAGCTTCGCGGTGTCGAGTTCCACCAGCACCTGGCCTTTTTTGACCCGGTCGTTCACATCCACCAGCACGCGTTTGACGGTGCCGGACAGTTCGCTGCCAATGCTGACCGAGCGGGTGGGTTGCAAGGTGCCGTTGGCGGCAACGCTCAAGGTGAGGTTGCCCCGGTTGACGGCTTCCGTGACATAGACGGGGGCTGCTTTTGTCTGTGCCCTCAGTTGCCAGTAATAGAGCCCTGCGCCGCCCAACAGCACCAGGGCGGCAACCGACCACCAGAGGGGGCGGCGCCACCACGCCGTAGCCGGACCTTCATCGAGTGTTGCTTGCAGTTCTTGGGTGGAAAGAGGAGGGCTGGCGGCAGCTGGGGTGGTCATGGTGGGGCTCTGAAAAATTCGGGATGATTGGGCAAATGGCTGTGGGCAGGGTCGGCAGTGAACGCTCAGTTCCAGCCACCGCCCAAGGCCTTGTACAGGCGCACATGGTCGGCACTGATGTCGGCCCGCGTGCTGGCCACACTGTCCTGGGTGGTCAGCAAAGTCCGTTGTGTCTGCAGCACGGTCTGAAAGTCAATCAGGCCGCTGCTGTAGCGGTTTTGGGCCAGTAATGCGGCGTTGCTGGCGGATGCAGCCGCGTTTTCGAGGCGAATCAGGCGGGCGCGGTCACCTGCCAGCGTCACCAGCGCATCTTCCACATCTTTCAGGGCGGTCAAGACCACCGACTGGTAGCTGACGCGGGCCTGCTCCAGGGCTGCTTCTTGCGCCTGCACCTGGGCACGGGCTGCGCCGCCGTCGAACAGGGGCACGGACACGCTGCCGAGCAAGGCGCTGACCAGGGAACTGCCGTTGGTGAGCGCGCCCAGGGTCAGGGCGTTCAGGCCCAGTGAGCCGCTGATGGAAAAACCGGGGTAGCGGGCCGCATCGGCCACGGCCACGCGGGCCAGCGCCGCGTTGATGCGGTGCTCCGCCGCGCGCACGTCGGGCCGCTGGCGCATGGTTTGTGCCGGAATGTCCAGCGCGAGGGTGTCAGACGCTTGTGGCACGGGTTGGGGTGCCGTCAGAAGCGCCTGCAAGGCGGCGGGGGCCTGGCCCGTCAAGACGGCCAGCGCATGCGCGGTATTGGCGGCGCTGGCCTCCAGGACGGGAATCTGGGCGCCGGTTTGCTCGGTGGAGGTGCGGGCCTGTTCCACTTCCAGCGAGGTGATCAGCCCGGCTTGGGCGCGCCAGTCGGTGATCTGCAGGGTTTCGGCCTGGCTGGCCAGGTTGGTTCGGGCAATCAGCAACTGAGACTGTAAGCCCCGCAGCTGGATATAGGCCAGGGCTACCTCGGCGGCGATGGACACCTGCACATCGGCCAGCGAGGCTGCTGAGGCCTGCGCGTCTGCCTCGGTGGCACTGAGTCCGCTGCGTTGCCCCCCAAATACATCGGGTTCCCAGCTGGCGTCCAGGCCCACCCGGAAGGTGTTGCCTGCATCGCTGTTGCCACTCTTGCTCCGTTGCGCCGACCCCGAGCCCGACACGCTGGGCAGCAGGCCTGCCGATTTGACGTCACGCAGGGCGCGCGATTGCTGCAGGGCCGCTTTGGCCGTCAGGATGCTGGTGTTGGCCTGCAAGGCCTGGGTGACCAGGGTGCTCAGCAGCGGGTCGTTGAATTTTTGCCACCATTGGTCAAGCGACTGGGAGGCCGACAAGCCCGCTGCGATGGCGGGTGCTGCGGTCGACCAGTTTGCGGGCAGGGTGGTGCGCAGGTCGGTGTCAGACGCGGCAGTTGTGCGGGGCGACCATGATGAGCACCCTGCCAAAAGCATAGCCAGCAGCGTTGTGGCCGCCACGCTGCGCGCAGTCGTGCGAGGGGGGCTTTGGCGCCCTGGCGTCAGGTCGTTTTTTTTTGAAATCATCGGTTCTTGCAGCGTGTGTCGGGAGGTGTCTGACCATTGTGCAGGAATCAGGTGATTTAACGGTTTCCCTTGTGTGAAGTCATGTAAATCCCGTGTTTGTCCTACACCGGGCATGCATCATGGGGTAGCCGGGGGACTCCCGCACTTGGCGGGCTTAGAAGGTCACGCCATAGCGCTGACCGTGTTTCCCGTGGACGGCTGTGTCAATCCTTGGGCGATTTTTTCATAGACCTGTGTTTCCAGCTCGGCGAGTTTGTCAGCAGCCAAGCTGTCGGTGCTGGCTTTGTCGCCGGTTGTGGCTGATGCCGCCAAGTCCTTGATCGCGCCTGCCAGTCGCTCCATTTCTGAGACGGTGCCATCCTGATTCGTGTCGAGCTTGTCGTAGGTGGCGGAGCTTGAGTCGCTCTTGCCGGCACCCCCCGCACCACCAGGCCCGCCGGCGGGTGGTGGTCCGCCCTGAGGGCCTTCTGCGCCCGGTGTTCCGTTGGTGGGACGTCCCGCCTCAAACTCGGATGGGGTCAGCTTGCCGTCGCTGTCGGTGTCAAGTTTGGCAAACAGGTCGCCGGCATCCTGTCCGGTGTCTGCCTTGATCTTGTCGGTCATTGTCTTCAACTCGGTCTGGTCGATGGCGCCGTCGCTGTTGGCGTCAATTTTGGCGAACAAGTTGTCCTGGTCGCCTTCGCCATAGGCACTTCGGGATTGGGCAAACTCCATCGTAGAGGGCGGTGGCAAAACGTCTTTCATGCCCTTTCCCAGTTCGTCCGAGGAGAGGCTGCCATCGCTGTTGGCGTCCATCTTGGAGAACAGTTCTTCAGTGTTGGTGCTGTTGGTGGTGCCGGTCGCTTTGCCAATTTCGTCGAGCATGCTTTGCAGTTCGGTTTGGTCAACGCCTGCGCTGCTGTCGGTGTCGACCTTGGCAAACATTTTGGCTTGCATCTGGCTTCGTTGGGCTTTCATGTTGGCCCAGGCATCGCCCGAGCTGCTGATTCCGCTGATGGTGCTCATGGTCATTCCTTTCGGTTTCGTGGTTGAGGGAGCATCACAAGCGCCCATGACGAGGTCTTGTGACCGGTCCATTTTTGGGGTCTGCCGTAAACCCTGTTTGTCGGCTTTGTATCAAGCCTGATACGAAGCACGGTTCAATGCCCTGAACTGGCCGCCATTGACCCTGCTGTTCGCGTTTTTCGGCATGAACCCCTCACTACAATTTGAAGCTTCCCACGAGCCCACCATGCAGCCCCGACCACGAATCCTGATTGTTGATGACGACGAGGGCATCACCGCCTTGTTGAGTGACTACCTAGCACGTTTCGGTTTTGAGTGCCACGTGGCGGGTGACGGCGCGGCCATGCGCACCGTGTTGGCGGCGCATCACATGGACCTGGTGGTGCTTGACCTGATGTTGCCGGGCGAGGACGGGCTGACGCTGGCGCGCCAGGTGCACCAGCGCTCACCCATCCCGATCATCATGTTGACAGCGCGCTCGAATCCCTACGACCGGGTGCTGGGGCTGGAGTCCGGGGCGGACGACTACATGAGCAAACCTTTTGAGCCCCGGGAGTTGGTGGCACGCATCCACACTGTGTTGCGTCGTGCCAGCGGCGCACAGCGTGGCGTGGCGGGCGCGCGCCATGATGTCATCCGGTTTGACGGCTGGGCGTTGCACCGCGAGGACCGCTGTCTGACCTCGCCTGCCGGAATCGTAGTGGCCTTGTCCAACGCTGAATTTCGTCTGTTGTCGACGTTTTTGCAAATGCCCCGGCGTCTGTTCAGTCGTGACCAGTTGATGGAGCAGGCGCGTGGGCGGTCAATGGATTCGTTTGAGCGTAGTATTGATTTGCTGGTGTCGCGGCTGCGCCAAAAGCTCGCTGGCGATCCCCTGGAGCCCGGCATGATCAAGACGGTTCGGGGCGCGGGTTACATGCTCAATGTCCAGTCGGTGGAGGGTGTGGCCGCGTGGCACAACTGATTCGGCACCTGGTGCATCGGTGTCTGCCTGGCACCCTGTTCGGACGGCTGGCCCTGCTGCTGTTTGTGGCTGTGTTGGCGAGCCACGCGTTGGCACTGACGTTGATGTTCGAGTTTCTCCCGCCACCTCCAGGTCCTCCCGGGCGGGCACCCCCCGGCCCGCCGCCACCCATGTGGCATCCCGGGCTGCTGCTGGACATCGGCGTTCGCCTGTCGGCACTGATGCTGGCCGCCTGGATTGGCGCTCGGTGGTTATCCCAGCCCATCAAACGTCTGGCCCGTGCGGCGCGTGAAATCGGACTGGACATTCGCCGTCCACCCATGGCAGAAGAGGGGCCTGAGGAATGCCGCGACGCCACGGGGGTCTTCAACCAGATGCAGGCCCAGATTTGTCGGCAGCTGGACGAACGTGACCGATTTGTAGCTGCGGTATCGCATGATTTACGCACGCCGTTGACCCGTCTGGCCTTGCGTGCCGAGGGTTTGACGGATGCGGTCCAGCGTCGCCAGTTCGGGCAGGACATTGTCGAAATGAATGAAATGATCACGTCCACGCTGGACTATTTGCGGGGCCACGCTGACCCGGAGCGCTTTGTGTTGCTGGATTTGCGTTCACTGTTGCTCAGCCTGGCTGATGACCAGCAAGCCTGTGGGCACGACGTTGAGGTGACTGGCGCGGCTGGACCCCTCAAGGCGCAAGCGTCGTCCTTGCGGCGGTGCATGGACAATTTGGTGGGAAACGCCATCCGCTACGGCGGTGTGGCACGCATCACCCTCAAAGATGAGGGTGATCAGGTGCGCATTGAGGTGTCGGATGATGGTCCTGGCCTGGCGGAAGATGAACTGGATCGGGTACTGGCTCCGTTTTACCGGGTGGAGGCTTCACGTAACCGCAACAGCGGCGGTGTGGGGCTGGGGCTTTCCATTGCCCACGATATTGCTCGCCGGCACCAGGGACAGCTGCACTTGCGCAATGGCGACTGCGGTGGCCTGGTGGCCACCTTGACGCTGCCACGCCAGGCGATCGCCCCTTGAGATCCGTCAAGCTAAGTCACTGAGCCAGGTAAAACGGGGTTGCCGCACGCCGTCAATCACCACGTCTTCGTTAAACATGGCTGCCGGGCGGACCCACAGCCCGTTTTCACCGTACAGGGCGCGGTACAAGGTCATGGGCTCCAAGGTCTCGCTGTGCCGTGCGGTGCCGATAACTTCGTAGCGCAGGCCTTTGTAATGGCGGTATTGGCCCTTGCGGGTCTCGATCAAAATGGGGAGTATTTCGTCAGTCATGGGACAATCGTAGGCTATGCATCCAAAAGCCCTGCTCGACGCTTGTTCTGAACTCGTCCGCCTATCTCTCAAATTTGACCATCCCACCGACGCCATTGTTTCGAAATTTTTTCGTGACAACCGGGGTCTGGGCCCGCGCGAACGCGCCACTCTGTCGGGCACCGTGTACACAGTGCTCCGCAAAAAACTCCTGTTTGACCATTACGCCCCCTCGGGCAGTGGCCCCAAGGAACGTCGCATGGCGATTCTCGGGTTTTACGGCCCTGGCGACTTCTTGCGCAGCGCGCTGACCGACCAGGAAACAAACTGGCTCGATCAATGCGAAAAGATCAATGTCGCGGATTTGATGGAGCGCCATCGTCACAACCTGCCCGAATGGCTGGTGGAGCCGCTCAAAGAGCAGTTGGGTGCTGAATTCTGGCCTCTGGCGGAAAGCCTGAATCAAGGAGCGGGGCTCGATTTGCGGGTCAATGCGCTCAATGCCAAGCGCTCCGATGTCCAGAAAGAGCTGGCCCAGGCCGGTATCAAGGCCGTGCCCACCCCGTTTTCTCCCTGGGGTTTGCGCATCGCAGGCAAGCCGACCTTGAACAAGTTTGACGCGTTTGTCCGTGGTGCATTTGAGGTGCAGGACGAAGGTTCGCAATTGTTGGCTATGTTGCTCGACGCCAAACGCGGCGAGATGGTGGTGGATTTTTGTGCGGGTGCGGGCGGCAAGACGCTGGCGATTGGTGCCGGCATGCGCAGCACTGGCCGTTTGTATGCCTTTGATACCTCGGCGCACCGTCTGGATGCCCTCAAACCCCGCTTGGCACGTAGCGGTTTGTCCAATGTGCACCCGGCTGCCATCGCCCACGAGCGCGATGATCGCGTCAAGCGCCTGTCTGGCAAGATTGACCGGGTACTGGTGGATGCCCCTTGCTCGGGTCTCGGCACGCTGCGCCGCAATCCCGACCTGAAATGGCGTCAAACCCTGCAATTGGTGAAGGACATGGCGGTCACCCAGACCGCCATTTTGCAGAGTGCGGCACGGCTGCTGAAGCCCGGTGGCCGTCTGGTGTACGCCACCTGCAGCATGATGGTGGAAGAAGATGAGGCCATCGCGCAGGCATTTACAGAAGCCAACAAGGAATTTACCCCCCTGGATGCAGGCGCCATCCTGTCCGACCTGAAAGTCGAACGCTCGGAATCACTGTGCAGCGGCGGGGAAAATGGTCAGCGCTACCTGCGCCTGTGGCCCCATCGCCATCAGACGGATGGCTTTTTTGCGGCCGTTTGGCAGAAAAATTGATCTGAGCGCTGGCAAAGCCCGATTTCGGGCGCATCTCAGATAAATGCACCACGAAATGGCGTGGGCGCTTTAAAATCCAAGGGTTCAGTCGGCCGGATATTTGCCGATCATGATAATTATCAATTCGTTGTTGAGAGACTTCACAAATATGTTGTTCCCCGATTCAGCTGTATTCAATGCAGTGGTTGACTGGCTCGCGCATGGCGTTTTGGACTTTGCATGGTGGCAAATTGTCTTGTTCACCCTGGCCGTGACCCACATCACCATGATCAGCGTGACGGTGTACCTGCATCGTCACCAGGCACACCGTTCACTCGACTTGCATCCGATTGCCTCTCATTTTTTCCGGTTCTGGTTATGGATGACCACGGGCCAGGTCACCAAGGAGTGGACTGCCATTCACCGCAAGCATCACGCCAAATGTGAGCAGGCCGAAGATCCTCATAGCCCTCATGTGCACGGTATCAAGACGGTGCTGTTGCAAGGTGCCGAGTTGTACCGTGCCGAGTCCAAAAACATGGAAACCATGGCGCGTTTTGGTCATGGCACACCCAATGACTGGATGGAGCGCCATATCTATACGGGTCGTTCCTGGCAGGGCGTTGGTCTGATGCTGGTCATTAACCTCGCGTTGTTTGGCGCTGCAGGCCTGACAGTCTGGGCCGTTCAAATGGCCTGGACACCCATCATGGCTGCCGGCATCATCAACGGCGCGGCCCATTACTGGGGATATCGCAATTTCGAGGCGACAGACGCCAGCACCAACATTTCACCTTGGGGCATCATCATTGCCGGTGAAGAATTGCATAACAACCACCACACTTATCCCACGTCGGCCAAACTGTCCGTGAAACCTTACGAATTTGACATTGGCTGGATGTATATCACCATGATGCGCAGCGTTGGCTTGGCTACCGTCAAAAAGACGCCACCCAAACTGGCGTTCGGCCATGTGCGTCCCGTGGCGGACGAGAAGACGCTGGAGGCATTGATTGCCAACCGGTATGAAATCATGGCGGGATACGCCAATGACATGCGTCAGGCTTTCAAGGACGAAATGCACGCCATGAAGGCGCGCAGTGCTGACGCCGCCGTGATCAAGGCCGCCCAGCGCTGGATGCACCGCGATGCTGACAAAGTTCCTGCGGCTGCCGTGCCACAACTGGTGCTGGCCCGTGCGGCCTCACCTGTGCTGGACAAGATGGTGACCATGCGCGAAGAACTTCGCCAGATGTGGTTGAGTCGTTCCCATACCCGTGAGCAGTTGGCCGCTGATCTTCAGATTTGGTGTCACCGCGCAGAGGCGAGCGGCATTGCCGCCTTAAAGGATTTTTCGATGAGATTGCGTGCGGCTCAAGCGGCTGGCGTCTGATTCTCCCTGGGTTGAGGCCGTAGAAACCCGCTGCTGCAGCGGGTTTTTTACGTCTGTTGAGGCTGCTCTTGTGTCAATCCCCGTGTTCGGTCAATGGTTGAATGCCGAAATCAGGACGTAAAAAAGCCCGCAGAAGCGGGCTTTTTTACAGGAAAAAACTGAATTACTTCAGCTTCATTTCCTTGTAGTCCACGTGCTTGCGAGCTTTGGGATCAAATTTCTTGATCAACATTTTCTCGGGCATGGTTTTCTTGTTTTTGCTGGTGGTGTAGAAGTGACCAGTACCCGCTGTAGATTCCAGCTTGATTTTTTCGCGTCCGCCTTTGGTTGCCATGGTGCTGCTCCTTATGCCTGTCCACGTGCGCGCAAGTCTGCGAGCACAACATCAATACCTTTTTTGTCGATCAAACGCAAACCTGCGTTGGAGATTCGCAAGCGAATCCAACGGTTTTCGGTCTCGACCCAGAAACGGCGATATTGCAGGTTCGGCAGGAACCGGCGCTTGGTTTTGTTGTTGGCGTGGGAAACTTTGTTCCCGACCATGGGGCCTTTGCCCGTAACTTCACATACGCGTGCCATGTGGACACTCCAGAAGACGTGAGCGCTTTCGTGCTCACTCGTTAACAGCTTTCGCCGCACCTCGCCACTTGAAGAAGTGGCGGTAAAGAGATTCTCAAGACCACCCGGTTCTTTTTGCAAAGAGTCGGGTGAATTCCGGAAAAGCCTTCGATTATAGCTATTTCAATCCTGCTCAAGGAATCGTTGTGCGTCAAGAGCCGCCATGCAGCCGGTTCCGGCGCTGGTGATGGCCTGGCGGTACACGTGATCCTGTACGTCGCCGGCAGCGAACACGCCTGGCACACTGGTCATGGTGGCAAAGCCCTTCAGGCCGCCCTGGGTCACGATATAGCCACCGGCCATCTCCAGTTGGCCCTGGAAAATATCGGTGTTGGGCGAATGGCCAATGGCAATAAAACAGCCTTTTAGCGTCAGGTCTTCCGTGGCGCCTGTATTGACGTTTTTCAGGCGGATGCCTGTCACACCGCTCTGATCACCCAGGACTTCATCGAGCGTGCTGAATGTTTTCAGTTCAATCTTGCCCGCAGCCACTTTGTCCATCAGCTTGTCGATCAGGATGGCTTCGGCCTTGAATTTGTCACGACGGTGTACCAGGTAGACCTTGCTGGCGATATTGGACAGGTACAGTGCTTCTTCGACCGCAGTGTTGCCGCCGCCGACCACACAGCAGATTTCATCGCGGTAGAAAAAACCGTCACAGGTCGCGCAGCCGGAGACGCCACGGCCCATGAAGGCCGTTTCGGATGGCAGGCCCAGGTACTTGGCTGAAGCGCCGGTGGCAATGATGAGCGAGTCGCAGGTGAACTCGCCGTTGTCACCCTTGAGGGTGAACGGACGCTTGCTGAAGTCGACTGCGTTGATGTGGTCAAACAGAATCTCGGTTTTGAAACGCTCTGCATGCTCCAAAAACCGCTGCATGAGTTCGGGGCCCTGGACGCCGTGGACGTCCGCCGGCCAGTTGTCCACTTCGGTGGTGGTCATTAACTGCCCGCCTTGGGCGATGCCTGTGACGAGCAAGGGGTTGAGGTTAGCACGGGCCGCATAAATGGCCGCTGTGTAGCCGGCGGGGCCGGAGCCAAGAATCAAAACCTTGGCGTGTCGAGTGTTTGACATCGTGTAAACCTTTGTGAAAAATCAAATGTGCCGTGTACATTTCAGGGTTAAGCGTGAAATGTCAACCATATTCACGCATCGGATCGCTTGCCTCGGCAGTAACTGAGCGCGATTGTAAGAACTCATGTTGCCCAAAATTATCAGGATTATCCGATGTCAATGTTGACCAACCTGGATTTGATACGCCGTGTGCCGCTTTTCGCACAGATCACGCCGGAGCAGGCTGTGGTGGTCGCTGACGCCGTTGTCAAACGTCGCTTTAAACGGGGTGAGCGCATTGTTGAGCAAGGCGCAAAGTCAAATGCTCTGTACATTATTTTGTCGGGCAGAGCCCGTGTCGTGATGGCAGACCGTAAATCCAAGGAGGTCATTCTGGCCAGCTTGAAACCAGGCGATTACATCGGCGAAATGAGCTTGATTGACAACGAACCTCACTCCGCCAGCGTGGACGCCGAGATTCAGACCGACGTGCTGGAATTGGGCAGTGCCCAATTCAATCAATGCCTGACCAATAGCGTGTCGACAGCGCGGGCGGTGATGACGGGATTGGTGCAATTGCTGCGTAAGTCCACTGACAAAATTGGATCGTTGGCCTTGATGGGGGTGTATGGCCGAGTTGCCGATGTGCTGATGGGCAGTGCCGTGGTCGACGCTGACGGTCAAAAGGTGATTCGCGACAAGATATCCCGCCAGGACATTGCCAAAATGGTGGGCGCGTCCCGCGAAATGGTCAGCCGCGTGATGCGTGATTTTGAAGAGCAGGGTTTTATCGAAACACGAAAAGGCGGCTCCATGGTGGTCCACGAAAGACGTGCCGTTCCGAGGTAAAGGACAATGTGCAGCCGCCCGGGTTAAGCTTCGGGAAACACGTCCGACATGACCTATTCGCTCAACACCCTCAATTCCTCCCGCTCCACCGCCACTGAAACCCGTTCGGGGTGGAGGCGCTTTGCTGATGAGTTGGGCTTGATCGCTGGCTTGGGCTTGCTGGTGTTCTGGTTGACGGCGCTTTTAAGCTACTCCACGCAGGACATGGCTTGGTCTACATCCGGTAGCGGAGGCGCGGTGCTCAATCGGGCCGGACAGCTGGGAGCCTGGCTGGCCGACAGCAGCTATTTTTTACTTGGTTTTTCTGTCTGGTGGTGTGTGGCTGCGAGTGTTCGGGCCTGGCTCTCGGGTTTGGCCCGATGGCTTCGGGGTCGTGAATTGATGACGGCTGGAAACGATCATGTTGAAAAGACCTGGTCGTCAAGATTCACGTCCGGCCGGGTCGCCTTCTGGGTCGGACTGGCCTTGCTGTTAAGTGCGAGTGCCACGCTGGAGTGGTCCCGTTTTTACAGTTTGGAACCGCGCCTCCCTGGTCAGAGCGGCGGTGTTCTGGGTTATCTCGTGGGGCCTTTGAGTGTCAAAGTTTTAGGGTTTTCAGGTGCTGCTTTGGTGGCGATTGCCTTGGGCGTGATGGGTGCGGCCCTGGTGTTTCGTTTTTCGTGGGGGCAAGTGGCCGAGCGGTTGGGGGGCTGGCTGTATTTTCAGGTCGAATCCCGGCGTGAGAAGCGCGAAGTAGCGCAGGACATTGCCATGGGCCAGCAAGCGGCGCGTGAGCGTGAAGAGGTGGTGATTGAAGAGCGCCACGAGATTGCCGAGCACCATCCGATGCCGGTCATGATCGAACCTGTCCTGGTCGACCCGCCTAAAAGCGAGCGCGTGGCCAAAGAGCGGCAAAAACCGCTGTTCAAGGAGATGCCTGACAGCAAACTGCCTCAGGTTGATTTGCTGGACGGCGCGCAACTCCGACAAGAGACGGTGGCCCCCGAGACGCTGGAGATGACCAGCCGCATGATCGAGAAAAAACTCAAGGATTTCGGTGTGGACGTGCGGGTGGTGCTGGCGCAGCCTGGCCCGGTGATCACGCGTTATGAAATTGAACCGGCTACGGGCGTCAAGGGCTCCCAGATTGTGGGTCTGGCCAAGGATTTGGCGCGCTCCTTGAGTCTGGTGTCGATTCGGGTGGTGGAGACGATTCCCGGCAAAAACTACATGGCACTGGAGTTGCCCAACGCCAAGCGCCAGTCCATCAAGCTGTCTGAAATTTTGGGTTCGCAGGTCTACAACGAGGCCAAGTCCATGCTGACCATGGGGTTGGGCAAAGACATTATTGGCAACCCGGTGGTGGTGGATCTGGCCAAGATGCCCCACGTGCTGGTGGCGGGTACGACCGGTTCGGGCAAATCGGTGGGTATCAACGCCATGATTTTGAGTCTGCTGTACAAGGCCGAGGCGCGCGATGTTCGCATCCTGATGATCGACCCCAAAATGCTGGAAATGTCGGTGTACGAGGGCATTCCGCATTTGCTGGCGCCGGTGGTGACCGACATGCGCCAGGCCGCACACGGTCTGACCTGGTGTGTAGCCGAGATGGAGCGCCGCTACAAGCTGTTGAGCAAAATGGGGGTGCGCAACCTGGCGGGCTACAACACCAAGATTGACGAAGCCAAGGCGCGTGGCGAGTTCATTGCCAACCCCTTCAGCCTGACACCCGAGGCGCCTGAACCGCTGGAGAACCTGCCCCACATCGTGGTGGTGATCGACGAATTGGCTGACCTGATGATGGTGATCGGCAAGAAAATCGAAGAGCTGATCGCCCGTCTGGCACAGAAGGCGCGTGCCGCCGGCATTCACCTGATTCTGGCGACCCAGCGACCCAGCGTGGACGTGATCACCGGCCTGATCAAGGCCAACATTCCCACCCGCATCTCATTCAAGGTGAGCAGCAAGATCGACAGCCGCACCATCCTTGACCAGATGGGCGCCGAGGCCCTCCTGGGGCTGGGCGACATGCTCTACATGCCCGGCAGCGGCATGCCGACCCGGGTGCATGGTGCTTTTGTGAGTGACGAGGAAGTACACCGTGTCGTGAGTTACCTGAAATCACAGGGCGAGCCCAATTACATCGAAGGCGTGCTCGAAGGCGGCACGGACGACAGTGTGAGCGAGATGATGGGCGAAGGCGGTGGTGGCGGTGAAAAAGACCCGCTTTACGACCAGGCCGTCGAGGTAGTGCTGAAAAACCGCAAGGCCAGCATCTCACTGGTACAGCGTCATTTGAAGATTGGTTACAACCGCGCCGCGCGCCTGGTCGAGGACATGGAGAACGCAGGCCTGGTGAGTTCCATGAGCAGCAGCGGTCAGCGCGAGATTTTGGTGCCGGCACGGGCCGAATGAAAGAAACAATGAAACGAATTGCTATTGTTTTTATAGCTGCTTGCGCAGCTTCTACCTGGGCTGGAGGGCTGGAAAGCCTTGAGAGCTTTGTGAAGACCGTCAAAACCGGCCGCGCCGACTTCACGCAAGTGGTGACGTCGCCCGCCAAGGAAGGGCAGGCGCCGAGGGCCAAAACGTCCAGCGGGACCTTTGAGTTTTCCCGGCCCAACCGCTTCAAGTTCATCTACAAGAAGCCGTTTGAGCAAAGCATCGTGGCCGACGGGCAAACGCTGTGGCTGTACGACGTGGACTTGAACCAGGTGACTGCGCGCAAACAGGCTCAGGTGCTGGGTTCTACCCCCGCCGCCCTGATTGCGTCCGCGCCTGATTTGCGCGCGCTGCAGGCCGATTTCACTCTGACGGCGGCACCCGACAAGGATGGTCTGGAGTGGGTGCTGGCCAGCCCGAAGGCGAAGGACGGCCAGTTGCAGGCGGTGCGCATCGGGTTTCGCGCGGGCGAACTGGCTTCTCTGGACATCATGGACAGCTTCGGGCAGAAGTCCACCATCAGTTTTGCGGCCATGCAAGCCAACGCGCCGCTGGACGCAACCAGCTTCCAGTTCAAGCCGCCAGCGGGCGCGGATGTGATTCGGCAGTAGTGGTTCTTGCATCTGCCCCGCTGGCCGAGCGTCTGCGTCCCAAGACGCTGGCCGAAGTCATTGGCCAGCAACATTTGCTCGGCGAGGGCATGGCGCTGCGCCTGGCCTTTGAGTCGGGTCAGCCACACAGCTGCATTCTCTGGGGTCCCCCGGGCACCGGCAAAACCACGATTGCCCGGCTCATGGCCGATGCGTTTGACGCGCAGTTCATCACCATCAGCGCGGTGCTGGGTGGCGTCAAGGACATTCGTGAGGCGGTGGAGCAGGCCCAGGTGGCACGTGGCCAGGGCGCCCGGCGCACGCTGGTGTTTGTGGATGAAGTGCACCGCTTTAATAAAAGCCAGCAGGATGCCTTTTTGCCGCACGTGGAGAGTGGCTTGTTCACCTTCATTGGCGCGACCACCGAGAACCCCTCGTTTGAAGTCAATTCCGCTTTGCTGTCTCGGGCAGCGGTCTATGTGCTGCAACCCCTGTCGCAGGAAGACCTTGAACAAATAGTAGCCAGAGCCCTTGATGTTGGTGCGGTTCCAGCTATTGAAAAGATAGCAATTGACCGGCTCATTGCCTATGCCGATGGCGATGCCCGGCGACTGCTCAACACCCTGGAGACGCTGTCCGTCGCCGCCACGCAAGAGCGCTTGACCGAGATCACCGATGTCTGGCTGCTCAAGGTGCTGGGCGAGCGCATGCGCCGTTATGACAAAGGCGGCGAGCAGTTTTACGACACCATCAGTGCGCTGCACAAGTCGGTGCGCGGCTCAGACCCCGATGCGGCCCTGTACTGGTTTGTGCGCATGCTCGATGGCGGCGCCGATCCGCGCTACATGGCACGCCGCCTGATCCGCATGGCCAGTGAAGACATTGGTCTGGCCGACCCGCGTGCCCTGCGTCTGGCGCTGGATGCTGCGGATGTGTATGAACGTCTGGGCACCCCCGAGGGTGAACTGGCGCTGGCCGAATGTGTGGTCTACCTGGCCGTGGCCGCCAAGTCCAATGCCGTTTACAAGGCATTCAATGAGGCCAAGGCCTTCGTGAAAAAAGATGGCACCCGTCCGGTGCCCATGCACCTGCGCAATGCACCGACCAAGCTGATGAAGGAACTGGACTACGGCAAAGGCTATCGCTACGCCCACGACGAAGAAGGCGGCTTCGCGGCAGGGGAGCGTTATTTGCCGGAAGGCATGGCCTCGCCCGGGTTTTATCGCCCGGTGGAGCGGGGCCTCGAAATCAAGATTGCCGATAAGTTGCGGCAGCTGAAAAGTCTGAACAATCAAAAAAACTGATGCCAGTTAACACTTGCTGATAAAGGCTTCGGCAAGGGTAAACCCCCTCTGGCGAGGGCGTTCCAGCGCAGACCCCCTCGCTACAATCGCGTCCACCCATCTGCCCGCAGCGCCCTGAGGGGCGCAACGTTGGCAGGCTTATTGCTATAGAACTGGTAGTGCTCACAAGGCCGCACCGCTTGACAGCAAACGCTGATTTTCAAGCACCGGCCAAAAATCGGAGAAGAATATGGATACCTTCATACAGCAGATCATCAACGGTCTGGTGTTGGGCAGCATGTATGCCCTCGTAGCGCTTGGCTACACCATGGTGTACGGCATCATCGGCCTGATCAACTTTGCCCACGGCGAAGTATTGATGGTCGGCGCCCTGACCAGCTGGACCATCATTGGTCTGATGCAGGAAGGGATGCCGGGCACCCCCGGCTATGTAATTCTCTTTATCGCCCTGATCATTGCCTGTGTGGTGGCTGCGGCCCTCAATTTCGTGATTGAGAAAGTGGCTTACCGGCCGCTGCGCAACAGTCCCAAACTGGCCCCCCTGATCACGGCGATTGGCATGTCCATCCTGTTGCAGACGCTGGCCATGATCATCTGGAAGCCCAACTACAAGCCGTATCCCACGCTGTTGCCCCGTGCACCGATCGAGATCGGTGGCGCAGTGATCACCCCGACGCAAGTGCTGATTCTGGCCATGACCGCCGTGTCACTGGCGATCCTGATGTACGTGGTGAACTACACCAAGCTGGGCCGTGCGATGCGGGCCACGGCTGAAAATCCACGCGTTGCCGCGCTGATGGGGGTGAAGCCTGACGTCGTCATTTCCGCCACCTTCCTGATTGGTGCCGTGCTGGCGGCTGTGGCCGGCGTCATGTGGGCGGCCAACTACGGAACCGTTCAACACACCATGGGTTTTCTGCCCGGTCTGAAAGCCTTCACGGCAGCCGTATTTGGCGGCATCGGCAATTTGGGTGGCGCGGTCGTCGGTGGCATTTTGCTGGGATTGATTGAGTCGCTCGGGGCGGGCTATATCGGTCAACTTACCGGCGGGGTGCTGGGCAGTCATTACTCCGATATTTTCGCGTTCATTGTTTTGATCATCGTGCTGACGCTGCGCCCCTCAGGCCTGCTGGGTGAGCGTGTGGCGGATCGCGCTTAAGGAGCCACATCATGAAACAACAGAAAAATATATTCCTCTTTTTGCTGGCCGCTGCGGGCTTGCTGATCTTGCCGCTGATTTTGCAGGGTTTCGGCAGCGCCTGGGTCCGCATTGCGGACATGGCCTTGCTCTATGTGCTGCTGGCCCTGGGCCTGAATATTGTGGTGGGTTATGCCGGTTTGCTGGACCTGGGTTACGTGGCCTTCTTTGCCATTGGCGCCTACATGTATGGCTTGTTGAACTCGCCGCATTTGACCGAGACGTTTCCCGCCATTGCAGCCATGTTTCCGGCCGGTATGCACGCGCCAATTTGGGTGGTGATTCCCGTTGCAGCGGCGGTTGCAGGCGTGTTTGGTGTGCTGCTGGGCGCGCCCACCCTGCGTTTGCGCGGTGACTATCTGGCCATCGTGACCTTGGGTTTTGGTGAAATCATCCGCGTGTTTTTGAACAACCTGGATCACCCGGTCAACATCACCAATGGTCCCAAAGGCCTGAACCAGATTGATTCGGTCAGCTTCTTCGGAATCGACTTGGGCAAGAAGATATCCATTGGCGGCTTTGAGCTGTCGTCGGTTTCGCTGTACTACTACCTGTTTTTGACGCTGGTGGTCATCAGCGTGGTGATCTCCCACCGTCTGCAACTGTCCCGTGTGGGCCGTGCGTGGATGGCCATTCGCGAAGACGAAATTGCGGCCAAGGCCATGGGCATCAACACCCGCAACCTCAAGCTGCTGGCCTTTGGCATGGGTGCCACGTTTGGCGGTGTGTCGGGCGCCATGTTTGCCTCTTTCCAGGGCTTCATTTCACCCGAGTCCTTCAGCTTGATGGAGTCGGTGATGATCGTCGCCATGGTGGTGCTGGGCGGCATTGGGCACTTGCCCGGCGTGATTTTGGGCGCGGTGCTGTTGTCCGCGTTGCCCGAGGTGTTGCGTTATGTCGCGGGACCGCTGCAGGCCATGACGGACGGACGGCTGGACTCCGCCATCCTGCGTCAGTTGTTGATTGCGCTGGCCATGATTGCCATCATGTTGTCGCGCCCCCGTGGCTTGTGGCCTTCGCCGGACCACGGCAAGTCGCTGCAGAACACCAAATCCTGAAACTCGCTGGAACGGAACGAACATGACAGACACTGTACTTAACGTCGCCGGCGTTTCCAAACGATTCGGCGGCCTGCAGGCCCTGAGCGACGTCGGCATCAACATCAAGCGTGGCCAGGTCTATGGCCTGATCGGCCCCAATGGCGCCGGCAAAACCACCTTCTTCAATGTGCTGACCGGCCTCTACACGCCCGACAGCGGCAGCTTCGAGCTGGCTGGTAAAACCTACCAGCCCACGGCGGTGCACGAAGTGGCCAAAGCAGGCATTGCGCGCACCTTCCAGAACATTCGCCTGTTTGCCGAAATGACGGCACTGGAAAACGTGATGGTGGGCCGCCACATCCGTACCCACTCGGGTTTGCTGGGGGCGATTTTCCGCACGCCGGGTTTCAAATCCGAAGAGGCGGCCATTGCCAAGCGGGCGCAGGAATTGCTGGACTACGTGGGCATTGGCAAGTTTGCCGACTACAAGTCCCGCACGCTGAGCTACGGCGACCAGCGGCGTCTGGAAATCGCCCGCGCGCTGGCGACCGACCCGCAACTGATTGCCTTGGACGAACCCGCTGCCGGAATGAACGCGACCGAGAAGGTCATGCTGCGCGAGCTGATCTCCAAAATCCGCAATGACAACCGCACCATTTTGCTCATCGAGCACGATGTAAAGCTGGTCATGGGCCTGTGCGACCGCCTGACCGTGCTGGACTACGGCAAGCAAATTGCCGAAGGCACACCGGCCGAAGTGCAAAAAAATCCAAAAGTAATCGAAGCCTATCTTGGCACCAGCACTCATTAAATAATTGAGGACAGAGCTTGCCCACTTTGTGTGGCTACGGTCTGTCCCGCAAGGTATCAAACGATGACAAACATTCTTCTCAAAGTAAAAGGTCTCAAAGTGGCGTACGGCGGCATTCAGGCCGTCAAGGGCGTTGACTTTGAAGTGCGCGAAGGCGAACTGGTGTCGCTGATTGGCTCCAACGGTGCGGGCAAAACCACTACCATGAAGGCCATTACCGGCACGCTGCCCATGAACGATGGCGACATCGAGTACCTGGGCAAAAGTATTCGCGGCCAGGGGCCCTGGGACCTGGTGAAGCAGGGCCTGGCCATGGTGCCGGAAGGCCGTGGCGTGTTCACCCGCATGACCATCACCGAGAACCTGCAGATGGGCGCCTACATCCGCGACGACAAGGCCGACATCCTGGCCGACATCGACAAGGTGTTCACCATCTTCCCGCGTCTCAAGGAGCGTCGTGACCAGTTGGCTGGCACCATGTCGGGCGGCGAGCAGCAGATGCTGGCCATGGGCCGGGCCTTGATGAGCCGTCCCAAAGTGCTGTTGCTGGACGAGCCCTCCATGGGTCTGTCCCCCATCATGGTGGACAAGATTTTTGAGGTGGTGCGTGACGTGTATGCCCAAGGCGTTACCGTGCTGCTGGTGGAGCAAAATGCGAGCCGCGCCCTGGCCATTGCCAACCGCGGTTACGTGATGGAGTCCGGCATCGTGACGATGACGGGTGATGCCAAAGCGATGCTCAACGACCCGAAAGTTCGCGCTGCCTATTTGGGTGAATAAGACGAAAAAGGCCTGTAGCCCCCGTAGAACGTGCGCAAGCAGCTATTGAATTTATAGCGTTTTTCGGACCAGCTGGACGGCTAGGGTGTTGTGCCGCTCAATCAACGGCCCCAGTTCCACGGTGGCCAATTGCCCCTCCCGCACCACCACCCGGCCGTTGACCACGGTGTAGGCGGCCTGCGGGCTGGCGCACAGCAGCAAGGCGCCGATGGGGTCATGCACGGCACCGCCGGCAAAGGCGAGCGTGTTCAGATCGAACAAGGCCAGGTCGGCGCACATGCCGGGGGCGAGGTGACCGATGTCCGACCGCCCCAGCACCTGCGCACCGCCGCGGGTGGCCAGCGCCAGCGCGTCGCGGGCCGTCATCTCGGCGGGGCCCAGGTCGCAGCCCAAAAAAGTTTTTCGTTCACCTTGCGTCCCGGTGCGTGTTTCAGGCGGCTGCAAGGCACGGCCGACGCGGGCCAATAGCAGCGCCTGACGCGCCTCATTCACCATGTGAGCGGCGTCGTTGCTGGCACTGCCGTCCACGCCCAGGCCAACGGGAATGCCTGCGTTCAGCATTTTGCGAATCGGGGCAATGCCCGAGGCCAGCCGCATGTTGCTGCAAGGGCAGTGCGCCACACCGGTGCGTGTGGCGGCAAACAGGCTGATGCCTTCGTCGTCCAGCTTCACGCAGTGGGCATGCCACACGTCCGGCCCCAGCCAGCCCAGGTCTTGCGCGTACTGCGCGGGCGTGCAATTGAACTTCTCAAAGGAGTAGGCAATGTCGTGGTCGTTCTCTGCGAGGTGGGTGTGCAGGCGCGCGCCCAGGCTGCGGGCCAGCACGGCGGACTCGCGCATCAGGTCGCGGCTCACGCTGAACGGCGAGCAGGGCGCCACAGCCACGTTCACCATGGCGCCATGGCGGGTGTCGTGCCAGGTCTCGATCAGGCGCTGTGTATCTTTCAGGATGAAGTCTTCCTTTTCGACCACCTGGTCTGGCGGCAAGCCGCCCTGGGACTGGCCTACGCTCATGCTGCCGCGCGTGGCCACAAAACGCATGCCGATCCCGGTGGCGGCTTCAATGCTGTCGTCCAGGCGCACACCATTGGGGTAGATGTAGAGGTGATCGCTGCTGGTGGTGCAGCCGCTCATCAGCAGCTCGGCCATCGCCACCTGGGTGCTGACCTGCACCATCTCGGGCGTGAGGCAGGCCCAGATCGGGTATAGCCCTTGCAGCCAGCCAAACAACTCGGCGTTTTGCACTTCGGGAATCGCCCGGGTCAGGCTTTGGTACATGTGGTGGTGGGTATTGACCAGACCGGGGGTGACCAGATGGTGGCGTGCGTCAATCACCTCGTCGGCCGTTTGCGGCAAGTCGGCCGCCGGGCCGATGGCCTCGATGCGGTGGTCCCGGATGAACACCGAGGCACCGCGCAACTCACGTGCCCTGGTGGGATCGGCCTGGTCCAGAGTGGCAATGCAACGGGCGTTTTTGATCAGCAGGGTGGTCATGGTCAATGGGCACAATAGGGGATGGAGTCCACTCAATGATCGCACCAAATCCCGCCACCGAACCCCGCCAGTTTCTGGAATACCTCTATGACGTGGCCGTGAAACGGGCGCTGCCACTGCACAACACCGCCGCTTTCCTGCCGTCCCCGCCCAAAGGCCGCACGCTGGTGCTGGGCGCTGGCAAGGCGGGTGGTGCCATGGCGCAAGCCGTGGAGGCCTTCTGGCCTGAGGACGCCCCGCTCTCGGGCCTGGTCGTGACGCGCTACCACCACATACCGCCGCGTCCGGCGGGTTTGAAGCAACGCATTGAAGTCGTTGAGGCCTCGCACCCGGTGCCCGATGCGGCGGGTCTTGCCGCAGCCCGGCGCATCTTGGCGTTGACCGAGGGCTTGACCCAAGACGACCTCGTGTTGTGCCTGATCTCCGGGGGCGGCTCGGCGCTGTTGACCTTGCCCGCCGAAGGCCTGACGCTGGAAGACAAACAGCGCATCAACAAGGCCTTGCTGGCCAGCGGCGCCAACATTGCTGAGATGAACTGCGTGCGCAAGCACCTCTCCGCCATCAAGGGCGGGCGCCTGGCGTTGGCTTGTGCCCCGGCCCGGGTGGTCACGCTTACCATCAGCGACGTACCGGGGGACGACCCCTCCATCATTGCCAGCGGCCCTACGGTAGCCGATGCCTCCAGCTGTGCAGAGGCGCTATCAATTTTGGAGCGCTATGCCATTGATTTGCCTGGGCCTGTGGCCGATTTGCTTCGAAGTGGCGCGCTGGAAACCCCCAAACCCGGCGACCCGGCGCTGGCGGATGCGCAAGTGCACCTGATCGCCACGCCCCAACAGTCGCTGGAGGCTGCTGCCGATGCCGCCCGTGCCGCCGGTCTGGCCTCCTACATCCTCAGTGATGAGATGGAAGGCGAGTCGCGCGAGGTGGGCAAAGTGCACGCTGCACTGGCCCGCGCCGTGGCCCGGCAGGGGCAGCCCTTTCAGCGCCCTTGCGTCATCTTGAGCGGGGGCGAGACCACGGTCACCATCCGCCCATCAGCCGCCGGTGTGCCACGCGGACGCGGCGGCCGGGCCGGGGAGTTTTGCCTGGGGCTGGCTCAAGCCCTGCAAGGGCAGGCCGGTGTCTACGCACTGGCCGCCGATACCGATGGCATCGACGGCGTGGAAGACAACGCTGGCGCCTGGGTGGAACCCGCCACGCTCAGCCGGGCGGCGTTCCAAGGCATGAAGGTGGACACCTTTTTGGATCGCAACGACGCGTATGGCTACTTTGCCGCCCTGGGCGATCTGGTGATTACCGGCCCCACCTTCACCAACGTGAACGATTTCCGGGCGGTGCTGGTTTTGTGAGGGTTTTCCTCGGTGTTGTTTGATTTCGCTCAAGGTCGGGCGGCCTGCGGCGCGGCAAAGTCGGGGCCATGTTCTCTTACAAAGCCATTTCCCCTTCTGTTGAAAGACAAATCGCGGCGCGAGGTGAATCCTTGCTTCAGCGCGCGGTGGCCTCACCCTGGGTGAGCTACGTGGAGTCGGGGCGCGTGGCGCTGGGCGTGATGGAGGGCGGGGCCATGGAACACCAACTGGGCGTGGTGGAGGGGCCTTGCTGGCTGGAGGCCACGTCGGCGGTGCTGAACCTGCCCAATGCCGTGGACGCCGTGGCTGAGACTGAAGTCTGTTTTCGCCGGGTCCCGGTGGCCGAGTTCCGCCGAACCCTGGCCGAGATGCCCGCATCCGCCCAGGATGTGTTGCACGACGTGGCCATGGCCCACCGCCAGCAAACCGAACTGACCGTGAGCCGCCTTGCCAAAGACGCCGAGGCCCGCTGCGCCGAATGGCTGCTGCGCAATGCGCAGACCGGTGACAAAGGCACCATGGCCGTGCAGTTGCAGCAGCGCAAGCGAAGCATCGCCGCGCAACTGGGCATTGCGCCGGAGACGCTGTCACGCGTGTTGCGTCACTTGCGTGAGCGCAGCATGATCAGCGGCTCGGGGCGAATATTGAATCTGGACGACCCCACGGGTTTGAGATCGCTGGCCGGGGTTTGAGCAGGCCAGGCGCCTGCGCTTGCAAGGTGTCAGGGTTTTAAATCAACACAAGGGGATGAGATGACACACGCAAGTAAAAACGGTTTGAAACTCACGGCGCTGGCTACGGCCATGCTGACACTCGGTGCCTGTGGCGGCGGTGCTGAAATTGTCAACGTCAAGCCGTCCTACCTGGGCGCGGTGGCGACGGCCAGCTACGATGGCAGCAGCGATGACTTGCTGACCGCAGGTCTTGGCAAAACCGGGCTGGGTGGGGCGGCTCCGGCGGTCGCCGTCCCGTTGGCGCCGACCGCGGCGGAATTGCGCAAGCTGGCCATCTTCAACAACTACCGCGCCATCCTAGACATCACGGCGGCGGGCGGCTACGGCACGCTGTACGGCCCCAACGTCGATGCCCAAGGCGTCGTGACCACCAATGAAGGCAAGATTGCCGGTACCGAATACATCGCCTACTCGGATGACGGCACAGGTCGCCAGAACATCACGATGCTGGTGCAGGTGCCGTCCACCTTCAACCCGGCCAGCCCGTGCATCGTCACCGGCACCTCCAGTGGGTCGCGTGGCGTCTATGGCGCCATCGGCTCAGCCGGTGAGTGGGGCTTGAAAAACGGCTGCGCCGTGGCCTACACCGACAAAGGCACCGGCAACGGGATTCATGACCTGCAGAACAACACCGTCAGTGTCCAGAACGGCATTCGAACCGACGTCACGGTGGCCGGCAAAGACTCGATATTTACCGCCAACATGACCAGCGCCGAACTGGCCGCTTTCAATACGGCAACGCCCAATCGTTTTGCCACCAAGCATGCGCATTCGCAGCAAAATTCGGAAAAAGACTGGGGCAAGTGGACGCTGCAATCGGTCGAGTTTGCCTACTTCGTCCTGAATGAAAAATACGGCGATCTGGCCTCTGATGGGGTGAGTCATCTGAAAAAGCTGACGCCGTCCAACACCATCGTGATTGCGTCCAGCGTCTCCAACGGTGCAGGCGCGGCACTGGCCGCAGCCGAGCAGGACACGCGCGGCCTGATCAGCGGCGTGGCGGTGGCGGAGCCTGAAGTGCAACTGGCGCCCGACAGCCGGCTGAGCGTCACCCGTGGTGCGACGACACTTGTCGGCACCGGCAAGCCGCTGTATGACTACTTCACACTGGCCAACCTCATGCAGCCCTGCGCTGCGCTGGTGTCAACAGCCACGAATGTGTTCAACACCGTCAACGCAACGATTGCGACCAACCGCTGCAGCGCCCTCAAGGCCGAAGGACTGATCACCGGGACCACGACGGCCGATCAGGCCGCCAGCGCCATGGCCGCTTTGGTGGCGGCGGGCTGGCAGCCTGAGAGCAACGCTTTTCAAGCATCCCACTATTCATTCGCGACACTCCCGGTGGGGTTGACCTACGCCAATGCGTACGGTCGATTCAGCGTGAAAGACAACTTGTGCGGCTTCAGTTTTGCCGCAACCGGAGCGGGGACATCGATCACCCCGAACTCACCCGTGGCGGCGTCTGCTGTGACCTTGGCCACTTCTTTTGGCGCAGGCAATGGCGTGCCGCCGACGGTAGGCATCAACATCGTCAACAACAACAGTGTGGGCGGTCCCCTGCTGGACGCTGCTTCCCTGTCAGCGGGCGGGGTGCAGGACTACAACATGGCAGGCGCACTGTGCCTGCGGGAACTGGCCACGGGCACCAGTGCCAACGCCGTGCGCGTCCAGCAGGGCATGGGTGAAGTCGTGCGCAGCGCGAATTTGCGGGGCAAGCCGGCACTCATTGTGCAAGGCCGCGCCGACACGCTGCTGCCAGTGGCTTTCACGGGGCGGCCCTACTTCGGCATGAACAAAATAGTGGAGGGGTCCAACAGCAAACTGGCCTACATCGAAGTCACCAACGCCCAGCATTTCGACGCGTTCCTGGCTTTCCCCGGCTATCCCGATCGCATGGTGCCGCTGCACCGGTACTTCATCCAGGCGATGGACATGATGTATGCGAACCTGAAAACCGGTGCCGCGCTGCCCGCCAGCCAGGTGGTGCGCACCGTGCCGCGTGGCCTGACGGGTGCGGTTGCCAACCCCATCACGTTAGCCAATGTGCCGGCCATCAAAACCGTGGCCGACACGGCGGACCGGATCACTTTTGCGAACAATGTGGTGACGGTAGCCGACTGACCGCAGAGCAGCTTGACGGGCAAGACGGGTCAGGCCAACGCCGCCAGCACATGCTCCGCCGTGGCGGGAGCTGTCAAGCGCACGGGCTGTCCATCCCCGCGCGCTTGCGCCACGGCGTCGCGCAGGGCCTCATACACGCTGATGGCCAGCATGAAGGGTGGCTCGCCCACGGCCTTGCTGCCGAACACGTTGTCCTCCCGGTTGGGCTCGGGCCACAGGTCCACCTTGAAGTGCTCGGGCACGTCGCCCGCCGTGGGGATTTTGTAGGTGCTGGGGGCGTGGGTGCTCAAATGCCCCTTGTCGTTCCAGACCAGCTGCTCGGTGGTGAGCCAGCCCATGCCCTGCACAAAGCCGCCTTCGATTTGCCCGAGGTCGATGGCCGGGTTGATGGAGCGGCCCACGTCGTGCAGGATGTCCACCTTGAGCACGCGGCTCTCGCCGGTGAGGGTGTCGATGGCGACCTCGGTGCATGCGGCACCGTAGGCAAAGTAGTAGAACGGCCGCCCCGTGAGCGTAGCTTTGTCGTAGTGAATTTTGGGCGTGCGGTAGAAGCCGTCGCTCCAGAGCTGGATGCGGTTGGCGTAGGCCGCTTTCACCACCTGGTCAAACGAACGGGTGCTGGTGGGCGAAAACACCTGCCCACCTTTAAAGCGGATGGCGCCAGCGCCGCAACCGTCCAGCCCGGCCACAAAAGCGCTCAGGTTGTCACGCACATGGCGGGCGGCAAACTGGGCGGCGCGACCGTTCAGGTCGGTGCCGGCCGAGGCGGCGGTGGCCGAGGCATTGGGGATTTTGCTGGTGTCACTGGCAGTGGCCAGCACACGGTGCAGTGGCACGCCCAGCTCGTCCGCCACGATTTGTGCCACCTTGGTGTTCAGGCCCTGGCCCATCTCGGTGCCGCCGTGGTTGACCTGAATGCTGCCGTCCAGGTACACATGCACCAGCGCCCCGGCCTGGTTGAAGAGCGTGGCGGTGAAGGAGATGCCAAACTTGACCGGCGTGATGGCGATCCCCCGCTTGATGACCGGGCTGCCCTTGTTCCATAAAGAAATGGCCTGTAGCCGACGTCGGTAGTGCGAAGTTAGCTCTAATTTTGATAGCAATGGCTGGAGGATGTTGTCCTCGACCTTCATTTGGTAGTGTGTGGTGTCGCGCCGTTGCGGGGGCTGTGCGGGGCCGGTCAGTAGCTCGTCCGAATACAGGTTGCGCAGCCGCACGTCAAGCGGGTCCAGGCCCAGGTGGCGGGCGATGTCGCCCAGGATGGCCTCGATCACGATCATGCCCTGTGGCCCGCCAAAACCGCGAAACGCGGTGTGGCTCTGGGTGTTGAGCTTGCAGCGGTACGAGGCAATGGCCACGTCTTCCAGGTAGTAGGCGTTGTCGGCGTGGAAGATGGCGCGGTCCGCCACCGGGCCGGAGAGGTCGGCGCTGAAGCCGCAGTTGGCCGCCATCATCAGCTGCAGGCCCTGCAGGCGCCCGGTGTCGTCAAACCCGGCGGTGTACGTGTAGGCAAACGGGTGGCGCTTGCCGGTGATCATGAAATCCTCGTCACGGTCCAGCCGCAGCTTGACGGGGCGCTGCAACTTGTTAGCCGCCACCGCGGCCCATACCGCCAGGTGCCCGGCCTGCGTCTCCTTGCCGCCAAAGCCACCGCCCATGCGCCGGCACTCCACGCGCACGGCGTGGTTGTCCAGCCCGAGGGCGTGCGCCACCCAGTGCTGCACCTCGCCGGGGTGCTGCGTGCTGGCGTACACCACCCACTGGTGCTGTTCCTGCGGCAGCACGTAAGCCACCTGGCCTTCGAGGTAAAAGTGTTCCTGGCCACCGACATCCAGCGTGCCGCTCAGGGTGTGAGGGGCTTGGGACAAGGCCATGGCTGCATCACCGCGTTTCACAAACACGGGTGGCAGCACGTAGCTCTGCTGCGCCAGCGCATCCTGGACCGTGAGGATGGCGGGCAGGGCATCGATGTCCAGTTTGATGCGGCGCGCCGCGTGCCGCGCCTGCATCACCGTGTCGGCCACCACCACACCGACCACCTGGCCGATGTGCTGCACCGTGTCGATTGCGAATACGGGTTCGTCGCCCGCAAAGGCCGCCAGCATGGGGTCACCGGGAATGTCCTGCGCCAGCACCACGCCGTGCACGCCGGGCATAGCCAAAGCAGCACGGGCATCGACGCCGCGCAGCTTGCCGTGGGCCACGGTCGAGAGAATCGGGGTGGCGTACAGCGTGCCGCGCACTTCGGGTATGTCGTCCACGTAGGTGGCGGCACCGGCAACCTGCGCGGCGGCACTCTCATGCACGTGGGATTGACCGGCGGCGCTCATGCGGTTTCTCCTTCCAGCGTGAAGGATTCCAGGTTGATCTGTTGCAGGCCCTGGCTCTCCAGCCAGAAGCGTTGCAGCAGGTTGCCCAGCACCTGCACGCGGTAAGCGGCCGAGGCCCGCATGTCCGAGATGGGCGCAAATTCGCCGCGCAGGGTGGTCATGGCGATTTGCACCGTGGCCAGCGTCCAGGCCTGGCCGGTCAGGGCCGCCTCGGTCTTCGTCGCCCGCACCGGAGTGGCCGCCACGCCACCGACCCCGATGGAGGCGCTGACGACCCGGCCGTCTTTCAGATGCAGGTTCAGGGCCAGGCAGATGGCCGAGATGTCGTCCTCAAAGCGTTTGGAAATCTTGTAAACGGTGGCGCGTTCAGCGGGCACGGCCTTGGGCACCTTGATCCACGCCAGCACTTCGTCAGGCGCCATCACGTTCTGGCGGTAGCCGGTGTAGAGCTGCTCCAGGGGCAGCTCGCGGTGACCCCGGATGCTCATCAGCACCACGTGGGCGCCCAGCGCGATCAGCAACGGCATCGAGTCGCCAATGGGTGAGCCGTTGGCCACATTGCCGCCCAGCGTGCCGGCGTTGCGCACCGGCAGCCCGGCAAAGCGGGTGGCAAAGGTGTGCAACTGCGGGCGGTCGGCCACCAGTGCGGCAAAGGCGTCGGTCAAGGTCACCGCTGCGCCGATGGCGAGGTGGTGTGGGTAGTCTTCAATACGTTGAAGCTCCTGCACGCGGCTCACGTCCAACACCTGCTCAAACTGCATGTACATCTTGTTGACCCACAGGCCGACATCGGTGCAGCCCGCCACGATCTGGGCCTGGGGGTGGGCCGCGCGGGCCGCCAGCAGGGCGGCGAGGCTGCGCGGTGAAATATATGAAGAATCGGGCTGTAGCCCTCGTGTATCCTGCGCAAGCAGCTCCATTTTTTGTAGCAGAGAGGTTTCGTCCACACGCACGGGCGGCAGTTGCGCCATGGCTTGTGCGGCGTCCAGAATCGGCCGGTAACCGGTGCAGCGGCACAAGTTGCCCGAGAGTTCCTGTTGGGCCATTTCCCGTGTGATGGGCTCGCCCTGGCACACATGGTTTTGGTACATGCCAAACAGGCTCATGACAAAACCGGGGGTGCAAAAGCCGCACTGGCTGCCGTGGCATTGCACCAGGGCTTGCTGCGCGGGGTGCAGCGTGCCGTCCTGGGCGGCCAGGTCTTCGGCGGTCCATAGCGCCAGGCCATCCACCGAATGCGCCATGCGGATGCAACTGTTCACCGCGCTGTAGTGGATGTGTTCGCCCCGGGCCTCGCCCAGCACCACGGTGCAGGCGCCGCAGTCGCCCTCGTTGCAGCCTTCCTTGGTGCCGGTGCAATGCAGGTCTTCACGCAGCACCTGCAGCAGGGTACGGGTCGGAGGGACGTCGTGCAGCGAGATAATCTCGCCGCGCCGCACGAATCGGAGGGCTTGGGTGTTCATGGGCGTTTCAGTGGGCTCGGAGTTACAGCGCTAGGGTAAAACACGACAGAGGCCGCGTTTATATGGGCTAGCATATGACATCAATGCAAACACAGGTATGAGAGACCACGCCCTTTTCGACAAGATAGACCTTCACTTGATCAGGGTCCTGCACACCGTGTTAACTGAACGTAGCGTTTCCAAAGCCGCCATCCGACTGGGCATGCACCAGCCGGCGGTGAGCGCGTCGCTCAAACGTTTGCGTGAGTTTGCGGGCGACCCCCTTTTGGTGCGCTCGGGCGCAGGCATGGTGCCCACCGATGCGGCCCTGCGGATGATCGAGCCCGCGGCCAGTATTCTGCGGGCCGCCGAGATGCTGTTCTCCGATGCCCGGGGTTTTGAGCCCGCGTCGGCATTCAACACCTTTCGCGTGGCCGCCAGCGATTACCTGGACCCGCTGTTTTTGCCGCAACTGGTGGCGCAGATCAAGTCACAAGCCCCCCTGTGCTGCATTGAAATTTACCCCCTGTCGGCCGCGTCGGACTACCGCGCCCAGCTCGCGCAGGGTGAGGTGGACGTGGTCATCGGCAACTGGGCCACGCCGCCGGACGACTTGCATCTGGGGCGACTCTTTGGCGACGAGGTGGTGTGTCTGGTGGCCGCCAATCACCCGGCGGTGCGCCGCGGCTGGGACACGCCGGCCTGGCTCGCTGCCGACCACATCGCGCCCAGTGCCACGCACCCCGGCGCCAAAGGCGTGATTGACGACTACCTCGACTCGCAGGGCCTGCAGCGCAACATCACGGCCCGCTGCCCGCACTTCGGGCTGATTCCGGCCATGGTGGCATCAACATTGCTAGTTTTGACCACAGGCCGCCAGTACTGCGAGCGTTATGTGGACCGCCTGCCTGTCAAAATTCTGCCGTGTCCGATTGAGTTCCCGAGAATGATGTATTACCAGCTTTGGCACAAACGCACGCACACCTCGGCTTCGAGCCGGTGGTTGCGCGAGCAGGTCAAGGCCGTCGCCGCCACTTTGAAAAAGAACGAGAAAGCCCCCGCCGCATGACCACTCCCCGACTTCAGCTTGCGGGCATCACCAAAAGCTATCCTGGCGTGGTGGCCAACAGCAACGTGTCGCTGACCGTCCTGCCCGGCGAAACCCATGCGGTGCTGGGTGAAAACGGCGCTGGCAAATCCACGCTGATGAAGGTCATCTACGGCTCGGTCAAGCCCGACGCGGGCACGGTGCTGTTCAACGGCAAGCCGGTGCACATCCGCAACCCGCAGGAAGCTCGCGCCCTGGGCATCAGCATGGTGTTCCAGCACTTCAGCCTGTTTGACACCATCACCGTGGCCGAGAACGTCTGGCTGGGCCTGAACAAAAGCCTGAGTCTGCTGGAGGTGACCCGCAGCATCACCGCCAAGGCGGCTGAATATGGGCTCGACATCGACCCCAGCCGACCGGTGCACACCTTGAGCGTGGGCGAAATGCAGCGCGTGGAAATCATCCGCGCCTTGCTGACCCACCCGCAGTTGCTGATTCTGGATGAACCCACTTCAGTGCTCACGCCGCAGGCGGTGGACAAGCTCTTTGTGGTGCTGAAGAAACTGGCCTCCGAGGGTTGCAGCATTTTGTACATCAGCCACAAGTTGCATGAAATTCGGGAGCTGTGCAATGCCTGCACCGTGCTGCGCGGGGGCAAGGTCACCGGCGTGTGCAATCCGGCGCAAGAGAGCAATGCTTCGCTCTCCAAAATGATGATTGGTGCCGAGCCACCCCAGTTGACCCGCCATGCGCCCCAGGTGGGCGCTCCCGTGCTGCGTGTGCGCCAGCTGAAGTTGGCCCGCGAAGACCAGTTTGGCGTCGATCTGGACGGCATCTCTTTGGCAGTCCGCGCGGGTGAGGTGGTGGGCATTGCCGGCGTGTCGGGCAACGGTCAGAAGGAGTTGCTCTACGCGTTGTCGGGTGAAGATGTGCGCGCTGCGCTGGGGTCCATCCACATCGGTGAGGTCGATGCGTCGCACCTTCATCCGGGGGGGCGGCGCAAGCTGGGCCTGCATTTTGTGCCTGAAGAGCGTTTGGGCCGCGGTGCCGTGCCCACGCTGGGGTTGGCGCACAACCTGCTGCTCACGCGCAATGAATCGATTTCCTGGCCGCGTTTTGCCGGTGGCTGGATTCGCCTGGGGCAGCTCGAAGCCCATGCGGCTGAAATCATCCGCCGCTTCAATGTGAAGGCGGGTGGCCCGCGCTCGGTGGCGCGGTCACTGTCAGGCGGCAATTTGCAAAAATTCATTGTGGGTCGCGAGATTGACGCCAAGCCCAAACTCTTCATCGTGTCGCAACCCACTTGGGGGGTTGATGTCGGCGCCGCGGCGCAGATTCGTGGCGAAATTCTGGCGCTGCGCGACGCCGGTTGCGCCGTGCTGGTGGTCAGCGAAGAACTCGATGAGTTGTTTGAACTCAGCGACCGCCTGCATGTGATTGCGCGCGGCCGTCTGTCGCCGTCGGTGCCCATCGCAGAGGCCACCGTCGAGAAAATTGGGGAGTGGATGAGCGGCTTGTGGCATGAGAGCGTGCAGCCCCATCTGGCGCATCTGGAGGCGGCTCATGCTTAAGCTCGAAGCCCGGCCCCAACCCTCTGCGTTGTGGAGTTATGCCTCACCGCTGCTGGCCTTGTTGCTCACGGTGCTGATTGGCATCGGCTTGTTTGTGGCCTTGGGCAAAGACCCGGTCAGTGGCTTGATCGTGTTTTTCTGGGAGCCCGTCAAGAACGCCTATGCGCTAGGAGAACTGACCGTCAAGGCCACGCCCTTGCTGCTGATTGCGCTGGGGCTGGCCGTGTGTTTTCGCTCCAACGTGTGGAACATTGGCGCCGAGGGGCAGTACGTGCTGGGTGCCATTGCCGCCAGCGGTGTGGCGCTGCTGGCCGACAAAACGACCGGCGGCTGGATTGTGATGCCCATCATCCTGGCGGGCATTCTGGGCGGCATGTTCTGGGCCGGTATCACCGCGTGGCTGCGTGACCGCTTCAACGCGAGCGAAATCCTGGTCAGCCTGATGCTGGTCTACGTGGCCGTGCAAGTGCTGAGTTACCTGGTGGCAGGCCCGTGGAAAGACCCGCAGGGTTACAACTTTCCCCAGACCCGTAACTTTGACCTTGTCACTCGCATTCCGCGTCTGTTTACTGGCTCGCGGGTGAGCATCGGCGTTTTTCTGGCGCTGATCGGTGTGGCCGGGGTCTGGATATTTTTGTTCCGTACCCGTGCAGGTTTTGCACAGCAGGTGGGCGGGCTGGCGCCTGCGGCAGCCCGCTACGCCGGGTTTTCTTCGCGCCGTGCCTTGTGGGTGGCCTTGCTGGTGTCGGGCGGCATGGCCGGGCTGGCCGGTGCGCTGGAGGTGGCAGGGCCCATCGGGCAGTTGACGCCCTATGTGCCGGCGGGTTATGGCTTTGCCGCCATCATCGTGGCCTATGTGGGGCGGCTGCACCCGGTGGGCATGGTGTTCTCCGCCATTTTGATGAGCATGTTTTACATCGGTGGCGAGTTGGCGCAGTCACGCCTGGGGCTGCCCAAATCGCTCACGGGGGTGTTTCAGGGCTTGCTGCTTTTCACCTTGTTGGGCTGTGACACGCTGGTGAACTACCGCTTGAAGTGGAAGAAATAATGGAATCCTACGCACTGCTCATTGCCGCCACGCTCAATGCGGGTACCGTTCTGGCCCTGGCGTCGCTGGGGATGTTGATCAATGAAAAGGCCGGCATCGTCAACCTCGGTGCCGAGGGCATGATGCTGTGCGCCGCCATTGCCGGGTTCGCGGCGGTGGTCCATACCGGCAGTGACCTGGCCGGTTTTGCCGCCGGCATGGGCGCAGGCGCCTTGCTGGCGCTCATCTTTGGTGGGCTGGTGATCTGGCTCAACACCAACCAGTACGCCACCGGTCTGGCGGTGAGTCTGTTTGGCGCGGGGTTTTCTGCCTTTGCCGGCATCAGCTACGTGCAGCAGCAAATGCCGGCGCGGCCCAGTTTTGACATCCCCTACCTGTCGGACATTCCGCTCCTGGGTTCTGCTTTTTTCAAGCACCATCCGCTCGTGTACCTGACGGTTGTGTTCGCGCTGGGCCTGATCTGGTTCCTGTACCGCACCCGGGCTGGCCTGGTGTTGCGCAGCGTCGGAGAAAGCCCCGAGTCGGCCCATGCGCTGGGCTATCCGGTGCGCCGCATCCGGCTGATGGCCGTGGTGGCGGGCGGGGCGCTGTGTGGTTTGGCAGGGGCTTACATTTCGATCATCTACACGCCCTTGTGGGTCGAAGGCATGGTGGCGGGCAAGGGCTGGATCGCGCTGGCGCTGACCACCTTTGCCACCTGGCGTCCGGCCCGTGTGCTGTTGGGCGCGTACCTGTTTGGTGGCGTGACCATGTTGCAGTTTCATTTGCAGGGGGTGGGTGTCGAGGTGCCCAGCCAGTTTTTGACCATGCTGCCCTACGTTTCCACCATCGTGGTGCTGGCGCTGATTTCGCGCAATCCGCAGTGGATTCGCATCAACATGCCGACCTCGATTGGCAAGCCTTTTTACCCTGGTTCCTGATGTTTCCCGGTTCATAATTGAACTTTTCTTTAACTGTCGCAACCCCCTCCCAAGAAGGATTTGACATGACCGACCTGCAAAAACGTTCGTTGCTGAAGATCGCAGCACTCACCGCCGTGGCATCCGCCGCGCTGGTTGGGTGTGGCAAGAAGGAAGAGCCCGCACCGGCCCCTGCGCCAGTCGCGGCAGCGCCTGCGCCGGCTCCCAAGGCTGAGCCCCTGAAAATTGCCTTTGCCTATATTGGCCCGGTTGGCGATGGTGGCTGGACGTTCGCCCATGACAATGGTCGCAAGGCCCTTGAAAAAGAATTCGGCGACAAGATCAAGACCTCATTTGTCGAGAACGTGCCTGAATCGGCCGACGCCGAGCGTGTCATTCGCGACATGGCTGGCCAGGGCAACAAGCTGATTTTCGGCACCACCTTCGGTTATATGGAGCCCATGCTCAAGGTCGCGGCTGACACCAAGGACGTGAAGTTCGAGCACGCCACCGGCTACAAGCAGGCCGAGAACATGCGCACCTACGACAGCCGCACCTACGAAGGGGCCTACATGGCAGGGGTGATCGCTGGCAAGATGACCAAGACCAACACGCTGGGCGTGGTGGCTTCGGTGCCAATTCCTGAAGTGGTGCGCAACATCAACGCCTTCACGCTGGGCGCCCAAAGCAGCAACCCCAAGGTCAAGACCAAGGTGGTGTGGGTGAATGGCTGGTTTGACCCACCGAAGGAAACCGAAGCGGCCACCTCGCTGATCAATGGCGGCGCTGACGTGCTGTTCCAGAACACCGATTCGCCCGCCGTGCTGAAGACGGCCGAGGCCAAAGGCAAGCGCGCGTTCGGCTGGGATTCCGACATGACGGCCTACGGCCCCAAAGCCCATCTGGCGTCCAGCATCATCAACTGGGGCCCCTACTACATCAAGGCTACACAAGAAGCCCTGGATGGCAAGTGGACCGGTGGTACCGCAGCCTGGTGGGGCGTGAAGGAAGGCGCGATTGACATCGTGTCGATTGCCGAAGACGTGCCGGCCGAGACCAAGGCCAAAGTAGACGAAGTCAAGAAAGGTCTGGCTGACGGCAGCTTCGTGATCTGGAAGGGCCCGATTCTTGATAACACCGGCAAGGTGCAGATCGCCAAGGATGCGGTGGCGGATGACAAGTTCCTGGGCGGCCTGAACTTCTACGTCAAGGGCGTGGAAGGCAAAGTGCCTGGTGGCAAATAAGCTTTAGCAGATGGATGGGAAGGCCGCCTGCGGGCGGCTTTCCTTTTTACGGAGAGAACCCATGCTTGAAAAAATCAGACCGGTCGCGGTCGACCGCCTGCCCGAGCTGTTGCGGCGCATGCCCAAGGCGGAGCTGCACATGCACATTGAAGGTTCGCTGGAGCCGGAGTTGATGTTCGCCCTCGCTCAGCGCAATGGGGTTGCCATGGCCTACCCGGATGTGGAGGCGTTGCGTAGCGCCTACGTGTTCGACAACCTGCAGGACTTTCTGGACATCTATCACGCGGGTACGATGGTCTTGAAGACCGAGCAGGACTTTTATGACATGACGCACGCGTACCTGGCGCGCGCTGCGGCCGACAACGTGTTGCATACCGAGCTGTTTTTTGACACGCAGACCCATACCGGCCATGGCCTGAGTGCCGAGACGGTGATCAATGGCCTGCACCGGGCTTGTGCCGAGGCGCCACAGCGCCACGGCATGACGGCGTCGTTGATTCTGTGTTTCCTGCGCCATTTGAGCGAGGAGGAGGCCTTCGAGTGCCTGGAGCAAGCGTTGCCGTTGCGTGACAAGTTGGTGGGCATCGGCCTGGCATCGAGTGAGATGGGGCACCCCCCCGAGAAGTTTGCGCGCGTGTTTGCCCGGGCCCGCGAACTGGGTTTCCGTTTGGTCGCCCATGCGGGCGAGGAGGGGCCTCCGGCCTACATCTGGAGCGCACTTGATGTGCTGAAGGTCGAGCGCATTGACCACGGCGTGCAGGCCATGAAAGATCCCTTGCTGATGGCGCGCCTGGTCAGGGACCGGATTGCGCTGACGGTGTGTCCGCTCTCCAACCTGAAACTACGGGTGTTTCCTGACCTGGCGCAGTCCAACCTGGGGCACCTGCTGGACGCCGGCATTGTGGCCACGGTCAACTCGGATGATCCGGCCTACTTTGGCGGCTACATCAATGAGAACTTCACCCAGGCTTTTGCAGCGCTGGGGCTCACTGCACCGCATGCTTACCAGTTGGCCCGAAACAGCTTTGCTGCCAGCTTCATTGAAGAAGGCGAACGCAGCCGCCATATTGAGTGTCTGGACGGTTTTTTTGAGTCATTTCGCTGAGGGCCGGATGCCGGGCGCGTGATTCGCGACCTGGCGGCCCCGGACATGACCCTGTTCAACCAGAACGTGGACGTGATCGCTTTTCACACCGGCTCGCATAGTCCTTATTCGGCGCTGCATATGAGCGGTACCGGGGCGAGCGGGTAAGCTCCCGTCCATGAAAGCTTATCGCGCCGCCATCCTCCGTTTTGCCCCCGACTGCGAGCCCCACCACTCGGCCGTCTTTGAAGAAGACGGCCTGCTGGTGGTGGGCCCGGACGCCGCGGGGATGCAGCTCGTTCAGGCCGTGGGGCCGTACCGTGATCTGAAAGACCAGTGGCCGGGCGTGGCGGTGGAGCACCTGCCGGGGCGCATCATCGCGCCCGGTTTTGTGGACCTGCACGTCCACTACCCGCAAACCAATGTCATTGGCTCACCCGCCGAGGGCTTGTTGCCGTGGCTGGAGAACTACACCTTTCCTGAAGAAAAACGCTTTACAGCGCCCGACTACAGTGCGCAGGCAGCTACGTTTTTCATAGCGGAGCTGTTGCGCAACGGTGTCACCACGGCGCTCAGCTTTGCCACTTCGCACACCGAATCGGTCAACGCGCTGTTCAGCGAAGCGCAGGCCCGCCAGATGCGACTGATCACCGGTCTGTGCCTGATGGACCGCAACGCGCCTGCCGACGTGCTCAACCGTGCCGGGCCCGGTGGCTCGCCGGACGCCACCGAGCAAAGCCTGATCGACACGGAGGCGTTGATCCAGCGCTGGCATGGCCAGGGCCGCCTGGGCTACGCCATCACGCCACGCTTTGCGCCCACCTGCAGCGACGCCCAGTTGCGCGGCATGGGGGTGTTGGCGGCCCAATACCCGGATGTCTGGATTCAGTCCCACGTGGCTGAAAACAAGGACGAAATCGCCTGGGCGCGCGAGTTGTTTCCGGCCTCCAGCAGCTACCTCGCCACCTACGCCGACTTCGGGCTGATGCGCGAGCGCGCCATCTATGCCCATTGCATCCACTTTGACGACAACGACCGCGCCCTGATGCGTGACACCGGGGCCGCGGCGGCAGTCAGCCCCACCAGCAACCTGTTTCTGGGCAGCGGTTTCTTTGACTATGCGGGGGCGGACCGCGTCGGTTTTCAGTACGGTCTGGCCAGTGATGTGGGTGGGGGCACCAGCTTCAGCCCGTTTCACACCATGCTGGCGGCGTATTACGTGGGACGGGAAGGGCAGACCAAGCCCGGGTTGTCGCTGTCGCCGCAGCACTTGTGGTGGCAGCACACGGCGGGCGCCGCCGCCGCCTTGGGGCTGGATGGTTCGCGTGGTCGGGCGGCGGTCGGCAACCTGCAACCGGGTTGCGACGCTGACTTTGTGGTGCTCGATCCGCAGGCCACGCCCTTGCTGGCGCGCCGCACGGCACAGGCCAACAGCCTGGATGAGATGCTGTTTGCCATGATCGTGCTGGGGGATGACCGTTTGATCGAAAAAACCGTTATTTCTCAAGCCATTTAGGCCTCTAGCCCTTGTCGGTAGTGCGGGAGTAGCTATTAAATTAGTAGCGTTTACAATCAGGCCAACGCAGGAGTTTCCTTCCCATGAGTATCAAAAGTGACAAATGGATTCGCCGCATGGCCGAGTCCACCGGCATGATCGAACCCTTCGAGCCGGGCCAGATTCGCGAACGCGACGGCAACAAAATCATCAGCTACGGCACCAGCAGCTATGGCTACGACATCCGCTGCGCACCCGAGTTCAAGGTCTTCACCAACATCCACAGCACGGTGGTGGACCCGAAGAACTTTGACGAGAAAAGCTTTGTTGATTTTTACGGCGACAGCTGCATCATTCCGCCCAACAGCTTCGCGCTGGCCCGCACCATGGAGTACTTCCGCATTCCGCGCAACGTGCTCACCATCTGCCTGGGCAAAAGCACTTACGCCCGCTGCGGCATCATCGTCAACGTGACGCCGTTTGAGCCCGAGTGGGAAGGCTATGTGACGCTGGAGTTCTCCAACACCACGCCCTTGCCCGCCAAGATATATGCCGGTGAAGGCTGCGCGCAAGTGCTGTTCTTCGAGAGCGACAAGGACGATGTTTGCGAGGTCTCGTACAAAGACCGCGGCGGCAAGTACCAGGGGCAGGTGGGCGTGACGCTGCCCAAAGCCTGAGCCCGTTGCCGATACGCACTTGAGCGCCCTAACAGTTCACCAGGAGTTACGCCATGAAATGGGAAGGTAACCGCGAATCTGACAATGTGGAAGACCGCCGTGACGGAGGAGGCTCCTCGGGCGGCGGCGGCTTTGGCGGACGGGGCATCGGCATCGGCTCCATCGCCATTGCCCTGGTGGCATCCTATTTTCTGGGCGTCAGTCCCATGACGGTGCTCAGCCTGCTCAGTGGTGGCAGCCCGGCGCCGCAAACGCAGCAGGCCCCGGCTCACAGGCCGCCGGCCGATGACCACATGGCCAAGTTTGTGTCGACGGTGCTGGCCGACACCGAAGACGTTTGGAAAGACGTGTTCACCAAAGGCGGCGCCACCTACGTCGAACCCAAGCTCGTGTTGTTCCGCGGCGTCATCCCGACCGCCTGCGGGCAGGGCGATACCGCCACCGGGCCGTTTTATTGCCCGGGAGACCAGAAGGTCTACATCGACCTGGACTTTTACACCACGCTCAAAGACCGGCTCGGTGCGCCGGGTGACTTTGCGCAGGCCTACGTGATTGCCCATGAGGTCGGCCACCACGTGCAAAATTTGCTGGGCATCAGCGCCAAGATGGACAAGATGCGCAGCCGCGTCAGCCAGACCGAATACAACGCCTTGAGCGTGCGCCTGGAGTTGCAGGCCGACTGCTTTGCCGGTGTCTGGGCCAACCATGCGCAGGCCGCCCGCCAGTTGCTTGAACAGGGTGATGTCGAAGAGGCCATGAACGCCGCCGCCAAGATTGGTGACGATGCCTTGCAACGTTCCGGCGGCCGCGCCGTGGTGCCTGACAGTTTCACCCACGGCACGAGCGCGCAGCGTCAGCGCTGGTTCGACAATGGCCTGAAAAACGGCAGCGTCAAGGCCTGCGACACGTTCTCTGCAAGACAAATTTGAGGTTTGGAGGATAATAGGGGTTTGCCCTCAGGCCTTGAGGGCACTCAGCTATCGGATTGATAGCATCTGAACTTGGCTATGAATGACCGATTTGACTTCTGCTCTCCCCGCTGATCTGACCCCCGAGACCTTGCCCATGGCCTTTGCCCAGCTGCAATTGGCCGCACCGCTGTCGCGTGCCGTCGCTGAAATGGGCTACGAGTCCATGACCCCTATCCAGGCCCAGGCCATTCCTGTGGTGCTGCAAGGGCATGACGTGATGGGCGCCGCCCAGACGGGTACCGGCAAGACGGCCGCCTTTGCCCTGCCATTGCTGCAGCGCTTGCTCCGGCACGAAAGCAGTTCCACGTCTCCGGCCCGCCATCCGGTGCGTGCCCTGGTGCTGTTGCCCACGCGTGAGCTGGCCGACCAGGTGGCCCAGGCCATCAAGTCGTACGCCAAATACACCCAGTTGCGCAGTGCCGTGGTGTTTGGCGGCATGGACATGAAGCCCCAGACCATCGAGCTGAAAAAAGGTGTCGAAATTCTGGTGGCCACACCAGGCCGTCTGCTGGACCACATCGAGGCGAAAAACGCCGTGCTCAACCAGGTCGAGTACGTGGTGCTGGACGAGGCCGACCGCATGCTGGACATCGGCTTCCTGCCCGACCTGCAGCGCATCCTGAACTACCTGCCCAAGCAGCGCACCACGCTGTTGTTCTCGGCGACCTTCTCGCCGGAAATCAAGCGGCTGGCGGGCAGCTACCTGCAAAACCCCATCACGATTGAAGTCGCGCGTTCCAACGCCACCGCCTCCACGGTGGAGCAGCACTTCTACAGCGTGGGCGATGACGACAAACGCCGAGCCCTGCACCAGATCCTGAAACAGCGTGGCATGAAGCAGGCGTTTGTGTTTGTGAACAGCAAACTGGGCTGTGCCCGCCTGGCCCGTTCGCTGGAACACGAAGGCCTGAAAACAACCGCATTGCATGGTGACAAGAGCCAGGATGAACGCTTGAAGGCCCTCGACGCATTCAAAAAAGGCGAGGTTGATTTACTGGTGTGCACCGACGTGGCAGCACGCGGACTGGACATCAAGGATGTGCCCGCCGTGTTCAACTTCGACGTGCCCTTCAATGCCGAAGACTACGTGCACCGCATCGGTCGCACGGGCCGCGCTGGGGCCTCGGGGCTGGCGGTCACGTTTGTGTCCAAGAGTGATGCACGTCTGGTCGGCGATATCGAGAAGCTCATCAAAACCAAGATTGAGCTCGAAGCCGTCGAGTTTGATGAAGACGTGCCTGACATCCGCAAGCAAGGCCGTATCAACGATGGCCGACGCATGTACGCTGAAGGCGCGCAGGATGATTCTCGTCAAAGCCGTCACCGTTCAGGCGGTATGCACGATGTGGCGCATGAAGGGCAATTCGCTCGCCAGGACCGTGCACCGCGTCGTGATTTCACCCGTCCCGCTCCGGTCTCGCGTGATCCCTTCTTTGACAAGCCTTACGAGCCTGCACCGGTGGCCGAGGGTGCGCCGTCTTGGGAGGCTGCCGCTGCCCGTCACGGGCCTCGCAGTATCTCGGCCAACATCAAACCCAAGCGCCGGGTCGCGGCGCTGTTCAAGGCGGAAGTGACGTCTTGACCTCATGAATCACTCGGCTGTCAGGCCGGGTTTTTTTTAGCCCGGCTTTTGGGCCTGTTCGCATTTCACCTGAATCAGTTGCTGCGGCAGCATGGCCGCGTTCCTCGGGCCTCCGCCCACGCGCAAGGCACTCAGGCAGCCGCCCCAGACGCAACCGGTGTCCAGCGACAGGACATCCGGTCTTCCGATCCACCCCAGGGTGGACCAATGGCCAAAAGCGACCGTGACCTTGGCCGTCTGGCGCCCTGGCACGTCAAACCAGGGCATGTAACCTGCAGGCGAGCCACCGGCCCCTTCCTTGGACACGAATTCCATGTGTCCGTCGGCATCGCAAAACCGCAATCGCGTGAGGGCGTTCACAATCACCCGCAGACGGGCCGTGCCCATCAGCGTGTCTGACCAGGCATTGGGTTCGTCGCCATACATTTGGTGCAGAAACTCGCCAAGGTCGGCGCTGCGCAACACGGCCTCGACTTCTGCGGCCAATGCTATGGTTTTTGTAGCTGACCACGCAGGCAGCACGCCCGCATGGACCATTAATAGCTCATAACCATCCACATTTTCGAGAAGAGCCATGCGTTGCCCTCGTAGCCAGTCCAGCATGGCCAGCCGATCCGGTGCATCCAGAATACTGCCCAAGGTGTCTTTGCGGTGCGGTTGGCGCAAGCCGTGCGCGATGGCGAGCAGGTTCAGGTCGTGGTTGCCCAGGACTGAACGCACGGCAGCGCCATAGCCCATCAGGCGACGCAGGACGCCAGCCGAATCGGGTCCCCGATTCACCAAATCGCCCAAAAAATAGAGGGTGTCGCGGCTCGCAGAAAAAGAAATTTCGTCCAGAAGCCGCTGCAGTGCGCCGTCGCAACCTTGGACGTCGCCAATCAAGTAAAGTGCCATGGTGTTTATTCTCGCTCCCGATTCATGGAATTTTTGCTGATAGTTTTTTTGACCCTCCTCAATGGTGTGTTTGCAATGTCCGAGCTGGCCCTTGCCGGTAGCCGCAAAGCGCGCCTGAACGCCATGTCGGAGGCCGGGGACAAAGGGGCGCATGCTGCGTTGGCCTTGCTTGGCAATCCCAATCAGTTTTTGTCCACGGTGCAGGTGGGCATCACCTCCATTGGCGTGCTCAACGGGATTGTGGGTGAGGCTGCGTTCAGCGACGGGGTTGCTGCCTGGCTGCACGGTTTTGGCGTGGCCGAGAAGGCTGCGGCGATTTCTGCCACGGCGATCGTGGTGACCTTGATTACTTTCACCACCATTATTTTTGGAGAATTGGTACCCAAGCGCATCGGGCAGCTGTACCCCGAGTTGGTGTCGCGCTGGGTGGCGCGCCCCATGCTGTGGCTGGCCAAAGGGGCTGGCCCGTTTGTGAAGCTGCTCTCCGGCACCACGGCGCTGGTCCTCAAGTTGATGCGTATTGACACCAATGCAGCCCGCGCGGTCACCGAAGAAGAAATTACCGCCAGCCTGGAAGAGGGCGTTGATGCAGGCGTCATCGAGCAGCATGAGCACCAGATGGTACAGAACGTGTTCCAGCTCGACGACCGCCCACTGACCTCGCTGATGGTGCCCCGCACCGACGTGCAGTGGCTGGATGCGGCCGACACCGTGGCCCAAAGCCTCAAAACGGCAGGTAGCCATGGTGCTCATTCCTGGTACCCGGTCTGCCGGGGCTCGCTGGATGACGTGGTGGGGGTGATCAGCATTGCGCGTTTGCTGGAGTTGGGCATGGAGGCCACGGGCTCGATCGAGAACTACGTCATGCCAGCGTCCTTTGTGCCCGAGACACTCAGCGGCATGGAGTTGCTCGAGCAGTTTCGGGCCAAGGCGGGTCGTTTTGTGTTTGTGGTGGACGAGTATGGCGTGGTACAGGGCTTGCTCACGCCGCGCGATTTGCTTGAAGCCATCACGGGTGAATTGCAGCCCGGCGCCCAGATTGATGCCTGGGCGACGCAGCGTGAAGATGGTTCGTGGCTGCTGGATGGCCTGATGCCCGTCGGCGAGCTCAAGGTGCGTTTGGGGCTTGACGACCTGCCGGAAGAAGACCGTGGCCGCTACAACACGGTGGCGGGCCTCCTGATGTCCGTCTCGGGCCATTTGCCGGCTACTGGCGAGCGCATCGAGTGCGCGGACTGGCTGTTCGAAGTGCTGGACCTGGACGGCAAGCGTATCGACAAGGTGCTGGCTTCCAGACTGGCTGGCTGACCGTCAGGCTGGCCGGTCTCAGGCCCGCCCGACCAGTTGGTAGGCCAGCAGGCCTACCAGTTCATGCAAGGCCAGGTGCCATTTGCGTGCCCCGCGTTCCAGCGAGTATTGGGTCCACGGCGTTTGCACCCCCGCGCGAAAGTCGACCGGATACGGCGTCACATTCCAGCCCGCTTTGCGAAAAAGCGCCATCGAGCGCGGCATGTGAAAAGCAGAAGTGAGCAAGAGCCAGGGCTGGGCCTGGTTCACGCCGGGCATTCGGGCACTGAAGATGGCGTTCTCATAGGTCGTGTGCGAGGCGGATTCGTAAACAACCCGTGCGGCCGGCATCCCCATGCTGTCAAAGAAAATCCTGGCGCGGTCCGCTTCGGTCAACCCTTTGACGAACAAGTCGCCTTCGCCACCTGTGAAGAGGAGGCGCAAGTTCGGGTTTTGTTGCAATAAGGCAATCGGCACCGTCATGCGCTCTGCGGCGTCAGTCAGCGCCACCTGGCTCTGTCCGTGCCCTTGCCACGCGTAGGCTGGATCGAGCGCACCACCGAGCACCACGACGCCCGCGTAAGCTTGAAGGGGTGCACCTTGCGTCGGCCCTGCATATTGCGATTCAAGGTGGCGCAGCAAGGCATCGGGCAAGGGCTCCCACCCCTGTAGCAGCAGCACGCACAAGGCCGCGCAGTTGAGCCGTACACCCCATGCACGGCGAAAGGGCATGCACAGCAACCCTGTCAATAACAAGAGGGCAACCCAGGCTAGTGGCTGGGTGGCGAACGACAGTAGTTTTGAAGCGAAGAACATGCGGGGGAACTATAGCGTCTGGACGCGAGTCGTCGAGGGCTAATAAAGTGCCTGAATTGTGCATTACGTCCTTGAACGCGGAGCTGGCCGACTTGCCGTCGACACAAACCATCCCTACAATTTTGTGAACTTCTGGAGTAACTCAGTGATGCACTTAATCTGGACAATTTTGATCGGCTTTTTTGCCGGAATGATCGCCAAGGCCGTGACGCCTGGTGATGGCCCCAGCGGATTTTTCTTGACCGCTGTGCTGGGCATTGCTGGCTCCATCGCCGCCACGTATCTCGGTGAGATGTTGGGTCTGTACCACGCCGGCGATGTGGCGGGCTTTTTTGCCTCCATCGTGGGTGCCGTGATTTTGCTCATGGCCTACAAGTTTATTGCCCGCAAGTAATTAATTTTTTCAGGACAAACATCATGAGTATTTTTGACATTCTTTCCCAGGTCGTCGGTGGCGCATCTGCCGAGCAGCACTTCGACAACGTCGCCGCGCAAGCGCCCAGCGATGTGCTTGGCAAGGGACTGGCAGAAGCCTTTCGCTCAGACCAGACGCCCGACATTGGCAGCATGGTGGGCCAGTTGTTTGGCAACTCCAGCGGCAGCCAGCAAGCCGGCATGCTGAATCAGGTTCTGGCGACGCTCGGCCCGGCCGTGTTGTCAGGCCTGGCGGGTGGCGTCATGGGCCGCATGATGGCGCCTGACACCAACCAGATTACGGCTGATCAAGCCTCGCAATTGTCGCCGCAGCAAGTGCAGGACATCGTGCAGGAAGCCAACCAGCAAAACCCACGCCTGGCCGACCAGTTGGGCAGCTTCTACGCAGAACACTCCGGCCTCATCAAAACGTTGGGGGGCGCCGCGTTGGCCATTGCCATGGTCAAGATGAAAGACCACATGGGCGAGCGCGGCTAAACCACGAATGTACATGCCGCGCAACGCGGCTGCACCAACAAAAAGACCCGCGGCGTGCGGGTTTTTTTCGTTTGGAAATTCAGGGAGGGGATCAGCCGTGGCTGCATGTCGTGCCTGCGTTTAGCCCTATCCCCCGTTTGTGGGATAGACGAAAAAGGATCTGGCGGTTACCTTCAGTCATGTCAAAACGAAACCTGAACGGCGCAAGCGATCGCGCCGAAATCAACGTAACGCAGGCGCACATGATCAAGGACTATGCTGACTACGATACCACGATGCCGTCGCATTTGTTCCCTGAAGGTGACGAAGAACCGGTCAAGTCATCCTCGAAATTCCGCATCATCCTGATCGTTCTCGTGTGTGTGTTTGCAGGGGCGATAACACTGTTGCTGGTCTGAGGCGCCAACAACTCTCGAATGGACTGCTTACATGAGCCGAAAAAAAGGGTTTGCTGCTATTTTCATAGCGGCAAACCCTTATGTTCTGGCGGAGCGGACGGGACTCGAACCCGCGACCCCCGGCGTGACAGGCCGGTATTCTAACCAACTGAACTACCACTCCTGGTAGTGGCAACATTTGCTCTTTCGAGCCAAGTCGCATCACCTTTCGGCTTTGCTGTTACCAACTTGTGCTTTGATCATCTCATGATGAATCTTGGCGACCCCACGGGGATTCGAACCCCGGTACCTACCGTGAAAGGGTAGTGTCCTAGGCCTCTAGACGATGGGGTCAGAAACCTTTAAACCTTTAATGCAAGGCCAGCAATTTGTCTATCCACTGGTGCCGGAGAGATGAATCGAACACCCGACCTTCTCATTACGAATGAGCTGCTCTACCGACTGAGCTACACCGGCTTGGTCTTCGATTATAGCCAGCTCTTTAGGCTTCCTTATGGTAACGGGTCACACGTTCCACTTCATTCTTCGATCCCAGGATCACGCTGACGCGTTCGTGCAGTTTGCCGGGTTCGATATCCAGAATGCGCTGCTTGCCGTTGGTGGCTGCGCCACCGGCTTGCTCGATGAGCCAGCTCATGGGGTTGGCTTCGTACATCAGGCGCAGTTTGCCGGGTTTGCCGGGTTCGCGCTTGTCCCAGGGGTACAAAAACACGCCGCCGCGGGTCAGGATGCGGTGCACGTCGGCCACCATGCTGGCGATCCAGCGCATGTTGAAGTCCTTGCCGCGCGGGCCTTCGGCGCCTTGCAGGCATTCTTCGATGTAGCGTGTCACGGGGGCATCCCAGTGGCGCATGTTGCTCATGTTGATGGCGAATTCCTTGGTGTCTTCGGGCACCTTCACGTTTTCTTCGGTCAGGATGAAAGAACCCTGCTCCCGGTCGAGTGTGAACATGGCTACGCCGTCGCCCACGGTCAGCACCAGGGTGGTTTGCGGTCCATAGACGCAGTAACCGGCGGCCACTTGCTTGGTGCCGGCTTGCAAGAAGTCCTGCTCCGAGACGCCAGCGCCTTCGGGCTTGAGCAGCACGCTGAAGATGGTGCCGATGCTGACGTTCACATCGATGTTGCTGGAGCCGTCCAGGGGATCAAACAGCAACAGGTATTCGCCCTGCGGGTAACGGTTGGGCACCACGTAAATGCCTTCCATTTCCTCGCTGGCCATGGCCGCCAGGTGACCGCCCCATTCGTTGGCTTCGATCAGCACTTCGTTGGCGATGATGTCGAGCTTTTTCTGCATCTCGCCCTGAACGTTTTCGCTTTCGGCGCTGCCCATGACGTCGCCCAAGGCGCCTTTGTTGACGGCCTGGCTGATGCTTTTGCAGGCACGGGCCACGACTTCGAGCAGCAGACGCAGTTGCGACGGAATATGACCGTCCATGCGTTGCTGTTCAACGAGGTAGCGGGTGAGGGATATTTTGGATGCCATGGTGGTTTCTTCCTTCCTTATTGATTCAAATCAGTCGGCCAGCGCGCGGCTGACGACTTCGCGCACATCGTTGCTCAAATCGGTTTTGGCGGCGACGCGGGCAATGGCTTCGCGCGCCGCGCTGCGGTAGGGTTCGGCCAGTTTTTTCCAGCGGTCCAGGGCGCGTGCCAGACGGGCGGCGACCTGGGGGTTGATGGCGTCAAGCTCGATCACGCGGTCGCTCCAGAACACATAGCCTGCGGCGTCCGCACGGTGAAACGCAGCGGGGTTGGCACTGCAAAAGCTGAAGATCACGCTGCGCGCGCGGTTGGGGTTGCGCAGATGGAAGTCCGGGTGGGCCATGAGCTGGCGCACGGCAGGCAGCACCTGGCCGCCGCGGTCGCAGGTGCCGGCTTGCAGGGCGAACCACTTGTCGAGCACGAGGTCTTCGTTTTTGAACAAGGCATGAAAGCGCGCCAGTGCAGGTGCGGCCAAGGCGTGACCGGTGTTGACCAAGGCATGAAGCGCGTTGGAGCGGTCGGTCATGTTGTCGGCGTCTTTGAAGCGTTGGTAGGCCTTGCCTGGCCAGACGGTGTCGCCGCTGTCGCGGGCGGCCAGGCACAGGTGCATCAGGGCCATGCCGGCCAGGGCGCGGCGGCCGGAGGACACGGGGTCGGGCCGGTAGCCGCCATTGGCGCTGTGGGCTTCATACGCCCACGCCCAATCGGCATGGAGCGCGGTGGCCAGTTGCGAACGCATGGCTTCGCGCACGGCGTGAATGCGCTGCGGGTCCACCACGTCGAGCTGCTCGGCCATGTAGGTCTCGGACGGCAGGGTGAGGACGAGCTCTTTGAAGGCCGCATCCAGCGTGGGATGACGCAGCACGCTGCGCATGGCATCGATATAAGCATCATTTAGGGCTGTAGCCCCTGTACTACCTTCGGGAGCAGCTATTGATTTAATAGCGCTTCGCAGGGCCAGGCGTTGACCGGCTTCCCAGCGGTTGAACGGGTCGGGGTCGTTGGCCAGCAGGGTGAGCAGCTGGGCGTCGGTGTAGTCAAAGTCCAGCACCACCGGCGCGGTGAAGCCACGCAGGATGGATGGCACGGGTTCTTCGGCCACATTGACGAAGGTGACGGATTCGCTCTGCTGCGTCATGACAAACAGGTGGCTGCTGCCCAGCGCGTCTGCATGGCCTTGCAACTGCAAGGGCAGGACGGCACCGCTGGTGCCCACCAGGCCGAGGCTGACCGGAATCACAAACGGCTCTTTGGCCGCCTGGCCGGGCGTTTCCGCGCAACTCTGGCTGAAGTTCAGCGTGTAGGTTTGGGCCGCAGCATCGTACTGGCCGTTGGCGGTCAAGCGCGGGGTGCCGGCCTGGCTGTACCAGCGCTTGAACTGGGGCAGCAGGCGCGCCAGTTCGGCGTCGGGGTTGGCGTCGGCAATGGCCTGCGCGAAATCGTCGCAGGTCACGGCCTGGCCGTCGTGGCGGGCAAAGTACAGCGTCATGCCTTTGGCAAAACCGTCCCGACCCAGGGGGTCGTTCGCGCTGGCAACCAGGGTCTGCATCATGCGCACCACCTCGGCGCCTTTTTCGTAAATGGTGACGGTGTAGAAGTTGTTGATCTCGATGTAGCTGTCAGGCCGCACCGGGTGTGCCATCGGGCCTGCGTCTTCGGGGAACTGGGCGGTGCGCAGCACGCGCACGTCTTCGATGCGCTTGACAGCGCGGGCTGACGCGTCCGCGCACAGGTCCATGCTGAACTCCTGGTCGCGAAAGACGGTCAGGCCTTCCTTCAGGGAGAGCTGGAACCAGTCGCGGCAGGTGATGCGGTTGCCGGTCCAGTTGTGGAAGTATTCATGGCCCACCACGCTCTCGATGTTGCCAAAGTCGGCATCGGTGGCGGTGGCCTGGTTCGCCAACACGTACTTGGTGTTGAAGATGTTCAGGCCCTTGTTTTCCATGGCGCCCATGTTGAAGTCGCTGGTGGCCACAATCATGAAGCGCTCCAGATCGAGCGGCAGTCCAAAGCGGGCTTCGTCCCACACCACGGATGAAATCAGCGAGTTCATGGCGTGTTCGGTCTTGTCCATGTCGCCGGGGCGCACATAGACCTGCAGCAAATGGTCTTTGCCGCCGCGCGAGGTGATGCGCTGCTCGCGGCTCACCAGTTGGCCGGCGACCAGGGCGAACAGATAGGACGGTTTCTTGTGCGGGTCAACCCAGGTTGCAAAGTGGCGGCCTTCGTTGCCGCTGCCTTCCAGGGCACCGGAGTCCACCAGGTTGCCGTTGGACAGCAGCACCGGGTATTTGTCCTTGTCGGCGCGCAGGGTCACGGTGTAGCTGGCCATCACATCGGGACGGTCCAGGAAATAGGTGATGCGGCGAAACCCTTCAGCCTCACACTGGGTGAAGAACGAGTCGTTGCTGACGTACAGGCCCATCAGCTTGGTGTTTTTGACAGGCGCGCAGGTGGTGAAGATTTCCAGCTCAAAGCTGCCCTCGGTGGGCAGGTTGTCCAGCACCAGGCGGCTGCCGTCCATCTTGAACGAGGCACCCTGGCCGTTGACCAGCACGCGGGCCAGGTTGAGTTCTTCGCCGTCCAGCTTCAAGGCTTGCGCCTCGACATCCGGGTTGCGGCGCAGCGTCATTTTGTTGAGCACGCGGGTCTTGGCCGGGTCCAGGTCAAACGTCAGGTTGACGGTGTCAATCCAGTAGGCGGGGGCGGTGTAGTCGGCACGGCGAATCACCGTGGCTGGGCCGTCGGCCTCACGAAGTTGCAACATGCAGGTTCTCCAAAAATTTCGAATCCATCAACTCAAGGTAGTTGCGCACGCTGGCAAGCACATGGGGGCCGGCCAGTTCGGCCGGGCTGTGCGTGGTGCACACGGCCACGGCGCGCATGCCGGCGCGGCGTGCGGCTTCAATGCCAAAAGGCGCATCTTCAAAGACAATACAGGCGCCAGACCCCGTATTCATTCGGCGTGCTGCTTCCAGAAAGATAGCGGGCTCGGGCTTGCCGGGCAGGCCTTCGTCGCCGCCCACCACGGCGTGCGGGGCGGTTTGCAGAGAAAGGCGCGAGAAGGCAAACGCAATGTTGTGTTTGTCGCCCGCGGTGCCCACGCCCATCTTCAACCCGGCTTCAAGCGCCCGCTGCGAGAACTGTTTGAACCCGGCCACTTCTGAAAAAATGGGATCGAACATATCGCGGTACAGCTGTTCTTTTTCCTGAATCAGTGCCCAGGTTTCCGCCTCATTCATGTCGCGCTGAAACAGCTCGCGCATGCACTCATGCCCGGTGCGCCCTGTGGTGCGGCGCATCATGTCATCGACATCGATCGTCAGGCCATGGCGCTGGGTGAAGGCCACCCAACTCTTGGCGTGCGAGGGCATGGAGTCGATCATGGTGCCGTCCATGTCGTAGATCAGCGCCTCGACCGGGTGCACAAAGCTGTTCAGGCTGTCCATTACACGCCTTGCTTCAAGGAGGCTTCGATGAACTGGTCCAGGTCGCCGTCCAGCACCTTCTGGGTGGCCGAGGTTTCGTAGTTGGTGCGCAGGTCCTTGATGCGGCTGTTGTCCAGCACGTAAGAGCGAATCTGGTGGCCCCAGCCCACGTCGGTCTTGGTGTCTTCGAGCTTCTGCTGGGCTTCCTGCTGCTTGCGCAACTCAAAGTCGTACAGGCGCGAGCGCAGGCGCTTCCACGCCACGTCGCGGTTGCTGTGCTGGCTTCGGCCGTCCTGGCACTGCACCACGATGCCGGTGGGCAAGTGGGTCAGGCGCACGGCCGAGTCGGTCTTGTTGATGTGCTGACCACCCGCGCCGCTGGCACGGAAGGTGTCGGTGCGCACGTCGCTGGGGTTGATTTCGATCTCGATCGAATCATCGACCTCGGGGTACACAAACACCGAGGCAAACGAGGTGTGGCGTCCGCCCGACGAGTCAAACGGCGACTTGCGCACCAGGCGGTGCACACCGGTTTCGGTGCGCAGCAGGCCAAAGGCGTATTCACCTTCGACCTTGATGGTGGCGCCCTTGATGCCGGCGGTGTCACCGGCGGTTTCGTCTTCCACGGTGACGGCAAAGCCTTTGCGTTCGGCGTAGCGCACGTACTGGCGCAGCAACATGCTGGCCCAGTCGCAGGCTTCGGTACCCCCGGCACCGGCCTGAATGTCCACAAAGGCATTCAACGGGTCGGCCGGGTTGTTGAACATGCGGCGGAACTCAAGCCCTTCGACAATGGCGGCCAGCTTGGCGACCTCGGCTTCGATGGTCAAGAGGCCGGCTTCGTCGCCGTCCTCTTTGCTCATCTCGAACAGTTCGGTGTTGTCGGACAGTTCGTTGGTCAGGTTGTCCAGCGTGACGACGACGCCGTCGAGCGCCTTTTTTTCCTTGCCCAGTTCCTGGGCGCGTTTGGGGTCATTCCAGACCGTGGGATCTTCGAGCGAGGCGTTGACTGTCCTCAGGCGTTCTGACTTGGCAGGGTAGTCAAAGATACCCCCGTAACTCGAGGGTGCGGGCGCTCAAATCGGAGAGTTGAGTGCCGATTGTGTTGATGCGTTCTGCTTCCATGATGCGGGTCCTGACTGTTGGTGATTCAAATAACCCGCTATTTTCGCATGGCAGCCCTGTGGGCCCCGGGCCTGAGCCCCTCAGGCCAGGAAGCGCTCGATCAGCGCGGCCAGAAGGTCGGGCTGGTCGTGGTGCACCATGTGGCCGGCGTCGTCGATCCGCGCGATGTCCACCTGAGGCACGGCCTTCAGGCGCTCGTGGTAGTCGGCCAGGGTGTACTTGCCCTTGAACCACTGGTTCAGGCTGTCGCTGGAGGCCTCCACGGCCAGCACCGGCATGCTGATGCACTTGTAAATCTCTCGCACTTCGTCGGCCCGGTAGAGCTGCGCGTTGGCAATTTTGTGGGCGGGCTCGCCCAGAATGGTCCACTGGCCGGGCGTGTTTTCACGCGCCCAGTGCTGCGCCAGCCAACTGGCCTTGTCCTGGCCCAGGCGCGGGTTGGTCTTCATCAGGCGGCGGGCCACGCCGTCCAGCGAGTCATAGGCCTTCAGGTCCATCTCGCCGGTGCGCAGCTTTTTGAGCTCATCCATCCACTTGACATAGCGGCCCGGCGCCTCGTCGGGTGTGGTGGCGGGCATGCCGAACCCCTCCAGGTTGACCAGACGGCGAATGCGCTCGGGGCGCACCCCGGCATACAGCATCACCACATTGCCCCCCATGCTGTGGCCCACCAGGTTGACTTGCCCACCCGGCGCGTAGTGGTCGAGCAAAAAATCCAGGTCGGCCAGGTAATCGGGAAACCAGAAGTGATCGACCCCGCCCGAGGGCGTGAGGCCAAAGCCGCGCCAGTCGGGGGCGATCACGTAATGGTCGTGGCTGAGCGCGTCCACCACAAACTGGTAGCTCGCGCCCACGTCCATCCAGCCGTGGACCATCACCAGAGGTGTTTTGCCAGGGGCGGGTTCGCCCCACACCCGCACGTGGTAGGGCAGGTTGCGGACATTGACGGTTTCGCTGCGGGAAATTCTTTTGGCTTGGTACATTCGGGTGATCATACGGAGGCCCAACGTGACCGTCAGTCAACACAGAGACAAACCTGCAGATCTGCCCCTGCAGGCGCCCGACCATTACGCCTCGCTGCATGGCAACTTCCAGTGGCGGGTGCCCGCCCAATTCAACATCGCCCAGGTCTGCTGCGCGCGCTGGGCCCAGATGCCTGACGCTACAAAAAAAATAGCTGTTCGCGTATGGGATACGGGGGCTGGGAGCACTTTCCATACCTACGCTGAGCTGCAGCAGCAGGCCAATCGCCTCTCCATCGTTTTGGCGGTGCTGGGTGTGGAGCGGGGCGACCGCGTGGCCATCGTGATGCCGCAGCGGTTTGAGACCGCCGTGGCCTACATGGCGGTGCTGCAAATGGGCGCGGTGGCCATGCCCCTGTCCATGTTGTTCGGCCCCGAGGCGCTGGAATACCGCCTGCATGACAGCGAAGCCGTGCTCGCCATTTGCGACGAAAGCTCCATTGCCAGCTTGCTGGCCGTGCGCGACAACTGCCCGCTGCTGCAAAGCGTGCTGGGGGTGGGCGGTGCTGCCGCGCAGGCCGATGTGGACTACGCCGATGCGCTGGCCCGGGTGGCGCCCGACTTTGCGCCGGTGGCCACCGATGCCGATGAGGCCGCCATCCTGATCTACACCAGCGGCACCACCGGTAACCCCAAGGGCGCCGTCATCCCGCACCGCGCGCTGATCGGCAACCTGACCGGCTTTGTCTGCAGCCAGAACTGGTTCGGCTTTGACGGCCAGGACAACACCGCCACCGACGCCGTCTTTTGGTCCCCCGCCGACTGGGCCTGGACCGGCGGCCTGATGGACGCGCTCTTGCCCACGCTCTACTTTGGCCGCCCGATCGTGGCCTTCAACGGGCGCTTCAGCCCGCAGGCGGCGTTGGACCTCATGGGTCAGTGCGGCGTGACCCACACCTTTTTGTTCCCCACCGCGCTGAAAGCCATGATGAAGGCTTTTCCGGGCACCCCCTCGCAATCGGTGCGCCAGCAGTTCAAGCTCCAGCTGCAAGCCATCATGAGCGCAGGCGAGGCGGTGGGCGACGCGGTGTTTGACTACGGCCAGTCGCAACTCGGCGTCACCGTCAACGAGATGTTTGGCCAGACCGAGGTGAACTACATCGTGGGCAATTGCGCCCGGCATTGGCCCGCCCGGCCCGGCAGCATGGGCAAGGGCTACCCCGGCCACCGCGTGGCGGTGATTGACGAGGCGGGCAACGAATGCCCGGTGGGGGTGGCGGGAGACGTGGCGCTGAACCGCTTTGACCAGTACGGCCACCCCGACCCGATCTTCTTTTTGGGCTACTGGAAGAACGACGCCGCCACCCGCGACAAGTTCACCGGCGACTGGTGTCGCACGGGCGACCTGGCCACGCGCGATGCCGACGGCTACCTCTGGTACCAGGGCCGGGCCGACGATGTGTTCAAGGCCGCGGGCTACCGCATTGGCCCCGGCGAGATCGAGAACTGCCTGGTCAAGCACCCGGCCGTGGCCAACGCCGCGGTGGTGCCCAAGCCGGATGCAGCGCGCGGCGCACTGGTCAAGGCCTATGTTGTTCTTGCTCCTGATTTTATAGCTGCTCGCGCACGTGATACGGGGGCTTCAGCCCAGTTTGATCTAAATCTGGTGGCCCAGCTGCAAGCCCACGTCAAAGACAAGCTCGCGCCCTATGAATACCCCAAGGAGATCGAGTTTGTGGACGCCCTGCCCATGACCACCACCGGCAAGGTGCAGCGCCGCGTGCTGCGCCTGCAGGAAGAAGAACGTGCCAGATGGCGCGCGCCGTGATGCCCCAATGCCACTGGCGGGGGGCTGCTTTTGGGGTGACGGTGGTAGACTCATTTGGCCATGAACGCCCCGCCCACAGAGCCCACTTTGTACGATGACCTGGAGGTCAGCCCGAGGGCCAGCGCCCCGGTCATCAAGGCTGCGTACCGCTGCCTGGCGCAGCTCAATCACCCTGACAAAAACCCCGGTAACGCCACTGCGGCCCAGCGGCTCATGACCATCAACCACGCGTATGCCGTGCTGTCGGACCCGGTGCAGCGCGAGCTTTACGACGACCTCACCCGCGGGGCTGCGAAACGGGTCACCGAGCGGCGTGGCCAGGGGCACGCCCCGCGTCACCCCTGGGACCCCAGCCCGGCCAAGCAAACCGGCACCCGCCTGTTTGCGTTTCGTTCCCTGAATTAATTCCTTTCGGAGCCTCCATGAAGACTATCCCACTCGGGCAGAGCGATCTGCACGTCACCCCCATTTGCCTGGGCACCATGACCTTTGGCGAGCAGGTGGATGAGCCCACCGCCCATGCCATTCTGGACCGTGCGCTGGCGCGGGGCATCAATTTTCTGGACACGGCCGAGATGTATTCCGTGCCCGCCAAAGCCGAGACCTTTGGCGCCACAGAAACCATCATCGGCAACTGGTTGGCCCAGCACCCCGGCGTGCGTGACAAGCTGGTGCTGGCCACCAAAGTCGCCGGCCCGGCGCGCGGCATGCCCTGGATTCGCAACGGCAGCCCCGACCTGACGGTGGCCGACATCGTGGCCGCGTGTGAGGACAGCCTCAAGCGCCTGCAAACCGAGGTGATTGACCTCTACCAGATTCACTGGCCCGTGCGCCATGTGCCCGCCTTTGGCGCGGTGTACTTTGACCCCGCCAAAGACAAGCCGGTGACCTCCATCCAGGTTCAGCTGGAAGCCATGGCGCAGCTGGTCAAGGCCGGCAAGGTGCGCACCATTGGCTTGTCCAACGAGTCGCCTTATGGCGTGCACGAGTTCATCCGGCTGGCCGACCAACACGGCCTGCCGCGGGTGGCCGCCGTTCAGAACCCGTACTGCCTGATCAACCGCACGTTTGAGAACGGGCTGGACGAAACCTGCCACCGCCTGGGGGTGTCCTTGCTGGCCTATTCGCCCTTGGGGTTTGGCCTGCTCACCGGCAAGTACGACGTTTCGGGTATTGTGGGCCCGGACGCGCCGAAGGAGGCGCGCATTGCCAAGTACGAGTCCATGCGCAAGCAGCGCTGGGGCCGCCCCGAGGCGCTGGTGGCGGCACGGCGCTACAGCGCCCTGGCGCGTGAACACGGCCTGACGCCGACGCAGTTGGCGCTGGCGTTTTGCTACACCAAATGGCAAGTGGCCAGCACCATCCTTGGCGTCACCTCAGTGGCGCAGCTCGATGAGTGTCTGGACGCCTGGGGCACCACGCTGTCGCCCGAGCTGCTGCAGCAGATCGACGCCATTCGCTGGGACATGCGCGACCCTGCGCTCTAACACGTCGAGATGGCTAAAAAAGACCACGTCTCCGAGACCCCCGCCACCCAGTTGCTGAAGGCCCGCAAGGTGGTGTTCACCGAGCACCCCTACGAGTACCTGGCGCATGGCGGCGCCCAGCACAGCGCCGAGGTGCTGGGGTGGGACCCGTTCAGCGTGGTCAAGACGCTCATCATGCAGGACCAGGACGCCAAGCCCCTGGTGGTGCTGATGCATGGCAACCGCAAGGTGTCCACCAAAAACCTGGCGCGCCAGATTGGCGCCAAGTCGGTGGAGCCGTGCCAGCCCGAGGTGGCCAACCGGCACAGCGGCTATTTGGTGGGCGGCACCTCGCCGTTTGGCACGCGCAAGGCCATGCCGATCTACATGGAATCCAGCATTCTGGAGTTGCCCACAATACTGATCAACGGCGGCCGGCGCGGTTATCTGGTGGGCATCGACCCGCAGGTCTGCGTCAGCTTGCTGGGTGCCCAACCCGTGCAGTGCGCCTTGGCCGACTGATGGTTTGATCGGCGCGGCCCGCGTCCTGCGGGCAGGCTGGCAAAATAGACGCTTCAGGCCCCGACACCACGGGGGCCGCAGCAGGAGTGTTTTTTTGGAATCAATGCAATCTTTTCTTCCCTTGTTGGCCACCCTGGCGGGTTACCTCATCGGGTCCCTGTCTTTTGCGGTCATCGTCAGCCGGGTCATGGGGCTGGACGATCCGCGCACCTTTGGCAGCAAAAACCCCGGCGCCACCAACGTGCTGCGCTCGGGCAGCAAAGGTGCGGCCATCGCCACGCTGCTGCTGGATGCTGCCAAGGGCTGGTTGCCGGTGATGCTGGTCAAGTGGTTCGGCCAGCCCTATGGGCTGGAGGAAGGCACCATGGCCATGGTGGGCCTGGCCGCGTTTGTGGGCCACCTGTACCCCGTGTTCTTCAAGTTTGTGGGCGGCAAGGGCGTGGCCACGGCGCTGGGTGTGTTGCTGGGCTTTAGCTGGATTCTGGGGCTGGCCACGGTCGCCACCTGGCTCATCATGGCCTACTTCTTTCGGTACTCGTCGCTGGCCTCGCTCACGGCGGCGCTGTTTGCACCCGTGTACTACGTGTTTGGCGATGGGGCTGCCTGGTACATGAACAAGAGCGTGCTGTTGGCCATCGCCATCATGTCCTTGCTGCTGTTTTACCGCCACGCCGAGAACATCAGTCGCCTGGTCAAGGGCACCGAGTCCCGGTTGGGGAAAAAAGCCAGCGCTGCCAAAAAACCATGAAAGTCTGCATTCTTGACAACGACACACTCGACGTCGCGGTGGCCCCCACTTACACCAGCTACGGCGCCATGTTTGTGCGCCTGCTGCGCGAGGCCGGTGCCCAGGACTGGTCGTTTGAGCTTTTCAACACCCAGCAAGGCGACTACCCCGCGTCATTTGATGACTATGACGCCGTGCTGCTCACCGGCAGCCGCGCCGACTCGTTCTCGTCAGAACCCTGGGTGGTGGCGTTGCGCAAGCAGGTGGAGCAACTGCTTCGCGACAAAAAGAAACTGGTCGGCGTGTGCTTTGGCCACCAGCTGATTGCGCTGTGCATGGGCGCCAAAGTCGGCCGTGCGCCGCAAGGCTGGGGCGCCGGGCGCATGCGCTACGACTGGCACGCACCCGCCATGCCACACGCCGAAGGTCGCACCGACATCGCCCTGTTGGCCAGCCACCAGGACCAGGTGTTTGAATTGCCACAGGGTGCCACCTTGCTGGCCAGCAGCGACTTTTGTCCGGTAGCGGCCTTTGCCGTGGGGGAGCAGGTGTTTTGCGTGCAGCCCCACCCTGAGTTTGTAGAAGACTACAGCGCCTACCTGCTCCATCGGCGCCGCGAGCACCTGGGGGAAGACCAGTTCACCGCCAGCACCAACAGCCTGGCCCTGGGCCATGACGGCCCGCAAGTGGCCCGCATGATGGTGGCGTTTGTAGAAGGCGTTTGAGACGCTGCAGGTTGTGGGTCAGGCGGGGTAGTGGGACATAAACCAGCATTTTTCATGAAGGGGTTCCACGTGCCCCGGGCGAAGATTCCGCCGGGGACTGGTTTTGCATCGTCAGCCCTCGTGAGGCCGGTCTGCGCAACGCAGGCCGCGGGCCTGTGGGTTGCAAGTGCCTGTGGGTAACAGGTGAAACAAGTGTAGGTGCAAGTGCCCCGCAGCAGATTGCGTAGTTGCTCTTGATCTCGTCTTTTAAAACCAAATATGCCATTTTTGTTTTATAAATTGGCATACTCTGCTTTCAATGCCAAATTTGGAGCCAAAGCATGAAACTCGATCGCTACGATCAGCACATTCTCGACATACTGCAACAAGACGGCCGCATCAACAACCAGGACCTGGCCGACCGCATTGGCCTATCGCCGTCGCCCTGCCTGCGTCGCGTGCGCGCGCTGGAAGAGTCGGGCCTGATCGTCGGTTACCGGGCGCTGCTGGACGCCAAAATGCTGGGCCTCACCCTCATGGCGCTGATCCACATCTCGATGGACAAACACACACCCGAGCGCTTTGCCAATTTTGAGGCCGCCGTCAGCGTGTTGCCCGAGGTGCTGGAGTGTCTGCTGATCACCGGACAGGACGCCGACTACCAGCTCAAGGTCGCCGTGCGCGACATGGACCACTACCAGACCCTGCTGCTCAACCAGATCACCCGCATCGAAGGCGTGACCGGCGTGCACTCCAGCTTCGTGCTGCGCCGGGTGGTGAGCAAGACGGCGCTGGCGGTGCCGGTGGGGTGAATGCGTTTAAGTGCCAAATCGGGCTGTAGCCCTTTACCTATGTGCGGGTGTGGCTATCGAAATAGGAGTTTCTGTTTGAGTTTCTGCTACGGGAGAAACTGCGAATCGTGACGTGAATCTGGAAGAGTCTGTAGGGGGGGGGGGGCTGCGAGCGCGACAAATCCCTAAGATCGGGACCATGTAAAAAATTAACTTTGGGATATTGAATGGATTGGTCACGTGAAGAAGTAGAAGCCATCGTTGCTGATTATTTGCAAATGCTGATGCTGGAACTTGCTGGCCAGAACTTCAGCAAATCAGAGCATCGGCGCAGGCTGAAGGCCCAACTGAATGGGCGATCCGATGGATCGATTGAATTCAAGCATGGGAATATCAGCGCGGCGATGATTGATCTGGGGTTTCCCTACTCCGTGGCTACAAACCTCGTGCCAACTACCAGGCTCTCCTTGGCTTGGTTGCCGAAGAACAAGTCAGCCGGAAAGCGGCGCTGGATCAAGTGGCTCTCGCTGCTGTGCTGCAACCCGCAGTGACGCCAATCCAAACTGATTTTTCCAAAGTGAAGTCAGATGCACCGATCAAGCAGCATCGTGCAAGGGAGTATGAATATGTCCCGCTTTTCAAAGCTGTAAAACGTGATTACCTAGAACGTGAAGCTCGCAACCAGTCCTTGGGCTTGGCGGGTGAGGAGTTTGTTGCCCAGTTCGAGCATTGGCGTCTTCTCGAACTGGGGCAACCACGGCTGGCAGACAAAGTCGAGCACGTTGCCAAAACCAAGGGTGATGGTCTTGGTTACGACGTTCTATCTTACGACTCTGATGGCAAAGAGCGGTTAATTGAAGTCAAGACGACAACTTTTGGCCGGGATACCCCATTTTTTGTCTCGCGTAGCGAACTGGCACTTTCCCATGGGGCTAAGGATCAGTTTCATCTTTATCGTCTGTTCGAATTCAGGAGTGCGCCGCGATTGTTTGATCTTCCTGGCTCACTGGATCAACATTGTGTTTTGGACCCGGTGACTTACCGAGCCAGCTTTGGATGACTACGACGCCGGTTTCAGCGCGGGTGTTTGAACGTCCCAGGGTTTTGCCTGTGTCCGCCATCAAAATTTATAAGAAATCAGCCTCTAGCCCACGCAGACCGTGCGCAAGCAGCTATAAAAACTATAGCAACTAAGGATTCTGCGCCGCGTACGCACCCAGCTGCAATATCAGGTGGTGATTCAGGCGTTCGCGCACGGCGGACGGCGCCAGCGCGGACTTGATGCCGGGGCTGCCGTTGATGGTGCGGTGCAGGCGGGGCGGGTTCAGCATGGTGCCCGCGTCGTCAACCACGATGGCCACGTGTGGCAGGTTGGGCTTGCTGCTTCGGCGCATGACCACGGCGATCTCGGCGTTGTCCAGGCGCACATAGGTGCCCGGTGGACACAGGCCCACGGCGCGCACCAGGGCGTGGCCGACTTCGTCATTTTTCTCGGGCGAGTTGATGATGATGGAGCGCACCGATTCGGTCGCACTGCGGCCTTCGCGTGACCGGCGCGGGCTGATCATGGCCGCGTAGCGGTCCACCACTTGCAGGATGCGGGCGAGCCGTCGCACAGGTGTTTGGGCGTTCAGCTCGCCTTTGTTCACGCTGTCGTCATGGTGCAGGCTGACGGTATCGAGCCACAGCTCATCGGGCACGCCCATGTTGGCCAGCATCAGCGAGGCCCGCACGGCGTGGGTGCGAATGGCGTCCTGTTGCTCGGTGTTGGGCCGTTCGGTCTGCGTGGCCAGCTGGTCTTGCAGTGCGGTCATGGCAATGTTCATTGTCAGCGCGGCGTGCACCAGGCTGTTGCGCTCGTTGACCGGCATCTTGAGGTCCACCGCAATCAGGTGGCACAGCACGGCGCACACCAGCGCGTGAGAGGCGCTGTAGCCGACGGGAGAGTTGGCGGCCAGTTGGAACAACAGGTACAGGCCGACATCGGTGTCGCGTTCGAGCAGGGTTTTCATCCAGCGGTCGTATTGCCACACGCGTTGCTCGAATTCCATGATGCTGGCCGGACTGCCCAAAATGACGCCCAGGCCCGACTCCAGGTCGGACCACAGGCCGAGCAAGTCTTCGTATTCGTTTTCGTTCTGTACCGTCACACTAAAGTCTCAATATCTTTTATCCAGGACCATTTGGTCGTTTGTTCTTGTCATCTGGAAGCGCGTGAGAAAGCTGTTGCCCAGCAACACATAAGGCATGGCGCCCGCCGACACGATGGCGTCCACGTCATACACCGTCACATCGCCAACCCGCACCGTGGCCAGTTTAAGCCGCCAGCCGGGCACCACGCCATTGGCCGTGCTGGACTGCACGGGCTGCCCCGTTTTGTAGTTCAGGCCCACACGTTCGGCATCCGCCACGCTGAGCGCCACCAGGGTGGCACCGGTGTCCACCACCAACTGCACGGCCCGGCCGTTGATTTGTCCCTGGGTCACAAAGTGCCCGCCGCTGCCCGCGGTCAAGACCACGCGCTTGCCACTGGCCTCACCGCTGGCGCCGCCTGAGGCGCTGCCCACACTGGCCGGGGCTTCGCCCACGCGCAGGGTGTGCCGCTTGCCCGCAATCTCCATCACCGCCAGGTCGCCCTGGGTGGAGACAATTTTGACGCCCCGGTACGACTCACCCACGGCCACGCTTTTGGGCGCGTTGCCGTCCACAATCACCAGCGCCTTGCCGCCCAGCATGCCTGACAGGGCCACGGTCTGCGCCCAGGCGCCAGACACCATGACCGAGAGAACTGCAACGAACAGGGCGGCGAGCTTCATCAGTCGCGGAAGTTGTCAAATGTCAAAGGCACTTCAGTCATTTCTTTTTTGATCAGGGCCATGGCGGCCTGCAGGTCGTCGCGCTTGGCACCGGTGACGCGGACTTTTTCTTCCTGAATGGCGGCCTGGACCTTGAGTTTGCTGTCCTTGATCAGGCGCTGGATTTTCTTGGCCATTTCGCTCTCGATGCCGTTGCGCACCTTGATCAGGCGCTTGACCTTGTCGCCGCCTATTTTTTGCACGTCGCCCATGTCGAGAAAGCGCACGTCCACATTGCGCTTGGTGAGCTTGTTGCGCAGGATGTCCTCAATCTGGGTGAGCTGGAACTCGGCGTCCCCAATGACGGTGATTTCCTTGTCCTTGAGCTCGATGGACGCGGGCGTGCCTTTGAAGTCAAAGCGGGTGACGATTTCTTTGGTGGTGTTTTCCACGGCGTGTTTGACGTCCACCATGTTTGCGTCGCAAACGGTATCAAAAGAAGGCATGGCTAAATTCCGGAAAGAATAAAAAAGGGAAAGGCTGGTGCGAGAATTGGCGCAATGTTAGTCGAGAATAATGTCCCCCTCCAGTCGTGCAATACCTTCCACATCGTGGCCAAGGCGCATTCCCTTGTCCGCATTGCCAGCGAGGCCGATGCGCAAGCTGTCGTGGCCAGCCCTGAGTGGGGCCCGCAGCCCAAATTCATTCTGGGTGGGGGCAGCAACATTGTGCTCACGGGCGATGTCAAACCGGTTGTTTTAAAGGTCGAGATCAAGGGTAAACACTTGGTCGAGGAGACTGCCAAAGCCTGTGTGGTGGAGGTCGGTGCCGGTGAGAACTGGCATGACTTCGTGACCTGGACCATTCAGCAGGGTTACCCCGGCCTCGAAAATATGGCGCTCATCCCGGGTACGGTCGGCGCGGCCCCGGTTCAAAACGTGGGCGCCTATGGTGTGGAGATGCAGGATCGTTTTCACTCGCTCGATGCCGTTGACCTGCAAACCGGCAAGGTGTTCACGCTGAACGCCGCGCAGTGCGCGTTTGGTTATCGTGACTCGGTGTTCAAGCACGCGTCCACCACGCTGGGGCTGGCGGGTCGGGCGTTGATCACCCGGGTGCGCTTTTCGCTGCCCAAGCCCTGGAAGCCTGTGCTCGGCTATGCCGACATTGAAAAAAAGATGGCTGCGGCCCACGTCACCCAGCCCACGCCCTTGCAAATCTACCTGTGGGTGTGCGAAATACGCCGGGCCAAGCTGCCCGATCCGGACGTGATTGGCAATGCCGGGAGCTTCTTCAAGAACCCCACGGTGAGTGCCGAGCAGTGCGCCGACATCATTTTGCGGGACCCCAAAATCGTGCATTACCAACTGGCCGACGGCTCGGTCAAGCTGGCTGCAGGCTGGTTGATTGACTCCTGTGGCTGGAAAGGCAAGGCCGTGGGCAACGCCGGTGTTTACGAGAAGCAGGCCCTGGTGCTGGTCAACCGCGGCGGCGCCACGGGCGGTGAGGTGATGACGCTGGCCAAGGCGATTCAGACCAGCGTTTACGAACGTTTTGGCATCATGCTGGAACCCGAACCCGTGGTGGTTTGAGGTTTTTGCCCATGGTTCGGGTCAAGCCATTTGTCGTTCGCCATGTCGGCTTAGTCCCCGTTATGGTTGCCACCTTTTGGGTGCTCGTCGTATTTGGCTCGATGCAGGGCTGGTTTAGATGGCCTTTGCAGTGGGGCGGTCTGGTCGTTTTCTCGGTGCTGGTCATCATGCTGGCGAAGGTCTGGTCACGGTGGCAGCGTGAAAAGGCGGTGCGTGAGGCGGCTTTGCCCCAGTTTCTCAAGCGCAAGCTGCGTGACACCTACCCGCACCTGAGCGGCAAAGACCTGGATTTGGTGGAGCGTGGCTTGCGCCAGTTTTTTCTGGCCTGCCTGCGCAGCGACAAGCAATTTGTGGCCATGCCGTCCCGCGTGGTGGATGCCATGTGGCACGAGTTCATTTTGCACACGCGGGCCTATCAGGACTGGTGCCAGTTGGCTTTGGGCTGGTTCCTGCACCACAGCCCTGCAGTGGTCCTGGGTACGCAAGCCAAAAATAACGATGGCCTGCGCCGCGCCTGGTACTGGGCCTGCAAAGACGAGGCGATTGACCCCAGCGCACCTACCCGGCTACCGCTGCTGTTTGCGCTGGACGCTAAGCTCCACATTGAAAACGGATTCAGCTACACGCCGGATTGCCATGACATCCAGCGCAAAAGCGACGCCGGCGGAGATAGCGCGGCGGGCACCTATTGCGGCACCAGCTTTTCAGATGGCTCCCACAGCGGCGACTCTGATGGTTTTGGCGGCGTTGACTCGTCTGACGGGGGCGGTTCAGACGGCGATGGCGGCGGGGGATGCGGGGGCGATTGAAAAAGCCACCTGAGGGTGGCTTTTTTTAGGGGTCTGAGATCCGCCGGGCGGTTGATCAGCCGAAATGGCAGATGTAGTGGTAGGGCTCGGTCACGCGAATCTCGAACGATGAGTTGCCGGGCACGCTGAATTGTTCTCCGGCGGTGGACTTGAGCCACGCATCGGAGCCTGCCAGTTTGTATTCGCAACTGCCCGCCGTACATTCCATGATTTCCGGCGCACCGGTGTTGAAGGTGAGCGTGGCGGGCAGCACCACGCCCACCGACTTCTTGGTGCCGTCGGCGAAGGTGATGCCGTGGCTCACGCATTTGCCGTCAAAGTAAACGCTGGCTTGCGTGGCGACGGTGACGTTGGCGATGCTGGTAGTGGTCATGGGGGCTCTGAATGTTAAAAAAGAGCCGCCATGTTAGCGGCTTTTAAGACCTTATTTCTTGACGCGCAGGCGGGCCAGCTCGGCCTGGGTTTCATTCCACAGGTCCATGCCCACATTGGCCGCAATGCCGGCGTTGATGCGGGTCAGCTTGTCGCGCATGCGGGCGGACTCTGCGGGGGGCAGCACGTTGACCTGCATGCCTTTGGCCTTGAGCTCGTCCAGCGCCTTGGCCGCTTCGGCCCGGGTGTCTTTGCGTTCAAAGTCGCGGCTTTTTTTGGCGGCGGTCATCAACACGTTCTTTTCGTCTTTGCTCAGACCATCCCACCACTTCTTGCTGACCAGCACGATCCAGGGGCTGTAGACGTGGTTGGTCACCGTCAGGTACTTCTGAATTTCATAGAAGCGGCTCGACAGGATGGTGTTGTACGGGTTTTCCTGTCCGTCAACGGCTTTGGTTTCCAGGGCGCTGAACAACTCGGAGAAGGGCAGGGGCACGGCGTTGGCGCCCAGGCTCTTGAAGCTGTCCAGGTACACGTTGTTTTGCATCACGCGCAATTTGATGCCGTCCATGTCTTCGAGCTTGTTGACGGCGCGCTTGCTGTTGGTGAGGTTGCGAAAGCCGTTTTCCCAGTACACGAGACCGACCAGGCCTTTTTCTTCCAGCTTGTTGCGCACCTTGTCGCCCACCGGGCCGTCCAGCATGGCATCGGCTTCTGCTGCGCTGTTGATGAGGAACGGGGTGTCCCACAGCGCCATTTCCTTGGTGATGCCCACCAGGGTGGAGGTGGAGCCCACCATCATCTCCTGGGCGCCGCCAATCAGCGACTGCTGCATTTGCACGTCAGAGCCGAGCGCCGCTGCGCCAATGGCACGCAGTTTCATCTTGCCACCGGAGAGCTTTTCGATCTCCTCGGCCAGCACTTTGGCGGCGCGGCCCTGGTTGGACTGTTCGTTCAGGCCATAGCCAAAACGGATCAACCGGGGTTTGATGTCTTGTGCGGCGGCCAGGCCACTGGCCAGCAGGCTGGCGCCCACGGCGCAGGCGATGAGGGTTCGGCGAATCAGGGTCATGAAGATCTCCAGGAATAAGAAAAGGAACGACAAAAAAAGATAGGTTCTGGCGGCTTTAACGCATCCAGGCCACCGGGGCGATCACGATCTGCGGAAAAATAACGAGAAGTGTGAGGATGAACGCATAGGTAATCAGGAACGGATTGACGCCTTTGATGACTTCGTCCAGCCGCATGCGCCCCACGCCCGCCACCACATTGAGCACCGTGCCCACCGGTGGCGTGATCAGGCCGATGGCGCCGTTGAGCACAAACATCAGACCGAAATAAACGGGGTCGATACCTGCCTTGACGGCAATTGGCAACATGACCGGCGCAAAGATCAGGATGGTGGGCGTGAGGTCCAGCGCGGTACCAATCACGACCAGCACGATCATCATCACTGCCATCAGGAGCTTGGGGTGCTCAATCAGCGGCCCGAGCCAGCCCGCCAGCGTGCCGGGCAAGTCGGCCAGCGTGATCATGTAGCTGGCGACCTGCGCCCCGGCACACAGGAACATCACCACGGCCGTGGTTTTGGCTGCGCGCACCAGCACGCCGTGCAGGTCCGCCAGCTTCATTTCACGGTGCACGAAAAACGCGATCACCAGGGCGTAGAAAGCGGCCACTACAGCGGCTTCGGTGGGGGTGAACACGCCAGTTTTCATGCCGCCAATGATGATCAGGGGCATCAAGAGCGCCCAGAAGGCTTTCACGGTTTCACGCACGCGGTCCATCATCGGCAGCGGTGTGCCCTGGGGCAGGTCCATCTTGCGCAGTTGCAGCTTCCAGGCCACGATCAGGCCGACGCCCATCATCAGGCCTGGCACGATGCCGGACAGAAACAGGGCCGAGATGGAGGTGTTGGTGGTCACGCCGTAGATCACAAACGGCATGCTCGGCGGAATGATGGGCGCGATGATGCCGCCCGAGGCAATCAGCCCGGCCGAGGTGGACATGGGGTAACCATGGGCCCGCATCATGGGCAGCAGAATGGTCGCCAGCGCGGCGGTGTCGGCCAGTGCCGAGCCGCTCATGCTGGCCATCATGATGGCCGCGCCAATGGTGACAAACCCCAAGCCGCCGCGAATGTGGCCCACCCAGGCCTGCGCCATGCTGATGATGCGCCGGCTGATGCCCCCCGAGTTCATCAGCTCCCCCGCCAGAATGAAGAAGGGCACGGCGAGCAGCGGAAAGCTGTCAACCCCTGCCACCAGGTTTTGGGCCAGCAACTGGGTGTCCCAAAAGTCCAGTACCCAGGCCATGGAGGCACCGGTGAGCACCAGGGCAAAGGCCATGGGCATGCCGATGCCCATGAAGGCAATCATGCCAACTATGAAAATAATAGCAACTAGTCCTTGATTCATAAGGGCTTCCTTGTTGTTTGTTGTTTATTCGACGTCGACCGCGTGGCCGAAGTCGATGGGGCTGCCCAGCAGCAGTTGCCACAGCGCCATGAGGCCAATCGCCAGACTGCACAAAAGCGCGGGCAGGGGCAGCAGGGCCTGGGGGTAGCCCAGCACCACGCTCACGCTGTCCAGTCCCACCACCACCTGCAACCAGGCGCCCCAGCCCAGCATGACGCAGCTGATCACGACCAAGGCGTGAATCACCCGTGTGGCGACCTTGAGCGCGGCTTCCCGGCCCGGTTTCAGCAAGGGGTGCAGCAGGCTGGTGAAGGCCATGTGTTCGCCCTGCGGGTAAGCGGCGGTGGCGCCAATGAACACCATCCACACGAAGAGCAGGCGGGAGATCTCCTCACTGGCGGCTACGCCGCTACCAAAGCCATAGCGCAGCACCACGTTGATGAAGACGGAGACCGCCATGACTGCCAGACAGGCGGCCATCAGGGTGTTCAGAAATTTCTGGGTATTGGCGTTGTTCATGCGGTGTCTTTCTCTGCGCTGGTGCGCAGCCAGGCTGTCACGGTGTCGTTCAAGTGCGCGAGCGACTGGGTCGCATCCACGCGCAGTACACCGGGCTCACCGATGGGCGACTCCAGTGTGGCGAACTGGCTGGTGACCAGGCTGGGCGGAAACAGGTGCTCGCCCGCGCGCGCCGAGACGCGCTGATGCGCCGTTGGCATGTCAATGTCCAGAAATACAAATTGCAGTCCGGGCGCGTTGGCGCGCAAACGCTCGCGGTAAGCACGCTTGAGTGCGGAGCAGGTCAGCACCGCGCCTGCAGGATGTGCTTCAAGGGCGTTGCACAGGGCGGTCAGCCAGTCGGTGCGGTCGGCATCGGTCAGGGGCAAGCCCTGACGCATTTTGTGGAGGTTGCTTTCCGGGTGAAATTCATCACCCTCAATCAACGGCAAGCCCAGGGTGCGGGCCAAGGCCTGACCGGCGCTGGATTTGCCGCACCCGGCGACGCCCATCATCACGACGGATTTCATAGTTTGGATAGCGCTATCTCAAAAGATTAAAAAAATCGGAATGGGGTTAAGGCATTCCGCGTTGCTCATTTTTTCTTTGCGATTCCCGGCTTGATTTGACAGGCCAAAGCTCGTTAAGATAGCGCTATCTTAACGAGGTGTTTTGGTTTAAAAAATAAGGGTAAACCCGAATTCATGAGTGCTTCATCCCGAAAAAGCCGGTCTTCCGGTCGCATCACGCTGGACGATGTTGCCTTGTCGGCGGGGGTCAGCCGCATCACGGCATCCCGTGCCCTGCGCGGTGCACGCACCGTCGGCGCCGAACTGGTTGCCCGTGTGGCGGAGGCCGCGGCTGCCCTGGGTTACGTGCCGGACCCCGCGGCCCGGGCGTTGGCCAGTGCGCGCAGTCACACCGTGGTGGTGTTGATTCCCTTGCTGTCAAATAACCTGTTTGTGGACTTGCTGGAAGCCGTGCACCGGGCACTGCATCCGGCGGGTTACCAGATTTTGATTGGGGTCACGCATTACCAGCCCGAAGAAGAAGAGGCGTTGCTGGCGAGCTACCTTGCGCATCGCCCTGCGGGGCTGCTGGTCACCGGCTTTGACCGCACGGAGAAGTGCCGGGCTCTGATCGCCAACAGTGGTGTGCCCTGTGTGCATTTGATGGAAACGTCAACCGATCCGGCGGTCCATTGCGTGGGCTTTTCGCAGGCGCAAGCCGGGCGCGCCATGACAGAGCATTTGTTGGGCACGGGGCGGCGACGCATCGCGTTCGCTGCGGCGCAGCTGGATCCGCGGGTGATGCAGCGGCTTGACGGTTACCGCCAAGCCATGATGGCAGCCGGATGCCACGACCCGGCGCTGGAATGGCTGAGCCCGCAGCCCTCCTCTCTGGCGCTGGGTGGGCAACTGCTGGAGACGCAGATGCGTGCGCATCCCGATGTCGATGGTGTCTTTTTTTGCAACGATGATCTGGCACAGGGCGGCCTGCTGGCGGCGTTGCGGCTGGGTATCAAGGTGCCGCAAAGGGTATCGATTGCCGGGTTCAACGACCTGGCCGGCAGTGATCAGATGCTGCCCGCGTTGACCACCATCCGCACGCCCCGCGTCGAAATAGGCGAGAGTGCAGCCCAAATGCTCCTGCAACTCATGCGCGGCGAACCGGTGGCGCAGTCCAGTGTCAATGTGGGCTGGCAGTTGATCCAGCGCGAAAGCACCTGAGCCCCAATGTGTGGTGTGCATTGACCTTGCGCAGCAATGCGGCATCTGTAACACGCTAAATTAGACGCATGAAAAACATACTGGTATTGGGTGGCACGGGGTTCGTCGGTTCGCACGTGTGTGAAAAACTGGTGCGTCAGGGCTGGCATGTGACCGTGCCTACCCGGCGTCGCGCCAATGCCCTGCATTTATTGCACCTGCCGTTGCTCACCGTGCTGGAATTGAACATTCACGATGAGTCTGAGCTTGCAAAGGCGGTGGCAGGCCACGATGCGGTGGTGAATCTGGTGGCTATCCTGCATGGCACACAGGCGGCTTTTGAAAAAGTGCACGTAGCCTTGCCGCAAAAGCTGGCGCGTGCCTGCGTGGCAGCCCATGTCAAAAAGTTGATCCATGTGAGTGCGTTGGGTGCCGACTCGTTGCAGCCGCAGTCAGCCCCGTCCATGTACTTGCGAACCAAGGGCGAGGGTGAAGCCGTGTTGGTTCAGGCCGCATCCGGCGCGGGTGCTGGTGCCGCAGGACAGGTCGGGTTTGAGTTGACCATTTTGCGGCCCAGCGTGATCTTTGGCGCTGGCGACACGTTTCTCAACCTGTTTGCCCGCTTGCAAAAAGTATTTCCCGTGATGCCGCTGGCGGGTGCCCACGCCCGGTTTCAGCCGGTGTGGGTGGAGGACGTCGCCACAGCCGTCGTGTGCAGTTTGGCGCGAAATGGCACGCCTGGCGCTGCGCCAGTGGTGCTGGAGTTGTATGGTCCGCAGGTCTACACCTTGCAGCAACTGGTTGAACTCTCCGCCCAGCTCAGTGGCGTGAACGAGGGGCTGGGTCGTCCGGTAATTCCTTTGCCTGACTGGCTGGGCCGTTTGCAAGCGGCCTTCATGCAGTTGGCGCCCGGTGAGCCCTTGATGAGCTGCGACAACCTGGATTCCATGAAAAAAGACAATGTCGCCAGCGGCACACTACCGGGTCTGGCCTCTCTGGGGATCACGGCTGCGGCGCTGCGGCCGGTGGCGCAGGACTACCTGACAGAGCGCGACGCCGGGCGGGGCTTGCTGGGCATTCGCCGACGCTCGCGCTAACCGGCTTTGCATACCCATCTCAGGCCGGAAGGGTTTCGGTGAGGTAGGTTTGCATGGTGGCCCGGAACTGGGCAATCTGCACCGGTTTGACCAAGAAATCATTCGCACCGGCGGCCATGGCCTTTTCGCGCGCTTCGTTCATCACGTCTGCCGTCATCACAACGATGGGAACACTTGCCATCACGCCGGACAAGGCCCGGATCGCGCGGGTGGCGGTCAGGCCGTCCATGACCGGCATATTGATGTCCATCAGGATGACGTCAAATGATTCGTGCCGCAGCTTGTCCAGGGCCATCTGTCCGTCTTCGCAGAAGGTCACCTGGCAGCCCATGCGGTTGAGCAGAACGCCGACAAACTTCTGGTTGACGGGATGGTCTTCAACCACCAGAATTTTGGGCACGGTGGGTGCCGATGGTGCAGGCGGGCTGGCAGGGCCACTGTCTGGCGTCATCTGTATCACGGCGGGTTCGGCCAGTCGTGGTGATGACAGCAGTTTTTTGATTGCGGTGGGGTTTGACTCGGCCAGGCCCGTGCAGGTGGGCAAGGGCAGGTACAGCGTGAACGTGGATCCTTTCCCGGTTGCGCTGTTCACCTCAATGTCGCCGCCGAGCAGACGGGCCAGGCAACGCGAAATTTCCAGCCCGAGACCCGTGCCGCCATATTTGCGGGCGATGCCACTGTCGACCTGGTAGAAACGTTCAAACAGCCTGGAGAGCACTTGGGCATCCATGCCAATACCCGTGTCCTGGACCAAAAAGGCAAGCCCGAATGCATCGTCCGGGCCAGGGGCATCGTGCACTGTCAGGGTGACGCCGCCCTGCTGCGTGAACTTGATGCCGTTGTTGATCAGATTGAACAGAATTTGTTTGAGCCGGGTGCCGTCCACCATCACCCAAGGGGGTAGGCTGGATGGCAAAGTCATTGAAAAACCGATACTTTTCTCGTTGGCCAGCGGCCGCATCAGGGCTTCAACGTCCCGCAGCAAGTCGGGCAGATGCACGGGGGCAGCCTTGATGGCCATCTTGCCTGCTTCCAGCGCCGAGACATCCAGGATGTCATTGAGCAGGGCCAGCAAATGGTTGGCCGAATTGCGCACCGTTTTGATGTAGTCTGCCTGCTGGGCGTTGAGCGAGGTGTCTTCCAGCAAACCCAGCATGCCCAAAATGCCATTGAACGGCGTGCGCAACTCGTGGCTCATGTTGGCCAAAAACTGGCTCTTGCCTCGGTTGGCGGCCTCGGCTTCGAACTTGGCCTCGCGCAGGTCCAGGGTCAACTTTTCAAGCGCCAGCCGTTCCTGTTCCTGGCGGCGCTGTCTGGCCAACAGGGCGCCCGCAGCCGCCAGAAGCAGAATCAACTGTGCCAGGATGAGCCAGACGATGTGGTCGTTCTGGGTCAGCAGGGTCGTTTTTTGTTCTTCAACCTCGCGGCTGACCAGCGAGTCTGCCGCCAAACTCAGGGCTTGAACTTCTGCACCGATGGCATTGAAGCCGTCCAACAGGTCTGCCAGCGCCTTTGCATTGGCGGGCGATTGAGCCAACACCGTTTCGGCGCGTTTCATTAGTTCATCAACCCGGGGCAGTGCATTGATGTATTCGGGCCGCTTTAGCAGCACCGTGGTGCTGGGGTTCTCACGCAACAGCGCAAGGCGGCTGATCAGAATGTCATGGCGCAGGGTCAAGACCTCTGCTTCAGGCTTGATGCGGCTGTTGACGGTGTTGTCCAGCGTCTGGCGGAACCTCAAAAACTCGCGTTCAAACTGAAAAGCCAGTGCAGTGATGGAGTCGGCCCGCATTTCCGCACCTTGCCGGATGACCTGCTTTTGCGTGAGTTGCAATACCAGCAGGATGGCCATTACCACTGCCATGGTGACTGTGCCAAACGCCAACCAGAAGAGGTAGCGCCGGTTGTCCGGACGATCCATCATCGGTTTTTTTATTCGATGTCCATGGACTTGAGTTGCCAGGCGGAGCGCTCAAAGTAAAGAATGGACTTCAGTTCAGGTTTTGAGTCGAACGGGTAGATGATGAACAACGGCCCCTTGGTCCGCACCGGAATGAGTTCGCCGTTCATCTTGTACGCCAGAACCATGTCGTATTTCTGCGCATCTTCTATTGGAATGGCTGTTTTGTAATCATTCAGGGCCACGGCCTTGATGGTGCTGCCGTTCGCCTTGGCGGCTGCCAGCACATCCCGCAACAGTGGTCCGGTGAACTTGATGGGCTGGTTGTCCCACGGCGTCTTGGTGGTGAAGGTTTGTTGTGGCAGCTTTTCGAGCATGGCGAGATCGAAAACGGCGGTGTTGCCCGCATTTTTTTCACCAATCTTGCCCGACAGCGTCAGGATCACCTTGCCCGTGGCAGGCTGCAGCGCCCAGGCCGGAATGGCACTGGCCAACGCCAGTGCAGCCAGGCAAGGGGTGATCAATCGGGACAAGACATGTGCCATGGGACATCCTGAAAGAGACAGGGATTTAGGTTTTTTTGCTTTGCTGGTCGTTGGTCAGACTCAATAAGTCTGTTCCTGCGCCCAATGAAAGCAAGCCGGTTTGCGCGTAGATGCCCAGTTTGGCCCGGGTGTCCACGATGTCGAGATTGCGCATCGTCAACTGTCCTATTCGGTCAGCTGGCGAAAAACTTGACTCGCCTTTTTCCATGGTCAGGCGATCCGGGTGGTACGTGAGGTTGGGCGACTCGGTGTTGAGCAGCGAGTAATCGTTGCCGCGGCGCAGTTCCAGCGTGACTTCACCAGTGATGGCGCGGGCCACCCAGCGTTGGGCGGTTTCGCGCAGCATGATGGCCTGCGGGTCAAACCAGCGGCCCTGGTACAGCAGGCGGCCCAACTTGCGGCCGTTGTCGCGGTACTGCTCGATGGTGTCTTCGTTGTGGATGCCGGTGACCAGACGCTCATAAGCGATGAACAGCAGGGCCAGGCCGGGGGCTTCGTAGATGCCGCGGCTTTTGGCTTCAATGATGCGGTTCTCGATCTGGTCGCTCATGCCCAAGCCGTGGCGTCCGCCGATGCGGTTGGCTTCCAGAATCAGCGATACCAGGTCGGGGTATTCGACGCCGTTGAGGGCCACGGGACGACCCTCTTCAAAGCGCACGGTCACTTCTTCGCGTTTGACTTCGACTTCGTCCTTCCAGAACGCCACACCCATGATGGGTTGAACGATCTTCATGCCGCTGCTCAAGTGCTCCAGGTCCTTGGCTTCGTGGGTTGCGCCCAGCATGTTGGAGTCGGTTGAGTAGGCTTTTTCGGCCGACATCTTGTAGCCAAAGCCAGCCTGGGTCATGAACTCAGACATTTCAGCACGGCCACCGAGTTCGTCAATGAACAGCTGGTCCAGCCAGGGTTTGTAAATTTTGAGAGCCGGGTTGGTGAGCAGGCCGTAGCGGTAAAAGCGCTCGATATCGTTGCCCTTGAAGGTAGAGCCATCGCCCCAGATGTTGACGTCATCTTCCTTCATGGCGGCCACCAGCATGGTGCCGGTCACCGCGCGGCCCAGCGGTGTGGTGTTGAAGTAAGTGACGCCGGCGGTGGAGATATGGAAGGCGCCGCTTTGCAGGGCCGCCAAGCCCTCATGGGCCAATTGGCTGCGGCAGTCAATCAGGCGGGCCAGTTCGGCGCCGTATTGCATGGCCTTGCGTGGAATTTCGTCATAGTCCGCTTCGTCGGGCTGGCCCAGGTTGGCCGTGTAGGCGTAGGGCAGGGCGCCCTTGAGCTTCATCCAGTGCAGCGCGGCGCTGGTGTCCAGGCCGCCGGAGAATGCGATGCCGACTTTCTGTCCGACGGGAAGGTTTTGAAGAATGGTGGCCATGGTGTTTGCAGTGCAGTTTGGGGTAACCCGTGATTTTAGGCGACCCACACCGGGTGGATACCCGCGGGTGCAAGGTTCATTCAGCTGGCGTGTGCCCGCCACGTGTTTTCGTCAAAACCAACGGTCACTTGAGCGCGGCCCCATTCGACCACTGGCCGCTTGATGACACTCGGATGGGTGAGCATCAGGGCGCGGGCAGAGGCTGCGCCATGGACGCCTGCGCGCGTGGCTTCATCCAGCTTGCGCCAGGTGGTGCCGCGGGTGTTGACCAGGGCCTGCCAGCCCACGGCCGCGATCCAGGCGTCAAGCGGTTGCTCGGGCACGCCCTGCTTTTTGAAGTCATGAAACTGATGTTCAATGCCTTGCGTCGCGAGCCAGGCACGTGCCTTCTTGACGGTGTCGCAGCTGGGAATGCCATAAAGAGTGATGCGTTGTGTGTCCATGGGCCGCATCATGCCGTACTCGGCGACAATGGCGGCGCTTATGAAAACAGAATTCCAAACGCTTGACGAATGGCTGGCTCACTGTGAGCGGCTGCACCCCAAAAATATCGATATGGGCCTGGACCGGGTCAAAGCCGTGGCGGACCGGATGGGCATACGCTTTGAATGTCCGGTGATCACCGTGGCGGGCACCAACGGCAAGGGCTCGACCTGTGCCATGCTGGAGTCCATATTGTCTCAGGCCGGCTACCGCACGGGCGTTTACACCTCGCCTCATCTGGTGCATTTTGAAGAGAGGCTAAGGCTGCAGGGGGAATCTGTCGGTGCTATTGATTTAATAGCTGCCTTCGCACGTGTGGAGAGCGCTAGAGGCCAAAATGATTCAGAAATTTCGCTGACTTACTTTGAGTTTTCCACACTGGCCATTCTGGATGTCATGGCGCGTGCCAAGCTGGATGTGGCCATTCTGGAGGTCGGACTGGGCGGGCGGCTCGATGCCGTCAACATCATCGAGCCTGATTGCGCGGTGATCACCAGTATTGACCTGGACCACATGGAGTTTCTGGGCCCGGACCGCGAGGCCATTGGCCGCGAGAAGGCCGGCATCATGCGCACCGGTCGTCCGGTGGTGGTCAGTGATCCCATGCCACCGCAAAGCGTGCTCGACCACGCCACCGAGATTGATGCGGATCTCTGGCGCTTTGGGGTGGATTTCAACGTGTCGGGGGACAAACAGCAGTGGGGTTGGGCCGGGCGAGGCCGTCGCTACAGCGGTTTGGCCTATCCGGCTTTGCGCGGTGCCAACCAGCTGGTCAATGCCGCAGGCGTGCTGGCGGCGCTGGCCGCCTTGCGCGATCGTCTGCCGATCACGGCACAGGCCGTGCGCAACGGGCTGGCCTTTGTTGAACTGCCCGGGCGGTTTCAGATCATTCCGGGCCAGCCCATGCTGGTGCTGGATGTCTCGCACAACCCGCATTCGGTGGCGGCGCTGGCGGCCAACCTGGATGTCATGGGGTATTTCCCCACCACCCATGCGGTGTTTGGCGCCATGGCTGACAAAGACCTGGGCCCGATGCTGGCCAAGGTCAATCCTTTGATTGACAAGTGGTATTTCACCGACTTGCCCACGCCCCGGGCTGAATCTTCAGAAGGCTTGCTCGTCAAGTGGAAGGCTCAAAACACCCGGCGTGATGCCACTGCGTGTGCCTATGCAGACCCCCTGCAGGCGCTGCAGGCAGCCATCGATGCGGCAGACCCCACTGATAGAATCGTGGTCTTTGGGTCGTTCTACACAGTGGGCGGCATTTTGAAGGACGGTCTGCCCCGTCTTCATGCCAAACACATGCCAAACAATTGATCTCCTGAGCCCCCACAACATGGCCTTTTTCAAGTTCCGCAAAAGTGGCGACGAGCAGTCTGCCACGCCCACTGCGCCCATGAGCGTCGAGGTGATGCGCAGGCGGGCCAAGTACCGCCTGATGGGTGCGGCGGTACTGGTACTGATTGGGGTCGTCGGATTCCCCCTGCTTTTTGACAAGCAACCGCGGCCGATAGCGGTCGATACGCCGATTGAAATTCCCGATAAAAACAAGGTCAAGCCGTTGACCATTCCAGCGCCCTTGGCACAAGAGACGGCCAAGCCGGAAGGCGCCCTCCCGGCGCCGTTGGTCGCGCCAGCCGCACGGGTGGCGGAAAAAGACATTATTGAAGAAAAAGCCGATCCGGCCCCCGTGGTTGTTGCGCAGGATGCTCCTAAGGGCATAGCAAAAGTTGAACCCAAGCCCGCAGTCAAGGCGGATGAAGGCGCCAAAGCGCAGGCTTTGCTGGAAGGCAAGACAGTGGATGCGACGGAGGGCCGGTTTATTGTCCAGATCGGTGCCTTTGCGGATGTCACCAAGGCCCGAGAGGCACGTCTGAAGCTGGAGCATGCCGGTTTGAAAACCTATACCCAGGTGGTTGATACCAAGGAGGGGCGCCGGATTCGTGTCCGCGTCGGGCCCTATGCCGATAAGGAAGAAGCTGACAAAGCGGCGCTCAAGATCAAAAAGCTCGACCTGCCTGCGGCCATCCTGACGCTGTAACAAAACCGCAAGCCCATGCCCACCCTGGACTGGATTTTCTTGGGGGTCTTGCTGGCCTCGCTCTTGTTGGGCGCCTTGCGTGGCCTCATGTACGAGATCTTGTCGGTTGTGAGCTGGATTGCGGCTTTCATTTTGGCGCAGTGGTTTGCGCCTGATGTGGCCCTGAAGTTGCCCATGTCGGGTGCCGGCGAGGCGGTTCGTTACGGGGCTGCCTTTGCCCTTGTGTTTATCGGCGCTGTGTTTGCTGGCGGTTTGCTGGCAACGCTGGTTAAAAAATTATTTGCGGCGGTTGGCCTGCAGCCTGCCGACCGTGCGTTGGGGGCCGCCTTCGGGCTGGTTCGGGGCGTGGTTTTGTTATTGGCTGCAACGGTGGTGATTGGAATGACACCGATGCGGACAAGTGAGTGGTGGCATGAATCTTCCGGAGCTGGCATGACAGTGGCAGTTTTGAAGGGTTTGAAGCCGGTGTTACCTGAAGCGTTTGGGAAGTATCTGCTTCCCTGAGATCGGAAAAATATGTGTGGAATCGTTGGCGTTGTCAGTAACGCACCTGTAAATCAGCTTATCTATGACGCGCTGTTGCTGCTGCAGCATCGGGGCCAAGATGCGGCCGGTATCGTGACGCAGCAGGAACGCAAGTTCTTCATGCAAAAAGCCAAAGGCATGGTGCGCGACGTGTTTCGTACCCGCAACATGCGTTCGCTACCGGGTAATTGCGGCCTGGGTCAGGTTCGCTATCCCACGGCAGGCAATGCCTACAGTGAGGAAGAGGCGCAGCCGTTTTACGTCAATGCGCCGTTTGGCATCGTGCTGGTGCACAACGGCAACCTGACCAACGCGCAGGCCTTGAAGGCGGAATTGTTCAGTGCGGACCACCGCCATATCAACACCGAGAGCGATTCGGAAGTGCTGCTCAATGTGGTGGCCCATGAGATTGAGGCCACGACCCGCGGCATGCCTTTGCTGCCCAGCGATGTGTTTGAGGCCGTGCGCAAGGTGCACCGCCGCATCAAGGGCTCGTACGCCGTGATCGCCATGATTGCCGGCCACGGCGTGCTGGCTTTTCGCGATCCGTTTGGTATTCGCCCGCTGTGCATGGGGCGCAGTGAAGACGGCACCGTCATGCTGGCTAGCGAGTCGGTGGCGCTTGAAGGCACCCTGCACAAGTTTGACCGCAACATCGCGCCGGGCGAGGCCGTCTTCATCGACCTGCAAGGCAATATCCATGCGCAGCAGTGTGCGGACCATCCCGTGTTGAATCCCTGTATTTTCGAGTACGTGTACTTGGCGCGTCCCGATTCGGTGATGGACGGTATTTCTGTCTACCAGGCGCGCCTGAATCTGGGCGAGACGCTGGCCAAGCGTGTGATCTCCACCGTGCCACCCAACGAAATTGACGTGGTGATACCCATCCCCGAGTCGAGCCGTCCGAGTGCGGCGCAACTGGCGCACTTGCTGGGACTGCCGTACCGGGAAGGCTTCGTCAAGAACCGCTATGTGGGCCGTACCTTCATCATGCCGGGCCAGTCGGTGCGCAAGAAGTCTGTGCGTCAAAAGCTCAACGTGATTGCCAGCGAATTCAAGGGCCGCAATGTGCTGCTGGTGGATGACTCCATTGTGCGTGGCACCACCAGTCGTGAAATTGTGCAAATGGCCCGCGATGCAGGTGCCCGCAAGGTCTACATGGCCAGCGCTGCACCCCCTGTGCGTTACCCCAACGTCTATGGCATCGACATGCCCACACCGGATGAACTGGTGGCACACAACCGCACGGTTGAGCAAATCCGCCAACTCATCGGCTGCGACGCCCTGATTTATCAGGACGTGGACGCCATGAAGAAAGCCGTCGGAGCCCTGAACCCCAGCATCACGGGGTTTGATGCCTCCTGCTTTGACGGTGTTTACGTCACGGGCGACATCACGTCCGACGACATCATCCGCTTGAACTCCAGCCGGGTAGGTGGTGTGGAAGGGGCTGAAGACAACTCGCGCCTCGCGTTGCCCAACCCTACAGAGTAACGATGGCAGGCGGGCCCGAGCCTGTCTTGCAGCCTCTGGATTACGCTGATCTTTCGCTAGGCCCTCGCGGGCCGGATACCCTGACATGACACAAAAAATTCGCACTCGATTCGCTCCGTCTCCCACCGGGTTCATTCACTTGGGCAATATTCGCTCTGCTTTGTACCCTTGGGCTTTTGCCCGTGCGACGGGTGGCGATTTCGTGCTGCGAATCGAAGATACCGATGTGGAGCGCTCTACCCAGGCCGCAGTCGATGTGATCATCGAAGGCATGTCCTGGCTAGGCCTGGACTATGACGAGGGGCCCTTTTATCAGATGCAGCGCATGGACCGTTACAAGGCGGTCCTGGCGGACCTGCAGGCGGCGGGTCATGTGTATCCCTGTTACATGAGTGTGGCCGAGCTTGACGCCTTGCGTGAGCACCAGATGGCCGCCAAAGAAAAACCCCGCTATGACGGCACCTGGCGGCCGGCACCGGACAAGACCTTGCCTGCGGTTCCCGAAGGCGTCAAGCCGGTGCTGCGGTTCAAAAATCCGCAAGGCGGTTCGGTTGTGTGGGAGGACAAGGTCAAAGGTCGCATCGAGATCAGCAACGATGAGCTGGACGATCTCGTCATCGCGCGCCCTGACGGCACGCCGACTTATAACTTCTGTGTGGTGGTGGACGACATCGACATGGCCATTACCCACGTCATTCGTGGTGATGACCACGTGAACAACACGCCTCGCCAGATCAATATTTTTCATGCGCTGGGCAAAACGCCTCCGGTGTATGGGCATCTCCCTACCGTGCTCAACGAGCTGGGCGAGAAGATGAGCAAACGTAACGGTGCCAAACCGGTGACGCAGTACCGTGAGGAAGGCTATCTGCCTGATGCCATGGTCAATTACCTGGCGCGTTTGGGCTGGAGCCATGGCGACGATGAAATCTTCAGCCGCGAACAGTTCCTGCAGTGGTTCAACCTGGATCACCTGGGCCGCAGTGCCGCCCAGTTTGACGAAGCCAAACTGCGTTGGGTGAATGCGCAGCACCTCAAGGCCATGAGTGATGAGGCCTTGGCACCGCTGGTGCAGGCCCAGTTGCTCAAGCGAGGTATTGAGTCCGACGACCGTTTGCCACGCATCTGTGCCTTGTTCAAGGACCGTTGCGACACCACGGTGGCATTGGCCGATTGGGCCGCAGCCTTCTATACCGACATCACGCCCAATGCAGCAGAGGTTGCGCAGCATGTCACCGACGCGATCAAACCCGCGCTCGCTCTGCTTGCAGACAAGCTTGTGACTTGCACGTGGGACAAGGCCACTATTTCCGCTGTGATCAAGGAAGTACTGGTGGTGTGCGCCATCAAGATGCCGCATCTCGCCATGCCCGTCCGGGTGTTGGTCATGGGCACCGCCCAGACGCCGTCGCTGGACGCGGTGCTTGAATTGAGTGAAAGAGAAAAAGTAATTGAGCGTTTACGTCGAGTCTGAATTTTCACGCTATAATTTGAGGCTTGGAAATAACGAATAAATTAAAAATTATTCGGTAGTTTTTGGGGGTATAGCTCAGCTGGGAGAGCGCTTGCATGGCATGCAAGAGGTCAGCAGTTCGATCCTGCTTATCTCCACCATTTTTTTGAAAACAAGACTGAAAAGTTTCGTTTTTGGAGACGGAAGTCTTAAGGTTCTGACCCCATCGTCTAGAGGCCTAGGACACTACCCTTTCACGGTAGGTACCGGGGTTCGAATCCCCGTGGGGTCGCCAAGATTCATCATGAGATGATCAAAGCACAAGTTGGTAACAGCAAAGCCGAAAGGTGATGCGACTTGGCTCGAAAGAGCAAACGTTGCCACTACCAGGAGTGGTAGTTCAGTTGGTTAGAATACCGGCCTGTCACGCCGGGGGTCGCGGGTTCGAGTCCCGTCCGCTCCGCCAGTAATTGGAAAGCCGCTATCAATTTCGATTGATGGCGGCTTTTTCATTTGGGCGATTGAAACCGTGATTCCATTCGAGCTGCCTCATGTAGCGGGGCTCGGCTCCTCCATAAAGGCGCCAGATTGCTCTGGCGTCTAGATCGAATTAATTATTTGAATAAGCGCACGTACCGCACGCCCAATCCAAATTGGGTGGGTGCGTCGGCATCGTGGCCGGGCTGGAGTTTGACTTGAGCCAGAGCCGTCAGTTTGCCGCCAAAACGCATGGGCGTTGCGTAGGCCAGTTCCAGATCTTTTTCCGAGCCGGTCGGCTGCAGGTTGACGGTTTGAGTTGCGTATTGCAACGAGCCATCAACCTGGCTTTGCGACACGGCGGTGGTCATCTGCAGAGAACCTGACATCGTCTTCAAGGGCATGGCCATGGTGAAGCCCAGGTTGTCGCCATCCTGGAGAATATCTTTTTGCGCCAGACCCAGGCTCCAGGCGGCCGAGCGTGAGCCCGTGGCACCATCGATCAGGGATGCGCCCGCATTTTCATAGCCACGGGTTTGGCCCAATGTGGCCATCATCGAAAAAGTGACTTTTTGCGCCAGGGGCACCGATCCCGCCAGGGTCACAAATGTTGTGTTGGGACGGGCTGCCAGTGCGAGCGCCCCCGTGCCGGACATCCCCAGCACCGAGTTGTTTTCCTGCAGTTGGCCTACTGTCACAACACCCGTCGCCTCTCCAAATGATTTCTGCAGTTCCACCGTCGCCAGAGTCCGGGCCGTCACAGGCGTTGCCAGATCAAGCAGTGTGGTCGAAGCGGAGGCCGCCTGCGCCATCAGACCCATGCGAAGCACGGTGCCATCCTTGAAGGTCATGCCGTAGCCCGCATGGGTGGCCGATTCGGCGAGATTGAAATACGGTGCATTGAAGCGGCTGCCTTCGCCGTTCAGGCTCAGCGGTGCCATGCCGGTGGATTGAAGACCAAAAAAGTCCTGGGCCGTGCCACCCGTGCCAAATCCGTAGGACGTGCCGCGGTCGTTCGCAAAGCTGTAACTCAGTTTGGCCAATGTCACTGCGGTGCCCGCATCGCCAAGGTACAGGCTGTTTGGGTTGCTGCCTGAAGCGGCGTATTCAGCAGAAAACTTGACGCCCTTGGCACTGACGGTGGTGGTGGACGTCACCGGTGTCGCGCTGGTGGTGACGGTGGCGGCGGTGGTGAGGCTTGCCAGGTTCACGATGAAACCGCGATTGAACTTGTCAACGGCCAGTGTGTTGACGCCTTTCAGTCCGGAGGCCAGTCCGGCTTTGGGCGCAGCAATGGTGGAGCTTGCATAGGCCACCGAGGTGCCTGTTTTGGTGCCGACATTCAGGCTGCCGATGGGCTGCAGGGAGGCGCCGACGTTGATCAAACCCCAGCCATACATCGCATCTGCCGTCTTGCGGGTTGCGCACACGGTTGCTGTCACTGTGTCGCTGCACAGATGGGTGGCGGATTGGTAAATGACCTGGGCAATGTCGGCTGCTGGCAGGAAGTTCCAGTTGCTTTTGATCAGTGCCGCCTGACCGGCGACGATGGGTGTGGCCATCGACGTGCCTGACATGTATGCGTAGGTGCTCGGCGAGGTAGGTGTCGAGTAGGTCGACGCTACGCTCACGCCAGGTGCGAAAACGGTCCAATTGGCCAGCGTGGGGTCGTAGTTGCTGAACGAAGCCCGTTTGTTGTTCGCATCCAGTGCACCCACTGCAATAATCTGGCCGTTCGCCCATGTGGCCTTGGCGAACGCTGCAGGCCAGCTGCCGGTGGCTTTGCCGTCGTTTCCGAGTGCCGCGGTGATCAGCGTTCCCTTGGTCACGGCGTTCTGGATATTTGATTGCATGGCGGGGGCCGCGGCACCCAGGCTGAGCGAAAGAATAGGTGCTTTTTGCACATTCACCACCCAGTCAATGCCTTTGCCGATCGTGATGCTGCTGGAACTGCCTGTCGTGAAGACTTTGGCCATCACCAGTTTGGCCCCGGGCGCAACGCCTTCCGTCAGTCCGCCGTAGGCGGAAGTGCCCGCAATCAGGCCGGAAACATGGGTGCCGTGTCCCATTTGATCGGTGACGTCGGTACCACCGGTTAATGCGTTGTAGGTGGCGATCACCTGGCCTTTGAGGGACGGGTGGGTCACTTGTACGCCGGAGTCCACCACGCCCACGGTGACGCCGGCGCCATTGCCTGTGGCGAGCTGGTTGGCGTAGGGTTTGTTGATCTGGTTGAGCCACCCCTGAACGGAGCGCGACCTGGTTTCGGCTGCAGTGGGGGCTGCCTTCACCAGCGTGGCGCCCGACGTGACGGGTGTGGGGGCCGCAACGGCCATCAGTTCCGTGTCGTCCGGGGTGACGTCGAGAGTGGATGAGTTTTCCAGCGCAAATGCGTTGGCGCAAAGCGCAGTCAGGATGGCTGCGGTTGCATAGTTGAGCTTGAACATGATGTCGCCTTTACTGTTTGAAAACCAATAAAGGGCGACGCAGAACCTGAATTGAATCGTGACGGTGACTCTCCTCCGGCAGCCCCGCTAGCATGGCACTGAAAAATTCAATGTCGAAGCCCGGTAGCTTTGCGTCCCCGACTTTCGTCGAGTTTGCCCTTGTCAGATTTGCCCGCTGAGGCCGCCTCGCTGACTGCGACAAATGGCGTGTGGATCGATGCCATTTGTGAAAACATTTTAGCCGGACTCGCCAAATCGGCAAGAAAAAATAACTAAAAGTAACAATTTACGTCAGATGGGTGGCGGCCTTTTATGTTGGCGCTGGCGATCACACGGGGTAAAAGCGCTTGCGCCACAATCAGCAGGATGAACAAGAAATTCCCGGAAATCACGGCGCACCAACGGTTGTTCTATGCAGGAGCCCTTGGTTTTGCCACGGAGTTGGTGCCTCTGCCGGTGAGCGTGGCGACGCATGGTCTGTTGGCTTGGTGCGTGGGAGCGTTGGTCTACCTGGGCCTGTCGTGGTGGCTGGCGATTGAGTTTGATGCCCAGCGCACACGTGCGCGGGCGCAGGCGCAAGACCAGCCGGGGTTTGTACTTTTCTTGTTGATGGTGCTCTCGGCCTTCGCGAGTATTGCGGCCATTGCCTTCATGCTGCAGCATGTCAAAGACCTCTCCACGCCGCAGCGGATTGCGCATTTGGCGCTCTCCATGGGTGCACTGGCGGTGTCCTGGTTATTGATACAGACGGTGTTTGCCTTCAGGTATGCGCATGTTTACTATCAGGAGGAGTTGCGCCATCAGCCGCAAGGCCCGGGGCTCGAATTTCCCGGCAAGCTGGCGCCTGATTATTTTGATTTTCTGTACTACGCCCATGTGGTTGGCATGACCTCGCAGGTGTCTGACGTGGTCGTCACCACGCGCCGTATGCGCCACCTGACCTTGATGCACAGCATCACCGCCTTTGGCTTCAATATGCTGGTGCTGGCCTTGAGCATCAACGTGATTGCCGGGGCGATCCAGATTCAATAGACCAGGCGCGCATCGGGCGGGGCCGGAGGGCGTCAGCGGCGCAGTTTGAGCAGGCCCGACGACAAGGCCGTGCCGCACATGATGATCACGCCGCAAAAAACCATCCATGACGAGACGGCTTCACCCAGGAACAGGACGCCGTACATCACCGCAAACACCGGCACCACAAAAGTCACGGTGAGCGAGCGCGCCGGCCCGATGTTTTCAATCAATCGGAAGTACAGGATGTAGGCCACACCGGTGCACAGCACGCCGACCCACAGCAGAGACCACCAGGCCGTGGCGCTGGGCATGTGCTGCGGCCAGAACCACACGGTGGGCAGTGCCAGACCCAATGTGGCGCCCAGCTGGCTGCCGGTGGCCGTGACCAGGGCGGGCAGGCCGGTCAGGTGGCGTTTGGTAAAACTGGCCGAAATGCCGTAGCACAGCGTCGCCAGCAGGCAGGCCAACACGGCCCAGCCCGTTGCCATCCCCGAGGCGTCGGGTTTGAAGCTGGCTTTGTCCCACGCCAGCATCGCCACGCCTGCAAAACCCACCAGCAGACCGAGAATGCGCAGGCCATTGGGGCGGTCTTTGAGCCAAACCCAGGCGACTATGGCGCCAAACAAGGGCACGGTGGCGTTCAGGATGGACGACAAACCGGTGGTGATGGAAAGCAGGGCAAAGGCATAGCAGGCAAACGGAATGCCGGAATTGAGCAAGCCCACCAAAAAAATCTTCTTCCAGTGTCTGGCCAGGTCAGCCCCCTGGCCGCGCCACAGCAGGATCGGCAGCAAGAAGGCGGCGGCAATGGCCACGCGGATGCCAGCGGTGGGCAAGGCACCAAATTCCAGCGCGCCAAAGCGCATGAACAGGAACGAGGAGCCCCAGAGCGCCGCGAGCAAGACAAAGTCTATCAGCCAGGGTTTTTTGGGAGCAGGGGAATTCAAGGTGGGCCTGTGGGTGGAGTGACGGGCGCTCGGGTCAGACCCTCGCGCCTTCAAGTTGGAGCAGGAAAATCTTGCGTTCCAGGCCACCTGCGTAACCGGTCAGGGCGCCGCTGGCGCCAATCACGCGGTGGCATGGCACGATGATACTCAAGGGATTGCGGCCCACGGCGCCCCCCACGGCCCGCACGGCCGCCGGGTTGCCAATACCTGCACCGAGGGCGCCGTAGCTTTGGGTGGCGCCCCTCGGAATTTGCAGCAGTGCGCGCCAGACGGCTTGCTGGAAAGCGGTGCCCGCACTCACGTCCAGCGGTAGCTCAAACGTGGTCCGGCGGCCAGCAAAGTAGTCGGCCAATTGCGCCTTGGCCTGTTCCAGCGTGGGGTGACCGGTGACGGCAGGCCAGTGGGCGGTGTCGGGCTGGTGGGCCTGGCCGTCAAACCAGACGCCCACCAGCTTGCCGTCCAGGGCCGCGAGAACCATGGGCCCCAGCGGGCTGTCATACCGGGATTGAACTGTGGAGTTTGAGAATTTCATGGTAAATCGCCTTGTAGCCCTTATGGGGTTTGCGGAGGTAGCTATGTATTTAATAGCGTTTTCACGGGGGTTTTGGGGATGCGGAAGCAAGCAGGGCCCACGCCCGGATCACGGCGTAGCTGCGCCATGGTTGCCAGGCGTGTGACGCGGCCAGGGCTTCTTTGGCGGGATGCCGGACGTCCTGAACGCCCAGCGCCTTGTGCAGCGCCACGTCACCGGCGGGAAAAGCGTCCGGCCAACGCAGCGCGCGCATGGCGATGTACTGCGCCGTCCAGTCGCCGATGCCGGGCAGGGCCTTGAGCGCGGTGATGGTGGCGTCCACGTCCGCGCCGGGGTGCAGTGACAGGTGCTGTTGCGCCACCGCGTTGGCCAGCGCCTGGATGGCCGCCTGGCGTTGTTTGACGATGCCCAACGCTCCCAGGGCGTCGCCATGGCTTGCTGCCAGCGTCGCGGCGGACGGAAAGAGCCGGTTCAGTCCGGCCACCGGCGTCTCCAGCGGTTCACCGAACCGTTCCACCAGGCGGGTCGCCAGCGTGCGCGCGGCGGCCACGGTAATTTGCTGGCCCAGCACGGCCCGCACGGCGAGTTCAAAGCCGTCCAGCGCACCGGGCACCCGCAGGCCGTCGCCCTGCGGAAAGTGGGCGTGCAACTGGTGGTTGATGGCGTGTGGGTCGGCATCCAGGTCCAGCAGGGCGCGCACCCGGGCCATCACCCAGGGAAGCGCTTCGCACAGCGATGGGCTGACCTGCAGGTCGACCCGGCAGCGCGCCTCGTCAAAGCTTGCCAGCAACCAGCCGCTGACTTGCTGGTCGCCCAGCGGTGCGGTGATGGTTTTGGCCAGCGTCAGGGTGTTGGTCGAGAGCGAAATGTGCTCGATGCCTGCAATCTGCCGCGTGGCAAAGAACTGCAGCATGGCCCTCACGTCATAGGGCGGGCGGTAAGCCAGCCGGACCAGAATGCCCTCTGGCGCTTTGCCAGTGGGGCGTGCACCGCCTGCACGGCGCAACTGCGTCGGGTTGAGCGCGTAGTGCTGGCTGAAGGCCGCGTTGAAGCGCCGGACACTGGCAAAGCCGCTCAGGCGCGCCACCTGCGTGATGGCCAGGGGCGTGTCGGTCAGCAGTTGCTTGGCGCTGAGCAGGCGCCTGGTTTGCAGGTATTGCAGGGGCGAGACGCCAAACTGGGCCTCGAAAATACGGCGCAGGTGGCGGTCGCTGACACCCAGCCGCCCGGCCAGTTTTTGCACGGTGGGCGCGGTGTGGCCCCAGGCCTCGGGCGTGTCGAGCAGGCGGGCGGCCTGACCCGCCAGGATGCTGGAGGCGTCCTGCATGGACCAGGCCCGTGCCTCGGACAGGTGCGCGGCGTGCGGCGTGCGCGGTGCCAGCTCCGGGCGGCAGCGCAGGCAGGGCCGAAACCCGGCTTGTTCGGCCTGCGCCGCATGGGTGAAGAAGCGGCAGTTTTCCCGCTTGGGGGTGCGCACCCGGCACACCGGGCGGCAATAAATGCCGGTGGAGGTGACGCCGGTGAAAAAGAAGCCGTCAAAACGCGCGTCTTTCGCCTTCAGGGCGAGGTAGCGGGCGTCATCGGGCGGCAGTGTGTCAGCGGGGGTCATGCGATCGATGATACGCGTGCAAAAGGCGCCGGACCAGCCCTGAACCAGCCGTTTCCGGACATGTCCCTGGGCCGCCTGGCCCCCTACAATCCGGGGCACCCCCCGGTGCCAACGCCCATCCGACAGGAACCCTCTTCGTGCAGTTACCCGCTTCCATTTTCAAAGCCTACGACATTCGCGGCACCGTGCCGTCGACGCTTGACGAAGCCACGGCTGAGGCCTTGGGGCGGGCGTTTGGCACGGTGGCGCGGCGCGACGGTGAGACGACGGTGGCGGTGGGGCGCGACGGGCGCCTGAGCGGTGCTTCTCTCGCCGCCGCCCTGGTGCGCGGTCTGGTGACGGCCGGGGTGGCGGTGATTGACCTCGGCACCGTGACCACGCCCATGCTGTACTTTGCGGCCCACACGCTGTGCACCAGCGGCATTCAGGTCACCGGCAGCCACAACCCCCGGGACGACAACGGCTTCAAGATGGTGCTGCGCGGGCAAGCCCTTTATGGCGACGACATTCAGGCCTTGCGCCGCATGATGGACAGCGAGGCCTGGGTGGCCCAGCCTGGCGGCACGGTGCGCACGGCTGATGTGCTGGCGGCCTACCGCGACCGCATCTTGGGTGACATCCAGCTGGCCCGCCCCATGACCGTGGTGGTCGATTCGGGCAACGGCATTGCCGGGGCGTCGGCGCCGGGCATTTTGCGGGCGCTGGGCTGCGAGGTGATTGAGTTGTTCAGCGAGGTGGATGGCCATTTCCCCAACCACCACCCCGACCCGAGCAAACCCGAGAACCTGCGCGACCTCATGGCCGCGCTGCAAGCCAGTGACGCCGAATTGGGCCTGGCCTTTGACGGCGACGGTGACCGGCTGGGGGTCGTCACCCGGGACGGCACCATCATCTACACCGACCGCCAGATCATGCTGTTGGCGCAGGATGTGCTGCGCCGCGTGCCCGGTGGCACTATCGTGTTTGACGCGAAATGCTCGCAGCAGTTGGCTCCCGTCATTGAAGCCGCGGGCGGCCAGCCCCTGATGTACAAGACCGGCCACTCGCTGATCAAGGCCAAGATGAAGGACGTCAACGCCCCGCTGGGCGGCGAGATGAGCGGCCATATCTTCTTCAAGGAGCGCTGGTTTGGTTTCGACGACGGCACCTACGCGGCGGGCCGCCTGCTGGAAATCCTGAGCCGTTCGCCCGATGCCAGCGCGGTGCTCAACGCGCTGCCCACCAGCTTTTCCACCCCGGAGTTGAACGTGAAATGTGCCGAGGGCGAGGCCCACGCGCTGGTGGACCAGCTCATCAGCCGCGCGCACTTTGAAGCCCCGGCCAGGCTCAACACCATCGATGGCCTGCGCGTGGATTGGCCCGATGGCTTCGGGCTGATTCGGGCCTCTAACACCACGCCCGTACTGGTGCTGCGCTTTGAAGGCCGCACGCCCGAGGCGCTGCGCCGCATTGAGCACGCGCTGCTGGCGTTGCTGCGCAGCGTCAAGCCCGACGCGGCACTGGACGAGGCCACCCCTTGAACATCCTGATCGTCAAACTGTCGTCACTGGGCGATGTGGTGCACGCCATGCCCGCGGTGCAGGACATCCGCCGCGCCTTCCCCGAGGCCCGGATTGACTGGGTGGTGGAGCGCGGTTTTGCCCCTTTGGTGCGACGCTGTGAGGGCGTGGGGCGCGTGATCGAGTGCGAGATACGGCGCTGGCGCAAGTCACCGTTGTCACGCGCCACGCGCCAGGCCTTTGGCGCGTTCAAAACCGAGTTGCAGCGCGAGTCCTATGACGCGGTGATCGATCTGCAGGGCCTGAGCAAGTCGGCGTTCATCGCGTGGCTGGCGCAGCTCACCCCGCAGGGTCAGCGCTACGCCATGGCCAATCAGACGGACGGTTCGGGCTATGAGGCGCCCACGCGCTGGGTGGCTGACGTGGCGATTGCACTGCCACCCCACATCCATGCCGTGATGCGCTCGCGTGAACTGTGCGCCCGTGCCCTGGGTTATGGGGTGCCAAATTTTGAGTCTTTTGGGCTTCTAGCCCAGGTGGGACGTGCGCAGGCAGCTATTAAAAATGTAGCATTTGAGGCTTCTTTCCCCAAGGGCCTGGTGGCCTTGGTGCACGGCACCTCGCGGGCCGACAAGCAGTGGCCGCTGGCCCATTGGCATGCGCTGGGCCAGCACCTCAATGACGCCGGTTACGCGGTCGCCTTGCCGCATGGCAGCGACGCCGAAGAGCGCCATGCGCGGGAGATTGCCGCCCCGTTGGCCGGGGCCATCGTGTGGCCCCGGCTGGGGCTGGACGCCTTGACCGATGCGCTGGCCGCCTGTGCCGGTGTGGTGGGCGTGGACAGCGGCTTGAGCCATATCGCCGTGGCGCTGGACCTGCCCCATGTGCAGATTTATAACTTCGACACCGCGTGGCGCACCGGGCCGCAGGCCGCTCATGCACCCGCGGGCGTTGAAGCGGCTCCGGGTGTTCGCCAGTGCAGCGTGTTTGCTGACCCCACGCCCTCGGTGGAGGCCGTCTGGCAAGCCTGGCTCGCGGTGTCCAGCACGCCGAAAACCGCATGACCCGCCTGCTGTATTCGCTGGTCATGTGGCTGCTGCAGCCCTGGGTGCGGCGCAAACTGACGCGTCGTGGCCGGGCCGAGCCGCTGTACCTGCACGCCATTGAAGAGCGTTTTGGCCGTTATGCGGGGGCGCCCTTCAAGGCCAGCGACGGTCTGGTGTGGGTCCACGCCGTGTCCCTGGGTGAAACACGCACCGCCGCCTTGTTGATTGCCGGACTGCGTCAGCGCTTGCCCGGCATGCGTTTGCTGCTCACGCACGGAACTGCCACCGGGCTAGCCGAAGGCGTCAAGCTGTTGCAACCGGGCGATGTGCAGAGCTGGCAGCCGTGGGACACACGGGGTGCGGCCAGCCGTTTTCTGGCGCACTTCAAGCCCCGCATTGGCATCCTGATGGAAACCGAAGTCTGGCCCAACCTGGTGGCCGCCTGCGCCCAGCGCCACGTGCCGCTGGTGCTGGCCAACGCCCGCATGAGCGACAAGTCGCGGCGCCAGGCCCAGCGTCTGGCGTGGCTGTCGCGCCCGGCCTTCGGTGCGCTGGCGGCCGTGTGGGCCCAGACGCAGGCCGACGCCCAGGCGCTCACGCAGTTGGGCGCCACGGTGCAGGGCGTGTTCGGCAACCTCAAGTTTGATGCCACGCCCAACACCACGCAGCTCGCCACTGGCCAAGCCTGGCGCCAACGTGTGGGCCGCCCGGTTGTGCTGTTTGCCAGTTCGCGCGAGGGGGAAGAAACGGCATTATTGAAGAGTTTGGCATCATTTAGCCTTCTAGCCCCCGTCCGCCGTGCGGATGCAGCTATTGATTCGATAGCGAATGAGGTGCAATGGCTGATCGTGCCGCGCCATCCCCAGCGTTTTGATGAGGTCGCGGCGCTGATGGAGGCACAGGGGTTTGCCGTGTCCCGCCGCAGCACCTGGGGCGACGCGCCGCCCGCTGTCCATGCCGCCGGTCAGCGCACGGTCTGGCTCGGTGACTCGCTGGGGGAAATGGCGCTGTACTACGGGCTGGCGGACGCGGCCTTGCTGGGCGGCAGTTTCGAGCCTCTGGGGGGGCAAAACCTGATTGAGGCCGCGGCGTGTGCTTGCCCGGTGGTCATGGGCCCGCACACCTTCAATTTTCTGGAAGCCGCGGCGCTGGCCGAGGCTGCTGGGGCGGCATTGCGGGTCGGATCGATGGATCAGGCCGTGCAAATGGCGCAAAGCCTGGTGACCGACCCGGCCGCGTGCGCTGCGATGTCGGCCACGGCGTTGCGCTTTTCCGGCGCCCACCGCGGTGCGGTGGAGAAAACCGTGGCGGCGGTGCTGGCGGCTATTGGCGGTGCTGGTTTTACTTGACCAGCAGGGCATTGACGCCCTGTAAGTCCCCGGCCTTGAGGGTGCCGTTGGCCTGGCGCAGCTTCAAGCCGCCGACCAGCACGTCGTAGCGGGCCTTGGCCAGATCGCGCTTGGTCTGGAACAACTGACTTTGCGAGTTCAGCACATCGATGTTGATGCGCACACCCACCTGGTAACCCAGCTTGTTGGCGTCCAGCGCGCTCTGGCTGGAGGCCTCGGCGGCTTCCAGCGCCTTGACCTGGCCTTGACCCGACACGACACCAAAGTAGGCCGTGCGGGTGCCCTGGGCGACGGCGCGTTTGGCCCCTTCGAGGTCATTGCGGGCCTTGTCTTCCAGCGCCAGGGTTTCGCGGATGCGGTTCTGCACGGAGAAGCCGGCGAACAGGGGCAGATTGAACGCCAGGCCGACCGTGGCCCCATTGGTGCGGTAGTCATTGGCCAAACTAGAGGAGCCGTTGTTTTGGGTGATGTTGTAACCCGCCGTCACATCCAGCGTGGGTTTGTGGCCGGCCTTGGCTTTTTCGGTTTCCAGCTGGGCCACGTCAAGTGCGACCTGGCTTTGACGGATGACGGGGTGGCCGGACTCGCTTTGGGCGACCCAGGCATTGGCGTCATCCGGCACCAGTGCGGGCAGCGCCAGGGGCAGGGCCAGCGCTTGGGGCTGGGTATTGGTTTTGCCGACCAGTTGGTCCAGCGCAATCTGTTTGACACGCAGGTCGTTCTCAATCGCTATTTCCTGGGCGGTGCCCAGGTCAAACCGGGCTTGCGCCTCACGGGTGTCGGTGATGGTGGAGGTGCCGACTTCAAAGTTGCGTTTGGCCGAGGCCAGTTGCTCGCCCACCGCGGCTTTCTGGGCTTTCACAAACGTCAGGCTGTCTTTGGCGGCGAGCACATCAAAGTAGGCCTGGCTCACACGAACAATCAGGTCCTGGTCGGCCACCGCCAGCTGGGCCTCGGCCAGATCCACCTGTTTTTTGCCTTGTTCGTAGCTAGCCCTGTTCGCTGGCCGGTACAGCGGCTGCGAGGCGCTGAGTGTGGCGGTGTGGGTGTTGTAGTTGGATTTGGGCGGCGGCGCCAGGGTGTTGTCCACGTTGGTCACTGAAGACCCCAGTGACAACCCGACCGTGGGCAGAATCGCAGCCTTGGCCTGATCGGCCCGGGCCAGCGTGGCGTCGTATTGCGATTTGGCCGACTGGTACGAGGCATCAAAACCGCGCGCCAATTCATACAGGTCCACCAGGCTTTGGGCGCGTACCGGCAGGGCCAGCGCTGCGCTGAAAGCCACAAACAGGGGAAGAAGACGGAACGTTTTCATGGTGGACCTTTGGGTGGAGAACAAGAGCAAGTGGGGCGGCCCATCGACGGGGAGGGCCCGCTCAGCTCAATACCTGGGAATGCTGGGGTCAAGTTCTGCCGACCAGGCATGGATGCCGCCGGCAATGTTGGCCACATGGGCAAAGCCCCGTGCTTTCAGGAATGTTGCGACCTGCATGCTGCGTCCGCCGTGGTGGCACAGGCAGGCCACCGGTTGCTCGGGGTCCAGCTCGCTCAAGCGCGGTGGAATCACCCCCATGGGAATGGTCAGCAACTCAAACCCATCGGCTTTCACGCTGGCGACCTGCAACTCGGACGGCTCGCGCACGTCCAGCACCACGGGCACGCCATGGCCGCGCACGGACTCAAGCCAAGCGGACAATTGGGAGGGGCGAACTTGGACAATCATGGTTTAAAACTTGAAAGAGGATGGCTCGGGGAAGTTCTGCAGGCGGGGCGCCAGCGTGTCCCACGGTTGGGTCGTCGTGAAGTCAGTCTCGCTGTTGCGCACAACGAGGGTGGCACGCATCACGGGCTCGTCGCCCACAATGGCGATCAGCCGTCCGCCGACCTTCAGGTTGGCCAGCAGGGTCGGGGGCACTTCGGCCACCGAACCGCTCATCACGATCACGTCAAACGGGCCTTCGGCGGGCGCACCCTTGGAGCCGTCAAACTGGCGCACCTCGGCGTTGTGAATGCCGGCTTTTTGCAGGTTGGTGCGGGCCAGGGCGGCGAGTTCAGGGTCGATTTCCAGTGAAATCACGCGCTGTGCACGGTGCGCCAGCAAGGCGGCCATGTAGCCCGAGCCCGTGCCGATTTCCAGCACTTTTTCATGTTTTTGAACGGCTGCGTCCTGCAGCATGCGGGCTTCCACGCGGGGGGCGAGCATGCACTGGCCGTGGCCCAGGGGGATTTCCATGTCAACAAAGGCCAGTGCCTTGTGGGCCAGCGGCACAAAATCTTCACGCTTGACCACAGACAACAGGTGCAATACCTCGCCGTCGAGCACGTCCCAGGGACGAATCTGCTGTTCGATCATGTTGAAGCGGGCTTGTTCGATATTCATTTTTGTACTCCAGGGGGTATATTAACCGATGCTTGTAAATTTTACCCGGCGGCACGGGGGCGGCCTTGCCAGCGGCGGGTCATCCATTGCGCCAGATCGTCCATGTAGCAGTACACCACGGGGACCACCACCAGGGTCAGTAAAGAGGAGGTAATGACACCCCCGATGACGGCCTGGCCCATGGGCGCGCGCATTTCTGACCCTTCAGACAGGGCAAACGCCAGTGGCACCATGCCAAAAATCATGGCCAGCGTGGTCATCAAAATCGGGCGCAGGCGCACTTTGGCGGCCATCAGCAGGGCCTCGCTGCGTTCCATGCCGTTCTCCCGCGCGCGGATGGCAAAGTCCACCAGCAAAATGGCATTTTTGGTGACCAGGCCCATGAGCATGACCACGCCAATCACCGAGAACATCGACAGCGTGGAGTTGAACATCATCAGCGCCAGCACGACGCCGATGAGCGTCAGGGGCAGGGCGGTCATCAAGGCCAGCGGCTGCAGAAAGCTTTTGAACTGGCTGGCCAGGATCATGTAAATGAACACCACGGCCAGCACCAGCGCCGAGATGGCGTAGCCAAAGGCCTCGGCCATGTCTTTGGTGGAGCCGCTGAATTTGTAGCTGTAACCCGGGGGCAGGGCGATGCTGTCCATCGCGGTTTTGATGTCGGCCGACACCTCGCCTGCGGACCGGCCCGAGACGTTGCCGCTGATGGACACCTCGCGTGTCAAATCGCGCCGGTTGATCTGGTTGGAGCCGCTGGACTCCCTGACGGTCGCCACCTGGTTGAGCCGCACGATGCGCGGGCTGCCATCGGTGTTGCTGCCCACGGTAAAGGGCAGCAGGTTCAAATCAGCCGGGCTGTTGCGGGCCTGGGGTGCCAGGCGCACATTGACGTCGTAGGTCTGGTCGTCCGGCGCGCGCCAGTTGCCGACCGTTTGCCCGGCCACCAGCGTGCGCAAGGCGGCACCAATCTGCGCCACACTCAAGCCGAGGTCAGAGGCGACGTCGCGCTTGATGTCCACGTCGAGGGTGGGTTTGTTGGGCTTCAGGCTGGAGTCCAGATCAACCAGGCCGGGAATGTTGCGAATTTTTTCAGTCGCCAGCTGGGTCAAACGTCCCAGTTCGGCCATGTCGGCCCCCTGGATGGAAAACAGAATCTGCTTGTTGCCACCCACCGCGTCGAGCAGGCCCACGTGCGTCACGGTGATGCCGGGCACCGTTTTGAGCCGTTCGCGCAGTACGACCGACATGGCGTCCACACTGAGCGTGCGTTCCTTGCGGTCGACCAGCCGGATGTAGATGCTGGCGTACATCTTGCCCTGGGCGTTACCGGTGTTGAGGGTGGACAGGGTGTAGCGCACCTCGGGAAACTCCCGCAGGATCGCCTCGACCTGGCGCGTGCGGGCCTCGGTCACCTCCAGCGACGAGCCTACGGGTGTGTTGAAGGTCAGTGACGTTTCCGAAAAATCGGACGTGGGTACAAACTCGGTGCCCAACAATGGGACCATGAAGATGCTGCCCACAAAGATCGCCAGCGCCAGGCCCACCGTGGCAAGTGGGTGCTGGAGCGCCCAGCGCAGGATGTGCTGGTAGGCGTCGACCAGGGACTCGGTCGCACGATCAAACCAGCCGGTGACCCGGCCAATGGTTTTGTCATACCGCGTCTCGGGCACCCAGGGTTTGCCGTCAGGGCCAGGCACGCGGCGCTTGTGGTCTTCGATGCTGGGGTCATGCCAGATGCTTGATAGCATGGGGTCCAGCGTGAAGCTCACAAACATCGAAATCAGCACGGCGGCCACGATGGTGATGCCGAACTCGTGAAAGAACTTGCCGATGATGCCGCCCATGAACCCGATGGGCATGAACACCGCCACGATGGACAGGGTGGTGGCCAGCACCGCCATGCCAATTTCCTGCGTGCCGTCCAGCGACGCCTGGTACACGTTTTTGCCCAGCTGCACGTGGCGCACGATGTTTTCACGCACCACGATGGCGTCGTCAATCAGCAAGCCCACACACAAGCTCAGGGCCATCAGCGTGATCATGTTGATGGTGAAGCCAAACAGGTTCATGAACAGGAAGGTGCCGATGATGGCAATCGGCAGCGTGAGCCCGGTAATCACCGTGGAACGCCACGAGTTCAGGAACAAAAACACAATCAGCACGGTCAGCAGGGCACCTTCAATCAGCGTGCGGCGCACGTTGGAGACCGACACGCGAATCTGCCGTGAGCCATCGGTGATCTGCTCCAGGCGAACGCCCGCAGGCAACTGTTTTTGCACCTCGGCCAGGGTCTTGATCAGGCCGTCCACCACCGCGATGGTATTTTCGTCCTGCGCCTTCTGGACATTGAGCAACAAGGTGCGCTGGCCGTTGTAGAGGGCCAGGCTTTCGACTTCCGGTGCCCCATCGGACACGCGGGCCACCTGCTCCACGCGCACGGGCGCGCCATTTTTGCGGGCTACAATGATCTTGCCAAAATCTTCCGGGCGCTGCATGCGGGCCGCAATCTGGATCACGCGCTCCTGCTCCTGCGAGCGGATGGCCCCGACCGGCAGGTCCTGGTTTTCATTGCGCACCGCCGTCACCACCTGGTCGGGTGTGATACCAAAAGACTCCAGAGCCTGCGGGTTGAGGTACACATTGATTTCGCGCTTGGTGCCCCCCACCAGCGTGACCGAGCCCACACCGCGCACATTCTCCAGACGCTTCTTGAGGCTTTGTTCGGCCCAGTTGGTCAGTTCCACCGGGGTCATGGGCGTGGCCCCCTTGACCATGGTGTCTGGTAGCACGGCAACCGACCAGATGGCCCGGGCGGACGGGTCAAACCGCAGGACGCGCGGCTCCTTCACCTCGGTACGCAGCGTCGGGCGAATGGTGGCCACTTTTTCCCGCACATCGTCGGCGGCCTTGCGCCCGTCAATGTGCAAGCCAAACTCGATGATCACGACCGACTGGCCTTCGTAGCTGCGCGAGGTCAGCGCGTTGATGCCGGCGATCGAGTTCACGCCTTCTTCAATTTTTTTGGAGACTTCGCTTTCCACAATCTCGGGCGAGGCACCGGGGTATTCGGTCGTCACCACGACGACAGGGAAATCGATGTTGGGAAACTGGTCCACCTGCAGGCGCTGCAGGGAATACAGGCCCAGTACCACCAGGGCCAGCATGACCATGGTGGCAAAGACCGGGTTTTTAAGACTGACGCGTGTGAACCACATGATTACGGGGCCACCAGTGCAGTTTTCACCAGTGTGCCGGTGCGTAGCGCGCCCATGGTTGCGCCCAAAATCGTCATGTTCTCGGTGGCGCCGGAAATGCCCACCCAGGTTTGATTATTGAATTCACCACGTTCGCCCAAAGTCACTGTTTGGTGCGTGACCTGCCCGTTGCGGATCACCTGAACGTAAGGCTGGGGTTTGTCGGTGCGCACGGCGCTCAAGGGCACGGCCAGAACCGATACGCTTCCCGTTTGCAAGGCGCCTTGTGCAAACAAACCCTGGCGCAGGTTGGCATCGGCGTCGATGGCCAGGTAGGCCAGCACCGCGCGGCTTCCCGCAACCGCGCTGGGGTTCACGCGAACCACTCTGGCAGTCAAGGGGTGGGCGGCACCTTCAACCGTGATTTGCGCGGTTTGCCCCACCCTGACCTGCAGGGAGTCGGCGGCGCTCAGGCTGGCTTCAAGCTCCAGGCGGCTCAGGTCCACGATGTCGATGATGCGCGCGTCAATGGCCACGCGTTCACCGGGTTGGGCCAGCCGTTGGGCCACCTGCCCGGCAATGGGCGCGCGCAAGACGGTGTCCTGCAAAGACTTGGCGGTCACGTCAGCGCCGGCTTGTGCCGCCCGGTAGTTGGACTCGGCGGCGGCCAGCGTTGCCACGGATGTGTCCAGCGCGGTCCGGGAGATAAAGCCCTGGTCAACCAGCGAGCGGTTGTTGTCCAGACTGCGTCTGGCAATGTCGACCTGCGCTTTGGCCGACTCGGCTAGTTGCTGCGCCTGACGAACTCGGGCCTGGGACTCGGTGGCGTCCACCCGGGCAATGACCTGACCCGCTTTCACGAAGTCACCTTCACGCACGGTCAGGCCTTGCAACTCACCGGCAACACGGGCTTTGACGGTGGCTGAATTGACTGCTTTGAGCGGGCCGGAAATGGCCAGGGTTTGTGACAAAGTCACAGTTTTGGCCTGCACAAGGTCAGTGGGTGCCAGGTCGACCATGGCCTGCCCTTTCTGGGCGGCCTGCTGGGCTTGTAACGCTTCTTTTTGGGCTTGTCGCACCGACAGTGTTTTGAATGTACCCGCCGCGAATGCGGCGAGTACCAGGCCGACAAGCAGCCATTTCAGCCAAGGTTTCATGATGGAGTTTTTTGTTGTTGTGATGGGGACGGTGAAGAGGCTGGCGTGATGCTCAGCCCGTTCAAAATGGTTTCAACCTGCAAGGCAATATAGTCTTCAGGCACCAGCCGGTCCGTGGCTTTGCAGCACGACCCGAGGGAGTGAGTCCACATGGCCAGAAACAGCATGGGGGCCAGCACGAGATAGACCCCGTACTTCATGTCGATTTCCCGAAACTCGCCGCGGTCTACACCGCGCTGCAAGATGCGCCGAATCAAATCACTGCCCGGCTGGATGACTTCCTGCTGGTAAAAGGCGGCCAGTTCGGGGAAGTTGCGCGCCTCGCTCATCATCAGCTTGACGATGCCCGACGCTTTGGTCGAACCCAGCCGTTCCCACCAGGTCTTCATGGCGAAGCGAAGCATGTTGGCTGTACTGCCCTCAAAACTCTCGAACTCGTCGTTCCACTCGGTAAAGCGCCCTGAGATGTTTTCGCGCACCACCGCTTTGAATAACTCCTCTTTGCTGGCGAAGTAAAGAAAGAGCGTGCCCTTGGACACGCCAGCCCGTTTGGCCACCTCTTCGGCGCGGGTGGCCGCAAAGCCTTTTTCAACAAAGAGGTTCAGGGCGGCGTCGAGCAGTTCGCCCGGCCGGGCGTCCTTGCGGCGTTCATGCCGCGATGGCGCGGAGCTTGGGGTCTTGCAGATAAGTTTGGACAGGGGCATAAATTAATGACTGACTGGTTATTAATGTAGCCTTGCCATTCGGCACTGTCAATGCGGGCAAAGACCCGGAGGCATGTGGTGTTTCGTGCGCGCCGCGTAAGATGCCTGCAACGATTGAATCAACAGCTTGAACGGAGAGTTTCCATGACCGATTCCCTGCAAACCATTACCCTGGGCGGTGGCTGCTTCTGGTGCCTTGATGCCGTGTATGTGAACGTGCGCGGTGTGACCGATGTGGAAAGCGGCTACTGCAATGGCCACGTGCCCAAGGTCACGTACGAGCAGGTCTGCACCGGCACCACGGGCCACAACGAGGTCGTGAAGCTCACGTTTGATCCGGCCGAGATCAGTCTGCACGAAATTTTTGAAATTTTCTTTGTGATTCATGACCCCACCAGCCTGAACCGCCAGGGTGCTGATGCGGGCACCCAGTACCGCAGCGGCATCTATTGCTCAAGCCCCGAGCAGCAAACCGCTGCCCATGATTTCATTCAAGAGGTCACGGCGCTGGGGACGTTCGAGCGACCCATCGTGACGGAGGTGATGCCGCTGGAGAACTACGTGGTGGCGGAGTTATGCCACCAAGATTACTTTGCCAACAACCCCAACCAGGGTTACTGCGTGGCCGTGGCTGGGCCCAAGGTGGCCAAGTTTCGCAAGACTTTTGCGCGGCTGGCGCGCAGTTGAGCGAAGTTGAAGCGCTAGGGGCAGAATCCCAAAATACGTTCCTGCTGTGAACATGTCCGGGCAGGGCGCGTTGTTTTGACCGGTGTGCCCGATTTGGGGGCGGCTGCGATGCAGGCCCGCAACTCGCGGGTCGTTGGCCCATAGTAGAACCAGCCCCGCCCCAAGTCCGGCAGGGCAAGGCTCACTTCCCGCCACTTGGGGTGCCCTTTTTCCTGCAGCGTTGAAAAGTTCTGGCACAAGGAGCGCGCCATCTGCCGCAGGTGCGTCTCGGTGTCTTTTAACTGGAAATCATAGGTGACCAAAAAGGCCTTCACGGCCAGACTGGTCAGATCGGTCGTGAGCAGGTTCGGGTAGTTGCTGGCTTTGACATTGGCCTGGAAATACGTTTTCAGTACGTCTTTGCTGCTGACGTGGCTGGGGTCAAATTTGAGCAGCTTGATCAGTTGGCGCGACTCGGGTTTCATGTCGGCCAGCAGTTTGGCGGGTTGACCGGCCACGACGGCCACCACATCCAGCGTTTTGTCGGTGACCAGTCTGGCCAATGCCTCTTCATTGGAGAGGTAGCTGGCATTGGCGTCCACCATGGGCTCGCCAAACATCATTCGGTACAGCGTGGCCGAGGTCAGCGCCGTGCCGCTTCCCAGCTCACCGGCGTTGATCTTCGCGTTCTTGATCTCGTGAATGAAATTGCGTTCTGAGTCAGCCCGCACCACAAAGTAGATTTCCTCGTTGTACAGCGGCATGATCACCCGCAAGGGCCGAATCAGGACGCCCGCCCCGGCATTGCCTGCATTCGCCATGTCAATGAATGACTGGTAAACGTCGGACTGCACCAGGGCCAGTTTCACACCGGTTTCGTGGCGCAGACGCCGCACGTTTTCTGCCGAGCCCGCTGACGACACCGCATCGAGCCGGATGTCTGCCGACGGCGCCACCAGTTCGGCAAGATCGCGTCCAATCTTGATGTAGGTGCCCCGTTCGGAGGCCGTCACAATTTTGTAGTCGACGGCAGCGAACGCTCCCGTGGTGACGCACAGCAACGCGGCCAACAGCCGCTTGGAAAAAAAAGATTTCGTCATGTTACGGTTTCTCCTGTTTGGAGCCCTGGTTGCAAAAGCCCAGTGCGGCTACTGCGTCCGGGCACTCTTTCAATAAGGGTGGTGTGGGGCGGGTCGTGGTGTCCGCCATCGTGGTTGGCCGCACTTGTTGCGGCGCAGGGCCCGCGCCTGTGGGGGCCACGGCGATGGTTTTGTCAGGGTCCGGCTTGACGGTGGTGCGAGGCTGGGCTGTGATCGTGTGTGACGAGACGGCTTCCAAAGGTTGTGCAATAACTGGCGCCGCGACCACGGTTGAAACTGCCGTGGGAGGAGCCTCTTGGGCGGGGGCTGCGACGACTGGCTTTTTTGTGACCGGCGCTTCCTGGGACCTGTAGAAATAAGTGGCCAGGGCGCTCACGGCCACCAACACAGTGATTGCTTTCAGGCGCCACGCGGGACGGGCCTTGGCCCGGATGTTTTGCACATCGCTTTGCGGCGTGACCAGTTGATAAAACTGGGGTGATTCGTTGGTTATCTCGGCGTGGTCTGGCGAGGCCGTATTGGCGAAACCTGTGGTGCTTTCTTCAAGCGCGGTGGATGGCATGCGTCGTTCAGCCTCGCGCCCGGCCGCTCCGGGCAAGGTGAAGCTGGACTCACATTTATGACAACTTTTTGCCGTTCGTTTGTTGATCGCGCCACACCGGTCACAGGGTTGCAGGTGCATCTGCGAGCCGCAGTCGTTGCAGAAGCTGGCCCCCCCCGGGTTGAGGTGGTTGCAAAAAAGGCACTGTAGAGGGGGTGTCGATGACATCTCGATGAGGTGACCTTGTTGAAACGGGCGAAATTACAGGCAGACCATCGAAGTCCAATTACCTGATCCCTCAGAACTTTGTGCCGCCTCACTGAAGAATGCGCGTAATTTTTCAGATTTCAAAAGCACGTTGCGTGCCGATGCAAAATTGTTGATATTTATCAATGGGTTTGCCCGCAATGACGACGCATGCGGCGGTGTCAGTGTCAAAAATCCCGACACGCTGCCTGGCGAACACCAGGCACCTGGCCGCAGACGTGCCGGTTCAGTCCCCGAGGTCGATGACGCAGGCCAGCGGCACCTGCCCGGGGGGCTCGTAGGCTGCCACGACCCAGGAGCGGCTGGTGTGGCTGGCAGCGTTGTCCAGGCAGTTCAGCACGAAGTTGATGGATGCCTTGTCGAGCGCCGCAAAGGGTTCATCCAAAAGGGTAACGGTGGCATCAGCCGCCAGGGCGGCGGCGAGCCATACCTTGCGCCTTGACCCGGTGGACAACATGTACATGGGTTTGTCGATGTGCGGCGTCAGCGACAGGCCGTCCATCAGCTTCTCCAGCGCCTGTTCGTCAAAGCGGGGATAGGCGGCGGGCAGGGTCTTGAAGTAGGCCGCCGCAGACATCTGGTCAAAGGCCGTGGTGCGCGGATCGACCCAAAAGACATGTGACCGGTAGGCGTCGGCCTGGTCACGCAGCAGAAGGTGCTTGATCTGCAGGCTGCCCCGCTGGGCCGGCAGGACGCCTGCCAACAACTGCAGCAGCGTGGTTTTGCCACTGCCATCACCACCGCACACCAGGCTCACACCGGGTGGAATCTGGGCGGAAAGGCCGCTGAACAGGGTGCGCTGCGGGTAGGCGAAATACAGGTCGTCCATTTGCAAAACGGCAGGGGGATTGAACAGGCTCATGGGGTAAACAACTTGAGAGCAGGGCCACAAGATGGCTCCAGCGGTTGGGCAGGGAAATGCAAACAGCAGTTTAGTGCCAGCGTGACTCACGCCCTGGGGCTGATGCAGATGGTCGCCGTGTTCAAACCTGGCCATGAACCGGCAGGTCTTTTTCACGTCAGTTTTCATTAAATTTTAAGTAAAAACAGGCTGTAGCCCTCGTATAACCTGCGTATATAGCTATTAAATTTGTAGCAATACGCGTGACCCCATAGTGATGCGTGGCAAGGTCGGTTTCCATTGCCCCTGGAGCGGTTGCGCAAGCTTGAACTCCGCCATGGGTTCTGCACCCAGCCAAAGCACGCCTTTGACCGGCACCGTCCAGCTCTCACCGGTGCGCAGCCAGATATCGTCTGCCTGGCCCTGCAGGGTCAGCCACAGATGGCCTTGGGTGACCCGAATCACGCAGCCAGCCTTCAGTCGAAACATGGCAACACGCGACGTGCTGAGTTCATAAGTTTCTATCTGGTACATGGTGTCTCCTTGCTTGCGTTGTCAGAGTCAACAATGTAAGCTCCTGACCATGACAGTACCGGTACAGTTGACCAGATAGTTTCTGAAACTGGCTCGGTGAAAAGACCAATACAATTTTCCGGCCATGCCCTCAAAAACCCAAACAGCACCCCACCACGCGTCACGTATTTCTCCTGTGCTGCTCGACCGCAGCGCCACGCTGGGCGGTCAGTTGACGCTGGTGGACCAGTTGGTTCAATGGGCGGAGCACCGCATTGCGGAGCAGGTGTTCCGGCCCGGCATGCGCATGCCTTCGGTGCGGCAGCTGGCCACAGACCGGGGCGTGTCCCGTTTCACGGTGGTGGAAGCCTATGAGCGGCTGGTGGTGCGCGGGCATTTGCAGGCACGCCGTGGCGCCGGTTTTTTTGTGCGGGAACCCAGCACCAGTGTCGTGAAGCGGCCCAAGGCCTTGCCCGCACGGTCCCAGACCATCGACATGGGCTGGCTGATGCGCAACATGCAAAGTGGCATCGAGGCGGACATGTCGCCCGGCCTGGGTTATTTGCCCCCTGCGTTGTGTGGTGGCGACCTGATCAGGGCCGGGCTGCGCTCCGTTGCTTCGGCGTCAGGCCTGCAGCTGTCCCATGCCGCCCTGGCCCAAGGATATGCGCCATTGCGCGAGCAAATCACACGCAAGCTGGCCGAGATCGAAATCTCGGCGACCCCCGCCCAGGTACTTACCACGTCTGGTGCCACGCAGGCCATTGACCTCATCGTGCGCAAGTTTTTGCGCCCGGGTGACAGCGTCCTCGTCGGCAACCCGGCCTGGTCGGCGCAGCTGGGCACGCTCGCGATGATGGGCGTCAACCTGGTGGGCGTTCCTTACACGCCGCAGGGCCCTGATGTGCAGGCCCTGGCCGAATTGGCCGCCACGTGCAAACCCAAAATGCTGATCATCAATTCGGTGTTGCACAACCCGACCAGCACGGTGCTGAGCAGTGCCACGGCGTACCAGATTTTGCGCATCGCCGAGGCCCATGACATGATCGTTGTGGAAGACGATATTTATGCCGATTTTCTGCCCAGCGGTGTGCAAGCCGTTCGCCTGGCCAGCCTGGACCAGCTGAAGCGGGTGATTTACCTGGGCAGTTTTTCCAAGATGCTGGTGCCCAATATTCGTGTCGGTTTTTTGACCGCCAGCGTCGAGATGACCGAATCACTGGGCAATCAAAAGCTGCTGACCTCACTGGCCACGCCCGAGATCAACGAGCGCATCGTGCACCGGGCCCTCACGGAGGGCAGCTACCGCAAACACTGCGTGCGGGTACAAACCGCGCTGGATGAACTTCGAGAGCCTGCCTTCAAGCGCATGGAATCCCTGGGCATGAAAGCGTTTTGCCGGCCGCAGGGCGGTTTTCTGGGCTGGTTTGACACCGGTGTGGACACCATCACCCTGGCCGCCATGGCGCTGGAGGCGGGCTACCTGCTGGCGCCCGGCGCCTTGTTCTCACCCCGGCAAACGCCCAGCACCTGGCTGCGCATGAACATTGCCACCAGCGGGAACCCCGCCATGCTCAAGTGGCTGTCGGCGGCGCTGGAGGAGTTGCGCCGGCGAGCTGTCCCGGTTTGACGCGTGAACGGCACCCACCAGGCGCTGCATCACCAGGGGCTGTTTTATGCCGCGTGGCGATGCTAATATTCACTGAAATTGGTTTCATGAAAATCAAAAATAGATGCCATTGACGATGCCCAGCAACAAACTTTCGCCCTCAAAGCTGCTTGCGCAGACGCCTGCACGTGCCACCATCGCCGACGTGGCACGGGAGGCAGGGGTCTCCAAAGCCACGGTCTCAAGGTTTCTGAACCACCGCGACAAGCTGCTGACCAAAGATATTGCCACTCGCGTGGAGGTTGCCATCGCGGCGCTGTCCTACAGCCCCAGTCCGATGGCGCAGGCGCTCAAACGCGGACGCTCGCGCTTGATTGGACTGGTGGTGGCCGATGTGACCAACCCCTTTTCAGTGGCGGTGTTGCGCGGGGCCGAAAAAGCCTGTCAGGAATCCGGCTACCTGCTCATGCTCTTTAACCTGGGCAATGACAGCCAGCGTGAAAGCGAAGCCATTGAGGCGCTCACGGCCTATCAAGTCGATGGTTTTATCCTGAACACACTGGGTCGTGATGCCCAAGCTGCCGCTGAAGCCGCCCGCTACGGCAAGCCCGTGGTGCTGGTAGATCGTCGCCATCACGGTATGCAGGCCGATTTTGTCTCTCTGGACAATGCCGGCGCGATACGCATGGGCGCCAGCCATCTGATTGAGGCGGGCTACCGTGAGTTGCTTTTTATTTCCGAGCCGGTCAAAAACGTCAGTTCGCGCGAGGAACGCGAGACTGCTTTTCGCTCGTTCATCAGCGAGGCCGCGCCTGACGTCGCCGGTCTGCAAGGCAAGACTTTTGAAAGCACGTCGGAAGACCCGCAAGCGCTGGACGATGCCCTGCGCAGCCTGCGTCAACGTGCTGGCCAGCGCCCGTCCAGTGTGCTCTCCAGCAACGCCGTGGTGACCTTGCGAGTCGTTGCTGCCATGGCGCGCCTGGGCTGGCAATTCGGCACCGATGTCGGTCTGGTTGGTTTTGATGAAACCGAGTGGTCGCCCTATATCGGCCCGGGCCTGAGCACCATTGCGCAGCCAACCGAGGAGTTGGGGCGTATAGCGGCCGGTTGTCTGATTGAACGGTTGAAGGGCATGGAGCTACCGCCACGCCAGATTTTTCTGTCCGGTCGCCTGGTGCCCCGTGGTTCGTCGGTTCACGCTGTCATTTAGCGGGTACTAGGGTTTTCCATAATTACCGAGCGGATAACGGTACTTTTATAATTTACTGAAACCGGTTTCAGTCTTGTTGGCTCAGGCTAAACACTGAAATCAGTTGATCAGAAATTGTTGTGCCCAACCTGGCGATTGCGCCCGCTCATGAACTATTCATTTCAATTCGGTGATGTCTTTGCCGCCTGGCCGCTGCTGGTCAAAGGCACGCTCAACACCATCGAGCTATCGCTGCTCGCCATGTTGTTCGGGCTGATGGTGGCCGTTGTCTGCGCCTGGGGCAAGACCGCCGGACCGCGCCCGCTGCGCTGGGTCATCAATACCTATATCGAGCTGATTCGCAACACTCCCTTTTTGGTGCAGTTGTTCTTTTTCTTTTTTGCGTTGCCTGCGCTGGGCCTGCGCTGGTCGGCCTATGCCGCCGCGCTGGTCGCCATGGTGGTGAATCTGGGGGCCTACGCGACCGAGATCATCCGTGCTGGCATCGAGTCCATCCCCAAAGGGCAGATCGAGGCCGGTTTGGCGCTCAACCTGAAACGCCATGAAATTTTCCGGTTTGTCATTTTGAAGCCGGCGCTGCGCACCGTTTACCCAGCCCTCACCAGCCAGTTCATTTTGCTCATGCTCAGCTCGGCGGTTGTGTCGGCGATTTCGGCAGACGATCTGACCTCGGTGGCGGCCAACCTGCAATCGCAGACCTTTCGCAGCTTTGAAATCTACATTGTGGTGGCCGGCATCTATCTGTTGCTGGCGTTGTCATTTTCTGCGCTGTTCCGGGTGATCTACCGCCTGGCCCTCAACTACCCGGCAGGTCGCTGATGCGTACTTTTGGTTTTCCCGAATTTCTGTTCATTCTTGAGGCGGCCAAGTGGACCGTGGCGCTCTCGATGATTGCCTTCCTGGGCGGCGCGCTGGGTGGCCTGATCATTGCGCTGGCTCGTACCTCGCACAACGGTGTGGCGCGCTTTTTGTCGGGCGTTTTCATCCAGGTTTTTCAGGGTACGCCACTTTTGCTGCAGCTCTTTCTGGTGTTTTTTGGGGCACCAGTGCTTGGTTTGGAAATCAACCCCTGGGTAGCGGCAGGTGCGGCCCTCATTCTCAACAGCAGCGCCTTCCTGGGCGAGATCTGGCGCGGCTGTATCCAGGCGATACCCAGCGGGCAGTGGGAGGCGGCGCAGGCGCTGAGCCTGTCCTATGTCTCACGCATGCGGGACGTGATCCTGCCGCAGGCTGCTCGGATTGCGCTGGCCCCCACGGTGGGCTACATGGTGCAGATCATCAAAGGGACTTCGCTGGCCGCCATCATCGGCTTTGTCGAAGTCACCCGCTCCGGACAAATCATCAACAACGCCACTTTCCAGCCCCTGATCGTATTCAGCGTGGTGGCCGCCATCTATTTCGTGCTCTGCTGGCCCTTGTCCCTGCTGGCCGCCCGCATGGAGCGCCGGCAGGCCGCAGCGTTGACGCGTTGAGTTGCCCCCAGTTTTTACCCATCACTTTTCACCACAACCACCGGAGACTTCACCATGATCAAGCATCTGCAACGTCGCACATTCACAGGCGCCGCCCTCGCGCTGGGCCTGACCGCTACCCTGTCCGCCTGGGTTCCGGCTGCCAGCGCGCAGACCGTCGCCGACATCAAGAAGAAGGGTGAGCTGACCATTGGCATGCTGGTGGACTTCCCCCCTTACGGCACCATGAACAGCAGCAACCAACCCGACGGCTATGACGCCGACGTGGCCCGCCTGATGGCCAAAGACCTGGGCGTCAAGGTCAACCTGGTGCCCGTGACAGGCCCCAACCGCATTCCGTTCCTGTTGACCAACAAGGTGGACCTTCTGGTGGCCTCGCTTGCGGTCACCCCCGAGCGCGCCAAGCAGGTGCAGTTCTCCAAACCGTACGCCGCCGCCAGCATCGTGGTGTATGGCGACAAGAAAGCGGGGATCAAGAGTGCTGCCGACCTCAAGGGTAAACGTGTCGGTGTCGCTCGTGCCAGCACGCAGGACGTGGCGCTGACAGCGGTCGCCCCCGAGGGCACCGAGATTCGCCGTTTTGACGATGACGCGTCGGCTATGCAAGCGCTGATGTCGGGTCAGGTCGATGCCATCGGCTGTTCGACCACGGTGGCGGCGCAAATTGACAAGCGTGCGCCTGCCAACACTTATGAAAATAAATTCCTGCTGCGCCAGCAGGTCATGGCTGTGGCCATGCGTCCGGGACAGGCTGAGCTGCTCGGCACGGTGGATGATTTCGTGGCCCGCAACACGGCCAACGGAGAACTTAACAAGCTCTACCGCAAATGGCTGGAAATCGACTTGCCGAAGATGCAATAAACCTGGCGCAATATCGCAGACAACGGTGCTTCTCAATGACACACACAATCCAATCCCCTCCCGCAGCAGCTCCTGGCGCTGAGCCCATCATCCGTGTCGAAGCCGTGGACAAATGGTTTGGCAAGTTCCAGGTGCTGACCCAGATCAACCTGAACGTGCGGGCCGGGGAGCGTATTGTGGTTTGCGGGCCTTCGGGCTCGGGCAAGTCCACCTTGATCCGCTGCATCAACCGGTTGGAGACGGTGCAAAGTGGTCGCATCGTGGTGGACGGCATTGATCTGACGGCGGGTGGCAAGAACGTGGACTCGGTGCGGCAGGAGGTGGGCATGGTGTTCCAGCAGTTCAACCTGTTCCCTCACCTGACCATTTTGCAAAATTGCACCTTGGCGCCGATGCGCTCGCGCGGCCTGAGCCGCGAGGAGGCCGAGGCCATCGCCATGAAATACCTCAAGCGCGTACGCATTCCCGAGCAGGCCCACAAATACCCGAGCCAGCTCTCAGGGGGGCAGCAACAGCGCGTGGCGATTGCCCGCGCCCTGTGCATGACGCCCAAGATCATGTTGTTTGACGAACCCACGTCTGCGCTTGACCCTGAGATGGTCAAGGAGGTGCTGGACACCATGGTGAGTCTCGCCGAAGAGGGCATGACCATGCTGTGTGTGACCCACGAAATGGGTTTTGCCCGAAGCGTGGCCGACCGCGTGATCTTCATGGCCAATGGCAAGATCGTAGAGGAGGCGCCGCCGCAGCAGTTCTTCAGCAACCCGCAGCACGAGATCACCCGGAACTTCCTGGGGCAAATCTTGAACTCGCAACATGCGCACTGAGGCTGTCACAGCCGCCGCCGCGCCGCCGGTGCTGATTTCACTGTCCGCTTTCGGGGCCGCCGAAGTGCGGCGCCACGGGCAGCTTTGGTTCAGTGAACTGAGTCTGGCGGCTGGTGCCGATGGCGTGGAAGTCCGCAGCGAGTTGCTGCTGAAACCGGCGATTGAGCTCCCGACCATCGCCCAAGCGGTGCGGGCCGCCGGGAAAAGCCTGGTTTATTCGAGCGCGGAGTACCTCTGGGCGGCAGACGGCCTGCTGGACGTGTCCGCACTGGAGCGGGCCCTGACGGCGACGCAAACGCTGGGTGCGACACGCCTGAAAATGGCAATTGGCGGCTTTGGCCCGGCCTCCGCCCACACGCTGGATGGCCTGCAACAGCGTTTGCAGTCGGCCAGCATGGAGCTGCTGATTGAAAACGACCAGACGCCGATGGCCGGCACGCTGACTGCCCTGCAAAACTTTTTTACCACCGCCAATGCACAAGGGTTGTTCCTCGGGATGACGTTTGACATGGGCAACTGGCACTGGAATGGCGAGTGCCCCTTGCAGGCCGCCGCGGCTCTGGCGCCGCAAGTGCGTTATGTTCATTGCAAAGGCGTGCAGCGCCAGCCGCAGCGCTGGGTGGCCGTACCACTGGCTGAGTCGAGCGCACCTTGGCGCGCCGTGCTGCGGGCCTTGCCCGTCGATGTGCCGTGGGCCATTGAATACCCGCTGGTGGGCGATGACCTGTTGACGGTGGCGCAATTGGAAATTGATCAACTGCGCCGCGTTGCGGTTGGCCTTGCTGGTGCCGCCGGCACACCCAGTCAGGTCCTTTCCATCATTGAGCAGGGAGCTACGACATGAGCAGCGCGATGGACGTGATTACCTTTGGCGAGGCCATGATGCTGTTGGTGGCTGACCAGCCTGGCCCGCTGGAACAGGTTGAGAATTTCCATAAACGCACGGCGGGCGCCGAGACCAATGTTGCGATCGGGCTGGCCCGTCTGGGCTTCCAAGTGGGCTGGGCCAGCCGGTTGGGAACGGATTCCATGGGGCGCTATTTGCTGGCTGCCATGGCGGGCGAGGGCATCGATTGTTCCCACGTCGTGTGTGATGCCTCACAAAAAACCGGTTTTCAGTTCAAGGGCCAGGTGAACGACAGCAGCGATCCACCAGTTGAATACCACCGCGCCGGATCGGCCGCCAGCCACATGGGGTTGACCGACATTGACGAAAGCTGGCTCTTGAGCGCCCGGCATTTGCATGCCACCGGGGTATTTGCCGCCATCTCGCCATCGACACTTCACGCTGCGCGCAAAACCATGGACCTGATGCGCATGGCCGGCCGCCGCGTGTCGTTTGACCCGAACTTGCGACCCACGCTGTGGGCCACACCCGAACTGATGCGCGACACCATCAACGATCTGGCCACGCGCGCCCACTGGGTGCTGCCCGGCCTGGACGAGGGCCGCTTTCTGACCGGCGAGTCCACGCCCGAAGGCATTGCCCGCTTCTACCGCCAGCGCGGCGCCGAGTTGGTGGTCGTCAAGCTCGGCAGCGAAGGCGCTTTTTATGACGGCCAGGACGGCGCTGGCTATGTGGCCGGCTTCCCCGTGGCCGAGGTGGTGGACACGGTCGGCGCCGGTGATGGCTTTGCGGTGGGCGTGATCAGCGCGCTGCTCGATGGTTTGAGCGTGACCGATGCCGTCAGGCGTGGCGCCTGGATTGGCGCGCGTGCCGTGCAGGTACTAGGTGACAGCGAAGGCCTGCCGACCCGCGCCCAACTCAATGCAGCCGGACTGTGATCATGCCTACTTCAACAGCCAGTGTGCAGCGGAAAAAAGTACTGGTCTTTCGGGAGCTGCCGCCTGACCAGCTCGTACGCCTGCAGGCCGAGCATGACGTGACCGTGGCCAATCCGCGTGTGCCTGCACAAGTCAATGCTTTCCACGCTGCGCTGACCACGGCCGAGGGCATGATTGGCTCCAGCTACCCGCTGGATGCTGCGCTGCTGGCGCGCGCCCCTTGCCTGAAAGTGATCTCCAGCGTGTCAGTGGGCGTTGACAACTACGCATTACCGGCGCTGGCGGCGCGTGGCATTACGCTGTGCCACACGCCTGGCGTGCTGACCGAGACCACGGCGGACACCATTTTTTCACTCATCATGGCCAGCAGTCGACGTCTGGTGGCATTGGCCAATCACGTGCGCGAAGGCCGCTGGACGCGCAACATCGGGGAAGAGTTGTTTGGCTGGGACGTGCATGGAAAAACGCTGGGTATTTTGGGCTTTGGCCGCATCGGCCAGGCGGTGGCGCGGCGCGCTGCGCTGGGTTTTGGCATGCCCGTTATGTACCACAACCGACGGGCGGTCCCTCTCGCGCAAGATGCCCCGGACCTGTTGGGCAAGGTCACGCCGATGCCGATGGATGAGCTGCTTCAGCGGGCTGATATCGTGGTCGTGGTGCTGCCTCTGTCCGATGAGACCCGCGGATTGATCGGGGCACGCGAGTTTGAGTTGATGAAAGCGGGTGCAATTTTTGTCAATGGCGCCCGTGGCGCCATCGTGCAGGAGTCCGCACTGCTGCATGCGCTGAACCACGGCACTTTGCGTGCGGCCGGACTCGATGTGTTTGCCACCGAGCCACTGCCACTGGACTCACCGCTGCGCAGTCATCCCAAGGTCACGGCCTTGCCGCATATCGGTTCAGCGACGCATGAGACGCGACATGCCATGGCGCAAATGGCCACCAGCAACTTGCTCCTGGCGCTGTCTAGCCACCCACCGCTTGCCGTGTTTCCCCCCACTGGTACCTGACGGTTGCCGCGCCCAGTCATCACACACATGCCACGCTCAATGGTTCGACGAGGTCGCTCTCGGGCGCAACCGTCATGCCCAGCCGGTTGATGCCACTGATCAAGGCCTTGACCGAGGCGGTCACGATGTTGGTGTCGATCGCCACCCCGTAGCGTTCGACGCCCCCCCCCACAGGCATGAGCTCCAGAAAGGCGCAGGCCTGTGCGTCGCCAGCCTCGCGGCTGGGCTTGGTGGAGCGCTCTTCAAAACTGCGCACTTGCACACTGATGCCAATGCCATGCAGGGCATGCACGGCGGCATCGATGGGGCCGTTGCCCTGGCCTTCGAGCACCTGGCGTCGGCCATTCACTTCCACGACGAGCCGAATGCCCTGTGACTGAGGAAACTCCACCAAATGGTGTTCGACGTAGCGCACCGGCTTGCTGGCTTCAAGGTAAGTGCGCGAGAACAGTTGCCAGATGTGCGCTGCAGTCATCTCGCCCCCGTGGCTGTCGGTGTGGGCTTGCACTTCCCCGGAAAACTCCACCTGCAAGCGCCGCGGCATGACCACACCGTAGTCGGTCTCCAGCAAATAGGCCACACCGCCTTTGCCCGACTGGCTGTTGACCCGGATGACCGAGTCGTAGTTGCGGCCCACATCGGCGGGGTCAATTGGCAGGTAGGGCACGTTCCACAACGCATCGGGCTGCTGCGCGGCCAGTCCTTTTTTGATCGCGTCCTGGTGCGAGCCGGAAAACGCGGTGAAAACGAGATCGCCCACATACGGGTGGCGCGGGTGGATCGGCAACTGGTTGCAATGCTCCACCGTGCGGGCCACTTCATTGATGTCGGAAAAGTCGAGTCCCGGTGCCACGCCCTGGGTGTAGAGGTTCAGCGCCAGGGTCACAATGTCCACGTTGCCCGTACGCTCGCCGTTGCCAAACAGGCAGCCTTCCACCCGGTCAGCACCGGCCATCAGGCCGAGCTCGGCGGCAGCCACGGCGGTGCCCCGGTCGTTGTGCGGATGCAGGCTCAGGATGACGCTGTCGCGCCGTGCAAGGTGCCGGTGCATCCACTCGATCTGGTCGGCATAGATGTTGGGTGTGGCCAACTCCACCGTGGTGGGCAGGTTGAGAATGACCTTGTTCTCCGGCGTGGCGCCCCAGGCGGCGGTCACAGCGTCGCAGATTTCGAGGGCAAAGTCGAGCTCGGTCGCGGTGAAGGTTTCGGGGCTGTATTCCAGCACCCATTCGGTTTGCGGGGATTGCGCCGCGAGTTGTTTGACCAGCTGTACGGCTGACACGGCCATCTCGATGACCTCCGGCTTGCTCATGCCAAACACGATATCGCGGAATGGCTTGGACGTGGCGTTGTACACATGCACGATGGCGCGACGCGCACCCTTGAGCGATTCCATTGTCCGGCGGATCAGGTGCTCCCGGGCTTGCGTGAGGACTTCGATGGTGACATCAGCAGGGACGTCATCGCCCTCCACCAGCGAGCGCACAAAGTCAAAGTCCGTTTGTGAGGCGGACGGGAATCCCACCTCAATTTCCTTGAATCCAATCGCGCACAGCGTGCGGAACATGCGCATCTTGCGCTTCCGGTCCATCGGCTCGAACAGCGACTGGTTGCCGTCGCGCAGGTCCGTGCTCATCCAGACGGGAGGCTCCGTGATGGTGCGCTGCGGCCACTGCCGGTCAGGCAAATTCACGGGTGGGAAAGGGCGGTACTTGGTGGCGGGTTGCTTCAACATGGGGTCGGATTCCTGGGTGAGAGAGCGATGGTTTCGATGAGATTTATCGTACCCAAAGTGCCCCGGAATCCGATTGCGTTGTTCTGCCTTGAAATGCCAGTTATTGGAATTTAATAGCTAAATTATTTTAAATTAAGCTGTAATATTCCAAATATTCAAACCTCAGGGGTGAGGTCTGAATATCAGGAGAGAAATTTAGGTCGCGAGCCGCTTGTTACGTGCCCTGATGTTGAGTGCCTCCACCCCCAGGGAAAACAGCATGGCGGTGTAGACATAGGCCTTGGGCACATGGACGTCAAACGCTTCGGCAATCAGCAGGGTTCCGACCATCGTCAAAAAGGCCAGAGCCAGCACCTTGATGGACGGGTGGTTATCAACGAAATCACCAATCGGTTTGGCCGCAAACATCATGACGGCGACAGACGCCACCACGGCGGCCACCATCACGTTGATGTTGTTCACCATGCCCACTGCCGTGATCACCGAGTCCAGCGAAAAGACGATGTCCACGATGCCGATTTGCACAATCGTTCCCCAGAACAGGGTGGCACCGGTTTTCACGGTATCAACGCCCGCCGTAGTTTCTTTGGGTTCGTGTGCTTCGACCTCCAGAAAGATTTCATGCGAGGCCTTGTACAGCAGGAACAGTCCGCCCCCGAGCAGGATCAGGTCGCGGCCGCTGATTTCCTGGCCCGCCACGGTAAACAGTGCGCTGGTCAGCGTCATGACCCAGGCCAGACTGAACAGCAGCGCGATGCGCGAGACCATGGCGAAGCCCAGTCCGAGGCGACGCGCCACGTCACGTTTCTCGGCCGGCAGGCGTCCCACCAGGATGCTGATGAAAATGATGTTGTCGATGCCCAGGACGATTTCAAGGGCAGCAAGCATGAAGAAGGCGATCCAGATATTTGGATCAAATAGAAATTCCATGAGGGGTCCCGGCAAACGTAAAGGGCGCCAGTCTAATCACCTCGTTCTGATTCGGTGGCTGACCCAGCGCTTGAAGCCCCAAGCTCATTAAGGCTTTTTCGGGCCGGCAGGAATCAATTCAGCTTCATGCCGGCGGCCAGTTCAGTCACGTTGTGACGCATCATCTGCAGGTAGGTCGCGCCTGGCTTGTCGGCGGCTGACAGTGCATCGGCGTACAGGCTGGCACCCACGGTGGCGCCCGCGTCTTTGCTCAATTGCGCCATCAGTTTGGGGTTGCTCATGTTTTCCACAAAAACGGCCTTGATCTTTTCGCGCCGCATTTGCTGGATGAGCTGGGCCACTTGTTTGGCGCTGGGTTCTGCGTCTGTGCTGACGCCCTGGGGCGCCAGAAACTTGATTCGGTAGTGGGCGGCGAAGTAGCCAAAGGCGTCATGGGCGGTGATGACCTTGCGCCTGGCGACAGGAATGGCGGCAAACTGCACTTTGCTCCAGGCGTCCAGGGCTTGCAGTTGCTTGATGTAGGCCTGTGCATTGGCCTGGTAGATGCTGGTGCCGCCGGCATCCACAGCGGACAGGGCGGCTGCAATGTTGCGAACGTACAGCACCACGTTGTCGGGGTTTTGCCAGGCGTGGGGGTCAGGCTCCGCGTGCCCTTGTTCATCGGCCATGAGACGGCCAGTAACGCCCATGGAAGCCACGGCTTTGCTCCCCTTGTAGCCTGCCGAATTGGCGAGCTTGTTGATCCAGGGCTCAAACCCCAGACCGTTGGTGACCAGCAACCGGGCGTTCAGAATAGCCTTGGCGTGTGCAGGCTTGGGCTCAAAGGTGTGGGCATCTTCGTCCGGCCCCACCAGCATGGTCACCGTCACCCGGTCGCCACCCACCACGCGCACCAGATCACCCAGAATGCTGAAGCTGGCGATAACCGGTAGTTTGTCAGCGGCCAGGGCCGGTGTGGCCACCAAAGAGGCCAGGACCAGGCCGCTGGCGAGAAAAAGTCGACGGGTGTTGTTCATGGATTGATCACAGAAGTTTGAGTTGACTAAGCAGGATTCGGGCCGCAGGGGGGCTCATGCCATCCGGTGTGGTGTGCGCCGCCAGCGCGGCAGCCAGCCACCGGGTGCGACCAGCAGTGAGACCAGGTACAGGGCGCCTGCGCAGCCAATGATGGTGGGGCCCGAGGGCGTGTCCAGGTGGTAGGAGAGCAGCAAGCCAGCCAACCCGGCCACCATGGCTTGCAGGCTGGCGTTGGCCAGTTGGGCGGGCAGGGTGTCGTGCCACAGGCGGGCGGATACGGCGGGCACCATCATCAGCCCCACGGCCATCAGCGTGCCCAGGGTCTGAAAGCCCGCCACCAGGTTGATGACCACCAGCATCAGAAAACCTTGCTGCCATGCCCAACTGCCCCAGCTGCCCCGCCCGTTGGGGCGGCAGGCCTGGAGGAACACGGGGTCGAAGGTCTCCAGCACCAGGCCCCGGTACAACAGCGCCAGCGCCAGCACGCTTACCGTGCTCACACCGGCGACCAGCAGCAGGCCCTGGGCATCCACCCCCAGCGCGCTGCCAAACAAAATGTGGAGCAAATCGAGTTGCGTGCCGTGGTTGGAGATCAGCGTCACGCCCAGAGCCAGTGCCACCAGGTAAAGGGCGGCCAGGCTGGCGTCCTCCTTGAGTGTGGTGAACTTGCTGATGAGCCCGGCCACGCCCGCCACCACCATGCCGGCGATGACCCCGCCCAGCGCCATGGCTCCGAGCGACAGGCCAAACCACATGAAGCCTATCGCCACACCCGGCAGCACCGCGTGGCTGAGCGCATCGCCCAGCAGGCTCATGCGCCGCAGGGTGAGAAAAACACCCAATGGTGCCGCGCTGAGCGACAGGGCCAGTATCGCCACCAGCGCGCGGCGCATGAAGGCGAATTCGGCAAACGGCCCGATCAACAGATCCCACGCGGGGTTCAGCAGCGCGCTCATGTGTCCACCTCGCACACCGCGGCGGTTTCGTCCCAGGCTTCGGCCATGGCGCGGGCGCGTTGCAGGTTGGCCGATGTCAGCACTTCATCCGTGGCACCCCAGCCCACCAACTCGCGCGCCAGCAGCAGTGTTTGCGGAAAGTGCTGGCGCACTTGCGCGTCGTCGTGCAGCACAGCAATGACGGTGCGGCCCTGGCGCTGCCATTGCTGCACCAGGTTGAGGAGGTCTGCGGTGGTTTTAGCGTCCATGGCGTTGAACGGTTCGTCCAGCAGGATCAGGGGGGCGTCCTGTACCAGCAAGCGGGCAAAGCGTGTGCGTTGCAACTGCCCGCTGGAGAGCGTACCCACTGGACGTCGCTCAAAGCCTTGCAGGCCAACCGTCTGCAAGGCTGCGTCAACCTGGCCTTGCATGGCGGGCGTCACGCGGCCCAATGCGCCGGCGCGGCCCCACAGGCCCAGCAGCACGCAGTCGCGCACCTCCATGGGAAAACTGCGGTCCAGCTCGCTGAGTTGCGGCAGGTAGGCGATGCGCTCGCGCCCGGTGTTGACGGTGAGCGCACCGCCTGAGCGGCCGCCTTCAATCGGCAGCAGGCCCGTGATGCTTTTGAGCAGCGTGCTCTTGCCCGAGCCGTTGGGGCCCATCACCGCGGTGAGTGAACCGGCGGCAAACTGCCCGCTGATGTGGTGCAGGGCCGGGTGCTGGCGGTAGCTGACTGTCAGGTTGCGCAGCGCGATCAGGGGCGCGCTGGCGGGCGTGCAGTTTTCCATGGCGCTCACAGGGGTGTTGCCTCGACCGACGCCCACAGCACGGCCAGCCACAACAGCGCCAGTGCGGGCAACACCGCCAGCACCCGCAGCCAGGCGGGCCAGGCCAGCACGCTGTGGCATGAAAACTTGAAGCTGGCGCGCGGTGGGGTCATGGAGTTTCTTTTGTCAAGCAGTGTTGCGGTGGCGCTGCTGCATTGATAATGCAACTTGATTGCGGTATAGTCTATCGCAACTTGATTGCGTTTTAAATTTAATGCAACTGAATTGCAATAATTCAAGGATTCTCATGGCCCCTCCCGCTGCTGACGCTGATCCGATCGACGCTTTGCTGTCCGCCCACGGCTTGCGCCGCACGGCCGCCTCCCGCCTTGTGCTGGGCTGGTTGCTGGCCCACCCCGAGATCAGCTACACCCACGCCCAGTTGCAGGCCGCGTTGAGTGACAGTAACGTGGCCGACGCCCTGGACCGCGTCACCCTGTACCGCTTGATTGACCGGCTCACCCAGGTCGGCTTGTTGTTGTGCCGGGTGGACGCCAGCCGCGTGCGCCGTTACCAGGCCATGCCGACCAGCGTGCACGCCATGCCGCACTTTGAGTGCCAAAGCTGCCACCGCGACAGCCCGCTCAGCGGGGCGCTCAAAGCCAATGCACAAGACCTGGAACGCGCCGCGCAAACCGCGATCGAGACACTCCAGGCGCTGGGTTACCAGGGCATGAGCATGGATTTTGCCGTGCGTGGCGTGTGTGTGGACTGCGCGACGGCATGATTCGCACCCGGCAACTTGCCTACGCTTACCCCGACGGGCCCACCCTGAGCTTCCCCGATGTCGATGTGGCGCAAGGCCGTGTGCTCTTGCTCAGCGGCCCGTCGGGCTGTGGCAAATCCACCTGGCTGGCACTGGTCGCTGCGCTGATGGCGCCCACCTCGGGCGAACTGGTGGTGGCGGATCAAGCGCTGGGTGCTCTTAAAAATGCAGCTGCTGACGCATGGCGGGCAAGGGCTATTGGCTTCTTGCCCCAAAAACTGCACCTGAGTGCAGCGCTGACGGTGCAGCAAAACCTGAGTCTGGTGTTCTGGGCCACGGGTCTGCCCGAAGACGCTGTGCGCATCACCGCCGCCTTGAGCGCGCTGGGCGTGCAAGACCTGGCGCAGCGCAAACCGGCCCAACTCTCGGGCGGGCAGGCGCAGCGCGTGGCCCTGGCCCGTGCCGTGCTGCTGCAGCCGCGCGTGATTCTGGCCGACGAGCCCACCGCCAGCCTGGACGACGAAGCCGCTGCCCATGCCGTGGGCCTGCTGCTGCGAACCGCCCAGGCGGAGGGCGCCACGCTGGTCATTGCCACCCACGATGCCCGGGTGGCCGCACTCATTCCCGCTGAAAATAAGGGTCAAATCGGCTTCCAGCCCATGCAGTTCGTGCGCAAGAAGCTATCAAATACGTAGCATGAGAAGTTTTTTTACGACCTTGTCTTTGGCCTGGCGCTACCTGTGGGCGCGCCCCTTGGGGGCAGCGCTCAATGTGCTGCTGCTGAGTCTGGGCCTGGCCTCCATCACCTTTTTGCTGCTGGTGGGCGTTCAGCTGAACAAGGCGTTTGACCGCGATCTGGCGGGCATTGACGTGGTGGTGGGCGCCAAGGGCAGTCCCATGCAGCTCATCCTCTCGGGCGTGTTTCATATGGACGTGCCGCCCGGCAACGTGTCTTTGAAGGCGGTGCGCGTGATGGAAAAGAACCCGCTGGTTGCCAGTGTCATTCCCATCAGCCTGGGCGACAACCTGCGCGGCTTTCGCATTGTGGGCACCTCGCACGCCTACATCACCCACTACGAAGCCACGCTTGCGGCGGGCCGCCTGTGGGACGCCCCCATGCAAGTCGTGGTCGGGGCGAGCGCCGCGCGTCAACTCGGTTTGGCCCTGGGCAACACCTTTGCCGGGGCGCACGGTCTGGGTGCGGGCGGTCACGTGCATGGCGACAGCACCTACACCGTGACCGGCATCCTGGCGCCCAGCGGCAGCGTGCTGGACCGTCTGATCCTCACCGACACCGCCTCGGTCTGGAAAGTGCATGAAGACTACACCGCCGTGGACGAGGAAGACCGTCAGGTGATGGAAGAAGAGCGCGAAATCACCCTGGCCCTGGTGCGCTACAAAACGCCCATGGCCGCCATGAGTTTCCCCCGCTTCATCAACACCACCACCGACATGCAGGCTGCTGCGCCCGCGCTGGAAATCACCCGCCTGCTCAACATGCTGGGCCTGGGCACCGACGTGCTGCGCGCCTTTGCCGGCGTGCTCTTGCTCACCGCCGGTTTGAGCGTGTTCATTGCGCTGTGGAGCGCGGTGCGCGAACGCCGTGCTGATTTGGCCCTGCTGCGCATGCTGGGCGCACCGCCTGGCAAGGTGGCGGCCTTGCTGCTGTGCGAAGCGCTGTGGCTGGGTGTGCTGGCGTCCATTTTGGGCTTGCTGCTGGGCCAGGCCTTTGCCACCGCGCTGGCGTGGCTGCTGCAACTCGACAACTCGCTGCTCATGGGTGGCATGGTCTGGCCGCCGGAGCTTGTGGTGGTGCCGTGTCTGGCGCTCGGTGTGTCTCTGGCGTCGGCCTTGTTGCCGGCCTGGGGGGCGTACCGCGTCAGTGTCTCCAGTCTTCTTCAATCCAGGTGAATTTATGAAAAAAATGCTTCTAGCCCTCGTATTCATTGCACAAGCAGCTACTGTTTCAATAGCAGCGGAAGCCGACAAGGAAACCAAAGAGGACATCGCCAAACACCGCGCCATTGCCGCCGCCCACGAGGCTGCCGCTCAATGCCGTGCGGCAGGCAAAGCGGAAGAGGCTTGCAACAAAGCACTCCAGGCGGCTTGCAAGGGGCTGGCGATTGGCAAGTTTTGCGGCATGAAGCATGAGCATTGAGACAATCGGTGTCATTCCACGGTTTGAGAGGTTTGTCATGAAACGCGTTGCATTCATCACTTGGTTGTCGGCTTGTTTTCTGCCTTGGGGCGCACTGGCGCAACTCAGCCCGCCCATCGCCGGTGGCGTTCCCGGTGGCACTGGCCCCGGCATTCACAGCCCCAACAGCCCGTTTGCGCCCTTGCCCGAGCGGGCCGACGTGGTGCCTTGGTCCGTGCTGTCAGATGTCAAGACCAAACCGGTCAAGAACCGTCTGTTGCCAGCATTCCCGGCGCCCGTGGTGGCGCTGAACGACAAGACCCAGCGCATCCAGGGTTTCATGATGCCGCTGGAGCCGGGCGAGAAGCAAAAACACTTTCTGCTCAGCGCTGTGCCCTTGACTTGCTCTTTTTGCACGCCAGGCGGCCCGGAAAGCATGGTCGAAGTAAAAACCAGAACCCCCGTCAAATACTCCCTGGAGCCGGTGATTGTGGAAGGAAAATTTGCGGTCTTGAACGACGACTCCTACGGTCTGTACTACCGCGTCACTGATGCGGTCAGCGTGAAATAGCCTTATTCCTTCAATGCTTGATCTGCGTCAGGTCCATCTATACCCCGGCGGGTAATAGTGGGTCTGTAGCGCCATCCGACGCGCGTTTGACCACTCTGAAAGGACCGCCACCATGAAGGCACTTGCTGATCTCTTTTCCACTGACTATGGCCTCATGACCGTGGCCGGTATCTCTTTCATGCTGGGCATGGGCGTCTGGTTCATCCTGTACTTCAAGCGCAAGATGAACGAGGACGCCAGGCGCGCCGGTCTCTGAACCCGGTGGTGTGAGGGCTTGGCCGGGCGCTGACGAGCGGATGGGAGGCCGTCGTATGATCTGAGTCAAAAACCTGCCCTCGTACTCACGCCTCATGCCACTTATTCGTCAAAGGACTGCCAGCCGCGCCGCGCCGGGTTTCCGCTTACTTCCGTATTTGCTGATCGGGCTTGTGACCGCCTTCTTGCTGGCAGTGGGCTGGTGGATCACCTTCCGCTTGATCGACGAAGACCGCACGCAGGTGGTCGTCAATACCCGCAATGACCTGGTCAACCTGGGGCGGCTGACCCAGGAGCACGCCGAACGGACGCTGGCGAGTGTGGACCAGACCCTGCGCACTGTGCTGCTGCGATACCGCGAGCATGAGGGCCGCATTGACCTGAAGTCGATGGTGGAGCAGGGCGTGATTGACGGCCGCGTGTTGCATCAGGTCGCGGTGATTGATGCGCAGGGGCGGCTGCAGTCCAGCAGTCTGCCGTTCAACGGGGTCGTCGATCTGTCGGATCGCGCTCATTTCAAGGCCCATCTGGCCCCCCACGGTACTCCCCTTTACATCTCCAGTCCGGTCTTGGGGCGCGCTTCAGGCAAATGGTCGATCCAGGTGTCACGCCGCATCACCGGCGCGGGGGGGGCGTTTGCGGGCGTGGTGGTGGCGTCGCTCGATCCCAGTTACTTCACGCATTTTTATGCAGACCTGGTGCTGGGCCAGGACGGGGTGGCTGCGTTGTACGGCCTGGACGGCCAGCTGCTTGCCCGCAAAACGCCCCTGCTTGAGAGCTTCAACGGCAATGCGTCGGCCAACCCGTTGTTCGGACGTGTCGCCCAAGGTGAAAAAACCGGCTTGCTGACCACCCGTTCGCCGATCGACGGGATGGAGCGGCTTTACCATTTCAGAACCTTGCCCTCGTACCCCGTGCTCGTGGAGATCGGCATGGCCACGAAGGACGTTTTTGCAGATCACTTGATCACCCGGTCACGACTGCTGTGGCAGGCTGCGTTGGCCAGTGCGCTGCTGTTGGCGTTTGCCGCGATGGCTTCCTGGGCCATTGTGGTTCGCCAGCGCCAGACGCAGGCGAAACAATGGGCCTTGCAGCAATTGCAAACCCTGGTCAACCGGGCACCTGGCATGACCTACCAGTTTTTGCTGCGCGCCGATGGTACGTCCTGTTTCCCGTTCGCCAGCGAGGGGGTTCACAGCGTGTTTCACGTGAGCCCGGCGGAGGTGGAGCACGATTCGGCCAAAGTGTTTGCCGCCATTCATCCGGACGATCTGCCCGGTGTCATGGCCAGTACCCAATCGTCGGCCCAATCCTTGCTGCCCTGGGTGCACGAGTTTCGCGTGACGCGGGCCGACCAGGTGGTGCACTGGCTGTCCGGCAATGCGACGCCCCAGCGGCTCGATGACGGCGCGGTGCTGTGGCACGGGTATATTTTTGACGCCACCGAACGCCGCGAGCAGGACATGGCACTTCTGGCCGGGCAGGCCCGGCTGCAAGCCACCCTGGATGCCGTTCCCGACCTGTTGTTTGAGGCCGGGCTGGATGGCCGGATCCATGCCATCCACTCGCCCAGAACCGAGTTGCTCATGGTGTCGCCAGACGAGATGCTGGGCAAACTGATTTCTGAATTCCTGCCACCCGAGGCCGCCGCCGTGGGCATGGCCGCCCTGCAGGAGGCGCACGAAAAAGGCCGCTCAACCGGCCGCCAATATGCGCTCCTTCTGCCGGGCGGGCTGATGTGGTTTGAGTTGTCGGTGGCGCGCAAGACCGCCGTCCCGGGTGAAGAGATCCGCTTCATTGCGCTGGCGCGGGACATCACCGACCGCAAGCACGCCGAGGCCGAGATCCAGAGCCTGGCTTTCTACGATCCGCTCACCCGCCTGCCCAACCGCCGCCTGCTGTCTGACCGGCTCAAGCAGGCTTTGGCAGGCAGCCTTCGCGAGCAGCGGGTGGGCGCCCTGCTGTTCATTGACCTGGATCATTTCAAAAACATCAACGACAGCTATGGACATGACCAGGGCGATTTGCTGTTGCAGCAGGCGGCCAGTCGTCTCCAGGGTTGCGTGCGGGAGGTGGATACCGTGGCGCGGCTGGGCGGAGACGAGTTTGTGGTGATGTTGCAGGACCTCAGCGACAGCCTGGTGGATGCCGCAGCGCGTGCCGAGCTGGTGGGGGACAAAGTTCTGGCGGTCTTGAGCGAGCCCTACCAGCTGACCCATGCCCTGCACCACAGCAGCGCCAGCGTGGGGGTGGCCTTGTTCAACGAGGTGAACGACTCGGTGGACGAGCTGCTCAAGCGTGCCGATCTGGCCCTCTACCAGGCCAAGGCCGCGGGGCGCAATGCCTTGCGGTTTTATGACCCCGACATGCAGGCAGCCGTCACTTACCGTGCCGAACTGGAAGCCGATATGCGTCATGGCCTGCAGGAAAAGCAGTTTTTGTTGTACTACCAACCCCAGGTTGACCAGCTGGGTCGTCTGGTGGGCGTCGAGTCTTTGGTGCGCTGGAAACACGCGTTGCGGGGGATGGTGTCACCAGCGCAATTCATCCCGCTGGCGGAAGAGACCGGTTTGATACTGCCCCTTGGGCAGTGGGTGATGGAGACCGCTTGTCACCAGTTGACCGCCTGGGCGGCCCGGCCGCAAACCGCGCACCTGACCCTGGCCGTCAACGTGAGCGCGCTGGAGTTTCACCGGGAGCATTTTGTTCGTGATGTGATGGCCACGTTGGCCCGCACCGGCGCCCCCGCGAGCAAACTCAAGCTGGAGCTCACCGAAGGCCTGCTGGTGAGCGACATGGACGACATTGTTGCCAAAATGCAAAGCCTGAAAATCCAAGGCGTCGGTTTCTCGCTGGACGACTTTGGCACCGGCTACTCCTCCCTGAGCTACCTCAAGCGCTTGCCGCTGGACCAGTTGAAGATCGACCAGTCGTTTTTGCACGAAGCGCTGACCAACCCCAAGGACGCCGCTATCGTCAGGGCCACCGTGGGACTGGGTAAAAGCCTGGGCCTGATGGTGATTGCCGAAGGCGTGGAGACGCAGGCACAGCGGGATTTTCTGGAAAGCGAGGGCTGCCTCCACTACCAGGGTTATTATTTTGGCCGCCCCGGTCCGGTCGAAGACCTGGCGCACTTTTTCACACAGGATACCTCCGCATGAACAACCCGGTGCTGTCGGCCCTGTTGCCCGTGGTGCTGTTGATTGCTATTGGTTTTATAGCTGGTCGCGCACGCTGGATAAGGGCTGAGGCCACAAAAGACCTCTCAAACCTGGTGTTCATGGTGCTCACGCCTGCCTTGTTGTTTCGCACCATGAGCACGGTGCATGTGGAGCAGCTCAACTTCAAGCCGGTGGCCTTGTACTTTGTGGCCGCCATCATCTTGTTCAGCGCCATGCTGGTCTGGCAGGGGGCCACGCGCCGCGCCACGGTGCTGGCGCTGGCCGCCACCTTTAGCAATACGCTGGCGATTGGCACGCCGCTGGTGGGGCTGGCTTATGGCGAGGCCGGTCTGGTGACGCTGTTCACCCTGATCTCGGCGCACGCGCTGGTGCTGCTGACCCTGGCCACCGTGGTGCTGGAGCTGGTGGTGGCGCGCGAAGATGCGGCGTCTGGCACGGGAGGCCAGCGCCACATGATGGTCACGGTGCTGAGTGCCGTGCGCAACGGCATTGTTCACCCCGTGCCGCTGCCCATCATTGCGGGCTTGTTGTTTGCCCAGACGGGTCTGGTCGTGCCTGCGGTGGTGGACCGCCCGCTGCTCCTGCTGGGCAACGCCTTCGGGCCGCTCGCGCTGGTGCTGGTGGGCGTCACGCTCACCCATGTGCGTGTGGGGGAGCAACTCAAGGGCGCCGTGGGCCTGAGCCTGATCAAAAACCTGGTGTTCCCGGCGCTGGTGGCCGCTTTAAGTTGGGCGCTGGGCCTGAGCGGCCTGCCGCTGACGGTGATGATCGTGGCAGCCTCCCTGCCGATTGGCGCCAATGTGTTCATGTTTTCACAGCGCTACGAGGTCGCCCAGGATCTGGTGACCGCCTCGGTGGCGGTGTCCACCGCGCTGGGTCTGGTCACCATCTCGCTGGTGATGGCGCTCGTGGGTGGGCTCTGACCGCAGGGTTCAGCCTCTCATCAAGCCCAGGCCGAGCGCCAGCGCGGTGCCCCACATCATCAGCGCCACCATCCCGTCCATGACCTGCCAGATGCCGGGTTGGCGCAGGCGCTTGCCCAGGGTGATGACGCACAGGCCCAGGCCCGCAAACCAGACGAGCGACCCTGTGGCGGCCCCCAGGCCAAACAGTGCGTTGCCGGGGCGGCCCCAGGCCAGCGAGGCCGTACCGATCAACACCGCCGTGTCCAGCCAGGCGTGCGGGTTGAGCCAGGCGAAGGCCAGCGCGGCCAACGCGGCTTGCCGACGGCTCATGTGCGCCGGGCGACTCTCGGCAGGCGCACCCGTCTCGTCCGGCGCCCTGGCTAAACAACGCGCAAAGGCCTGCCACCCGTAGACCAGCAGAAACACCATGCCGCCGCCCACCAGCAGGTTCCTGACCAGGTCGGACAAGCCGCCCAACTGGGCCAGCCCGAGAACGCCCAGGCCAATCAGCAACACATCCGACAGCACGCACACGGCAATCGTCAGCCCCACGTGCTGCCCTTGCAGGCCCATGCGCAGCACATGCGCGTTTTGCGGCCCCAGCGCCATGATGAGCGACAGGCTGAGCAACAACCCGGCATTGAAGGCCGGTGCCATGAGCACGGTCTGATAAAAAGTTTGCATGAAATGGCTCCGTTGAATGAGCGCCTACCTTTGCGCGCCGTGGCCGTACTGTGCCGCAAAGGCGGTATTGGTTAAACAAAATTAATTTAAACTTATATTGGATAAAAAATACTTGATTTAAGGCCGCTCTGATGCTCGATGCCCGTCAACTTGACGCCTTAGCCGCTGTGGTGGAGCAGGGTGGTTTTGGCCCCGCTGCGCTGGTGTTGAACCTCACGCTGGCGGCGGTATCCCTGCGCATCAAGGGGCTGGAGGCGGCGTTTGGCCAGCGTTTGCTGGTGCGGGGCAAAACCGTGCGGCCCACCGCCGCTGGTCAGGCCTTGCTGGCCCATGTCAAACAGGTTCGGCTCATGGAGGCCGATTTGCTGGAGGGCCTCACTGGCCGGGCATCCGGTACCGGCACCGCGTGGCAAAGCCTGGGCGTGGCGGTCAATGCCGACTCCATGGCCAGCTGGTTTTTGCCCGGCGTGGCGGCCCTGCTGATGCGCCATCACCTGTTGCTGGACGTGCTGATTGACGACCAGGACCACACCCATGAGGCGCTCAAGACCGGCGAGGTGGTGGGTTGCGTCAGCACCCAGGCCGTCCCCATGCGCGGCTGCGTGGCCGAGCCGCTGGGGGTGATGCGTTACCGCTGTGTGGCGGCGCCTGAATTGGTGAAAAATTGCCATGCCCCGGGCGGCGCCTTGTCGGTGCACCGCCTGCTCGCCATACCGGCGATTATTTTCAACCGCAAGGATGCCTTGCAGGATGTGTTTCTGGCGCAGCACTTCAAGTTGACCACCCCGCAGTACCCGCGCCACTTTGTTCCGGCGGTGGACGCGTTTGAAAGTGCGCTGGCCCATGGCCTGGGCTGGGGCATGGTGCCTGCCCTGCACCTGGCAGGCCGCTCAGCGCACCTGAATCTGGTGGAGGTGCTGCCGGGCAGCGCGGTGGATGTCTCGCTTTATTGGCACCATTGGGAGCGCGAGCCGGCATCGGCCCAGCGACTCACCGGTGCCGTCAAGGAGGCCGCGCGCAAGGTGCTGATGTGACAGGCGGCGGCGGTCGCGCTCAGGGCGCCAGACGCTCACGAACCCAGACGGGCGTGGTCTGCGTCCCGGTGCCCGCCGCCGGGCTCAGTGTGTAGCGCAGTCGGTCATGCAGGCGGCTCTTGCGGCCTTGCCAGAACTGCCAGTTGTCGGGCTTGAGCCGGTAGCCGCCCCAGTGCGGCGGGCGCGGCGGGCGCAGCAGGAATTGCGCGCCAAATTTGGCCGCGTTCGCCACCAGCACGCCCCGCCCCGAGATCACCTGGCTTTGGGGTGAGGCCCAGGCGCCAATGCGCGAGTCCAGCGGGCGGCTGTGAAAGTAGGCATCGCTTTCCTCGTCGCTGACTTTTTCCACCAGGCCTTCAATGCGCACGACCCGTTCCAGTTCCACCCAGTGAAACTGCAGGGCCGCAAACGGGTTACCGGCCAGTTCCTGGCCCTTGCGGCTTTCATAGTTGGTAAACCAGGTGATGCCCTGTTCGTCATACCCCTTGATCAGCACCACACGGGTGCTGGGACGCAGGTTGCCTGCCACGGTCGCCAGTGTCATGGCATTGGGCTCGGGTACTTCGGAGGCAATGGCTTCCTGGAGCCACTGCTCAAATTGCTTCATGGGGTTGGCGTGCGAGGCGTCTTCGTTGAGTTCGGCACGTTCGTAACTTTTGCGGAGGTCGGCGATAGAGGTCATCCGGCCAGTATAAAAGCGCCCCCCATTCACATGGTTGAAAAGGGTGGGTGGGTGCAGGTTTTACAATCGTGTTTTTTTCTACGGGAGTAATTCGATGGCAGCTCAGACAGATGATGACAACCAAGGCATTGCCCTGGGGATTGTGTTTGGCATAGTCGCCCTGGTGGTGGCCACAGTGTTGGGTGTGAGCGTGTACAAATCACGTCACCACGCTGCTGACAAGGCCCCTGTTGCCGCGGCCGCGGCCGATGGCGCCAGCATCAAGGTCGAAAACGGTGTCGTCAAGTTCTACTTTGCCTCAGGCAAGGCGGACGTGGCCACCGGTGCCAAGGAAGCCCTGGCTGACGCGGTAGCGGCTGCGGCCGCTGGCAAGATGCTGGTGATCAGCGGTTTCCATGACGCCTCCGGCGACCCCGCCAAGAACGCTGAACTGGCCAAGCTGCGTGCCTTCGCCGTGCGCGACGCCATTACCGCACAGGGCGTGGCACCCGAGAAGATTGAACTGAAGAAGCCTGAAGACGCGACCGCCTCCGGCCCCGCCGACGAGGCACGCCGGGTCGAAGTGTCGATCCAGTAAACGGGATGCGGCTGGCCCGCACTACCAGCTAAAAAGCCCGACCCGTTCGGGCTTTTTGCTTTTGGTAACCAACTCGTAACAAGCAAATCACCCTTTCCGTGCCGTTGAGGAGTACCATCGCGGCTGTAATTTTGTTACCAACATTTTGAGTGCCATGAAACTTCATCCCATTGTTGAGTCCGTTACCGCCCGAATTCAGGAGCGTAGCCGTGTCACACGCAGCGTCTACCTTGAGCGCCTGGCCATTGCCGCCAACCGCAAACCCGGCGCCGAGCGCCTGGGTTGTGCCAATGTGGCGCATGCTTTTGCGGCCTTGCCCATCAATGACAAATTTCGTGTGGTCGCCGAGAAGGCGCCCAACATCGGCATCGTCACGGCATACAACGACATCCTGTCGGCCCACGCGCCCATGCAGCATTACCCTGAGATCATCAAGGTCGAGGCCCGCAAGCACGGTGCCACCGCGCAGGTCGCCGGTGGCGTGCCGGCCATGTGTGACGGTGTGACCCAGGGCACGCCGGGCATGGAGCTCAGCCTGTTCTCGCGCGATGTCATCGCCATGGCCACCGCTGTGTCCCTCAGCCATGACGTGTTTGACGCCGCGCTGATGCTGGGCGTGTGCGACAAGATCGTGCCGGGTTTGTTGATTGGCGCGTTGCACTTCGGCCATTTGCCCACGGTGTTTGTGCCTGCCGGCCCCATGACCTCGGGCCTGTCGAACAACGAAAAATCCAAGGTGCGTGAACAGGCTGCACTGGGCCTGGTGGGGCGCAGTGAACTGCTGGACGCCGAGTCCAAGGCCTACCATGGCTCTGGCACCTGCACCTTTTATGGCACCGCCAACAGCAACCAGATGTTGCTCGAAGCCATGGGCCTGCATGTGCCGGGCACGGCGTTCATCAACCCCGGCGCAGCGGTCCGCGAAGAGCTCACCCGTGAGGCGGTGCGCACTGTGCTGGACATCACCAAGGCCCACCGTTTTGCGCCCATTGGCCAGGTGGTGGACGAGCGTTGCATTGTGAATGCCATGGTGGCTTTGCTGGCCACAGGCGGCTCCACCAACCATCTGATTCACTGGGTGGCGGTGGCCCGCGCAGCCGGTATCGTGATTGACTGGGATGACTTCTCGGCCCTCTCTGACGTCGTGCCCCTGCTGACCCGTGTGTACCCCAATGGCAGTGCCGACGTGAACCAGTTCCAGGCCGCGGGCGGTCCTGGTTTTGTGATTCGCGAGTTGCTGGACGCCGGGTTCATGCATGCCGATGTGCTGACCACCCGTGCGGGCGGCCTGCGCGAATACACAGGTATTCCCGAGCAGGACGGTGCAGGTCTGCGCTGGCTTGACGCCGGTGCGTCCAAAGACGAGTCGGTGGTGCGTCCGGCCAGTGCGCCCTTCAGCGTCACCGGTGGTTTGAAATTGCTGCAGGGCCGATTGGGGCGCAGCGTGATCAAGGTGTCGGCCGTGCCGGATGATCGCCATGTGATTGAAGCGCCTGCGCGCGTGTTTGATTCGCAAGAGGCCTTGCACGTCGCCTTTGCGGCCGGTGAGCTGGACCGTGACGTGATCTGCGTGGTGCGCTGGCAGGGCCCGCAGGCCAACGGCATGCCGGAGTTGCACAAGCTCACGCCCCCGCTGGCCGTGCTGCAGGGCAAGGGTTTCAAGGTGGCATTGGTCACCGATGGCCGCATGAGCGGCGCGTCAGGCAAAGTGCCCGCGGCCATTCATGTCTCGCCCGAGGCAGCGGCCGGTGGCCCGCTGGCCAAGGTCCGTGACGGCGACGTGATTCGCCTGGATGCCAATCTGGGCATGCTCGACGTGCTGGTCAGCGATGACGAATGGGAAGCCCGCGAGCTGCTCACGATGCCCGAGGACTTGCGCGCTGCCAACGGTGTTGGCATGGGGCGTGAACTATTCGCCGGTATGCGACGCCACGCCCTGAACGCCGAACACGGCGCCTGTACCTGGCTTTGAACAACCAAAAAGGATGACAAACATGAGTAATTTCACTGCCCTGCAGGTGATGCAAGACGCCCCGGTGATCCCGGTCATTGTGTTGAACGACATTGCCCATGCCGTGCCGATGGCGCGCGCGCTGGTCGCTGGTGGTATCCGCATGCTCGAAGTCACCTTGCGCACGCCGCAGGCACTGGCCTGCATTGAAGCCATTGCCAAAGAAGTGCCCGAGGCCGTGGTTGGCGCAGGCACCGTGCGCACCCGGGCGGACGCCCAGGCGGCGGCCATGGCGGGTGCCCGTTTTGCAGTCAGCCCCGGCTACACCTCGGCCGTGGGCCAGGCTTGCCGTGATGTGGGCATGGCCCTGTTGCCCGGTGTGGCGACCGGCAGTGAAATCATGATGGCGCAGGAAGACGGTTTCACCGAACTGAAGTTTTTCCCCGCCATGCAAGCGGGTGGTCCGGCCATGCTCAAGGCCTGGAGCGGTCCGTTTTTTGACGTGAAGTTTTGCCCCACGGGCGGCGTGACCCTGCAGAACGCGCCCGATTTCCTGGCGCTGCTCAACGTGGTGTGCGTGGGCGGTTCCTGGCTGGTGCCTGCCGATGCCCTCGCGCAAGGTGACTGGGCTCGTGTCACCCAGCTGGCGCGTGACACCCAATCTTTAAAGAAATAAGGCCTCTAGCCCCCGTCCTGCGTGCGGTAGTAGCTATTAAAAGTATAGCAACTAAAGCCGAGGCAGGGCGAGCGGTCTTACTGAGTGGACTGAGGCGGTAGTTCGAACACCAGGCAGGTGGTCGTGGCATGGGCGTACAGCGTCCCGTCCGGGCCGACCAGACGGGCCTCGGCCGTGGCCAGTTGCCGCCCGCAATGGATGACCTTGCCTTCGGCCCGCACCCGGCTCACCTTGGGCGTCAGCGCCCGCACGATATTCACACTCAGCTCCGCCGTGGTGTAACCCTGGCCGGGTGCCATGCGGGTGTGCACGGCGCAACCCAAGGCTGAATCGAGCAGCGTGGCAAACCAGCCGCCATGCACGGTGCCCATCGGATTCATGTGCGCGGGGCCGGGACTGCCTTGAAACACCGCATGGCCGGGCGTGGCTTCGATGATGGTGAAGTCCAGCGTCTGCGCAATCGTCGGGTAGGGCAATTCGCCCCGCAGCATGGCCTGCATTATTTCCAGCCCACTCAGTCCTTCAATCTGTTGGCGGCTGGCCACGCCGGGTCCTGCGCCGCTGTCCATGGCGGTGCGAATGATTTTCTCCTGGACGAGCCAGTCTTCAAGGTGGTTGGATAGGGTCATGTTGGCTCCAGTGGGTTAATAAACTTGCATATGCAATAATTGTAGTTACAATCTTCACATGAACACCAGCTCGACTGTCTCGTCCGTGACCCATGCAGTGGAATTGCAGGGGTGTACCAACCTCAAGCTGCGCCAGTTGACGCGGCGCATTACCCAGCATTACGACGCCGAACTGGCCCAGGCCGGGCTCAAAACCACACAGTATTCGCTGTTGTCGCATGTCCTCAAGCTGGGCCCCATCCGGCCCGGTGATCTGGCGCAGGCCATGAAAATGGACGCCTCCACCCTGACACGCAACCTCAAACCCCTGGTACTTGCCGGGTGGGTGGTGCTGGCGGAAGGGGCGGACGGACGCAGCCGCCTGATCACGATCACCGATGCCGGCCGCGAGAAGCGCCAGCAGGCCCAGCGGCACTGGAAAGCGGCACAAACCCACCTGAACACTCTACTGGGCCTGCCGCGCCTGTTGGCGCTGCATGCGCTGATCGATGAATCCATGAACCTGCTGGCTGACGCCTCCAAGGACTGAAAAATGAACAAACCAAGCGCTTCCTCCCCTCCACCGGTGGCCATGTGGCTGGTGCTGCTGGCCGCCGCCGGTGTGTTTGCCCTGACCATGGGCACACGCCAGACCATGGGCCTGTTTTTGAGTTCATTGAACACGTCCACGGGCTTGGGCGTGGGCAGCATCAGCCTCGCCTTTGCCTTTGGCCAGTTGTGGTGGGGTTTGACGCAGCCTTTTGCCGGGGCCTTTGCCGACAAGGTGGGCGCCGGGCGCGTGCTGCTGGTGGGGATCGTGCTGGTCGCGTTGGGCACTTTCATCACCCCCATGATGACCAGTACGGCGGGCCTGATCTTCTCCATTGGGGTGCTGGCTGCAGGGGGGGCCGGTATGGCCGGACCGGCGGTCCTGATGTCGACCACCATGCGGCTGATTCCCGCCACGCGGCGCGGTCTGGCCACCGGCATTGTCAATGCGGGCGGGTCATTCGGTCAGTTCCTGATGGCGCCCGTTGCCGGGGCCTTGATGCTGGGGCTGGGCTGGGCCAACGCCATGCAGGTACTGGGCCTGCTCGTGTTGCTGGCCCTGCCGGCCGCGTTTTTGCTCAAGGGCCATTCAGCGCAGCATGCGACTGCGGCAACTGAGCGGCCCATGGGCGCGATGGAGGCCATTGGCCAGGCCCTGCGCAACCCGAGCTACCTGATGCTGGCTGCCGGTTTTTTTGTCTGCGGCTTTCACGTGGCCTTTTTGGCCACCCATTTGCCGGGGGTGATTGCCTCGTGTGGCCTGCCCGTGCAGTTTGGCGCCTGGTCGCTGGCGCTGCTGGGGTTGTTCAATATCGTGGGCAGCATTGCCATGGGTTGGGCTGTAGGGCGCTGGCGCATGAAGTCGCTGCTGTCCCTGGTGTATGCCGCACGTGCGTTGGCCGTGATTGTATTTTTGCTGGCACCGAAGACGGGCCCGGTCATGCTGGTTTTTGCCGCTGTGATGGGGTTGACCTTTTTATCCACCGTGCCGCCCACCGCTGGCCTGGTGGCCAAGTTTTTTGGCACGTCCAACATGGCCACCCTGTTTGGTGTGGTGATGCTTACCCACCAGCTCGGTGGTTTCCTGGGGGCCTGGCTGGGTGGCCGCGTGTTTGAAGCCACCGGTAACTACAACTGGGTCTGGTACATCGACATCGTGCTGGCCGTGGCGGCCGCGTTGATCAATCTGCCCATCCGCGAGGCGAGGGTGCCTGCGCGGGTTGCGGCCTGATCTGTCGGCCTACACCGGCACGGTGTAATTCAGGGTCATGCGGCCCCCGTCGACGGTGACGATTTCGCCGGTCACATAGCTTGCTGCATCGCTGGCCAGCCAGGCCACGACATCGGCAATCTCGGACGGTTCGCCCAGGCGCTTCATTGGCGTGCGGCTCAAGATGCGGGCTTTCGCTTCGTCACTGGTCAGCACGGCCTTGGCCGCGAGTTCCGTGGCGATGGTGCCCGGCGCCACGGCATTCACACGGATGCCTTTGTCCGCCAGTGCCAGCGCCATGACGCGCGTGAGCTGGTTGACACCGCCCTTGCTGACGTTGTAGCTGGCGATGGTGGGAATGGTCAGCACGCCGTTGACCGAGCTCATGTTGACGATGTTGCCGCCACCGGTTTGGGCCATCTCGCGCGCCACGGCCTGGCCGACCAGAAACGAACCTTTGAGGTTGACGCGCAGCACTGCGTCAAAGTCGGCCTCGGTCACCTCCAGAAAATCAGCGGCCTTGAACATGCCAGCATTGTTGACCAGCACGTCAATGCGCCCATAATCGGCCATGCAACGCGCCACCATGGCGTCCACCTGGGACTTGTCGCCCACATCGCAATGGATAAAAAGAGCGTTGAGTTCCGCGGCCAGTGCAGGGCCCCGCACGTCGTCCACATCCACGATGACCGGCTGGGCGCCTTCGTGGGCAAAGCGGCGAATGCAGGCTTCACCGATGCCTTGCGCACCGCCGGTGACAATGCAAATTCGGCCTGAAAGGCCGAATGAAATCAGGGATGATTTTGTACTCATGCGCAGATGGTATCAGCGCAGGCAGCTACTGATCTAGTAGCAAATTTCAAATAAAAAGGGCCCTTGTAGGCCCTTTTGTGTGCATTGCAATAGCGTCAGAACCGGCAGTTGCTACCAGCGAACTGCCGTGAAGCGTTTAACGGTTGAAAGAGCCGCGGTTGCCGCCGCCGGGTCCGCGAGATCCGCCACCATTGCCGCCGCCAAAGCCACCCCCCGCGCCGCCGCCACCAAAGCCGCCGCCATTGCGGTTGCCGCCACCAAAACCGCCACCGCCGCGACGGGCGCCGCGTTCGGCCATCATGTCCACGCTGGTGCGCATGGGATCAGGCTGGCTCTGGCTCGGACGGGAAGGCTGGTTGTTGCCGCCATTGCCGCCACCAAATCCTCCACCATTGCCGCCGCCATTACCACCACCGTAACCGCCTCCGTTACCACCACGACCTTGTGCAGGACGGGGGCCACGTGGCGCTTGATCACCGGCCGGGTTGTGGCTGCGTTGACCGCCTGCGCGATGTCCACCGCCATTGCCGCCGCCGTTACCACCGCGACCGCCGCCTGGCTGGCCGCCACGGTCACCTGGGGCGCCCTTGCTTTCACGCACACGCGTCAGCATCTCGGTGCGTGCTGCCTTGGCCGCAGCCTGCATCACGTCACGGCTTGGGGGTTTGCCCGCACCGCCCCAAATGGTCTGGCGACCCATGGCGATGGGCTCGGCGTTTTCGCCGGGCTCAGGCATGAAGCCTTCCACGATCTGGACCGGAATGTCCTGCTTTGTGAAGCGTTCGATGGCTTGCATGAAGCCTTCTTCGTCCAGGCAGACCAGGTTGGACGCCGTGCCGTCAGCACCTGCGCGACCCGTGCGGCCGATGCGGTGAACGTAGTCCTCGCACACATTAGGAATCTCGTAGTTCACCACGTGCGGCAGGTCATCAATGTCGATCCCGCGGGCCGCAATGTCGGTGGCCACCAGCGCACGGATGTCGCCGCTCTTGAACCCGGCCAAGGCCTGGGTACGCGCTGCCTGGCTCTTGTTACCGTGCAGCGCCATGGCCTGGATGCCGTTCTTGGTCAAGAACTCGGCCACGTTGTTGGCGCCAAATTTGGTGCGGGTGAACACCAGCACCTGGCTCCAGTTGTGTTCCTGGATGATGTGGGCCAGCAGGGCCTTTTTCTTGCCGCGGCCGACAGGGTGAATCACTTGGGTGATGCGCTGCACGGTCGTGTTGCGTGGTGTCACCTGAATGCTTTGCGGATTTTTCAGCAGCGTGGCGGCCAGTTCGCGAATTTCGTCGCTGAAGGTGGCTGAGAACAAGAGGCTTTGTTTGTCTTTGGGGACAGCAGCCAGCACTTTCTTCACGTCATGGATAAAGCCCATGTCCAGCATGCGGTCGGCTTCGTCGAGGACCAGGATTTGTACCTGACCCAAATCCAGCACACCTTGCTGAAGCAAGTCCAGCAGGCGTCCCGGCGTGGCCACCAGAATGTCCACCCCTTTTTTGACGCGGCTGATCTGGGGGTTCATGCCCACACCGCCGAACACGACGGTGGAAGACAGCTCCAGGTATTTGCCGTAAGTCTGCACGGACTCTTCGACTTGCGCCGCCAATTCGCGGGTGGGTGTGAGCACCAGGGCACGAATGCCGATGCCACCGAATTTGTTTTTGGGCGTCTGACCCGCACTGAGTTTGTGCAGCATGGGCAGCACAAAAGCCGCTGTTTTGCCGGTGCCGGTTTGAGCACCGCCGAGCAGGTCGTGGCCCTCAAGGACGGCCGGAATGGCTTGTGCCTGAATGGCTGTGGGCGTCTCGTAACCCTGCTCAAGCACGGCTTTAACGATGGCCGGAGCCAGATTTAGTTCTTCAAAGTTCATAGTGTGGCGCCTATCCTGGGCGCTGTGGCATCGGCCTGCTCTGTGTTTGAAACACGGAATCAGTCAAAGGCAGATGGGGTACAAAGGTTGAACGTCTGCGCTAGGCATGGTTCCCAGCAAGGTGCTGGCATTGCGGGCAACTGAAGCTCCGCAATTGTTGAGATTATCGCATGGCTTCAAAAATCAGGGTCCGAGGACCCGAAACCACTGGCGCAACTAGCTGGTGGGGCGCGGCTGCACACGGGGCTCAATTGGGTCACAATCATTGTCATGAGAATGCTCCACACCATGCTGCGCGTTGGCAACCTTCAACGTTCCATCGATTTTTACACCCAGGTTTTGGGCATGACTTTGTTGCGCACCTCGGAAAATACCGAGTACAAATACACGTTGGCCTTTGTGGGCTACGGCAGCAACCCGGACCATGCGGAACTGGAACTCACCTACAACCATGGCGTTGAGAAATACGACATGGGCACGGCTTATGGTCACATCGCCCTGGGCGTGCCGGATGCCTATGCTGCTTGCGACAAGATTCGTGCAGCGGGCGGTAACGTCACCCGCGAAGCCGGTCCCGTCAAAGGCGGCAACACGGTGATTGCGTTTGTCACAGACCCCGATGGCTACAAAATCGAGCTGATTCAGCGGGGAGAATAGCGTCATCGGATACAGCGTATTGAATTGAAGACTGGGGTCTGATGAAGAAATTTTTGCTTGGACGCATCGGTATGGCGGACGACCCGACCAGGGTTCGGCCGTCATTGCACGACTGCCTTGAAATTGTGCTGGCCCAGTCTGATGCACTCATGGGGGATGTGCTTGACGGCTTGGCGGTGTCGGCGGCCAAGCAGAAAGGCACGGGCGCGATGGGCGACCATGCACCTCTGAACAAGGCAGCGACGGAATTCTTGTGCAAGCAGTCGGTTGCAGTTAAAAAAACATTCAAGGCACAGCTGCGCCACGAGGTTTATCACAGCAGATCACAGGAGTTTGAAGAACACGCGCAGGTCCGTTTTGAAGACCTGCAGCTGCTGGACTCCCGTCAGATCGATGCCAATATTGAATTCGCCATGGCCCAGCAGGAGGTCCGTCGCTGTGTGGACGATGTGCTCCCCTCGCTCGATGGGCTGGTCAGCACCTTGCTGGGTTGGATGACGGTCCAGCCGCGTCTGAATCCGCTCAAGCCCGACGCTTTTGTCAGCGCGTTGCAGGCGTGTCTGGCGCAGCATGCGCCCGATGAGTCTGCCCGTGCGGCCTTGATCAAACCGGCGGCAGGCCTGCTGGGCGTCAGCCTTCGTCAGCTCTACCGTGAGGTGGCCGATTGGTTGCGCTCCCAGGGCATTGAGCCGGTATTGCCACTTGGGCGTCCAAACCTGGGCGTGGTGACGCGTCAAAAGGACGCCGAGTCGTCGGTGTCCCGCACGTTGGTGACGCTGGACAAACTTCGCAAATTGCTGTCGGGCGAGTTTGAAAGTGCATCCGGTCCGCAAGACTTTTTGCACACGGTACCGGCTTCGCTGATTGGGCTGGAGGACATGAAGCTGGTCGAACCCATGATGAAGCGGCTGGCATTGCGTGCCAGTCGTACCAGTGACCAAGCGGCACAGGCAGACCTCCTGGGTGTTTGCTCTGAGCCGTCGGCCAGCCAGTCCAGCCACTTGGGAAAACAACTGGGCGAGGAAGTGGTGCGCATGATGCTGGACAACCTGGCGCAGGACAAGCGGCTGCTTGTCATCGTGCGCGAGCTGATTCAGACGCTGGAGCCGCTGTTGCTGGCGCTGGCCCATTCCGATCCGCGTTTTTTCAGTGACCGGCAACACCCAGCCCGTCAGTTTCTGGACCGCTTGACCAACCGCAGCCTGGGGTTTGCGGCAGAGAGTGATGCGGGTTTTGCGTGGTTTTTCAAATCGATTTCAGAAGCTGTCCGCCTCTTGACCTGCGGCGAGGGCGATGCCGCGGCGTTTGAGCAGGCGCTGCGCGGCCTGGAAATCGGTTGGGCGCAGGGTGAGGAGGCGCACCGCAAGGAGCATGAAGAAGCCGCCAGAGTGCTTCTGCACGTGGAGCAACGGTACTTGTTGGCCCAGCGTTTGGCCGATGAATTCCTGCAGCGGCAGAGAAATACCGAAACGCCTGAACTGATCTCCGCATTTTTGCGGGGGCCATGGGCGCAGGTGGTGGCCGAGTCGCAATTGAGCTGCAATGATGGAGATACCGATCCAGGTGGTTATCTGGCACTGGCTGATGAGCTGATCTGGAGTGTGCAAATCCGTCTGGCTCGCCGCAACCGGTCCCGGCTTGTGCAACTGGTGCCTCATTTGCTGGTCAAGCTGCGCCAGGGTTTGCAGCTCATTCAGTACCCGCCAGAGCGAATTCCTGTTTTTTTTGATGCCCTGATTTCCATCCACGAAAAAGCCTTCGAAGGCCCTGCGGCGTCCTTGCCGCCTGAGACTGAAAGTCCGATCACGGCGGCCATCGAAGTGGCCCTTGAATCCGTCCATTCGTCGGACTGGTCCGATTCCATTGGCGCGACCAGCTTTTGGCCTGCGGACGAGGGAGGCCCCGACCTGTCTGATCTAACCGTGGATACCGAACCAGCCGATGAGGCGGCCCAGATTCCCATGTCGGTGGGCAACTTCAAAACCGGCCTCTGGGTGGATTTGATTGTGAATGGCGCGTGGTTGCGTGCGCAACTGACTTGGGCCAGCCCGCACCGGACGCTTTTCATGTTTGTTTCCCGGGGGGGCATGGCGCACACCATGTCGCGTCGCTCGCTGGAGCGCTTGCGCATGCACGGCCGTGTTCGCGTCGTCTCAGACGGTCACATTGTCGAAAACGCACTGGATGCCGTGGCCCGGACTGCACTGCAAAATGAGATGGGGCAAGTGGCTCCACCGCCCTAAACCGGGCTCCGGGCGAGGTGACGGCGGGCCAAGCGCCGATAATGCTGTATTTACATCCCCAAATACATCGCAAGACCCATGGCTCAATACGTTTTCTCCATGAACCACCTCGGCAAGATCGTTCCGCCGAAAAAGTTCATTCTCAAAGACATTTCCCTCAGTTTCTTCCCCGGCGCCAAGATTGGCGTGCTGGGAACCAACGGTTCTGGCAAATCCACCTTGCTCAAGATCATGGCGGGTGTCGACAAGGAGTTTGAAGGCGAAGCCATGCCTATGGCGGGTCTCAATATCGGCTACCTGCCGCAGGAGCCTCAGCTGGATCCCGAGCAAACCGTGCGCGAAAGCGTTGAAGCGGGCATGGGTGACGTCTTCACGGCCAAAGCCCGTCTGGAAGAAATCTACGCCGCTTACGGCGAGGAAGATGCGGATTTTGATGCGCTCGCTGAAGAGCAAGCCAAGATGGAAGCCATTATTGGCAGCGCCGGTACTGACTCCGAGCACCAGCTTGAGATTGCGGCAGACGCTTTGCGGCTGCCCCCGTGGGATGCCAAGGTCGGCCAGCTGTCAGGCGGTGAAAAGCGTCGCGTGGCGCTGTGCCGCCTGCTGCTGTCCAAACCTGACATGTTGTTGTTGGATGAGCCCACCAACCACTTGGATGCTGAGTCGGTGGACTGGCTGGAGCAGTTTCTGCAGCGCTACCCTGGCACCGTGGTGGCCATCACCCACGATCGTTACTTTCTGGATAACGCGGCAGAGTGGATTCTGGAACTCGACCGCGGCAACGGCATGCCCTACAAGGGCAACTACAGCTCCTGGCTTGAGCAAAAGCAGGAGCGCCTGGTGCAGGAGCAAAAGGGCGAAGAATCCCGTGCCAAAGCGCTCAAGAAAGAGCTTGAATGGTCACGCCAGAACCCCAAGGCCCGCCAGGCCAAAAGCAAGGCCCGTTTGGCCCGCTTTGAAGAACTGTCGGATTTCGAGTACCAGAAACGCAACGAAACCAATGAAATCTTCATCCCCGTGGCAGACCGCCTGGGCAATGAAGTCATTGAGTTCACCAACGTCAGCAAGTCGTTTGGCGATCGGATGCTCATCGATAACCTGAGTTTCAAAGTGCCCGCGGGTGCCATCGTCGGCATTATTGGCCCCAATGGCGCCGGTAAATCGACGCTGTTTCGCATGATCGCGGGCAAAGAGCAGCCTGATAGCGGCGAAGTGAAGATTGGCGCCACCGTCAAGATGGCGTTTGTCGACCAGAATCGTGACGATCTGGCCAACGAAAAAACGGTTTGGGAGGATGTCTCCGGCGGTTTGGATATTCTGAATGTCGGCAAATTCCAGATGGCCAGCCGGGCTTATTGCGGCCGTTTCAACTTCAACGGATCGGACCAGCAAAAACGCGTCGGTACGCTCTCCGGCGGCGAGCGCGGACGCTTGCATCTGGCTAAAACTCTGATCGCCGGTGGCAACGTCCTGATGCTCGATGAGCCGTCCAACGATCTGGACGTGGAAACTTTGCGTGCGCTGGAAGATGCCTTGCTGGAGTTTGCCGGATCGCTCATGGTCATCAGCCACGATCGCTGGTTCCTGGACCGTATTGCGACCCACATCCTGGCTTGCGAGGGTGACAGCCAGTGGACTTTCTTTGACGGCAACTACCAGGAATACGAAGCCGACAAGAAAAAACGTTTGGGCGAAGAGGGTGCAAAACCCAAGCGGATGAGGTTCAAAGCACTGAAGTAACTGCGAAGTCAGGCCAACCCCATTCCAACTCAAACGGCCTGGCTCAACAGCCAGGACCTCAGGCCCTGAGAAGTCGCTGGCGGACCAGCTCAATGTGGTTTCGCTGTGCGTACAACTCGTCTGCGTAGGATAGGGGCACTGTGATTTTGCCCACCCGGGTCTCGAGCCGGTCAAGTTCTTCTGCCAGCGCTTTGGCCGATTCGGCTCAGTGGCAGCAGCATGGCAATGATGATGCCCAGTGCCAGCCACATACGTTTCATCAGGTTGGCGTAGGAAAAAGGCAGGTATCTCTGCATCAACGGGATGCCGTTGCGCAAAGTCCATCAACATCAGGCTGGGCACGCCACTGCCTGCTGAGCTGCGTCGGTCCGATAGAAAAGCCAGACCGGTTCGACTCTGGACAAATCCGAGATCGGCCTTGCCAGTACTCAGCCAATCAAGATTTTGGGAGGATTCCTCACTGGGCAGCAATTACTGGCTGCCTGTCTGCGGCGGCAGGCCACACCTGGCCACCGATATGGACGGCTCGTGCCGCCAGCACGCCACGCACGACGGCCAGTGCGGTCACCTCGGCCGCCATCACGCTCAAGCGCAACATGCTTGCTGTTGTGCCCGATTTGCCGGTTCCCAATGCAAACAAGGTATCACCGTCTGACAGGGTGTGAACCGGGTTGATGCTGCGGGCGAGGCCGTCATGGGCCACCTGTGCCAAGCGGTGCGCCTGTGCTTTGGTCAGGATGGCATCGGTGGCAATCACGCCGATGGTGGTGTTGGTCCCGGCCAGCACCGGTAGTGGAAATTCTCCTGCCAGCAGGGCCTTGCGGGCGTTCACCAAGTGCGCGCCGTCGCTGGTTCGGGCGCCGGCAATGATCTGACCCGTCGCCGGGTTGATGACGTCGCCCATCGCATTGCAGGCCACGATCGCACCCACTGTGATGCCGTCCACCGTGAGCGACGCGGTGCCAATACCGCCGCGCATGGCGCGATCAAGGCCAAATATCTTGCCCACCAGCGCCCCGGCGCCGGCACCGACACTGCCTTCGGCGGGCGCGCTGCGACAGGCCGCCACACAAGCCTGATAACCGGCCTGGGCATCGGGCCGGATTTTGGCGTCACCGACGGGCAGGTCAAACAGAACGGCGGCCGGCACGATGGGCACGAGGCCAAAGCCCACCGGCAATCCGATGTTGTGCTCTTCAAGCCATTGCATCACGCCGCTGGCGGCATCCAGTCCCCAGGCGCTACCGCCTGAAAGCAGGACCGCGTGAATGCGGTCCACCAGATTGGAGGGGTGCAGAAGATCGGTCTCGCGGGTACCGGGCGCGGCGCCCCGCACATCCACCCCGGCCACAGCGCCGTCGCGGGTGATGATGACCGAGCAGCCGGTCGGGCGGCGCGTGTCAGTGAAATGTCCGACTTCAATGCCAGCCACATCCGTGATAGCGCCTGCCGAGAGCTTTGTAGTGTTCATGTCCCGGCCATTATCCGCGTCCATAGGCTGACGCCCGCGACAGTTGTGCTGCGCTTTATTGGACGGAGACTTTTTCTACCGCGGTGACCACATACGCGCCTTGTTGTTCCTCAGCGGTGAACACGATCTTGTCGCCCGCGGCCAGTTTGTCGAGCAGGGTCGCATCTTTGACCTGGAACACCATCGTCATGCCGGGCATGTCGAGGTTTTTGATGGGGCCGTGTTTCAGCGTGAGCTTGCGGGCGGTTTTGTCCACTTTTCGGACTTCACCGTCCGTCATGTCGGCCGTCGGGGCAGCGGTGGCCACGTCCGGGTGGTGGGCGGCATGGGCATCGGTTTGACTTTGTGCGAGGCTTGGTTGGGTGATTGCCAGCAGGGCGAGCACCATGGAGGGTGACAGGTATTTCATGACGCAGACTCCTTTAAGAATAGCTTGTATAAACAGATGAGCCCCCATCGCGCTGCACCAGCAAGACGGCGTAGGCGTCTTTGTGGCCCTTGTAGTCGGGGCCATCCATGCCGGGTGAGCCGACCGGCATGCCGGGCACGGCCAGGCCCAGCGCAGTCGGGCGGTCTTTCAGCAAGCGGCGAATGTCGGCGGCGGGCACATGTCCCTCCACCACGTAGCCGCCGATCAGCGCCGTGTGGCAAGAACCGTATTTGTCCGCCAGACCCAGCTGGGTGCGGGTGGCTCGTTTCGTTGCATCACTGACGTCGTGGGTCTTGACCTCAAAGCCGTTTGTTTCGAGGTGCTTGATCCAGTCATGGCAGCAGCCGCAGGCGGGTGTTTTCCATACCTCCACCACCGTTTTGGCCGGGGTGAGTGCGAATGCAGGGGCGACTGCAGCAGTCGTGCCCAGCAGCATGGCGAGTGCCTGGAGAAGGGAGCGTCTTTGCATGATGAGTTCCTTGTTCAAAAGATTTATTTGCGGGAGGCCACGTGAATTTTGCCGACCATGCCAGCCTGGAAGTGACCCGCGATCAGGCAGGCAAAGTCGAAGTCACCCGTGCGGTTGAAGGTCCAGATCATCTCGCCGCGGGTACCACTGGCCACGTGCGCCATGTAGGGCTCGTCGTGCTCCATGTTGGGGAACTTGACCATCAGCGCGGCGTGTTCTTCCAGCACCTGCGGTGTGCCAATGACCAACTCGTGCAGCATGGCGCCCCCGTTGTTGATGACGAGCTTGAGGGTTTCACCTTGCTTCACGTGGATGACGTCAGGGGTGAAGCGCATGGCGTCTGACATGGTCAGCGTGACCGTGCGTTTGACGGCTTTGGCATCGCCTGCGATGCCCCAGTCGGTTTGCTCTTTTTTGACGGCAGTGGTTTTTTTCATGTGGGCTGCATCGCCATGGGCGACGGCCAGGGGGCTGGTCGCTGCGGCCAGAATGGCGAGCAAGGTCAGAGTCGTTTTTTTCATGGGTATTTTCAATGTGTCAGTGTTTGTGGGTGTTGCTGTCTGGTTTTTTAACCCGCAACTCGACAACGGGGGCGCTGCCCGCCGTGTTGCCTGGGGCCGATGTGGCCCGGGCGGCGGGCAGCGCCCCCGTCCATTCAAACGCCTGGGTGCCTGCGGGCTGCTTGAACCAGCCGGGGTCTTTGTAGTCGCCCGGCTTCTGGTCCTTGCGCACCTTGAGGGTGCTGAACATGCCGCCCATCTCGACCGGGCCGTAGGGGCCGGTGCCGGTCATCATGGGCAGGGTGTTGTCGGGCAGGGGCATTTCCATCTCGCCCATGTCGGCCATGCCGCGCTCGCCCATCACCATGTAGTCGGGCGCGAGTTTCTGGATTTTCTTCACCAGGCCGAGGTGGTCCACGCCAATCATGGTGGGCACGGTGTGGCCCATGGGGTTCATGGTGTGGTGGCTCTTGTGGCAGTGAAAAGCCCAGTCGCCTTCCTCGTCGGCCACAAACTCCAGTTGCCGCATCTGGCCCACCGCGACATCCACCGTCACCTCCGGGCACCGGGTGGCCATGGGCCACGGCCCGCCGTCGCTGCCGGTGACGGCAAATTCGTGACCATGCAGGTGAATCGGGTGGTTGGTCATGGTGAGGTTGCCGACACGGATGCGCACCTTGTCGCCGAGCCGCACGTTGAGCGAGTCAATCCCGGGGAACGCGCGGCTGTTCCAGGTCCACAGATTGAAGTCCAGCATGGTGTTGACCTTGGGGGTGCTGGCGCCGGGCTCCACGTCATAGGCGTTGAGCAGGAAGCAGAAGTCGCGTTGCACCTCGTCAATCAGCGGGTGTTTGGCCTTGGGGTGGGTCACCCAGAAGCCCATCATGCCCATGGCCATCTGCGTCATTTCATCCGCGTGCGGGTGGTACATGAAGGTGCCGGGGCGGCGTGCCACAAACTCATAGACAAAGGTTTTGCCCACCGGAATTTGCGGCTGCGTCAGGCCACCCACACCATCCATGCCATTGGGCAGTCGCTGGCCGTGCCAGTGCATGGTGGTGTGCTCGGGCAGCTTGTTGGTGACGAACACCCGCACCCTGTCGCCTTCGACCACTTCAATGGTGGGGCCGGGGCTCTGGCCGTTGTAGCCCCACAGGGTGGCTTTCATGCCTGGGGCAATCTCGCGTACCACGGGCTCGGCCACCAGATGAAACTCTTTCACGCCCTGGTTCATGCGCCAGGGGCAGGTCCAGCCGTTGAGGGTGACAACCGGGTTGTAGGGCCTGCCGGTCTGGGGCACAAGGGGTGGTGCGGTGCTGGCCTGGGTCATGGTCACCGGTTCGGGCAGGGCGGCCATGGCGACCCGGCTCACGCTGGCGGTGGCGACAGCCGTCATGGCCGCCTGGTTGAAAAAATGACGACGGTTCATGTTCATCAGTGTCCCTTGGGGGTAGAGGCGCTCGCGCCAGTGGTGGTGGCGTCGGCCGTGAAGCTGGGCTCGCCGCCCGCCATGACCCATTGCAGGTCGGTGTGGGCCAGCCAGAAATCGCGCTGGGCCTGCAGGGCTGTGTTCATGCTTTGCACGCGGCTTCGGGCGCTGGCCAGCAGGTCCCAGGTGCTTTGCAGCATGCCGTTGTAGCGCGCCTGTGTTTCTTCCTGCAGGGCGGTGTTAAGCCGCACGCCCTCGTCGCGCTGATGACGTGCGAGGTCATGGGCGGTGCGGTAGCGAAAGTAAGCCTCGCGTGCCAGACTGCGCGTGGTCGCGGTCAGGGCGTTAACGGCGGCCTGCGAATGCGCCGCGCGCTCCACAGTCTCGCTCAAGCCTGCCAGGCGCAGGTCCAGCACGGGGGCTTGTGACAACAAGGTGACCGGTCCAGCGTCCGGCAGGGCAGGCACGGCCGCGTCTGAGGCCTGTGTCCAGCGCTGCATGTCCTGGGGGCGGATCCCTTTGAGATCCATTTGGGCGCGTTGGCGGACCAGCAGCAGTTCCGGCTTGTTTTGGAGGGCGGTCGCTTCCATGTCACACTCAGGCAGCAGCAGGGTCGGCAATTCAGGCAGCTTGGGAGGCAGGGAAAACTCGGCCGCCGCGCCTGACAGCCCCAGCAGGCGAATCAGGTTTTCCCGGGCGCCAAAGGCCTGTTGCTGCGCCTGGGCCAGCTGGACCGTGGCGTCTGACAGCACCCGTTGCTCCTGCATCATTTGCGCCTTGCTCCAGTTGCCTACGCTGGCCATGCGGCGGGCCAGTTCAACCGCAGTCTGGGCGGCCTCGTGCACATCGCGCAGGTAGATCAGGCTTTGACCGGCTGACACGGCATCGATCCAGGCGCGATTCACCCGGTGGCTGAGTTGAAGCACGCGCGCGTTGGACTGGGCACGCTCGAATGCATTCAGGGTGGCGCTGGCAAACAGTTCGGGCCTGGCCGCCAGTGCCAGTTGTATGGCGTGGGCGGGCGTCAACTGTTTAACGGATTTTTCAGACAATCCCTGCCCGGCGCTGTCCTGGGTTTCGGCCTTCAAAATATCTATATGGCCGCGCAGATGGCGGCCCGTGTCCGCATTGGCACGGACCCAGTCCGTGGGTTTGACATCGGGGTCGTAGGCGCTGGTCTGCGCATACGACGCACCTTGCGTGCAGGCCGCAGCCCACGCAATCACTAACATTTTTTTCAAGGAAGACTCCTGAACAATTGAACCGGTGACGCAAGCATCACCTGGAAGGCCATCCCGCCCTTTTGACAGATGCAAAAGGTAGACGGACCTGTGGCGTCAGGTTCAGGAAATCGGTGGTTTGAAGCCCAGCGCCGCCAGTGCGCTGGCAAAAGACTGGCCCCCCAACGGGCGTTGCAGGTGATGCGGGGTGGCTTCTGGCGCGGTGAAAACGGGGGCGGTCAGGGCCACGGTATGGCACATCTGGCAGGCGCTACAGCTCTTGCACTGGCCATCGTCGTTGTTGCCGGAAGCCATGGGGGCGGCTGCCGGGATGTCCGTCGTTGCATCAAGATGCCCGGGGCATTCTGTATGGACAGGCGAAGAATTTATAATAAAAAGGCCGCTAGCTCCCGTGTAGTCTGCGGGAGTAGCTATATTACTTGTAGCAGTCAGGTGGCTCGATGCCATATCCAGCGCCATTGCGTCGCCAGCCCAGCCGCGCAGAGGCAGCAGGGCGATCATGAAAATGAGAATCAGCAGGCGCATAAGGTAATGATATGCCGCCCGCCGTAAAGTTCCCGAGCCGGGTGAATCAATGTCCCAGGATTTTGGATAAGAAGTCTTTGCTGCGCTCGTTTTGCGGGTTGTTGAAGAAGTCGTGCGGGTTGTTCTGCTCGACGATCTGGCCCTGATCCATGAAGATGACCCGGTCCGCCACTGCTTTGGCAAAGCCCATCTCGTGCGTGACGCACAGCATGGTGATGCCGCCGCTGGCCATCTCGATCATCACGTCCAGCACTTCCTTGATCATCTCGGGGTCCAGCGCCGAGGTGGGCTCGTCGAACAACATGATCTTGGGTTTCAGGCACAGGGCCCGGGCAATGGCCACGCGCTGCTGCTGACCGCCCGAGAGCTGCAGCGGGTACTTGCCCGCCTGCTCGGCAATGCGCACACGCTTGAGCTGGATCATGGCCTTTTCTTCGGCGTCCTTCTTGGGCATCTTGCCCACAAACATGGGCGAGAGCGTCAGGTTTTCCAGCACGGTGAGGTGGGGGAACAGGTTGAACTGCTGGAACACCATGCCCACTTTTTTGCGGATGTCGTCGATGGCCTTGACGTCGTCGGTGACCTCGACCCCGTCCACATACAGATGGCCGGCCTGGTGTTCTTCCAGACGGTTGATACAGCGAATCAGGGTTGACTTGCCGGAGCCCGAGGGGCCGCAGATCACGATGCGCTCGCCGGGGGTGACGTTGAGGTCAATATCGCGCAAGACGTGGAAGTTGTTGCCGTACCACTTGTTGAGCTTGTCGAATTTGATGATGGGTTCAGACATGATGATCGATGAGTTGTTTGTTTTGATGAGCCGCTAACGCGCAGGGGCAGATGCGCCTTAGCGCTGTTTGCCCCGGTTGACCTGCTTTTCCACCCAGATGCTGTAGCGGGACATGGAGAAGCAAAAAATGAAGTAAATCAGGGCGATGAAGAGGTAGCCCTCGATCTTGAACGGCCGCCAGTCGGAGTCCGAGTTCAAGGCCAGTGACAGGGCGCCAGTCAGTTCATACAGGCTCACAATGGTCACGAGCGAGGTGTCCTTGAAGGTCGAGATGAAGTTGTTCATGATGCTGGGCACCACCATGGCCAGCGCCTGGGGCAGCACAATCTTGCCCTGGGTCTGCCAGTAGGACAGGCCCAGGGTGGCCGCCGCCTCAATCTGGCCCTTGGGAATGGCTTGCAGACCGCCACGAATGACTTCTGCCATGTAGGCCGCGGCAAACAGCGTGATGCCCACCAGCACGCGGATCAGCACGTCAATCGTGAAGCCCTCGGGCATGAACAAGGGGAACATGAAAGAGGCCATGAAGAGCACCGAGATCAGTGGCACACCGCGAATCAACTCGACATAGATGGTGCAGAACGTGCGAATCGCGGGCAGCTTGGAGCGGCGCCCCAGTGCCACGACCAGCGCGATCGGGAACGCCATCACCATGGACAGGGAGGCCAGCAAAATCGTCAGTGGCAAGCCGCCCCAGCGATCGGTTTCCACCTTGGTCAGCCCCAGCACATTGCCGTACATCAGTGCAAAAAACGTCGCCAGAACAACGACCCACACCAAGGCCAGCCACGTGTGCCAGAAGGCCCGTGTGCAACTCGCTATGAGCAGGCCCAGCATGAGCAGGGTGGCCACCAGCGGCCGCCATTGCTCCTCAAAAGGGTAGCGGCCAAACAGGATGATGCGGTACTTTTCGGTCACCACGCCCCAGCAGGCGCCCGCGCCTTCAACGCGGCAGGCGTTGAAGTCCGGGGCCCAGGAGGCCCGAAAGATCGCCCAGCTGAGAAATTGGGGTATCAGGTACAAAAATGCCCCGCCAATGACGATCGTCATCAAGGACGTGGTCAGGTCGCCAAAAAGATTGAAGCGAATCCAGGCGACCAAGCCTTCGGTTTTCACCGGGGCCGGTCGGGGATCAATGGGTTTGAAGGATTGTGCAGTCATGATGTTTGTCGGCTTAGCGCTCTTGAATCGCTGAGCGGTTGTTGTACCAATTCATCAGCAAGGAGGTGGTGAGCGAGGTCGTCAGGTACACCAGCATCACGATGGAAATACATTCCACGGCGCGGCCGGTCTGGTTCAGGGCCGTGTTGGCAATGGACACCACGTCCGGGTAGCCAATGGCCACGGCCAGCGACGAGTTTTTAGTGAGGTTCAAAAACTGGTTGGTCATGGGCGGAATGATCACGCGCAACGCCTGGGGCAGCATGACCAGACGCATGGACTGGCGCGGATTCAAGCCCAGCGCGGCGGCCGCTTCACCCTGGCCGCGCGCCACCGACTGAATGCCGGAGCGAACCACTTCGGCCACAAAGGCTGCCGTGTACACGGTCAAGCCGAGCAGTACGGACAGAAACTCAGGCGTCAGCGAGCCCCCGTTCTCAATGGCAAACTCGCCCATCTTTGGATAGTCCAGCGCGGTGGGTGCCCCTCCGGCCAGCCAGCCCACCAGGCTCGCTGCCACGCAAATAGCGACGGGTACCCAGAACATGCTTTTGAGCTGTCCTGTTGCCTCAAAACTTCGAGTGGCCCACTTGCGATAAACCACGACCAGTGCCACACCGGCCAGCAAGCCAAACAGCGCCCACAACTGGCCCGTGGCCCAGATGGGTATCGGGAAACTAAGGCCACCCTTGCTCAGGAAGAAGGGGCCCACGGTCCAGGCTTCCGAGGCGGCAGGAAGCACTTCGGTGAACAGCAGGTACCACATGAGCAATTGCAGCAGCACGGGCACATTGCGGAAAAATTCGACATAGCCATAACACACGCCGCGCACCAGCGCATTGCGTGAGAACCGGCCCACGCCCAGCAAGGTGCCCAGAATGGTGGTCAAAATAATGCCCAGAATCGCCACGCGCAGGGTGTTGGTCAAGCCGACCAGAAACGCCTGCCAGTAGGGCTGTGCGGAATCAAAGGGGTACAGGCTCTCGCCAATGTCAAAGCCGGCAGGGCCGGTCAAAAAATCAAATCCGCTTTGAATACCGCGGATCTTCATGTTGTTCAGCGTGTTGTGCGCGAGAAACCAGACAACCGCAATGATCACGCCGATGGCGACCAGTTGGTACAGAAAGCCTCTGAACGCCTGACTGCGCCAGGACCAGCTTTTCTTTTTAGGGGGGGACTTTGGAGTCATGGGTATGCGCTCTCAAACAGCATCGGTATAAAAATCAGGAAAACAAAAAAATACTGCCAGTACAAGTAGCTTGTACTGGCAGCAGCTTCGTTAAAAGCTTTCGATCAGTTCGAAATTAACGAACGGGGTAGGCGTACATCAGGCCGCCCTTGTTCCACTGGTTGTTCAAGCCACGTGGGAGACCCAGTGGGGACGAAGGTCCGACATTGCGCTCAAAGCTTTCGCCGTAATTGCCCGTAGCCTTGATGACCCGTGCCAGCCACTCTTTGTCCAGACCCAGCAATTTGCCGGTGTCTTCATTGCCGCCACCGAGCAGACGCTGAACCACGGGGTCGGTGCTGAGCTTCATCTTGTCCACGTTGGCTTGGGTCACGCCATATTCTTCAGCTTCGAGCATGCCGTACATCACCCATTTGACGATGGCGAACCACTCGTCATCACCACGGCGAACCATCGGTCCGAGGGGTTCCTTGGAGATGAGGTCGGAGAGGATGATGTGTTCTTTGGGGTCTTTAGCCACTTTGCTGCGCGTCGCGGACAGGCCGGATGCGTCAGTGGTGTAGGCAATGCAACGTCCGGTGAAGTAAGCATTTTCAGCGGCTTCAAGTTTTTCAAACACGACCGGCTTGATGCCCAGGCCGTTGGCCTTGGAGTAGTCGGTCAGGTTCTTCTCGGTGGTGGTGCCGGACTGCACGCACACGGTTTGGCCCTTGAGCTGCTTGGCGTTCTTGATCTTGCTCTTGACGGTGACCATGAAGCCCTGGCCGTCGTAGTAGTTGGTGACGGTGTCGTGCAGACCCAAGGAGGCATCACGCGTCAGGGTGAATGTGGTGTTGCGGGCCAGCACATCGACCTCGCCGGATTGCAGGGCGGTGAAGCGTTGCTGGGCGTTCAGGGGAACGTATTTGACTTTCTCGGGGTCGCTCAAAGTGGCGGCAGCGAGTGCGCGGCACACATCCACGTCCAGGCCAGACCACTTGCCGGCAGAGTCCGCTGCTGCAAACCCGGCCAAGCCGGTGTTCACGCCGCAAACCACCTGACCACGGGACTTGATACCGTCCAGTGTCTTGCCTGCGTGAGCTGGGGCTGCCATGACCGCGCCAACCGAAGCCACGATCGCGGCGATGACTTTGAGCTTGTTTATGTTCATTGATGAAGTTCCAAATAAAACGTTTAAAAGCGGAGGACTACAGTTTGCTGCAGACTAAATCCGGTGACTGACTTTAGCGTCAGTGATATTACCCGGGCATCGGGGTTTACTCTACAAACCCATGCAAAAAATTCATAACTTGATCAGCGTGGGTTTAACTCGACTTAGTCAAATAGCAGGATCCATGCCAGTGCCCACTGCCCGCAAGCGGTGCAAACAGAAGGCCACGCGAGGTCTCGACGGCGACATGGTGTGCGCTCGGTTCGCTGCCGGCTCCCGTATCCTCGGCCTTCGCACCGAATCGAGTCCTTGTTATCGTCAGATCAGGAAAGTCACGCCCTATGGATATCTCTTCAACGTCCCCGGCCGCCCAACCCAAAGCTGCACTGCGCGCGCACCATGCATGGTGGCCCAAGCGATTGCCCCATGCCATTACCTTGCCGGCAACCTCCTTGTGGGACAACCTGGAAACCAGTGCCCGGCGTTATCCGGACAAGGCGGCGCTGGTCTTTTTTGGCCGCGTCTATACCTATGCCGAGGTGCTGCAAAAAGCGGAGCGCCTGGCAGCCTGTTTGCATGGGCTGGGGGTCAAAAAGGGTGACCGGGTGGTGCTCAGCATGCAGAACTGCCCGCAGCTGGTAATGGCCCACTTTGCGATTCTGCGGGCCAATGCCGTGGTGGTGCCGGTCAACCCCATGAACCGGGCCGAGGAACTCAAGCACTACATCACCGACCCCGACACCCAGGTGGCCATCACCACGGCCGATCTGGCCGCCGAGCTGGCGCGCGCCAGTGATGCCCTGGCACCTGCGCAGCGCTTGAAGCACCTGCTGGTGACGCACTTCACCGATGCGTTTGACGCCACAGTCTCGGGTGACGACGCGCCGCCCGCGACGTGGGCCGATTGGCTGCTGACCCGCCATGCATTCCCTGCATTGCAAGACGGCCAGGTGACGAGTTGGAACGATGCCTTGAACACCACCGAACAGGCGCCCGTCTTGTCGGTGGGGCCGACTGATCTGGCCCTGCTGCCCTACACCAGCGGCACCACCGGCTTGCCCAAAGGCTGCAGGCACACGCACAGCAGCATCATGCACAACGCGATTGCCAGCAGCCTGTGGGCCAATGGCTCGGCGGACAACGTGGTGTTGACCGTGGTGCCCATGTTTCACATCACCGGCATGGTGAGCCTGATGCACACCAGCATCCGCAGCGGTGCCACGCTGGTGATGATGCCGCGCTGGGATCGCGAGCTGGCGGGGCGCCTGATCTCGCGCTGGCAGGTGACCTACTGGACCAACATCCCGACCATGGTGATTGATCTGCTCGGCAGTCCCAACTTCAATCAATACGACCTTACCAGCCTGGTCTACATCGGTGGCGGAGGGGCCGCCATGCCGCAGGCTGTGGCCCAACGGCTGCTGGAGCAGTTTGGCCTGCGTTATGTGGAAGGGTATGGGCTGACCGAAACCAGCGGCCCCTCGCACGCCAACCCACCCGATGCTCCCAAGCAGCAGTGTCTGGGCATTCCCTTCATGAGCACGGACTCCCGGGTGGTGGACCCCGACACCTTGCTGGAGATGCCGGTGGGCGAGCAAGGCGAGATCGTGACGCACGGCCCCGAGGTGTTTCAGGGTTACTGGAAGCGCCCGGACGCCACCGAAGCGGCATTTTTCGAACTGGAGGGCAAACGCTTTTTCCGCACGGGTGACCTTGGCCATGTCGACGCCGACGGCTACTTTTTCCTGACCGACCGGCTCAAACGCATGATCAATGCGTCCGGCTTCAAAGTCTGGCCAGCCGAGGTGGAGGCCTTGATGTTCCGCCACCCGGCGGTGCAGGAGGCCTGCATTATTTCTACCAAGGACAGCTACCGGGGCGAGTCGGTCAAGGCGGTGATTGTGCTTAGGCCATCGCACCGGGATTTGGTGAGCGAGCAGGACATCATCGACTGGTGCCGCGACAACATGGCGGTCTACAAAGTACCCCGAATGGTGCAGTTTGTGGAGGCACTGCCCAAGAGCGGTGCAGGCAAAGTGATGTGGCGGGCTTTGCAGGAAGCCGAAGGCAAGTCCTAGCCCGTTTCACGCGAGAATGGCAGGCTATTGGAGAACTGAGATGAATTCAAGCCCTAACACCCCTCCTGCCCAATCCGCCAGCCAGACGTTGGAGACCGCGCTGCCCGCAGACGCCGGACTCTGCCCCCAGCGCACCCAGCGCCTGATGGAGGTGCTGCAATCTGAAGTTGAGCGCCAGCGCCTGCCCGGTGCCGTGGCCCTGATTGCCCGGCACGGAAAACTCGCACTGTTTGAGAGCGTGGGTGCGCTGGACCCTGCCACCGGCACGGCCATGCCGCGTGACGCCATTTTTCGCATTTACTCCATGACCAAGCCCATCGTGTCGGTGGCGGCCATGATGCTGATGGAGCAGGGCAAGCTGCTGCTGCATGAGCCGGTGGCCAAGTACCTGCCTGAGTTTGCGGCACAGCAAGTGGCCCACATGGTGGATGGCAAGCTGGAGCTACAGGCGGTGCGGCAGCCCGCTACCGTGCAAGACCTGCTGCGCCATACAGCGGGCCTGACCTATGAATTCATGGGCAGCGCCCCGGTGCAGCGTCAATATGCCCAAACCCGCATCGGCTCGCGCGAGCGCAGCAACGCCGAGTTTGCCCACACACTGGCTGGCTTGCCCCTGATGTTCGAGCCCGGCACCGTGTGGGAATACGGCCGTGCCACCGACGTGCTGGGCCGCGTGGTTGAGGTCGTCAGCGGCCAGACCCTGGGCGCCTTTCTGACCGAGCACATTTTCAAGCCCCTGGGCATGCATGAGACCTGGTTCACCGTGCCCCCCGAGCACCATGCCCGCATTGCCGAGCCCTTTGCCCGCGACCCTGAGGGCGGCATACAAATGCGCGTCATTGATGTGCGCGAAGACGCGGCGCTGGAGTCCGGCGGCGGCGGCCTAGCCTCGACCGCCAGCGACTATGCGCGGTTCCTGCAGTTCATGCTGAACAAGGGTGAGCTGGAGGGCGTGCGCCTGTTGGGCCCGCGCACGGTGGACTTCATGACCGCCGACCACCTGGGCGACATCCCGGTGAACAGCGGGTCATCCCGCAGCCTGCTGCCCCGGGGGCATGGCTTTGGACTGGGGTTTGCGGTGCGCCGCAGCCTGGGCGTGGACAGCGTGCCGGGCTCGGTCGGCACGTATTTCTGGGGCGGCATGGCGGGCACCACCTTCTTTGTGGACCCGGCTGAAGACATGTTCGCCTGCCTGATGCTGCAGGCGCCCAACCAGCGTGAGTACTACCGCATGCTGTTCCGCGATCTGGTTTACAGCACGCTGGTGGACTGAGTCAGCCAGAATTTATAGAAAACTGGCCGCTAGCCCAGGTAGATCGTGCACATGTAGCTATTAATTTGATAGCGTTCAGATGGCTTAACTCGTCGCCACCTGCAACACCAGCTTGCCAAAGTTCTCGCCCGTGAAGAGCTTGGTGAGCGCCTCGGGGAAGGTGTCCAGCCCCTGAACCACATCTTCCTTGCTCTTCATCCGGCCATCTTTCAGGTAGCCCGCCATCTCGGCCACGGCCAGGGGGTAGCGGTCGGCGTAGTCAAACACCACAATGCCTTCCATGCGGGCGCGGTTCACCAGCAGGCTCAGGTAGTTCTTGGGGCCTTGCACGGCCGTGGTGTTGTTGTACTGGCTGATGGCACCGCAGATGATGATGCGCGCCTTGCGGTTGATCTTGGCCAGCACGTCGTCCAGAATGTCGCCGCCCACGTTGTCAAAGTAAATGTCCACCCCTTGGGGGCAATGCTCTTTGAGGCCTGCGCGCACGGCGCCGGGGCCGGCCTTGTAGTCAATGCAGGCGTCAAAGCCCAACTCCTTGACCACCCAGTCACACTTGGCGGCACCGCCTGCGATGCCCACCACGCGGCAGCCCTTGATCTTGGCCATCTGGCCCACGGTTTGCCCCACGGCACCGGCCGCGCCAGACACCACCACGGTCTCGCCCGGCTGGGGCTGGCCCACGTCCATCAGGCCAAAGTAACCCGTCATGCCCGGCATGCCCAGCACATTGAGCCACTGGGTCAACGTGCCCACGCGCAAGTCAATTTTGACCACCCCGTTGCGTTTGAAATCGGCCGGGGCCAGCGTCAGGTATTCCTGCACGCCCAGGCTGGCACTCACATAGTCGCCCACGGCGTAGGCCGGGTTGTGGGATGCAATCACCTGACCCACACCGCCTGCGCGCATCACCTCGCCAATGGCCACGGGCGGGATGTAGCTCTTGCCCTCGTTCATCCAGCCGCGCATGGCGGGGTCGAGCGAAAGCGCCAGGGTTTTGAGCACGATGCCGCCTTCGCCCGGCTCGGCCACCGGCTCGGTGGTGCTTTGCCAGTTGGCGCGCGTGGGCAGGCCCACGGGGCGGGCTGCGAGTCGAATCTGGTGGTTGGTCAGGGTGGCAAGTGAGGACATCAAAAACTCCGGAATGTAAAACCGGTGCATCCTAGCCCGAAGCCGAGTGCGTGGTGGTACCCAACGTGACAGTGGCAGCGTGACAGTGTCAGGCCACGGCACGCGCCGTTTGTGCAGCCTCTACCGCATGGACCGGCTCACTCGCGTGGCTGGAGCAAGTGGAGCCGCCGCAGCCATGAATTTCTTCAAGCGGCAGCGCTTGGGGCGCATGAACCATGCCGGTGACTGGGTCATACCCCACGCCGCGCAAGTGCAGGGCCAGCGCGGCGTCCATGCTCTGCGCATGCTGCGCAAACCAGATGCCCAGCTCATGCGCCATTTGCCGCACCACGCCCAGTTCGCCCGCCTGGCCGCGTGCGGCGCCTTCGCGCATCACTTGCAAAATGACGCCGTGCTGTATCGAATGGCAGTTGCTGGATGAGAAGCGGGTGCTCTGCATCCACTGGTCTTCCATCCCGAAATGATCGACGGTGTGGTCAATCAGTACCTGCCAAGCGGGAAGCACGTCGGTGTCAGACGCATTGACCACCGTGGCCAGCAGGTCCACAAACTCATGGTGCGTGTCATCCATGAACAGTAAACCAAGTGCGAGCGAATCAGACCAGAGAAGAGTAGACATGCCGTGTTTCCTGAAAAAGTTGGGCCCAGCATAGGGAGATTGCGCGGGCTTTACTTTGACGAAGGTCAGGAGTTCTTGAATCGGCGGGCGGCTGGCTGATGGAAGAGGGAGGGTCAGGTTTTTCTGATTTCGTCCTGATTTATGGAAAATCGGGCTGTAGCCCAGGTGGGACGTGCGAGAGTAGCTATTGAATTTGTAGCGTTTTCTGTGTTTGGTGTTGACGTCTTTGATGAGATTTTGCCGTCCTGAGCCTGCAAGCGTTGCTGGCGTTCATTACCTGCTGAGTCATTGCGCATCAACATGGCTGGTTGTCGATGACACCGGGGTGGATGGCGCAGCGAAGTCAAGGAGGAGGATCGGGCGCAGCCCGCTCCGGGGGACATGAGCGGAGCCATCCACCCCGGTGTCATCGGCCCTACACAAACCGTGCCGGCAATGCCCGCTTGCGCTGCAAAAGAGCCGACTAAATGCAAACTCTCGCATCCCTTGCAGACCTCCCCGGTTTGGTAAGCTCGAAACCAATGACCACTTCCTTCTCCCCCCCTTCACTCGCCAAGCCGTCTGAGCTTGGCTCCGTCTTGCAGCAGCAGGGTTTTGGCGTGCTGGACGCGCCCAGCGTCAGCGCTTTGAGCGGCTGCGCACTTGATCAGCTGGAACAGCTGCGGCCGCTGTGGGCGGACCTTCCTCCCGATGCTTTTCTGAAGGATGGCGGGCGCTACCGGCGCCGTCGGCATTCTTGCTTCATCGTGCAAGACGGACAGGTGACCCAGGTGCCGCACCGCGCGCATTGGCAGCCAGTGGAGTACAACGCGCTGCACGGCGGCATGCAGCGGCTGTTTGAGCCTATGCAGCCGGAGATGATTGCGCAGCCCGTCTGGAACCAGTTGCTGCTGTGGCTGGGTGATGTGTGTTCGGGGCTCAAGGGCGCCAAGCCCTGGTTTGTAGAGGCGCACCAGTTTCGCATTGACACCACCGATGGCATTGGGCGACCGACGCCCGAGGGCGCGCACCGCGATGGTGTGGACCTGGTCGCCGTGTTCATGGTGGACCGCGCGGGGGTCAAGGGTGGCGAGACGCGTGTGTTTGATGCGGCCGGGCCTAACGGCCAGCGCTTCACGCTGACCGAGCCCTGGTCCGTGCTGTTGCTGGACGATGGCCGCGTGATTCACGAGTCCACACCCATTCAGCCTGTCACCGAGGGCGGCCATCGTGACACGCTGGTGGTGACCCTGCGCGCCGCCAGCTTTCAGGGAGATCACGAGTAGGTTGATTTCGGTCAAGGTTTCTTGTTGCGCTCACTCCGACACTGAAGGCTGATGCAACCAGGAGTCTTCATCATGTTCAAGCACATACTCGTTCCCGTGGATGGTTCGGCTACCTCTCAATTGGCCGTGGCCAAGGCCATTGGCATGGCCAAAGCCTTTGGTAGCCGCGTGACGGCCATTTTTGTCATCGACCCCTATCCGTTTACCGGCGTGGGGACCGATTTCGCCTACGGCCAAGCCGAGTACCTGAGCGCCGCCACGGCCGAAGCAAATGCCGCCATCAAAGATGCCAAGACCACCTTTGAAGGTGCGAATGTTGAAGTCAGCACCCAGGTGGTCGAGTCCCACACGGCCTGGCGCGGTGTGGTGGAGACGGCGGATGCCGTGCAGGCCGATTTGATCGTGATGGGCTCGCACGGACGCAGCGGGCTGGAGAAGCTGGTGCTGGGCAGCGTGACCCAAGCGGTGTTGTCGCACACCAAGCTGCCCGTGCTCGTGGTGCGCGACTGACCTCTTTTACGGGGTACGGTCCTGCCCCGTGAGGGGCGCAGAAATAAAACTCTCCTGCGAAAGGGCGTGAATCACCCCGCGCATGAGGTAACTGTTGTCAAAGCCCAAGGTGTATTGGCGTGCGTTTAGCGTAATCGGGTGCAACATCTTGCGCTCCACCAGTTTTTTAATTTGGTAGGTGCGTTGCGCTGCGCTCATGCCCGGCATGGCCGCGCTCAGGTCAGCTGCCTTGGCAACGCCAGATTTCACCGAGGAAAGCAACACCGCTTCTTCTTGCGCCGTAATCAAGGCCCGGCTGCGCGCGTAGGTGAGCGCAGGCACCAAAATTTTGCCTTTCAGGTAGTCATACTGGGTGAGTTGATCCACCTTCTTCAGCTCGGTCAGCACGCCCTGCAAGACATACAAGCACCACTGCTCCAGCTTGGCTGGTGTGCCTACATCGGCACTGGCCAGCATGGCGTAATACTGGTCGCGGTCGCTACAAAACACCGCCGTGGGGTTTAACACCCGGCCGCCAGCCTTGACGTTGAATCCGTACTTGATCATCAGCGCATAGGTCAACAGACGCACCACACGCCCATTGCCGTTGCCAAAGGGATGTATCCAGCCAAAGCGGTGGTGAGCCAGCGCCACCTTGATCAAGTCGTACTTGGGTGCGTCCGCCCGGTTAATGAAAGACACCAGCTCTTGCATGTAGCCGCCCACCAGCATGCCGTCTGGCGGCAAATGCGCCGACTGGGCGATTTGCACTTGCCCCATGCGGTAAGCGCCGGGAGTTGCATCACCTTCGCGTACCAGGTTGCGCACTGCCAGGGCGTGCAATTCGCGAATGAAATGCTCTGACACCTCGGTGCCGGGCTGCATCGCGGATTCAATGTAGACCATGGCCTCTTCAATGTTGGCAATCTCCGATAGATGGTCGCCCGCCGTGGCAGTGCCTTCCAGCGAACTCTCCACATAGTCGGCCAGTGTGGTGTGGTTGCCCTCAATGCGTGCCGAGCCCAAGCTCTCCAGCATGTGGAATATGCGCTTGAGCTGGAAGAACACTGGCGCCGGTGTAGTGCCTGCCAGCTTCAGGCGCCGCAGGTGCTCCAGTTCGGTCAGCACATCTACCAGCGGAGAATCAAAAGCAGGGTTTAGCAGCGCGAGATCGAAGTGATTAAAAGCAGCCATGGGCAAGCACCATCTTTACTAGAAGGAAAACAACATGTTTACTTTATAGTAAATAACCCAATAAAAACAACTACTTACAAATCGTATTTGGAAAAATTATCTGTAATGCGAGGGCTGCATCTTCTGTAAATAATCAGTTTCACATCTGTACTTTTTGTACTTATCCCGTCAGACCGATTTTTTCTTAGCCGCACTGGCCCACGTAGCCGCACGCGGTACAAAAATCACAGCCGTCTTTGTGGATGACGGTGGGGTTGCCACACTCGGGGCACACCTTGCCGGCCATGGTGGTGGGGGCTTCCTGGTTCTTGGGGGCATCCAGCACACCCATCTCGCGCAGCGGAAAGCCTTTTTCGTCCAGCACGCCCAGCATGGCGTAGCGGTGGATGATGAGGCGCGCAATGTAGGCCACGGTGGACGGCCAGGTTTGCTGGCGCCGCTCGCCATGCGGCAGACCCGGCACAAAGGCCATGAAGTGCCCCAGCGGCTCGGCGTAGTTCAGCAGCTTGCGCAGTTTCATGCCAATCCATGCGGGGTCGATCACCCGCATGTCCAGCGACAACAACCTGGCCAGGCCATCCATCGCCCGCGGGTAGTTGCCTGAAAAGCCCACCGCGCAGGGGCGGGTGACCACAGCGCCGTCATGGCCCTGCAGGTTGACTTCTTTCAATGTGACGGTGAAGGCTTCGCCTGTGGCGGCGTTGTCCACATCCACCGACCACGCCAGCGTGCCCGAGGGGCCGGTTTGTGGCTCGCCCCGGCTGAACATGGCGTCGACCACCGGGGTCGGCAGGGGCGTGTCGGTGCCCGCCAGGGCTTTGAGCTGGTCGCAGCGCCAGCGAATGACGGCGGCTGTGGCGGCAACCACACCGGGGAACAATCGGTTTTCGCCGTGCGGGGGGAAGGGCATTTCAAACGAGTGCTCTTCGGCCACGGTGGCCAGGGCGTCCAGTTTGAGTTGCAGCCAGGCGGGGTCGTTGGCACGCAAGTCCATGGACAGCGTTTTGGCCAGCGCGCCCAAGCCGCGGGGTTGCTCGGCGCCATTGACCCAGACTTCAAAAGGTTTGGGTGCACCGCCTTCTTCCGGCGCCAGCTCGCCCACAAACAGGGCAAAGTCGCCAAACGGGTGGTGGACCATGAAGGTCCATGCCGGGTTGCCCGCAGGCAACTCCGGTCGACCCGGCCAGCGCAGGGAAGACAACACCGGAACGGGCAGGCTCCCCAGCGACAGGCGCTGGTTCGGGCCGTCCATCTGGATGGGTGTTGCCGCTGGGGCGGAGGGCGTCACGCTCAGCACGGACCCCAAAATCGAGTTGGGCCGGTAGGTGGCCAAGCCTTTGAGGCCGGACTGCCAGGCTTCCATGTACAGGTGCTGAAAGTCGGCGTAGGGGTAGTCCGCTGGCACGTTGACGGTTTTGGAAATAGCCGTGTCAATGAAGGGCGCCACGGCGGCCACCATCGACTCGTGCGCTTGCGCGCTCATTTCCAGCGCGGTGACAAAGGCGGGCGTGAGCGCGGCATGCTCACCGAACAGGTGGCGGTACAGACGCCAGGCGTGGTCTTCCACCGCATATTCCTTGAAGCCACCGTCCGGCATGCGTTTCTTGCGGGTGTAGGTCCAGCTGAAGGCAGGCTCAATGCCGTTGCTGGCGTTGTCCGCAAACGCGAGGCTGATGGTGCCCGTCGGTGCGATGGACAGCAGGTGCGAATTGCGCAGGCCGCTGGCACGAATGCGGTCTTTCAGTGCGGCGGGCAGGCGCGAGGCAAAGGTCTGGCCGCTGAGGTACAGGTCGGCATTGAACAGTGGGAACGCACCGCGCTCGCGCGCCAGTTCAACCGAGGCGTCATAGGCGGTGTCGCGCATCAACTCTGAAATGGCTCTGGCCATGTCGCGCGCTGTTTGCGTGTCGTAGCGCAGGTTGAGCATGATCAGGGCGTCGCCCAGCCCGGTAAAGCCCAGACCCACGCGGCGTTTGTTGCGGGCTTCTTCCTGTTGCTGCGGCAGTGGCCACACGGTCACGTCCAGCACGTTGTCCAGCATGCGGGTGGCCACGCGCACGACCTCGGAAAATGCTGCGCGGTTGAAGGTGGCCTTGGCCTCGAACGGTGCATCGATGTAGCGGGTGAGGTCGATCGAGCCCAGGCAGCAGCAGCCGTAAGGGGGGAGTGGCTGCTCACCGCAAGGGTTGGTACCGGCAATGGTTTCGCAGTAGGAGAGGTTGTTGTCCCGGTTGATGTGGTCCAGAAACAAGACACCTGGTTCCGCATGGTCGTAGGTGGACCGCATGATCTGATCCCACAGGGTGCGTGCCTGCAGCTTGCGATACACCCAAAGCCCGGTGTCCTTGTCCTGGTAGGCGCCCGCGGCTTTCTGGGTCACGCCTGGTTCGGCCCGGTGCAGCAGTGCAAAGTCACCGTCTTGTTGGACCGCCAGCATGAAGGCGTCGGTAATGCCCACGGAGATGTTGAAGTTCTTCAGGTCGCCAGAATCTTTGGCATGAATGAATTCTTCGATGTCCGGATGGTCACAACGCAAGACGCCCATTTGCGCGCCACGCCGTGCCCCCGCGGACTCCACCGTCTCGCAGGATCGGTCAAACACGCGCATGTAGCTCACGGGTCCGGATGCACTGCTTTGGGTGCTGCCCACCCACGCGCCACGCGGACGAATGCGCGAGAAGTCATACCCCACACCACCACCCCGGCGCATGGTCTCAGCAGCTTCGGTCAGGGCGGTGTAGATGCCCGGGTGACCGTCTTCAACATGGGCGATGGAGTCGCCCACGGGCTGTACAAAACAGTTGATCAGCGTGGCGGCCAGGTCCGTGCCCGCGGCAGATTGAATGCGCCCCGCAGGCAGGAAGCCGTTTTGCAAGGCTTGCAAAAATTTGGCTTCCCACTGTTTCTGGTGTTCGGGTGATTCCACTTCAGCCAGGGCGCGCGCGACGCGCTGGTTGACATCGAGTATTGTTTTCTCGGTGCCTTTGCTGTACTTCTCAAGAAGCACTTCCTCGCTGATTGGTTGCGGTGCCAGCGCGAGGCGGGATGGGGCGAGTTCAGGTGTTTTTTGTGACATGGTTTTTCTCAAAAGCTGCGTGATGTTAGGGCGGTGCCAAGCTCAAGCCATTGACCTTGAACAATCTTGTCCCGAACAGTTGAATCGGGTGGATACTGCACGCCTGTTCTCCTTCAATACCAATTTTTCAATACTAGTCCAATCCATGAATATTTCCAGTTTTGATGATTTGTTGCAAGCCGCCAAGCAGCAGCCCGAGCCACAACGCCTGCTTTTTGTATTTGCCAATGCCGAGTTGCCGCCAGACAGCACGGCCGCGCAGAAAGCGGATTTTTTGGCCGGGCATGGCGGTGCCTTGGTGCCCGTGATGTGTGTGGACAAGACGCCCGAAGAGTTGCAGTCGTTTGCCAACCTGGTGCAGGAATCAACCCAGTTTGGCAATGCCTGGAGCATTGTTTTCGCGTCGACCCTGTCCGGTCAAGATGGCCTCTCGCCCAGCAGCGAAGCGGCTGAGAAGCCGTTACAGAAAATGGTTGAAGCCATCAAGGCCGGAACCTTGGGCAACTTCATTCCGTTTGATCGTGCGGGTCAGCCGGTGGAGCTCGCATAACTGTCATCGATCTCGTTGAACACAGGGCTTGAGAGCGCGTCTTCGAACGCGTGATAAGGCCCCGTTCCGCTGTGGTCGGCTGTGGAGGCCGGCACAAATTCACCGCTCTTCACATCAAACACGTGAACCTCTCCGTCTTCAATCACGTAGTGCCAGCCATGCAGGGCCAGTTTGCCGGCCTCGACCTGTTTTCTCACCATGGGGTAGCCCATGAGCCGCTCGAGCTGCAGCACCACGGCGCGTTGTTCGGTTCGGCGCAGCGCCTCCTGGGTCACTTGCACCGGCAGGGCCGCCTCACGCCCCAGCTCCAGCCACGCCGCGAGATTTTTGGCCTGGGGATCGATCTCTTCATACAGTGCGCGGATGCCACCGCAGTGGCTGTGGCCGCACACCACAATGCGTGACACCTGAAGGTTCAACACGGCGAATTCAATTGCGGCTGAGGTACCGTGGTAGCCGGCAGAGCCGTCGTAGGGGGGCACGAAGGCCCCCACGTTGCGCACCAGAAACAGCTCTCCCGGCCCGGCGCCGGTAAGCAGGTACGGCACCACCCGCGAGTCAGAGCAGCCAATGAACAGGATGGTCGGATGTTGTCCGTCTTTCACCAGGTTCTGAAACTGCTCTTGAACGCCCGGAAACGTATGGTCGTGAAACCGGCGCAGGCGAGTTAACAGTTCATCAGGCATGGGTGTGCTCTCAAACGGTGTGTTCGCTCACTGAACGAGCGGCGTCTCTGTGGCTTCCAGGTCCACGCCCTCAACCACGGCTTGACCCGCCAGAAGCCCGAGGTATTGACGCAGCGCCGTGACGTAGGTCTTTTGCCGCAACGACATGGCGACTGCGCCGCGCACCGATTCAAATGGCTGATCAACGCCGGGCTCACGCGCCAGCACCTCCACCACATGCAGCCCAAAACGGCTGTGCACCAGGCGGGGCAGGACGCCCACTTCCGCATGCCCGAAAAGCTCCTTTGCAAACTCCGGTGCGCAATCCGACGTGCTGAGCCAACCCAGGTCGCCGCCTTCAGCCCCGCTGGGGCAATTGGAGAGCGTGCCCGCCGCCTTGGAGAACGCGTCCTCCAGGTTTTTGCCGTCATGGCAGCGCACGTCCAGCAGGGTGGTTTCCGCGCGATTGCGCAGCGCGACAACGTCGACGCCTTGCGTTACCGCAAACAGGATGTGACGCACATGCACACGTTCTCCCGTGCTGTAGGTCGCCTGGTTCGCCGTGTGGTGGCGTTTGCACGCTGCCTCCGAGGGGTCCGGAATGACCAGGCTTTGCTCCAGCAAGACCTCAATCGCACTGGCAGCTTCTTCACTGAGAACGCCGTCCGGCGAGGCCACGTCGCTGTCTGGCAGCAAGCCGCTTGCTATCGCGGCTTGACGCAGCAGCTCAGAGTAGGCTCGTTGGCGCAAGTCGTCGCCAGAGAGATTTTCTTCCACCGTATTTAGTGCCACGCCATTGATACGGGCCAGAGCGGCCACAGGGGCAGGATTCAGGGTTGCGGTTTGCATGGTCAATTCCTCAAACGCCAGCGCCAGGACGGCGAGGCTGGTTATGCCCGGCAGGCACATTCAGGCGGCGGGCGCGCACCACCTGGTAGGGGCGCACCAGGTAGGCCACGGCGCCAAAGCCGCTCCACACGTGAACCAGGCGGGTGAACGGGAAGATCAGGAAAATGCTCATGCCCAGGAACATGTGCATCTTGAAGACAAAGCCCGCTTCAGCGAGGAGTTCAGGTGCTCCGGCACGGAACGTCACGATGCGCTGCGCCCATTCGGCAAGGCGCATCATCATGCTGCCATCCAGGTGCTGTGCCGACAGGGGGATGGTGGCCAGGCCCAGCGCCAGTTGCAGCCACAGCAGGATCAGCAAAACGATGTCACTGGTTTTTGAGTTGATGCGGATGCGGGGCTCAAACAGGCGGCGGTGCAGCAGCACGGTGACCCCGATAAATCCCAACAGGCCGGCAATGCCACCACTGACCATGGCCATGAGTTGTTTGGCGCCCGCACCGATGAAGTGCTCGTACACAAAGTGGGGTGTCAACATGCCAAACAAATGACCGAAGAACAGGAATAACACACCAATGTGAAACAGGTTGCTCCCGATTCGCAGCTGACCCGCCTTGAGCAACTGGGAGGAGTCACTCTTCCAGGTGTATTGGTCCCGATCGAACCGGATCAGGCTGCCCAGCAGAAAGACGGTGAGGCAAATGTAGGGGTACAAGCCGAACAGGAAATTGTCGAGTGCATTCATGGTGATACTCCTGTGGGGGCGGCCACCTTGGCACTGGCATGGGTCGCTTCATTTTTGACAAAGTGAATGGGTTGGACGGCGCCGGGTTTGGCCTGGCCTTTGGTGGAGCAGCCGTCGAACACCACGGGCTCTTCCCAGGCGGCGTCGATGGATTCGTCTGCCACCACCTTGACGGCATGCGCCTTCTCGCCCGCGAGTTCAATCAGGGCGCCCAGCACGCTGGCATAGGCGCTGCTGCGTTGCTGCAGGGCATTGAAGATGGCATTGAAGATGTGCGCCATCTCGCTCAAAAAGGCTCGGGCCTCCCTGGGCGGCTGGGTGGACACAAACTCAAGCACCACGGGCAGGTAGTCCGGCATCTCGTCGGGGGCCAGGAACAAGCCTGCTTTTTCGTAGGTCTGTGCCAGGTCGATCATGGCCGGGCCCCGGTCGCGCGAGTCGCCGTGCACGTGTTCAAACAAATGCAGGGAGGTGGCACGACCGCGGTCGAACAGTTCCACGTACTGGGCTTCAACCTCCAGCGCATCGCCGCGCTCCAGGTGGGTGATCAGGGTGTCCAGTTCTGCGAGACGCCCCACTGGTGCGGCCTTGTCGGCCTGCAGTGCAACACGCATGTCGCCAAATTGGCTGCGCAGGGTGGCGTCAGGGTAGGACAGCAGGCGGGCGAACACCCGCAGGCTGATGGATGCGTTCGGGATTGCCATGGCTTAAACCTCCGCCTTGATGGGAATGGTGCGTTTCTTGGTGCCGCCGAACAAGCTGGTTTCGCTCGCGCCGTCAGAACAGCCGTTGCCAAACGAGAAGCCGCAGCCGCCCCGCATGTCAAAGGTGTTTTCGGCGTATTCGCGGTGGCTGCTGGGGATGACGAAGCGGTCTTCGTAGTTGGCAATGGCCATCACGTGGTACATCTCTTCGACATCGGCCTGCGTCATCTGGACCTGGTCCAGTGCCGCGGTGTTGATGCGACCGTCCACATGTTTTTCGCGTTGGTAGGCGCGCATGGCCAGCATGCGTTCCAGGGCGCGCTCCACGGGCTGGGTGTCGCCCGCAGTCAGCAGGTTGGCCAGGTACTTGACCGGAATGCGCAGCTGTTTGACATCCGGTATTTCGCCGTTGATGCCAATTTGGCCTGCATTCGCCGCGGCGCTGATGGGCGAGAGCGGTGGCACATACCAGACCATGGGTAGGGTGCGGTACTCGGGGTGCAGCGGCAGGGCGACTTTCCAGTCCACGGCCATTTTGTACACCGGGCTCTTGCGTGCGGCTTCCATCCACTTGTCGGGGATACCGTCGATGCGTGCCTGCTCAATGACGGCCGGGTCGTTGGGGTTCAGGAAAATATCCAACTGCGCCTGGTACAGATCACGATCATGCTCGACGCTGGCGGCTTCCTGAATTCGGTCCGCATCGTAGAGCAACACGCCGAGGTAGCGAATACGGCCGACGCAGGTCTCACTGCAGACGGTCGGTTGACCGGCTTCAATGCGGGGGTAGCAGAAGATGCATTTCTCGGCCTTGCCGGACTTCCAGTTGTAGTAAATCTTTTTGTACGGGCAACCGCTCACGCACATGCGCCAGCCGCGGCATTTGTCCTGGTCGATCAGCACAATGCCGTCTTCCTCGCGTTTGTAGATGGAGCCTGAGGGGCAGCTGGCCACGCACGCTGGGTTCAGGCAGTGCTCGCACAGCCGGGGCAGGTACATCATGAAGGTGTTCTCGAACTGGCCGTAGATGTCCTTCTGGATGTCGTCGAAGTTCTTGTCCTTGCTGCGCTTGGAAAACTCGCCACCCAGAATTTCCTCCCAGTTCGGACCCCATTCGATCTTTTCCATGCGCTTGCCAGTGATCAGGCTGCGTGGGCGTGCGGTGGGTGTCGCTTTCATCTCGGGCGCGGATTGCAGGTGTGCGTAGTCGAACGTGAAGGGCTCGTAGTAGTCGTCAATCTCCGGCAGGTTGGGGTTGGCGAAGATGCGCATGAGCAGCTTCCATTTGGCGCCCTGGCGCGGCTCGATCTTGCCGTTGGCCTTGCGGACCCAGCCACCGTTCCACTTGTCCTGGTTCTCCCACTCCTTGGGGTAGCCGATGCCGGGTTTGGTCTCGACGTTGTTGAACCAGGCGTATTCCATGCCGGGGCGGTTGGTCCAGACGTTTTTGCAGGTGACCGAGCAAGTGTGGCAACCGATGCACTTGTCCAAGTTGAGCACCATGCCGATTTGTGCGCGAATTTTCATTGGGTTCTCCTTAGGCGTGGGCAGGTGTTGCGGCGTTGTTGAAATTGGCTTCCTCTTCCAGCCAGTCCACCTTGCTCATCTTGCGCACCACAACAAATTCGTCGCGGTTGGTGCCAATGGTTCCGTAGTAGTTGAAGCCGTAGCTGAACTGCGCGTAGCCGCCAATCATGTGGGTGGGCTTGAGCACAATGCGGGTGACCGAGTTGTGAATGCCGCCGCGCATGCCGGTGATCTCGGAGCCGGGGGTGTTGATGATCTTCTCCTGCGAGTGGTACATCATCACCATGCCGGGTTTGACGCGCTGGCTTACCACCGCACGGGCCGCTACGGCGCCGTTGAGGTTGAACAGCTCCACCCAGTCGTTGTCCTCAATGCCCACGCTCTTGGCATCGTCTTCACTCAGCCAGATGACGGTGCCGCCCCGGTTGAGGGTGAGCATCATCAGGTTGTCGCTGTAGGTGGAGTGGATACCCCATTTCTGGTGCGGCGTGATGAAGTTCAGCGCAATCTCTTTGTTGCCATTGGGCTTGATGTTCTGAATGTCCACGGTGGTCTTCAGGTCGACCGGCGGCCGGTAGCTGGTGAAGCCCTCGCCAAACGCCGTCATCCAGGGGTGATCCATGTAGAACTGCTGGCGCCCGGTCAGGGTGCGCCATGGAATCATCTCGTGCACGTTGGTGTAGCCAGCGTTGTACGACACGGTCTCGCTCTCAATGCCGCTCCAGGTGGGCGAGCTGATGATCTTGCGCGGTTGCGCCTGGATGTCGCGAAAGCGGATTTTTTCGTCTTCGCGGTAGATGGCCAAATGGGTGTGGTCCAGACCGGTTTGTTTGCCCAGGGCCTTCCAGGCCTTGACCGCCACGTGGCCATTGGTCTCAGGAGCGAGTTGCAGCACCACTTCACAGGCGTCAATGTCGGTCTCGATTTTCGGCATGCCGCAGGTCACACCTTCTGCCGTGACCAGACCGTTGAGTTCGCCCAGTTGTTTGACCTCAACCTGGGTGTTCCAGCTGATGCCTTTGCCGCCGTTGCCCACCTTGTTCATCAAAGGTCCGAGCGCGGTGAAGCGCTTGTAGACGTTCGGGTAGTCCCGCTCCACCACCTGCATGTTGGGGGCGGTCTTGCCGGGGATCAGGTCGATCTCGCCACGCTTCCAGTCCTGCACGCCAAAAGGCTGAGCCAACTCGGACGGAGAGTCATGCATCAACGGCGTCAACACCATCTCGCGTTCAACACCCAAATGGCCCACGCAGACTTCGCTGAACTTTTCGGCAAAACCTTTGTAGATGTCCCAGTCGCTGCGGGACTGCCACGCGGGGTCCACCGCCGTGGACAGGGGGTGGATGAAGGGGTGCATGTCGCTGGTGTTGAGGTCGTTCTTCTCATACCAGGTGGCGGTGGGCAACACGATGTCGGAGTACAGGCACGTGGTGCTCATGCGGAAGTCCAGCGTCACCAGCAGGTCGAGCTTGCCCTCAGGGGCCTTGTCGTGCCACACCACCTCGGTGGGCTTGGCTTCGTCTTTGCCCATGTCTTTGCCCTGCACGCCGTTGCTGGTGCCCAGCAGGTGCTTCAGGAAGTATTCATGCCCCTTGCCGCTGGAGCCCAGAATGTTGGAGCGCCACACGAACATGTTGCGCGGCCAGTTGGCGGGGTGGTCCGGGTCTTCACAGCTCATTTTGAGCGAGCCGTCCTTGAGCCCCTTGACGGTGTAGTCCTTGGGGTCCATGCCGGCGGCGTTCGCGTCGCGCACCACTTGCATGGGGTTGGTTTGCAACTGGGGCGCAGAGGGCAGCCAGCCCATGCGTTCGGCGCGTACGTTGTAGTCGATCATGCTGCCGCCGTAGAGCTTTTTGTCAGCCAGCGGCGAGAGCACTTCTTCCATGCCCAGTTTCTCGTAGCGCCACTGGTCGGTGTGGGCGTAGAAGAAGCTGGTGGAGTTCATCTGCCGGGGTGGGCGAATCCAGTCGAGTGCAAACGCCAGGGCGGTCCAGCCGGTTTGGGGGCGCAGCTTTTCCTGGCCCACATAGTGCGCCCAGCCGCCGCCGCTTTGGCCAATGCAGCCGCACATCATCAGCATGTTGATGACGCCGCGGTAGTTCATGTCGGCGTGGTACCAGTGGTTCATGGCCGCGCCAATGATGACCATGGACTTGCCCTGGGTCTTGTCGGCGTTGTCGGCAAACTGGCGGGCCACGGTGATGAGTTGCTCACGCGGGGTGCCGGTGATGCGTTCTTGCCAGGCCGGTGTGTACGGGGTGTCGTCGTCAAAGTCTTTGGCGGCCAGCTCACCTGGCAGGCCGCGGGCCACGCCGTAGTTAGCCACCTGCAGGTCAAACACGGTGGCGACCAGTGCTTCGCGCTTGTCACCTTCCTTGCCGAGCGAAATGCGTTGCACAGGCACGGTGCGCACCAGCACATTGTTGGCGCCTGCACCTGTGGCATTGTTGGGGAAATGCTCGCTCACGATGCCGCCGAAGTAGGGGAAGCCCACCTTGGCGGTCTCGGTGCTCGGGTTTTGACCTTCCATCACCGAGAGCTTGAGCTTGACCTCATTGCCGTGGCGGGCTTCCTTGGCTTCCAGGTTCCATTGGCCTTCATCGGCCCGGCCATCCGGGCCCCAGCGAAAACCGATGGCGCCGTGGGGCAAGACCACCTTGCCACTGTCGTCCAGCGCCACGGTTTTCCAGTCGGGGTTGTTGGCGGCGCCGAGCTTGCCGTTGAAGTCGGAGGCGCGCACATAACGGTCGGGCACCATCACGGTTTCACCCGTGGGCAGTTGCTGCTCTTTGAGCATCACCAGCATGGGCATGTCGGTGTAGCGGCGCACGTAGTTGTCGAAATACGCGCTGCGCGGCTTGCCGCCATCAGGGAAGTAAAACTCTTTCAGGATCACATGGCCCATGGCCATGGCCACGGCGGCGTCCGTCCCTTGCTTGGGCTTCATCCAGATGTCGGAGAGTTTGGCGACTTCCGAGTAATCGGGCGTGATCGCCACGGTCTTGGTGCCCTTGTAACGCACCTCGGTGAAGAAGTGGGCGTCCGGCGTGCGCGTCTGGGGCACGTTGGAACCCCAGGCAATGATGTAGCTGGAGTTGTACCAGTCGGCCGACTCGGGCACGTCGGTTTGTTCGCCCCAGATCTGGGGGCTGGCCGGTGGCAGGTCGCAGTACCAGTCGTAAAAGCTCATGCACACGCCGCCGATCAGGCTCAGGTAGCGGCTGCCTGCGGCATACGAGACCATCGACATGGCAGGGATCGGCGAGAAGCCGATGATGCGGTCAGGGCCGTGTTTTTTGATGGTGTAGACGTTGGCCGCGGCCACCATCTCATTGACCTCGTCCCAACTGGAGCGCACAAAGCCGCCCAGGCCACGCACGCTTTGGTAGTCCTTGCGCTTGGCATCGGACTGGGCGATGGACGCCCACGCATCCACCGGGTCATGGGACAGGCGGGCTTCACGCCACAGTTTGAGCAGGCGGCCACGCACCAGCGGGTACTTCACGCGGTTGGCGCTGTAGAGGTACCAGCTGTAGCTGGCGCCGCGTGCGCAGCCACGGGGTTCGTGGTTGGGCATGTCCCAGCGGGTGCGGGGGTAGTCGGTCTGCTGGGTTTCCCAGGTGACGATGCCGCCTTTGACGTAGATCTTCCACGAGCACGAACCGGTGCAGTTCACGCCGTGGGTGGAGCGCACGATCTTGTCGTGCGCCCAGCGGTCGCGGTAGGCGTCTTCCCAGGTACGGTCTTCACCGTTGGTCACGCCATGGTCGCCCGAGAAGGGTTCCCTGGGTTGGGAAAAGTAGCTGAGTCGATCCAGAAAGTGGCTCATGGAATACCTCGTTAAAAAGGGAGAAAATTTATATAAAAACAGGCTGTAGCCGCCGTGCATCGTGCGGGAGTAGCTATAAAAAAAATAGCGTTATGGGTTCTTGATTTCCGAGCCTGCGCGCAGGTAGAACCACCAGTTCAACACCAGGCACAGGGCGTAAAACACCGCAAAACCGTACATGGCCATCTGGGGGGTACCGGCCTTGATCTGGGCGCCAATGACCACCGGGGCAATGAAGGCGCCGTAGGCGGCAATCGCAGAAGTCCAGCCCAGCACGGGGCCCGCTTGCTGGCGGTCAAAAATGACGCCAATGCTGCGGAAGGTGGAGCCGTTGCCAATGCCGCTGGCCGCAAACAGCGCCACAAAGAGCCACATGAAGGTGGAGAAGTACTGCTCAGGCGAGGCAGAGCCATAGGCTTGCATCATCACGTAACCCACCGCACCAGAGGCGGCTACCATCACCACCGAGATCACTTGCGTCACGATGGAACCGCCGACCTTGTCGGAGATCCAGCCACCAATAGGCCGCACCAGCGCGCCGACAAAGGGGCCGATCCAGGCGTAGGTCAAGGCCGACGGCGCGTGGGGATTTTTAAGCGTGTGCTGCATCACGCCTGCTGCGTCCGGGATGTGGCTGATGCCAAAGATCACGGTGATGGCCAATGGCAGCGCCATGGAGAAGCCAATGAACGAGCCGAAGGTCACGATGTAGAGCGCCGTCATTGACCAGGTGTGCTTGTTGCTGAAGATGGCGAACTGCTTGTTGATGTTGTCCTTCATCGTGCCAAAAGCGGTGAGCTTCATGACCCCCAGCGTGCTGACGATGATCAGCGGCATGGCCACCCACATGTTCAGCAGACCCAGACCCGTGGGCTTGGGCAGATACAAATACAGGCCGAGGCCAGCGGGCACAAACGACAGGGTGTAGAGCCAGATGATCTTGAGGAAGGCGCCGATCGTGCTGCCGATGTTGGGCGACACGGTGCTGAGGTTGTTCATGCCCAGGTAGCACAGGGCGGACAAGGGAATCAGCGACAACAGCCAGGCAAAACCGGCGTTCTGGATCCAGGTGGGCGTGCCCGCCAGGATCTTGCCGAAAATCCAGCCACTGTCTTTCACCAGGGTCATGGACTCACCGCCGAAGCTCCCGAAGAGGCTCATGGTCATGACCAGCGGAATCACGATCTGCATCGTGGTCACGCCGAAGTTGCCCAGGCCGGCATTCAGTCCCAGTGCCGTGCCCTGCAGGCGCTTGGGGAAGAAGGTGCTGATGTTGGACATGGAGCTGGCAAAGTTGCCGCCACCCACGCCCGACCACAGCGCCATCAGCTGGAAGACCCAGAGCGGCCATTCCTTGTGCTGCAGCGCGATGCCGGTGCCGATGGCGGGGGCCAGCAACATGGCGGTCGTCAGGAAGATGGTGTTGCGCCCACCGGCAAGGCGGATCAGGAACGAGGCCGGAATGCGCATGGTGGCCCCGGCCAGCCCGGAAATGGCCGTCAGCGTGAACAACTCGGCCTGGGTGAACGGAAAGCCCAGGTTGAGCATCTGCACGGTGATGATGCCCCACATGCCCCAGATGGCAAAGCCGCACAGCAGGCTGGGGATGGAGATCCAGAGATTTCGATAGGCTATCTTTTTGCCGGTGTTTTCCCAAAACGTGGCGTCTTCCGGCCGCCAGTCGACGATGTCTGCACCGGATTGTGTTTTTGTACTCATGGGTTCTTTCGAAGAAAAAAGGCGGATTCAGCTCTGCAGGGGTGTTGGGACGGCGTTGCTGCCCATGAGCTCGCTGCGACGTACTTCGGTCCAGTACATCCAGATCAGGGACACCCAGACGACGCCATACATCAGCATGAAGGCGCTGGAGCGGATGCCGGTGAGGTCCATGAGGGCGCCGAACATGATGGGCAGCACAAAGCCGCCCAATCCGCCCGCCAAACCCACAATGCCGCTGATGGCGCCAATGTTGCCGGCGTAGTCATTGCTGATGTACTTGAACACGCTGGCTTTGCCGAAGGCAAATGCAATGCCCAGGACAAACATCAAACCAGTGAAGGCGTAGACGTTCAGACCGAGGTGAAAAGTCTTGGGGCCGTCAATTGTGGTGATGGTGAAGTCGGTTTGCGGGTAGCTCAGCAGGAACAGGCAAATCCAGCTGACCCAGAGTACCCACCAGGTCACACTGTGCGCGCCCCATTTGTCAGACATCCAGCCGCCCACGGCACGCAAGACGCCACCGGGCAGGGAGAAACACGCCGCCAGCAGGGCGGCGGAGCGGATGTCCAGCCCGAACTCGCCCACGTAGTACTGCACCATCCACAAGGACAGGGCCACATACCCGCCGAACACGATGCTGTAGTACTGACAGTACTTCAGTACCTTGGGGTCTTTGAGGGACTTCAGCTGGTCGGTGAACTTGACATTGCTGGGAACCAGGTGACTCGGGTCGCTGTGGCTGAAGAGCCAGAACAGCACCACGGTGCCCAGCATGATGGCCGCATACACCTGCGGCACCATGGCCCAGCCAAAGGCCACCACCAGTGCGGGTGCGACAAATTTATTGACCGCTGCGCCCGAGTTGCCCGCGCCGTAAACGCCCATCGCAAACCCTTGTTGTTTCTTGGGAAACCAGCGCGCCACATAAGGGGTGCCTACTGAGAAGGAGCCACCGGCCAAACCCACAAACAGACCAATGGTCAGAAAATGCCAGTAGACCGTGGCGTAACTCATCAGCCAGATGGCGGGCACCGTGAGCGCCATCAGGATCGTCATCACGATGCGCCCGCCGTACTTGTCGGTCCAGATGCCCAGCGGCACCCGAATCAGTGAGCCGGTCAATACCGGCGTGGCGGTGAGCAGGCCGAATTCTGTGGCGTTCAGGCCCAGGGCCTTCTTGATCGGGATGCCAATCACGCCAAACATCATCCAGACCATGAAGCACACCGTGAATGCCAGTGTGCTCACGATCAGGACCGAAAGTGCTTGTCCTTTTTTTGTCATGTCAAAAACTCCTTTTTGCATGACATGACTTTAGGACGCGTGCTACGTCGGCGGTATCCCTCTGAGGTAGCACTGGGCCAGGTAAAAGGAACTACCCCGCCCGGTCTCTCCGTAGTTCTGAAGAACTAGTCCGGCGGTTTTATCGCCGGAACTTGCGCCAGATCAAAGCAGGCCGTTCCCGGTTGCCATGACGGCGGCATGCACGCGGGAGCTGACATCGAGTTTGCGCAAGACGTGCTGGACGTGGATTTTGACGGTGGTTTCGGCAATGCCATGCTCGCGCGCAATTTCCTTGTTGCTGGCACCGCGCACGATGCCGCGCAAAATATCCAGTTCGCGCGGTGACAGGCTGGCAATGGCTGCATCAGGGCTGCTTAGCTCGGACGCGGGTGCCGTTAAGCCCGTCTCTGGCGTGGCAATGGTTGGCGCTTTGCTGGCCGCACCCCGGTACGCGGCCACCAGCTTGCTCATCATTTCAGGTGCAATGATGCTGTCGCCCTGCATAGCCCGATGAAGGGCGGCGGTGAGGTCATCGCCTTCGATGGTTTTGAGCAGGTAACCATCTGCACCGCCGCGCAAGGCTGCGGCCAGGTCGTTTTCGTCCTCGCTGACGGTCAGCATCAGGATGCGGGCGTGGGGTGCGGCCTCTTTCAGGGCGGGCAGGGCATCGACCCCATTGACACCGGGCAGGTGGTTGTCGAGCAGGATGAGGTCAGGTTGCAGTTCCTGCGCCTTTCGCAAGGCTTGTCCGGCATCAGCTGCATCGCCTATCACACTCAGGTTCGGGTCGCGGGCCAGCAAGGCGGTCAGGCCGCGTCTGAACAGGGTGTGGTCGTCGACCACCAGAATGCGAATGGGAGAGGCGTGGAGTGGTTGCATGACATGAATCATGCCGCAATCGGGGTAGGTTTCACGGCGAGCGCGGATCCGGCGGGCATCGGGTGCGACGGAACCGGCATGGTGAGAATGATGGAGCTGCCATGCCCCGGGGTGGAGATCACGTCCAGTTCCGCCCCAATGCGCTGCGCACGTTCGGACATGATGCGCAGGCCAACATGGGTCTCATCCAGCTTGTCACTGTTGGGCAGGAACCCGATGCCGTCGTCCCTGACCTCAAAGCGCCACGTGGGTTGCTGTTGTACGTCAAGCCACACCTGGGACGCCCGGGCGTGCTTGCGGACGTTCGACAGGGCTTCCTGCACGATGTGTAATGCCTGTATCTGCAGATCGGGTGTCAACGGCATGCCTTGGCCCTGCATGGACAGGGATGCTTTCATACCGCTTTGGTGTTCAAATTTTCGCAGCGTGGTGGCCAGTGCCGGTTCAATGTCTTCGGTGTTGGTCCGGGTGCGAAAGTGCAGCAGCAACTCCCGTACATCGCCGTAACTTTCACGCACACCGATGTCAATTTCTTCGAGTACCTGTTTGATCTCGATTGAATTGCCGGATTGCACGGCATCGCGCATCAGTTGCACTTGAATTTTGAGAAACGCCAGAGATTGGGCGATGGAGTCATGCAGTTCCCGGGCCAACAAGTGGCGCTCTTGAGACACGGCCGCTTCTTTCTCCAGGGCATTGAGCCGCAGGTTTTCCATCGCACTGGCCAGGTGGCTGCAGAGGGCTTCCAGCAACGAGCGTTCGGCCTGGGACGGGCTGCCCCGGGCATGAAAAAACAGATTGACCTCGCCCATCAGGCGATCGTGCAAATGCACGGGGATGCTGACCACCGTCTCAAACCCGGCCTTCTCGCAATGCAAAAGCGATGATTGGGCCAGGGCATGGATGGGGATGACGCGCAAGCCTGTTTGCGGGGCGGCGGTGCCGCAATGGCAGTCCCCTTTTTCGATGCACCGTTCGGCATCCACCATGGTGGTTGGCAGTCCCTGGGCGGCCATCATCAGGTAACGCTGGTTGGTCTGGTCCGACCACCGGATCGCAGCGCCATCTGCGTGCGCGATGCGAACAATATTTTTAACAAAGCCTTGCGCCAGTTCATCCAGGGAGGTGGCTTTGGCAACGAGTGCGGTGACCTCGTAGAGGCTTTCCAGCCGCTCGTGCTTTTCTTCGAGCTGGGCGGTCTTCTCTGCGACCTTGCGTTCCAGGTTGCGGTACATGGACTGAAGGTGTTCCGCCATGCCATTGAAGCCGTCCGCCAGCGTGCCGAATTCGTCGCTGGTCACCCGTTCGACGCGGGCCGAAAAATCACCTGCCTGTATTTTTTCAATGGCCTGCTTGAGCTGGCTCACAGGCTCCAGGACGAACATGTACCCGGTATACAGCAAGACCGCCGCACCCAGTATGGCCATGGCGAGCATGGACATCTGCAGCAGGTGCAGCATGGCCGTCCAATGGGCCATGTGGGTCTCGATGCTGCTCACCAGTGCATCGATGTGGTTGGAGAAAGTAACCGTTTCGCTGCGAAGATCGGTCAGAACGAGAGGGCGGGTGCCTATCCAGCGGGACCGGTATCGTGCCCAATCCTGCTCAACCGTTGCAAAGCGTGCGCGCACGGTGGTGTCCCACGGTACAAACAGGGGGCGTTCGGGGTCGCCGTTCTTCAGTTCACTCAGACTGTGTTCAAACGCCTTGACCTGGCCGGCCAACCCGCTGGTTTCCCCTGTGCCGATGGAGAGCGCCATGCGGTAGGACTGCATCCGCATGCGGCCAGCTTCGTTGACGGCGGCGGCGCCGCCATCCAGTTGCCAGGAGACCCACAGCGTTGCCGCTGTGGACAGCAGCGCCAACAAGAGGAAGGGCGCACCAACCAGTGCCAGCTTGGCACCCAGGCTCCAGTGCCTGTGGTGGGTCATGCGCCGCTTTCCGTGTTGACCTGTCTGATCAGGACACGCGCTCGAAAATGGCGGCAATGCCCTGGCCGCCACCAATGCACATCGTCACCAAGGCGTAGCGACCACCAATGCGTTCCAATTCATATAGCGCCTTGACCGTGATCAAGGCACCCGTGGCGCCAATGGGGTGACCCAGGGAAATACCTGAACCATTGGGATTGACCTTGGCCGGGTCCAGGCCCAGATCGCGGGAGACGGCGCAAGCTTGCGCGGCAAAAGCTTCGTTGGCCTCAATCACGTCCAGGTCGCTCACCGTCAGTCCGGCTTTCTTCAAGGCGAGTTGGGTTGCCGGCACCGGGCCAATACCCATGTATTTGGGGTCAACACCTGCATGGGCATAGGCCACCAGGCGTGCCATTGGTTTCAGGCCGCGCGCCTTGGCAGTGCCTGCTTCCATCAACACGACAGCGGCAGCAGCGTCGTTGATGCCGGAGGCGTTGCCGGCAGTGACGGTGCCGTTTTCTTTCAGGAACGCGGGCTTGAGTTTGGCCATGTCGGCCAATGAGCAGTTGGGGCGGAAATGTTCGTCCGTGGCGTAGGCAACGTCTCCCTTTTTGCTCTTGAGGATGACCGGCATGATCTGGCTGGTGAAGTAGCCAGCTTCTGTGGCGCGCTGTGCCCGGTTATGGCTTTCGACCGCAATCGCGTCCTGCTCTTCGCGGGTGATGCCCCACTTGGCAGCGATGTTTTCAGCCGTGACCCCCATGTGGATGCTGTGGAAGGGGTCGTGAAGTGCGCCCACCACCATATCGACCATCTTGGTGTCACCCATGCGGGCGCCCCAGCGCGCCGTCAGGCTGGCATAGGGACCACGACTCATGTTCTCGGCACCACCGCCAATGGCGATGTCCGTGTCGCCCAACAGGATCGACTGGCTGGCAGAAATAATGGCCTGCAGGCCTGACCCACACAGGCGGTTCACGTTGTAAGCAGGTGTGCTTTCAGCACAACCGCCATTGATGGCCGCCACGCGTGAGAGGTACATGTCTTTGGGTTCGGTATTGACCACATGGCCAAACACCACGTGGCCCACATCGGCACCCGCCACGTTGGCGCGCGCCAGCGATTCGCGTACGACTTGCGCAGCCAATTCGGTTGGTGGAATGTCCTTCAGGCTGCCGCCATAGGTCCCAATGGCGGTGCGAACACCACTAACAACAACAACTTCACGGCTCATGGATGTCTCCTAAATAATGGAATATGCTTGAAAAGCAATGCAGTGTGCGACCAAACGCTTATCGACATCTTACTGATCGTTTGGTCTGAATCAAGCTTGCTGCAGGGGACCGCAATTATCACTCCCGCACATCTGCGACGGGGTTGCTGCCAAAGTCCGGGCGCCCAAGATACGCCAGCACACGGGCTGCGGCTGCGGCTGGTGACGCCAGTAACCCGTTGTCCTTGAGTTGTGTAAAGGCCCCCTGGTCTGGAAACGACGACTCGGCCGCTTCCCGCAACTGGACCTGCATGTCCGTATCAATCACGCCAGGCGCCAGTGAGCAGACTTTGGCGCCGTGCGGTTTGAGCGCCTCGTCCAGCGCCAGACATCGCGTGAAGTGGTCCATGCCGGCTTTGGCCGCGCAGTAGGCCGCCTGTGATGCCATGGCCCGACGGCCCAGCCCGGAAGAGATATTGAGCACCTTGCGCGCAATGCCCCACGGTTCAGTGGCATTCAAGAACGCCGCAGTGAGCAGCATGGGGGCTTCCAGACCGACCCGAAGCGCACGCGTCAGCTCGGTGGGGGCGGAGTCGCTTAATGGCGCAATGGCGGGTATAACTCCGGCGTTGTTGATCAATGTCGCACTGGAGAATGTCGTGGCCTTGCGGTGAACCAGCCAATCCGACAGCTTGTCAGCTGCCGCGATGGCGTGCTCCAGGTCCAGCATCCACTGTTCCAGCGGGGCTTGCTCTGATGCTGCACGCGCGGCGAGTTGTGCATTGGCTTGGCGGGAGATACACAGCAGGAAGTTCTGGCTGCCCAGCAATTGCTCCGCCATGGCCAGTCCCATGCCACGCGAGGCGCCTGTCAATATGTAGAGGTGGGTGTTCATGGCCGCATTTTAGGAACTCACCGATTCTCTGTCTTGGTGATGTATTCTCGCTATGCGCGCCAGCGAACAGTCAAGGCGCCCGTTTCGTCATAAGCTCCCATCAGCTGGTAGAAAGTTGCCTTGTAGGATTTATCTGACACAAAGGCGCGTTCGCCACCAGTAGCATTGCCTATGTTTCGTGTGCATACTCAGGCAAAGCCAACCCCCCACAATCTATGATCAGCAATACGCCCGCACTCAGTACTACCGATAGCGAGCGTTATGGGGGTGAACGGCGGGTGTTGCAGGCTCAGCAGCCCGAAATCACGGTGCTACAGCCCATGCCCAAACTCAAGACTTACATTGTCGAAGACAGCCCGGTTATCCGTGAGAGCCTGATTGCCACACTGGAAGAACTTGTGCCGGTGGAAGTCGTAGGCACCGCGGAGGACGAACTCGCGGCCGTGCAATGGCTGACCCAGCCGGGCAATCACGTTGACCTGTTGATCGTTGACATTTTCCTCAAAAGCGGTTCCGGCCTGGGTGTTCTCAGGTTCTCCAGCGGGCTGGCGCAACCGCACAAAGTCGTGGTACTGAGCAACTACGCCACCAAAGACATACGGCGTAAGTGCTTTGAGCTGGGCGCTGACAAGGTTTTCGACAAGTCCACCGAGATTGACGCCTTGATCCTTTACTGCACACGTTTGGCGGCCGGTGAAGCCGGGAACACTGTTCCCGGTGCATTGAACTGACTGTGATTATTGAATCAAGCCATTCTTCATGGCGTAGTAAGTCAAGTCGCTGTTGGACTCCAGCTTCATCTTCTCCATCACCCGCGTACGGTATGTGCTGATGGTTTTGACACTCAGCGACATGCTGATCGCCATATGCCCGACCGCTTCACCTTTGGCCAGTCGCAAAAAAACCTGTAACTCCCGCTCCGACAACTGTTCATGCAAGGGCGCGTCGCCGCCGCCGCCGCTCAGGCCTTCGGCAAGCCGCTCGGCCACACCGGCGGTGATGTATTTGCGACCCCGGCATACCGTACGGATCGCCCGGATGATTTCTTCCGGGTCGCAGTCTTTGTTCAGATACCCGCTGGCACCCTGGCGCAACAGGGTGGTGGCGTAATGCTCTTCTGGAAAACCGCTCAAGATCAGCACCGGCAGATCAGGAGCCCGCGCCTTGATGGCCGCGAGTGCATCCACACCGCTGTGGTCGGGCATGGAGATGTCCATGAGGACGACATCCACCTCGCCTTTGCGCACAATATCAAGTGCATCGCGGCCGTTGGCAGCTTCCGCAACCACGACAAAGTCGATCTGGTCAGCGAAAAATTGGCGCAGACCGGCGCGAACCATCGCATGGTCGTCAACAATGGCAATTCTGATCATGAGGTGAAATCTCTGTGCATGCTGAATGATCCCACAATTTTTGATATGGGTAGAAGATGAAAATATTGGCAGTCATCAAGCACAGTCCGGGTGTTTTTGCCCTGGCGTTGGCGGCGACCCTGGCCACTTTGTTGATCAGCGAAGCCGCCTATCTCCGGTCTGCCAGCGAGCTCGATGAGTTGGATGCAAGCACCACGGCCCGCGTGAACATTCGCAACCTGTCCCGTGGCATCGTTGACGCCGAGACCGGCCAACGCGGCTATTTATTGACGGGTCGCCAGGAATACCTTCAGCCGTACAACGAAGCCGTCAAGACCATTGATCAGACCTTCCAAACGCTGGAGAACTACTACGCGGGAAAGCCTGAAAAAATGGCCATTCTTGACAAGTTGGAGCGTTTGAAAGATACCAAGATGTCGGAGATTACTCTCACGATCCAGCTATACAGGGACGGCAAGGTGGATGCGGCCAGGGAGTTGATTCTCAGCGATATCGGCAAGGAAAAGATGGAGGCGATACGTCTGCTCAGCGGTGAGTTGCTTGAGGAGGAGCGATTGAATTTTTCTGAGAATCGCAAACGTATGAACGCAACCCTCTCGATGCGGCGTACCGGCGTGGCGCTGTTCAGTGTTTTCAGTTTGCTGGCGTTGTTCATGTACATGCGACAGACCTATAAGCTGGAGAAACAGCAGGAGGAGGTCCAACGCCTGATTCAGGCCGAGCGTGACCGGCTGGAAATCGAAGTGAGACAACGCACGGCGCAGTTGTCGGAACTGACGCACCATTTGTTGACGGCGCGTGAAGACGAGCGCAGCCGGCTTGCCCGCAATTTACATGATGAGCTGGGTGCATTGCTGACCTCTGCCAAGCTGGATGCGGCCCGGATCAAGTCACGCCTGGCCGACAAGGCGCCCGAGGCCCTGGAGTTGCTTGCCCACCTGGTTGGAACGCTCAACAGTGGTATTGCCCTGGGCCGGGGCATCATCGAGAACCTGCGGCCGTCTGCATTGGGAAATCTGGGGCTGGTGGCAACGCTCGAAATTCTCACGCGCGAGTTTGCCGAGCAGTCCGGTGTTGAAGTGGACTGTGCCTTGGAGCCGGTGAAGTTGAACGCTGCGGCTGAGTTGATGGTGTACCGGCTGGTGCAGGAAGCCATCACCAACATCACCAAATATGCCCGCGCGAAGCATGTGTGGATCAGTCTGGCCACACGTGACGGCCAGGTTGAGGTCTCCGTACGCGACGACGGGGCTGGGTTTGACAGCACGGTTACGCCCAAGTCTGCCTATGGGCTTGCTGGCATGCGCTTTCGTGTGGAGGCGGAGGGGGGCACCTTGACCCTTCGGTCATCACCTGGCGCAGGCACGCTGATTCAAGCCAGGCTGCCAGAGTCCGTATTAGCGATTTCCGGCGCGGCCGTTCGTCTTTAAATTTGCGCGTCTCTTCTGTCAGTGACGTCCTACGCGGGATCACGGATTTTCCCGACATTTGTGCGCGCGTTTGACTGATCCCCGGTTTGAGCCTGCCAGCTCAAACTTGGGCCATTGCATCCACCGAGTTGCGATCAACCTAAATCCGGGCGGTCCGCCGCGAATCTCAACCAGGAGACTTGTCATGCTGCACTATGCTGTTGTATTTTTTGTTATCGCATTGATTGCTGCGCTGTTTGGTTTTGGCGGTATTGCTGCAAGCGCTGTCGAAATAGGCAAGATTTTGTTCATCGTTTTTGCCATTTTGGCTGTAGCAAGCTTCCTTTTTGGACTCATCAAAAGACGCTGAAATCCGGGTTTTTAAAACCTTGCGCGCGCACCTTTTCAACCCTGTTTTACTTCAAAGGAAATACCATGTTTTTAAAAACTTCGACTGACCAGGCCACCCATCTTGCCGAGCAGGCTGCGCAGTCAGCCGATGAGGCGATTCAGTCCACCCAGCGCGCCACCAATGAAGCATTGGACCGTTTGACGGCCACGGTTCAGGACATGCGCCACCAGGCTGTCCCCATGCTGGATCGGGCCTCTGAGCAAGTCAGTGCCTTCGCGCAGCGCGGTGTCGACAGTGTTCGCGAGACATCTCAAAATCTGCGCGACCGGGCTACCCGTGTTTCTGAAAGCACAACAAACTACATCAAGGAAGAGCCGGTCAAGTCGCTGCTGATTGCCGCGGCCACGGGTGCAGCCCTGATGGCACTGACCAGCCTGATCAGCCGTTCACGCGACCACCGCTAGGCACACGCTTCATTTGAGCCCAGCAGACCATCGCATTCTCAGAGAACGATCTCCATGATCTATCCATTCCTGCACTTGATCGCCGCCCGGCCCCAACTGTTGGTCGATCACGTTGAGGCCTATGCCGAACTCGTTTCAGACGAGATGGGTAGGGCATCGGCCGCCTGGCGAAAGCAGGCGATGCTGAATGCGGTGGCTTTGTGCTGTGTTGGCGTGGGGGTTGTTCTTGCCGGTGTGGCGCTCATGTTGTGGGCTGTGACCCCCGCCGCCAACATCCAGGCGCCTTGGGCACTGTTTGTTGCTCCATTGTTGCCGTTGATCGTCGCGATGGCGTGCCGCTTTGCGGCACAGTCCAAGGAGACGGGGCAAACTTTTGACAATGTCAGGATCCAGTTGAAGGCTGATATGGCCATGTTGCGCGAGGCGGGTCAAGCATGAGCACGGTTTTGTCACCCTCCGAGCGTCTGGCCATTTCCAGGGAAGGTTTGCGAGCCGCTCTGAAGTCCAATTCGTCATCGTCGGTTGGTGCGAAGATCCGGCCCGATGGCGCGTCTCTTCCTGCGTGGCTTGACACCCTGAAGTCAATTCCTGGCGCAGATGTCATGATCGATGCCGGGATGGCCTGGTGGGCCGAGCACCCATTTCGAACGGCCTGCCTGGTCGCCGCTGAGGCGGCAAAAACCATTGTGCAACCGATGGCAAAGCGTCATCCGTTGGGCCTGATTCTCGTTGCCGCACTGGTGGGGGGCGTGTTGGTCAAAGCCCGACCCTGGCGATGGCTCCTTACGCCCGCTTTGTTCGCCGGGTTGATGCCGCAACTGCTGTCTCGCGCCGTGGCGAAAATGCCGGTACGCTCATGGCTGGCCGTCTTGACCTCGCTGATTCAGGCGCAGCAGAAGTCGGGCAGGCCCGATGCACCGTAAAGGCCGGGCCGAACGCTGCGCCTAAAAATCTTCGGTTGATTCGACGCGAATCCACTCGCCGGTGACGGGGTGATTCAATTCAACGGAGCGAGCATGCAGTAACAGACGCTCGCTCATGGCGCACGCCCGAGCATCAGCGTAAAGCGCATCGCCAACAATCGCGTGCCCCATGGCCGCCAAGTGCACGCGCAATTGGTGTGACCGGCCGGTGACAGGTTCCAGTTCAAGTCGGCTGGTGTTGTCTGCCGCGTGTGAGATCACGCGCCAATTGGTCAGGCTTGGTTTGCCCAGCGTGTGGTCAATCATCCGCTTTGGCCGGTGGGGCCAGTCCACCATAATTGGCAGGTCAATCGTGCCCCAGGCGTCTGGCAATGACTCTACCCGGCCGTCGACTACAGCCACGTAGCGCTTGTGCACCATGCGGTTGGCAAATGCGTCGTTCAAGGTGCGCTGAACGACGGCGCCCCGCGCCAGAATCATGACGCCCGAGGTGGACATGTCAAGGCGATGAACAATCAATGCGTCCGGGTACTGCTGCTGTGCCCGGGTGCTCAGACAGTCCTGTTTGTCTTCGCCGCGACCGGGCACCGAGAGCAAGCCTGCGGGCTTGTCGAGCACCAGCATGAACTCGTCCACATAAAGAACCGCTAACTCAGTCCGGCGCATCGCCAGGCTGGAGGAGTTTTTGCAGGATTTCACACATCTCGTCCACGTCATTGGGTTTGTGTATCAAGGCACGGGCACCTTCGGCGAAAGCGCTGTGCTCGATCTCCGGCGTGACATAGCCTGACGCCAGTGCCACTGGCAGTCCGGGACGAATCAGTCGCGCTTCACGCAGCAGGTCGACGCCACAGTACCCCGGCATGTTGTAGTCTGTCACCAGCAGGTCGAAATCCATGGGGTGAGCCCGCAGTGCCTGTGCTGCCAAGCGGGGATCGGTGAAGGTACTGACCACAAAACCCCGGCGCTTGAGCGCACGATCAACCAGAAATACCAGGGCTTCATCGTCGTCAACGTACATGACGTGTTTGCCCATGCCATTGACTGCCTTGGGTTTGGGTAATTCCTGTACAACGGGTGCGGTCACCGCATCTGCGGCCGGAAAATACAGGGTGAAAACCGTCCCGTTGTCGGGCGTGCTTTGAACATCGACGGTTCCCAGGTGGGTGCGCATGATCCCATGCACGACCGCCAGACCCAGCCCGGTGCCTTGTCCCACGGGTTTGGTCGTAAAAAAAGGTTCAAAAACACGTTGCAGCGTATCAGGGTCGATGCCACTGCCCGTGTCGTGCACGGACAGCTTGACGTGTTTGCCGCGAACACCACTGCGACGTTCCACCTGAATCGCGCCACTGTTGATGTTGTGTCCCAAGTCAATGGTGATGGTGCCGCGCTGTGCCCCGATCGCATGAATGGCGTTGGTGCAGAGATTGAGCAGGGCTTGCTCCACCTGCGTGGCGTCGGCCATGACCGGCGGTGTGCCAGGGTCGATGTTGACCACCATGTCCACTGAGGGTGGCAGCGCGACCTTGAGGAGATGAACGGTTTCCTCCACCACATCAGCCAAATGAATAGGTACTCGTTTGGGAGATTCATTGCGGCTGAAGGTGAGGATTTGCCGCACCAGGTCGCGGGCACGTCGCCCCGCTTTATCAATCTCGTTGAGGCTGACAAGCGCAGGGGACATTTCACCTGCATCCTGTTTGGCAAGTTCTACATTGCCCAGAATGGCGCTGATGATGTTATTGAAATCGTGCGCGATGCCCCCGGCCATCGTACCGACGGCCTGCATCTTGTGGGATTCCCGGAGTTGGGATTCAAGGGCATTGCGATGCGCTTCAATTTTTTTTCGTGCGGTCAGGTCGCGGGCAAAAATCGTGGTGGTCTCGCCATCAGGATGGTGCTCAAAGGAGACGCTGGCCTCAATGGCAACATTTTTTCCGGAGGCTGTGACGCCGGTCATCTCGCCCAGCTGAGCGTGCGTGATCAACTGGGTGTAGCTGAGCGTTTGCGCTGCATCAGGCAGGAAGCGGGCTAGCTGGCTTCCCAGGGCCTCCGTGGCTGTGCACTGAAAAAGTGCCGCGGCAGTCGGATTGAAAATGGTGATGAAGTGGTCCTTGTCGACGCAAATGATGGCGTCAAGCGAGGAGTTGATGATGGACGCAAGCCGGTCCTGGCTGCGCTGGAGCTCTTCATTGCGTTCCTGTAGTGCGGCGGCACTGGCCTGCAACGCACGTCGCTGGGTAAGAAGCGGGCCCTGGTCAATGATGGCGCAAATAAAGTGGGCCAGTTCGTCTTGCGCATTTTCAATACGCGCAATATGCAGGTCGCCGGTAAACACGCCGCTGGAGCCGCTGGAGAAAACCACTTCGGTGGTTTCGCTGGTTCCGGTGTTCCTGGCCTGCAAAAAGGAATGGGCTACCCGGTCTACCTGTTCTGAGTGCACCAGGGGCAGCAAAAAATTCAGCGGGGAATCTTGCTCGGTGGGTCGAAAGAGGCGCAACGCCATGGCATTGCTCTCCAGAATCAGACCATTTTCGTCGACCACCATCAACGCCAGCGGAACGTTCGAAAACAGCGTAAGAAACCGCTCGGACGCACCTTCGGCTGCAACCTGGCTGTACCGCAGCGCCTTGTTTTGTATTTCCAGCTCAGCCTGGTAGTTGCGCAGGTCTTCCACCATCTGCGGCAAGGAATATCCGTCGGCGAGCATGGCTTGCCCGACGGCCCCGGCGCGTGCTGCGAGGGGCATTGCGATTTTCTTCAGGGGCGACTTTCTAAGCTTGGACAGGCTGCTCATGGCTGTAATCGTTTCCCCTGAGGTGTCTTAATCCGCAATGGATATGACGCAATGCCCTGGTATCAGCGGGTTGGTGCGTTTTTCAGCTTGCCGCGCACAGGCACAACGGTCGTGACGGTGGGGCGTACGGCGTCAGGAGACACGGGCTTGGGCGGGGAAGTGTCTTTTTTCGGCTTCTTCACCATCTTGTTGCTTTGTTGACCTTTTGCCATTTTCTTCTCCTAAGTTACATTTCCAGCCATTCGAATTGAGGCTGCAGTATTTGATTATCTACGCACGACGGCGTCGCCTGGCTCAAAATCCGCCGCGCGCAGAGGGCTATGGGCTGTGATGAAGCTGCGAAGTACATCGGCGTCTACAAAGCCGCTGTCGACCAGGCTGGGGTGTCCTGTCAATTTGGGGTAGCCGTCCCCACCAACCGCCTGAAAGTTGTTGATGGCCATGCGGTAGGTTCGCAACGGGTCGATGGGCTGTCCCTTGAGGCTGGCGCTCGTCACCGCGCCAGCCGTGATGACCAGCTGGATGCCGGAAAATTGTGCAAAGGCCCCCGAGCCCACTGACATTTTGGACACGGAATTGAGGTAATTCATGATCTCTGCACCGGTCAAGTCAACCGTGACGACGGTGTTGCCAAAGGGCTGTACCTTCAGGACGTCGCGGTAGGTGATCTTGCCGGCCTGAATGGAGTCACGCACCCCCCCTGCGTTGACCACGGCAAAGTCGGCAGCGGTGCGTTCCATCATGGCCCGGCCTACCAGGACGCCCATTGACGCCGGTTTGGCGCGCACGATGGCGCGATCGCCTTCCAGTCGCGCGTCCGTAGCCCCTATTTGCAGGCCCAGCTTTTGCTGGCCAAACTCCTGGTAAGGAGTCAGCAGCGCCAGCATGTCGGGATTTTCCGGAATTTCACTGGCGTAAGGCACGAGCTTGCTGGTGCCGTCGGCGGCCTTGACCGGGCGTTTCAGGTTCACGGGAATGAGGGCGTATTTCACCAGCTTGAACTCGCCATTGCGGTATTCAAAATCAGCGCGTCCCACGTACTTTCCCCATTCATGGGCTTGAACGATCCAGGTGCCGTTCTGGCGGTCGGGTCGACAGGCCGTGCCTGGAACATAAACGCGATCCAGCACGTTTTCGGCTTTCATGCAGGCCGGGTTTTGGGTATGCCCCCCCACCACGAGGTCAATGCCATTCACCGCCCGGGCCATTTCGACGTCACCGGCAGCCTGGGTTCCATGATTGCCATTTTCAAAATGCCCCATGTGCGTGGCCGCTATGACAATGTCTGCCTTGCCACGCAGCTCCGGCACGAGCTTGGCGGCTTCTGCAATCACGCTGCGAAACTCGATGTTCTTGACCGTCTCCGGGTTCACCATTTTGTAGGTGTCTTCGGTGGTCAACCCCATCACGCCCACCCGGACATCCCCGAGCCGGAACACCTTGTACGGTGCGAAAAGGCGCTCACCCCGTTCGTAAATGTTGGCGGACAACATGGGGAACTGGGCCAGGTCGCGTTGCATCTTGAGCACCGCCAGCGGTTTGTCAAACTCATGGTTGCCCACGGCCATGGCCTGGTAGCCCATCAGGTTCATGCCTTTGAAGTCGGGCACGGCGTCCTGCAAGTCGGACTCGGGCACCCCGGTATTCACGTCGCCACCGTCCAGCAGCAAGGTGTAGCCCCCCTGGGCCTGTACGTCGCTCCGAATCGCATCGATCACCGTTTTGCGTGCCGACATGCCGTATTCGCCATCACCGTTTTTCCAGAAACGACCGTGGTGGTCATTGGTGTGCATCACGGTGATGCTGTAGGTGGTGTCTTTTTGCGGCCCGGCGCCCGGGAAGGATGCGCATCCTGCAACGACGCAGACAGCCAATAAGACCGTGCTTGATCTGGCGAGGTTCATGGCATCTCCTGATGTACGCGGCGTGATGGACAGAAAAACAATTATGGCCGCTCCCGGGCGCGGTTGACTTCCAGTTCGGTCACCGGTGGGGCCTGGTTGCCCCAGGCATTGCGGATGTAAGTCAACAAGGCGGCCGTGTCCTTGTCGTTCATTTGAAGTACGTAGGGGGGCATGCCAAAGGGACGCGGGTTAGCCGCCGTGGCGGGGGCAAACCCGCCATACAGGACCATCTGGACCAGGTTGGAGGGGTTTGTCAACGTGACGTTGCGGTTCTGCATCAGGGGCGGGTAGGCGTTGCGCACCCCTTCGCCTTGCTTGCCGTGGCATTGGGCGCAATGGGCTTCATAAAGCTTGGAGCCGCTATCGGGTATCAGTGTCGTTTTTTCACCGGGGCGCTTCGGCGACGCCATTGGCGCTGGCGGGTTGGCGAGAGACTTCAAAAACACGCCCATGGCGCCGAGGTCACTGGTGGACAAATACTGTGTGCTGTGCTGGACGACCTCTGACATCGGACCCGTGACCGCGCCACCTGCATGCACCCCTGTTTTCAGCAGGGAGATGAAGTCTTGGGTGTTCGCATCAGTTACGCCAGCCTCGGCGCCGGACAGCAAGGACGGTGCATACCAGTTTTGCGTGGCAACCATGCCGCCTGTCAGTTCCATCGATGCTTTGTTGGCGCTCATCGCGTTGCGCGGGGTGTGGCAAGCACCGCAGTGGCCCAGTCCGCGAACCAGGTAAGCGCCGCGGTTCCATTCGGCGGTACGGGCTGTGTCGGGGCGGTAGTCAGCGGGCGAAAAATAAAGCGTGCGCCAGACAAAAAGGGCGGATTGCGTCCCAAAAGGCCAGCGCAACGCATGTGCCTGGTTGGGCTGGGCGCTGGGCGCCACAGTTTGCAGATAGGCAAAGAGTGCGTCCGAGTCGGCGCGCGTCACCTGGGTGAAGCTGGTGTAGGGGAAAGCGGGATTCAACAAGCGGCCGTCCTTGGAGCGCCCATGGTGCATGGCCTGCCAAAAATCCTGGCTGCTCCAGCGGCCAATACCCTGGGTGGCGTCTGAGGTGAGGTTGCTTGAAAACACCGGGCCAAAAGGCGTGCTGATAGCTCGACCGCCCGCAAAAGGTGTGCCGCCGCTGACGGTGTGGCAGCTCATGCAGTTGCCCGCCCTTGCAAGGTAGGCGCCTTTGCTGACCAGGTCTGAGGCAGTTGCCGATGTTTTTGAGGGCGCGGCCGGTGTGAGTGCGCTGCCGCAGCGCAGACGTTCCGTACCCGGCGCCACTGGCGGCAGAGTCGATGCCGGTTTGGTATTGGCCGGCAAGGGCTGCGATGACAGCCAGTGGGCCACGGCCACCACGTCCTGGTCCGTCATCTGCGTGGCGATATGCGCCATGCAATCGGGCGCCTGGGCGCGGCGCTGCCGGGTTTGCCAACCACCCAGCTGGGCGTTCAGGTAGTCCAGCGGCAGACCCAGCAGGCCTGGGATATGGGGTGCGACGCCCGTCAGCGCCTGGCCGTGGCACTGAATGCAGGCGGGTATTTTTTTCGCTGAATCGCCTTGCGTTACCAGCAGTCGGCCACGGTCAAGTACTGCCTTGGGCGCGGTGGTCGGCGTTGGCGTGGGGTAGGGCACCTCCAGTGCGGAAAAGTACTGGGCTATTTCCATCAGGTAAGCATCAGACAGCGGGGCCACCAAGCCTGTCATCAGCCCATAGTGGCGACGACCATCCCGGAAATTAAGCAACTGGTTATAAAGATAGCCAGCCGGCTTGCCGGCCAGTCGTGGGTAGTAGCCGTCAGGACCCGCGCGGCCTTCCTTGCCATGACAGGCCACGCAGGCCTGGGTTCTTTGGGCCATGCTGTCTTCAAACGCAATGGCGGCAGAGGCCTGGCTGACAGTAAACATTGCCAGGAGGGCGGCAATGAGGTTGAAAATGAATCGAAGCATGGCAAGCGGTTTGGCAAATGTTGGGGGCGGGGCTCGTCGTTGCTACGTTGCCCGTTGGGCTGTCATGCTACTACGCACCGCCTGTTTGGACTCTGACACGGCGCTGTCAAACCAGGCATATCGCTATAAAATAAATAGCGCACATCAATGGACGCAGTCTTGTCTGTTTTCAAACAACGCCAAGCCGGCCCGTTTTGGGCGGTTTGGCCACAATCACAGTGCCGCGCTTTTCAATTTTTCCCCGACGTCGATTCACCATGAAAACCATTCTTCCCTTGAGCCTGCTGGTCAAGCCTGACCTGAACGATCCTCAGCCACTTGTTATTTACCATGGGCACAACTGTCCGGATGGTTTTGCGGCGGCGCTTGCCGCATGGCTTTTTTATGAAGGCAAGGCCGAGTTCCTGGGCCTGGACCATGGCGTGATCAAGTCTGTGGATGACCTGCCGGCGCTGGCCGGGCGTGCGGTCTATATTCTTGATTTTTCGTTCTCACCCGAGATCATGAAGGGCATTGACGAGCGAGCGGCCAAGCTGGTCATGCTGGACCACCACAAAAGCGCTGCCGAAAAGTTGACCGGTTTTTCCTGCACTTGTGGCGTGGTGCACTTTGATATGCATAAATCGGGTTCACGGTTGGCGTGGGAGTTTTTCCTGCCCGAGCAGCCCATGCCCGATCTGGTGCGCCTGGTCGAAGACCGCGACATTTGGGTTTGGCAATATGCCGAGAGCGCAGGTTTCCTGGCCGCGCTGGACATGGAGCCCTTCGAGTTTGAGCGCTGGCAGGAAATTGCATCGTTCGATGCGGCGCATTTGGCGGCCTATGTGGACCGCGGGCGTGCCATGGACGAAAAGTTCAGCAAACTGGCCGAGGGCATTGCCGAGAGTGCCCAGCCTCTCACTTTCAATGGCGTGAGCGGACTGATGGTCAATGCACCGGGTGTTTTTCACAGCCTGGTGGGCGACATCCTGTCTAAAAAGAGCGGCACGTTTGCCTTGATGTGGAGCATCGACAAAAACGGGGGGGTCAAAGCCGGGCTGCGATCGCCACGCGATTTCAACTGTATTCCGCTGGCAGAAAGCATGCATGGCGGAGGCCACGCTCAAGCCTGTGGCTTCAAGATGAGTGCCGATCGCTTGCCCGCTTTGCTGAGCGGCACGTTTGAGGCGGGCGCGACACCGGCCTGAGCAGGACCGGGTGTCCGGTTTATTCCACCTTCACACCCTTCCAAAAAGCGACGCGACCCCGCACCATTTCGGCCTCCGGTTTGGGGTCGGGGTAGTACCAGACGGCGTCGGTATTGAGGTCGCCATCCACCACCAATGAGTAGTAGCTCGCCTGGCCCTTCCAGGCACAGCTGCTCTTGTGGTTGCTGAAGGTGATGAACTCGCGCTTGAGCGCGCTTTCCGGGAAGTAGTGATTGCCCTCGACCAGCACGGTGTCGGTGCTTTCGGCGATCAGGACGCCGTTCCAGGTGGCTTTCATGGGCTGCTTTCAGAGTGGTATCGGTTGACCATCCTAATACGGCTTGGCCTGTCCCGTGAGGCCGAGGTCTCAAAACCTATAATCAAAAGCGATGCCCGGCCCGGCGGTTTTCTGCCCCAGGCCTGGCGGTCTGCCTTTGCCAGAACCCAATTTCTCCAGAATATGAGCACACCTACTTCCACCACCCTGTCCACTGCCACGCCCGTTGCTTCTGTTGCGGATATCCGCAAGATTTTTCTGGACTTCTTTGAGTCCAAGGGACACACCGTGGTGGCCTCCAGCCCGCTGGTGCCCGGCAACGACCCGACGCTGATGTTCACCAACTCGGGCATGGTGCAGTTCAAGGATGTGTTTTTGGGCACCGACAAGCGCTCTTACGTGCGCGCCGCCTCCGTGCAAGCCTGCCTGCGCGCTGGCGGTAAACACAATGACCTGGAAAACGTGGGTTACACCGCGCGCCATCACACCTTCTTCGAGATGCTGGGCAACTGGAGCTTTGGCGACTACTTCAAGCGCGATTCGCTCAAATGGGGCTGGGAACTGCTGACGCAGGTGTACGGTTTGCCCGCCGAGAAGCTGCTGGTCACGGTCTACATTGACGACCAGGAAGCCTATGACATCTGGCACGACGAGATCGGATTGAGCGCGGACCGCATCGTGCGCATTGGCGACAACAAGGGCAAGAAATACGCCTCTGACAACTTCTGGATGATGGCCGACACCGGCCCCTGCGGTCCTTGCAGTGAAATTTTCTACGACCACGGCGACCATATCCCTGGTGGCCCTCCCGGCAGCCCGGGTGAAGACGGCGACCGTTTCATTGAAATCTGGAACCACGTGTTCATGCAGTTCGACATGCAGCCCGATGGCAGCCTGGTCAAGTTGCCCGCCCCGTGCGTGGACACCGGCATGGGCCTGGAGCGCCTGGCTGCCATCCTGCAGCACGTGCACAGCAACTACGAAATCGATATTTTTGCGGCGCTCATCAAGGCCGCCGCGCGTGAAACCGGCTGTGCTGACCTGGACAACAAGAGCCTGCGCGTGATTGCCGACCACATCCGCGCCACCGCGTTTTTGGTGAGCGACGGCGTGACGCCCAGCAATGAAGGCCGTGGCTATGTGCAGCGGCGCATCATTCGCCGTGCCATTCGCCATGGGTACAAGCTGGACAAGAAGACCCCGTTTTTCCACAAGCTGGTGCCTGACCTGGTGGCACTCATGGGCGACGCGTACCCCAAGCTCAAGTCGGACGAGAAACGCATCATTGAGGTGCTGAAAGCCGAAGAAGAGCGTTTCTTTGAAACGTTGGAGAACGGCATGCAGATTCTGGACGCAGCGCTGGAAGGCGGCGTTCAGGTGCTGCCGGGCGACGTGGCCTTCAAGCTGCACGATACCTTTGGTTTTCCGCTGGACTTGTCCGCCGATGTGTGCCGCGAACGTGGCCTGAGCGTGGACGAAGCCGGTTTTGCCGCCGCCATGGAGCAGCAAAAGGCCAAGGGCCGCGCCGCAGGCAAGTTCAAAATGGACCGCGCGTTGGAATACAGCGGCGAAGGCAATGAGTTTGTCGGCTATGACAGCCTGACGCAAGCTACTAAAGTTGTAGCGCTCTACGTAGACGGTACGCCGGCCAGCGAGCTAAAAGCCGGTCAAACCGGCGTCGTGGTGTTGGACACCACGCCGTTCTACAGCGAGAGCGGCGGCCAGGTGGGCGACGAGGGCGCGGTCTTCAACGACACCGCCCTGTTTGACGTGGGCGACACGCAAAAAATCAAGGCCGATGTGTTTGGCCACCACGGTGTGCTCCAGAGCGGTTCGCTCAAAGTGGGCGACGCGGTCACCGCCCATGTGAACGCCGCCTTGCGTGCGGCCAGCATGCGCAACCATTCGGCCACCCACCTCATGCACAAGGCGTTGCGCGAGGTGCTGGGCACCCACGTGCAGCAAAAGGGCAGTCTGGTGAACGCCGAACGCACGCGTTTTGACTTCACCCACAACGCACCCGTGACCGATGCTGAGATCCGTGAGATCGAGGCGATTGTCAACACCGAAATTCTGGCCAACGCGGCCACCCAGTCGCGCCTGATGGACATCGAGTCCGCCAAGGAAACCGGCGCCATGATGCTGTTTGGCGAAAAATACGGCGAGATTGTCCGCGTGCTCGACATCGGCAGCACCACCGAGTTGTGCGGCGGCACCCACGTGCAGCGCACGGGTGACATTGGCCTGTTCAAGATCGTGGCGGAAAGCGGCGTGGCTTCGGGTGTGCGGCGTATTGAGGCCGTCACGGGCCAGAATGCGCTGGTCTACCTGCAAGACCTGGAGGACAGCATGGCCAAAGTGGCTGGCGCACTGAAGGCCCCGGTCGTGGAAGTCAATGAGCGCCTGGTGCAGGTGCTGGACCACAGCCGTGCGCTGGAGAAGGAAATTGCCGCGCTCAAAGGCAAGCTGGCTTCCGCCCAGGGCGATGAACTGGTCACGCAGGCCGTGGAAGTGAATGGCGTCAAAGTGCTGATCGCCACGCTGGACGGCGCCGACACCAAGACCTTGCGCGACACCATGGACAAGCTCAAGGACAAGCTAAAGACCGCTGTCATCGTGCTCGGCGTGGTCGATGGCGACAAGGTGCAGATTGCTGCGGGCGTCACGCCGGACACCACCGGCAAGGTCAAGGCCGGTGAGTTGGTTAACTTTGTCGCGGCGCAAGTCGGTGGCAAGGGTGGCGGCAAGCCTGACATGGCCATGGCCGGTGGTACCGAACCCGCCAAGCTGGCGTCGGCCCTGGCCAGCGTGATGGCCTGGGTGTCGGCCAAGCTTTGAGTTGCTATTGAATTAGTAGCTACTCCCGCACGTTCCACCTGGGCTAGAGGTCGATTTGGCTTATAAAAGTGGTCGTGTGGCCGCTGCCCCGGTTGTGTTCCCGCGATAACCCAGGCGGGACAGCGGCACCTCGATCCAGCGTTCAAACACCACGGCCAGCCCCAGGCACGTGACCCAGCAGCCCAGCAAGACCAGCCAGGCCAGTCCGGCACTGTCCGGCTCAAGCCGTTCAAACAACGCATTGCCGATCATCAGAACCGGAAAATGCACCAGAAACAGGGCGTACGACGTTTGCCCCAGCACCCCGATCACGTGCGATAGCCCTGCCGGCAAGCGCGCTTCGGCCCGGGCTGGTGCCGTTTTTTGCCGCCATTGGAGCAGTCCCAGCAGCAGGGCAACCGTCAATGCCAGTGCAATGCGCTCGCGAAAATCAAAGTTCAGTGCGAGCAGCCCGACCCCAGCCAGCAGTCCGAGTAATCGTCCGGGACGACGTGCGTTACCCGCCCAGAAGGCGGCGGCGCCCATCCCGTAAGCACCAAAAAAATACAGGGCCCAGTCGTCCCAGTTCTCATCACGGTTGAAAAAGAAAAGTGATGCCAGCATCAGGCCAAGCAACATGGCTCGCTGCCAGTTGGGATGCCGACCCAGCCACAGCAGCAGCGTCATGAGGGCAAAAAGCTGAAAGTCGATGGCCACATACCAGACACCGGCAGACAGTGAGTCCTGGCCGAGCACGCCCTGCGATAGCGTGGCGTGCGCCAACACCTGACGCCAATCGGGGGCGTCGGGAATAAAGTCATCACTGAGCCATTGACGGGCCAACGCTGCACTGGCCACCGCGAGGAGCAAGGCGACCAGCAAGGGCAGGATCAGACGCTGGTAACGCTGGAGGATGACGCGCCAGGGCGAACCAACGCGAAACTCCTTTGAAGGTGCGAGGCTGCGCACAGCAAGGTAGCCGCCCAGCACCAGGAAGACCTGCACTGCCATGCGTGCGTAGTCATAAAACCAGTCAGTCAGCGCTGGGGCGGCTTCGCTCAGGGCATCGGCCAGCGGCCCATAGGTCGCGAAGTGATGCAACACAATCAACTGCGAGGCGAGCAGCTTGAAGGCGTCAATAGACTTTTGCCTTCCTGGCAGCGCGGACTTCATTGCGCCGGTAGCACCAGGTCTGCCGTGCCGGGGCGAACCCAGCGGGCAAATTCACGCGTGGTGTCGATGCAGCCACCCGCCCGGGTATACACGCCGCGCGGTTCACGGTAGCGCTCCATCACGGCCAAAATGCGTTGGCGCTCGACGGGGTTGTTCAATGAGGCTTCAACCAAAGGTGCGATGAGGGTTTCGTCGATGCGCTCATCGCCGTTCTGGTCCCGGTACAACCCGAGTCGCCAGTGGTAGATCTCCACGCATTTATGGGCCAGTGTGTAGGGTTGGTCATGCTTCCAGAAATTGCTGAACAGGCCGCCGCCCAGGTACATGACCCATGAACCCTCAAAGCCTGAGGCATCGGCAGAGGCTTCATCGGGATTGCGAAACCAGGTGCGGTCACCCGGCACGAAATATCTCGGCGGCAGGGGCTCATCCATCGATCCTTGTTCACGCAAAAAGACCTCGTGAAACTCGTTGGATGTGATCGGACGGGCGGTCCACATCGTCTGCAACTGCTGTAGCAAGGCCGGATTGTTGGTTTCCAGCTCCTGCGCGATGCCCAACAAGATAACGTACTCGGTGGCCCGATAGCAGGAGAATGAATACAGGTTGCCCGAGATGGCCGGTTGTGTGGCTTTGATCAGGGCGGTGATCAGCGGCACACCGGGCCGAATGGTGAAACCACGGTTTTCGTCATAGGTCCAGCAGTCCAGGGGCCTATCCAGCGCACACGTGTGAAAGGCCAATGTCGTTTGGCGTGCGGCCTGAACGATATTGCAGCGGATGCGAACCGCCGATGCCAGTTCATCCAGGCTGGGGAACTCAACGGCGACAGGGCCCGTCAGCAAAGCCACCGCAATCTCGCGCTTCAGGTCGGCGGGCTGATTCAGCGTGTCAAGGTGCAGCGTGTCGCAGAGTTGCAAGGTGTCATCGCCGGGCGCCCAGGCCTCGCGCTGATGGGCGTCAAGCCACAGATGCACAAAAATTCCGAAGGTGTCAGATCCGGTTTCAACGACCACATGCGGGGTCAGATCCAGTGCGTCGAGCTGCGTCAGCACGGTTTGCCGTGTCCCGTTGGCGTCGCCTGATGCAATGTTTCGAACCAGAATGCCGCGACCTGAGGGCTCGCCTGGGTTGTGCCTAAGGTTCATTGTGTTGCCTGTCTCCTGCCGGTAGCGCTTGATGTTTCGGGCCAATATACCCCAAGACAGCCGGGGTCTTTTGGACCTATTCGAGCGTGGGCGGCCGGGCCAGCAGGAAGTTTTTCTGACGGCCTGTCGTCAGTTGGTGCTCTCCGTTTGTTTCATCCTTGAGGTCGACGCCGGACAACTGCCGTTGGTGCGCCTGCGACAGCAGGTAGTGCAGCTTGAAGGCCGCTTCATCAAAGCCGAGTCCCGCAGGGCGCACATTCGAGATGCAGTTGCGGCTGGCGTCCGTCAGCCCGATGCGGGGCATCCACGTCAAGTACAGGCCCATGCTGTCGGGCGAACTCAGGCCCGGCCGCTCGCCAATGAGCACCACTACCGTTTTGGCGCCCAACAGTTCGGCGACTTCGTCGCCTACGGCAACGCGTCCTTGCTGCACGATGCACACGGGGGCGATGGACCACTGCTCTGCGGCGATTTTCGTCTGCAAAGCGCGCAGGAAGGGCAGGGCATTTTGTTCAATCGCAAGCGCCGACAGGCCGTCTGCCACCACCAGCGCCAGGTCGTAGGGTCGCGCCAGCGGGGGGGGTGCTACGGGTTTGAGTTGCGCCAGCACCTCCCGTGAAGCAGCGTCCAGTTGGCGCCCCAGGTCAGGGCGTTGCAGGTAAACAGGGCGGTCCGTCGCGGCGCTGTGCAGCGTGAGGCAGGGCGCAGGCAGGTTGGTGAAACAGGCGTCCAGCTTCTGCGCCAGCTGCGGTGCATCCAGCGCCAGATGCACGGCATCACGCGCTTGGGCGTGGGCCAGTTGAAAAGCCAGATGTGCGCTGGTGGGCAGGCTCACCCCCGCGCGGCCCAGCGCAATGCGGGCATCGGTGAACTGGCGCAGGGCTTCCCACGGGTTGGAGATCACAGGGGATGTTTGACGGGTCATGGCGTGGGCTAGAGCAGGCGCTTCAGGGCATTTTGAAATGCGGGCGGCAGCGCCGCGTGCAGCTTGAACGGAGCGTCACGGCTGAAAATTTCCATCTTCTGCAGCCACGCTTCGAACTCCGGCGCGGGGCGCAGCCCCAGCACTCGCCGCGCATACAGTACGTCGTGAAAAGACGTGGTCTGGTAGTTCAGCATGATGTCGTCCGAGCCCGGAATGCCCATCACAAAGCTGCAGCCGGCCACACCCAGCAGGGTCAGCAGCACGTCCATGTCGTTCTGGTCGGCCTCGGCGTGGTTGGTGTAGCACACGTCGCAGCCCATCGGCAGGCCCAGCAACTTGGCGCAAAAATGGTCTTCCAGTCCGGCGCGGATGATCTGTTTGCCGTCAAACAAATACTCCGGCCCGATGAAGCCGACCACGGTGTTGACCAGCAGCGGCTTGAAGTGCCGTGCCACGGCGTAGGCACGGGCCTCGCAGGTTTGCTGGTCCAGGCCGTGGTGCGCGTTGGCCGACAGGGCGCTGCCCTGGCCGGTTTCGAAATACATCACGTTGTCACCCACCGTGCCGCGCTGCAAGGACAGGGCCGCGCTGTGCGCTTCGGCCATCAGGTCCAGGCTGATGCCAAAGCTGCGGTTGGTGGCCTCGGTGCCGCCAACCGACTGGAACACCAGGTCCACCGGCGCACCACGGTTGATGGCCTCAATCGTGTTGGTCACATGGGTCAGCACGCAGGACTGGGTGGGTATCTCATATTGGCTGATGATGTCGTCCATCATCGTCACCAGTTTGATGACTTGCGGCACGTTGTCCGTGGCGGGGTTGATGCCAATCACGGCATCGCCGCTGCCGTACAACAAGCCGTCCAGCAGGCTGGCGGCAATGCCGGTGGCATCGTCCGTGGGGTGGTTGGGCTGCAGCCGGGTGGACAGGTGGCCGGGCAGACCGATGGTGTTGCGAAATTGGGTGACCACACGGCACTTTTTGGCAACCAAAATCAGGTCTTGGTTGCGCATGATCTTGCTCACGGCTGCGGCCATCTCCGGCGTGATGCCCGGGGCCAGTGCCGCCAATATGGCGTTGTCCACCTCGTCGCCCAGCAGCCAGTTGCGAAAGTCGCCCACGGTCAGGTGGCTGATGGGCGCAAACGCAGCGGCGTCGTGGCTGTCAATGATCAGGCGGGTGATCTCGTCCGTTTCATAAGGCACCAGCGCCTCGCTCAGGAAGGTGGTCAGCGGCACCTCGGCCAGCGCCATTTGCGCCGCCGCGCGCTCTTCGGCGCTGTGCGCGGCCACGCCCGCCAGCAGGTCGCCGGAGCGCGCTGGTGTGGCCTTGGCCATCAGGTCTTTCAGGTCGCAAAAACTGTAAGTCTTGTGGCCGACGGTGTGGGTGTACTGATGGCGTTGCACGGTGCGTTCAGGTCAAATCCGGCACGATAGCAGCTATTGCATCGGCGCGATGCTGGCTCGTCAACAGAAAGTAGACATAGCCCAGCACCATGAAGCCGACGAAGAGCGCAAACACCAGGGGGTTGTAATAAATCATCGTCACCATGCAGACGCAGGCGCCCGCCAGCGCAAACGCCGGAAAGTAGGGGTAGAACGGGGCGCGGAAGGGGCGCACCATGGTGGGTTCGGTGCGGCGCAACTGGAACAGGCTCAGCATGCTGATGATGTACATCAGGATAGCGCCAAACACCGCCATGGTGACGATGTTGGCGGTGAGCGTCAGCCCGCCGATCTTGATCAGTTCATCGCTGTAAATGGCGGCGATGCCCACCACGCCACCGGCCAGAATGGCACGATGGGGCGTTTTGAAGCGCGGATGCACCTTGGCGAAGTAGGCGGGCAGATAGGCTTCGCGTGACAGCGCGAAAATCTGGCGTGAGTAGCCCAGAATGATGCCGTGAAACGAGGCGACCAGCCCGAACAGGCCCAGCCACACCAGCATGTGCAGCCAGCCGCTGTTTTCGCCCACAATCATTTTCATGGCCTGGGGGAGCGGGTCGTTGATATTGGCCAGCTTGGTCCAGTCACCTGCGCCGCCCGCAAACACCATCACGCCAATGGCCAGAACCACCAGCGTCAGGATGCCGGTGATGTAGGCGATGGGAATGGAGCGCCGGGGGTCCTTGGCTTCTTCGGCGGCCATGGCCACCCCTTCAATGGCCAGAAAGAACCAGATGGCAAAGGGGATGGCGGCAAACATGCCTGGAATGGAGGCCATGCTGAAATCATCCATGCCTGACCAGCCGCCTTTGGTGAAGTTGAACATCGAGAAGCCAGGGGCCACCACGCCCATGAAGACCAGCAACTCAAAGATGGCCAGCAGTGTGACGGCCAGCTCAAAGGTGGCTGCAATCTGCACGCCCACAATGTTGAGCGTCATGAATACCAGATAGGCACCCACGGCGGCCACCTTGGGGTCCAGCGCCGGGAACTGCACGTTCAGGTAGGCGCCAATGGCCAGGGCAATGGCCGGTGGCGCAAACACAAATTCAATCAGCGTGGCCGCACCCGCCAGATAGCCGCCCGTGGGGCCAAAAGCGCGCTTGCTGTAGGCAAACGGCCCGCCCGCGTGCGGAATGGAGGTGGTCAGCTCGGTGAAGCTGAAGATGAAGGTGGTGTACATCGCCGCAATGAAAATGGACGTGATGGTGAAGCCCAGCGTGCCGGCAGATGCCCAGCCGTAGCTCCAGCCAAAGTATTCGCCGGAAATAACCAGCCCGACGGCAATACCCCACAGTTGCAGGGTGCCCAGGACCGGCTTGAGCACGTGTGTACCGTGCGAATGGGTGTTTGGATTCATCGGGATTTTCCTTTTCGGTTCAAGAACCTGATCAATGTAGTCATCCCTGTTTTTTGACGTTATCGAATTTCGGCAAAGTTTCATTCGGGGTTTTTCCTGTTGGCGAGGCATGAGTTGTGCTTAAGAATGAACTGTTATTTCATTCAACCGCAGACCCACAGCCGCAAAGCGGTGCCTTATGCCACTGACCTCTCACCACCTGCGCAACGACGGTGCCTCTGCGGCGCCCGCCGGGGTCAATTCGCACCAAATTCGAACAGTGCAAGCGTACGACGCCGATGACCACGCCCGTAACCTGACCGCGTGGGAGCAGAGTTATGACCAGATCAGTTGTGGCCCCTTTCAGGGCCGGTTGACCGAGTTGCAGCTGCCGCAGATGCAGGTTTTTCTGGAGCACACCAGCCAGGCGGTGCGCCAGTCCTGTTGCGTCTGGCCCAATGCCTTCTGGTTTGGCGTGCAGGGCGATGCCCGCAGCGAGGGCGGGCCTGGCCGGGCGCAGGCCCGCATCAATGGGCGTCAGGGTGCTGCCAGCACGATCATGGTGCGTCCTGGCAGTTGCGAGTTTGAGTTGCTGACCCCTGCTGATTACGCGGTCTACGGCATGGTGATCCAGCGCGAGGCCCTGCTGGAGGCCGCTGGCCAGATGAGGTGCCGTGTTGACTGGGCGCAACTGGCCCGTGCCGAGGTATTGCAGGTGAATGAATCCGCCCGGCAGACCTGCGTGCAAACACTGGCCCACCTGATGTCGCAAGATGAGAGCCGGGCGTCTGAGCCTGCGCGGTTGGCCAGCGTCATCCATGCCCGGCAGGCCGTGATGATGGTCCTGTTGTCCCTGCTGGACACCAGCGAGGTGGATGTCGCCGTGAGCAACAGCTTCATGCGACGCCAGCGCATGGTTGCGCGCGCGCGCGAGCATGTGCTGGAACACAGCGACCAGGCCCTGACCGTGCCCGACCTGTGTGAACGCCTGCATGTCAGCCGCCGGACCTTGCAATACTGTTTTGAGGACGTGCTGGGCATCAGCCCGATGCAGTACCTGCGCCTTATCCGGCTGAACGGCGCGCGCCGCCATTTGCGTGAACACTCCCCGACCGCACGTACCGTGCAGGATGTCGCTGCCGACTGGGGCTTCTGGCACTTCAGCCAGTTCTCCAGTGACTACCGCAAGCTGTTTGGGCAAAGCCCGTCGGAATCCCTGCGGCAGCGAACCCATTGACCCCGCTTTTAACGGTAGGCGTGGTTGCAGACCAGAAAGAAAAGAAAAAACTGGACGGGCGCGCTGACAGAGGGCGGCAGGTCAATCAGCAGTTCCCGTTTCAACATCAGACGAGCCTCGGACGCAATGGTGCCTGCCATGGCGCCATCTTCCCCGGTTTTGCCGACATCCGCGCTGGCCAGCGTGGTGTCGCCGTCCTTGAGTGAAAAGCGGATGCTGTTGACCCAGCCGCGAGTCAGATATGGTAGTTTGTCGGTTACCCTGACCGGCCGTGCCCGTGGTTCATTTAAAGGTTTCTGGTTGATATTTCAAATTGCCCTGCTGACATCCGTGCTGTTCAGCGGCCTGTCCTGGGGGCAGGCTGCAGGGACAGCGGGCGCCAGTTTCGAGCAGGCGCCGCCCGCCATCCGCGCACTGTTAGACCAGGCCCAAGGTCATGAGCGCAGCGCGGACGAGGTGGAGGGGGCGTGGCTGGCGGCCACACGCTACTGCGAGGCCGCAAGGCTGGGTAGTACGGAAGCCCAGTACCGCTTGGGCATGTTGTTCGCCTTCGGACGTGGCGTGGCGGAGAGCCGCGAGATGGCCGCTTCGCTGTTTTCTCTGGCGGCATCGCAGGGCCATGCCCAGGCGCAGGACATGCTGGAGACCATTCGCATCACCAGCACCTTGCTGCCTCCGTGTGTGCTGGACGCGGTGGCGCCAGACAAAGGCCCCCGGCTCATGCTGGCCGACACGGCGGGGGCGGGCTTGGACCGGCTGCTGGCCGGTTTGCCCAAAGACAGGCGTTGGGTGATTGACCTGGTGGGCACGCAGGCGCGCTGGAACGCCGTGGACCCGCGGCTGATCTTGAGCATCATCGCGGCTGAGTCCAATTTCCAGGTCCAGGCCACGTCACCCAAGGCGGCGATGGGTCTGATGCAACTGATTCCCGAAACCGCCGAGCGTTTCAACGTCAAGAATGCTTACAACGCGTCGCAAAATATCCGGGCCGGTTTGAGCTACGTGCGTTGGTTGCTGTCGTATTACCGGGGTGACGTCAGGCTGATGCTGGCGGCCTACAACGCGGGCGAGGGCACGGTAGACCGCTACAAGGGCATACCGCCGTACAAGGAAACGCGCCAGTACGTGCAGCGCATCATGGCGCTTTACGGACGGTCCACGCACCCCTTTGATGACAAGGCGGGCAAGGTGTCACCGGCGGCGAGCAGGCTCAACTGAAACGGATCGTTTGATTGCCGTCACCGGCACGGTGGTGACGGCAACATTACCTGCTTGCAGTTTGCGGCCTTTCGGGCGCGTGATGTCGGCCAGGGTGACCTTGTCCAGCTCGGTCAGGTAGCTTTGTAGCGCGGTTTTGAACACCTGCTTGAGCTGGCAATTGGCCGTGAGTGTGCAGGCGTTGTGATCCACGTCAAAACATTCCACCATCCTGAAATCTGTTTCCGTGTGGCGCACCACGTCGCCAATGCGGATCTCGGCCGCGGGCTTGAGCAACCGCAGGCCGCCGCCACGCCCCCGGGTGGTTTGCAGCAGCCCCTGGCGGGCCAGGTCGTTGACGATCTTCATCAAGTGGTTTTTGGAAACCGAGTGGCTCTCGGCCAGTTCAGCGATGGTGATGGGCCGCTCCGGGTTGAGGGCACAGAACATCAGGACCCGCAGGGTGTAGTCGGTGTAGTCGGTCAGTCTCATGGGCGTTCTGAAATGCGTGCGTCGAGGTTGGTTGTCAAGTCTATTGTGGTTCGGCCACAATGCTTTGGCGCTATTGCATCACAGGAGGCAAGCAAATTGAAAACATTGAACCTGGTGGGTTGTGGTCGCGTCGGGCAAACCCTGGCGCGGCGCTGGCACCTGCAAAACACCTTTGTCATTCAGGACGTGCTGACCACCTCGCTGGCCAGTGCGCACACGGCCTGTGTCTTCATTGGCGCGGGGCACGCGGTGGAAATGCTGCAGACCATGCGCCCGGCCGATCTCTGGATGATCGCTACGCCGGATGCGCAGGTGGCGCAGTCCGCCGCAGACTTGGCCCGGCATGCCAGCGCTTGGCCCCCTGCCATGGTGTTTCATGGCAGCGGGGCGCTAGGTGCTGCCCAGCTGGCGCCGCTGGCGGACTTGGGCTGGGTCACCGCCAGTGCCCATTGCATTTTGAGTTTTGCATCGGCCGCCACCGCCGTTGAGCAGTTCGTGGGAACCCCCTGCGCCCTGGAGGGGGAGGCTTCGGCGTGTGAGTTTCTGAGGGCGGCCTTCATTGACATCGGTGCGCGCTGCTTTGATGTTGCCAGCGAACAAAAGCTGCTCTACCACGCCGCTGCCGTGTTTGCGACCAACTTCTTGCCGGTTTTGCAGGCCGTGGCCGAAGACGCCTGGCGCAGCACTGGTGTGCCTGCCGACCTGATTGCGGACTTGCGGGTGTCGCTCTTGAACAATGCCGTGGCCAACATCACCCGCCTGGGGCCTGCGGGTGCCTTGACCGGCCCGGCTGCACGGGGTGACCGGGATGTGATTGCCCGCCAGGCCCAGGTTGTCAGGGCCTGGGACCCGGCCGCGGGCGCGGCCTACGAAGCCCTGAGTGTTTTGGCTTTGCGGATGCGGTCATAAGATGCATATAGAATGCATTTATTAAAAACACCTGATGCCTTGATCATCCCGCTGCCATGAAACCCACCTCATTGCCCCTTTTTGAGCAAGTCAGAGCCGCAGCTATTCCGCCCCAGGGCTGGCCGCTGTTGCGATTGGGATTTCGGCCTTTTTATATCGCTGGTGCCTTGCTGGCCGTGCTGATCGTGCCGCTGTGGGTGGCCCTGTTTCTGGGGCAGATGTCGTTCACGCCTAACGTGCCCTCGTTGTTGTGGCATGCCCACGAAATGTTGTTTGGTTTTGCCGTGGCCATCATCGTGGGCTTTCTGATGACTGCAGGCAAGGCCTGGACCGGGCTGGCCACGCCGCGCGGCCCTGCGTTGGGCGCGTTGGTTTTGTTGTGGCTGGCGGCGCGCGTGAGTTCGCTGGTCGGGCCTTATGGGGTGTACGCGGTATTGGACATGGCGCTGTTGCCGCTGGTGGCCCTGATTTTGGTGCGCTTGCTGCTGCGTGCGCGTAATCACCGCAACCTGCCTTTGGTCCTGATTCTGGTGCTGCTGGCTGGCGCCAACCTGGTGTTTCATCTGGCGGTGTCGGGCGTGCTGAACGTGTCCACCATCACGCCTTTGTACGCCGGTCTGGCGCTGATCGTGATGATTGAGTGTGTGATGGCGGGGCGGGTCATTCCGGCGTTCACCATGGCGGTTACGCCGGGCTTGAAGCTGGCGGCCACGGTCTGGGTGGAGCGGGTCACGCTGGGTGCCACCGGTCTGGGCCTGGCGCTGTGGGTGTTGGCGCCCCCGGGCGTGTGGGGCCTGCTGGTCCTCGCGCTGGCTGGTGGCTTGCACCTGCACCGTTTGCTGGGCTGGCGCCCTGCGGTGACGCGCAGTCGGCCTATTTTGTGGATTCTGCACGCGTCATACGCCTGGATCCCCGTCGGTTTGGGGTTGTTGGCGCTGAGCCAGATGGGTTGGATTCCTGTCTCGGCTGGCGTGCACGCGTTGGCGGTGGGGGCCACCGGCGGACTCATCATGGGCATGATCACCCGCACGGCGCGCGGCCACACCGGCAGGCCACTGGCAGTGTCCAAAGCCGAAGTGGCCGCTTACGGCCTGGTGATGACGGCGGCCGCCTTGCGCGTGTTGCTGCCTTTGTTGATGCCGTCGCTGTATGTGGTGTCGCTGGTTGCCGCTGCGTTGGCCTGGAGCGTGGCGTTTGCCATTTACCTGTGGCTCTTCACGCCGTGGCTGATGAGCACCCGGCTGGATGGCAAGGAAGGTTGAGGGCGTGCGCCGCGTCAGTTCTTGAACTCGGCGGCCCGCTTGCTCATGTTGGCCATCATGGCCTCCTGCAAGTCATCACTCATCAGCATGGCGGCGTTCCAGGTGGCAATGTAGTTCAGGCTGTCGGCCACCGAATGATCGCGAGCGTAGGTGATCATTTCCTTCGCCCCGCGAATCGACAGCGGCGACTTGGCCGCAATGGTGGTCGCAATCTCCAGCACCCCGGCACGCAGCGCCTCGCGCGACTCAAACACGCGGTTCACCAGTTGAATCTCGCGCGCTTCCACGGCGCCCAGTCGGCGCGCGGTGTAGGCCAGTTCACGTGCCATGCCTTCCCCAATCAGCTTGGGCAGGCGCTGCAGGGTGCCCACGTCCGCCGTCATGCCGATGTCGATTTCCTTGATGGTGAAGTAAGCGTCGCTGGAGCAGTAGCGCATGTCCGCGCAGGTGATCAGGTCAATACCTCCGCCCACGCAGCCGCCATGAATGGCGGCCAGCACAGGCTTGCGGCAACGCTCCAGGCTGGTCAGCGTGTCTTGCAAATCCAGAATCACACGGCGCAGGTTTTCACGCATGCGGCCTTCGCAGTCGTTCTGGATTTGCGGGCCAATGCCCATCATCATTTCCAGATCAATACCGGCGGTGAAGAGCTTGCCTTCGCCTTCCAGAATCGCCACACGCGCATCCGGCGTTTCGTCCACCCAGCGGAAGGCCTGGCGGATTTCCTGCCACATGACGGCATTCATCGCGTTGGCTTTTTCAGGGCGGTTCAGGCGCACGGTGGCCACGTGGTTCTCCAGGCTGACGCTGAGGGTCTGGTAAGTCATGTTGTGCTCTTTGGCCGTGGCCAGCGCGTTGGTGGTGATCGTGCTGATGGGGGCGGGCGTTGCTGCAGCCGTGGGCGATTGCAAGGCCACGGCCAGCTCAAAGCCTTGTTTGATGGCGCGCTTGGCGTCCAGCTCGGCGGCTTGGTCGGCGCCGCCAATCAGGTGCACGGTGCAGCCTGCGGCGATGAGTTCGGCTTGCAACTCGCGCTGCGGGTCTTGCCCGGCGCAGACCACGATGGTGTCGGCCGCAATGACCTTGTCCTGGTCCCCCACGGTGATGTGCAAACCGGCGTTGTCGATCTTGCGGTAGGTGACGCCCGCCAGCATCTCAACCTGGCGGTTTTTGAGCGAGGTTCGGTGAATCCAGCCGGTGGTCTTGCCCAGGCCCTCACCCACCTTGCTTGCCTTGCGTTGCAGCAACAAGACCTTGCGCGGGCTCTTCTCAAGGTGCGCCGGCATCAGGCCACCGCGCCCGGCGTAGGTCGTGTCCACACCCCACTCCGCAAAGAACTTGGCCGGGTCCTGGCTGGGGCTGGTGCCGCTGTGCAGCAGGTACTCGGCCGTGTCAAACCCAATGCCACCTGCGCCAATCAACGCCACGGTGTTGCCCACGGGGCACTTGTCGCGCAACACATCGAGGTAGCCACAGACCTTGGGATGGTTTATGCCCTCAATGGCGGGCAGACGGGGCGTCACACCCGTGGCCAGCACCACTTGGTCGAAGCCAGCAGCACGCAGTGATTGCGCGCTGACGCGGGTGTTCAGCGCCAGCTTGACGCCTGTGAGTTCAATCTGGCGGCCATAGAAGCGCAGCGTCTCGTAGAACTCTTCTTTGCCCGGCACCTGCTTGGCAATATTGAACTGCCCGCCAATCTCTGACGCGGCGTCGTACAGGGTCACGTCAAAGCCGCCCTTAGCGGCCGTGGTGGCAAAGCTCAACCCGGCCGGGCCCGCGCCCACCACCGCCATGCGGCCCTTGGACTTGGCCGGCACGATGTTGAGCAGCGTCTCGTGGCACGCGCGCGGGTTCACCAGGCAAGAGGTGATCTTGCCGCCAAAGGTGTGGTCCAGGCAGGCCTGGTTGCAGCCAATGCAGGTGTTGATCTCGTCGGCCTTGCCCTGCGCGGCCTTCTGCACAAACAGCGGGTCGGCCAGAAAAGGCCGCGCCATCGACACCATGTCGCAAAAACCGTCGGCCAGCAGTTGCTCTGCCACCTCGGGCGTGTTGATGCGGTTGGTGGCCACCAGCGGAATGCCGACCTTGCCCTTGAGCTTTTGGGTCACCCAGGCGAACGCCGCGCGCGGCACTTTGGTGGCAATGGTGGGAATTCGCGCCTCATGCCAGCCAATGCCTGTATTGATGATGGTGGCGCCTGCGGCCTCTACCGCTTGCGCCAGTTGCACCACCTCTTCAGCGGTGGAACCGCCTTCCACCAGGTCCAGCATGGATAGGCGAAAGATGATGATGAAGTTGGGGCCCACGCGCTCTCTCGTGCGGCGCACGATCTCGACCGGAAAGCGGATGCGGCTCTCATAGCTGCCGCCCCATTCGTCGTCCCGCTGGTTGGTGCGGGCGGCAATGAATTCATTGATCAGGTAGCCCTCGGAGCCCATGATTTCAACGCCGTCGTACCCCGCGTACTGCGCCAGCCCGGCGCAGCGCACAAAGTCGTCGATGGTCTGGTACACCTCGTCGGTGCTCAGGGCCTTGGGCTTCATTGGGTTGATGGGGGCTTGCAGCGCGCTGGGTGCCACCAGGTCCGAGTGGTAGGCGTAGCGGCCAAAGTGCAGGATCTGCATAGCAATCTTGCCGCCCGCCTGGTGCACGGCCTCGGTCACGGGCTTGTGTTTGTCGGCCTCGGCCTCGGTGGTCAGGCGCGCGCCACCGGGCATGGGGCGGCCGCGGTCATTGGGCGCAATGCCGCCGGTCACGATCAGGCCCACACCTCCGGCCGCGCGCTCGGCGTAGAAAGCGGCCATGCGCGCAAAACCGTCTTTCACCTCTTCCAGCCCCACGTGCATGGAGCCCATCAGCACCCGGTTGGGCAGGGTGGTAAAGCCCAGGTCGAGCGGGGCCAGGAGGTGGGGGTAGGTCGTCATGAAAAGAAAATCCTCAAAAAGCGGGGACCTCGATCATGCCAACAATGCAACCAGTTGCATAGAGGGTTTGCACCACGTAGGTTCAGGCTGCCACTGAGTGCGCCTGAAGGTTGACCTGCAGTCTTTCGCGCACTGCCCGAAAAATGGCCGCCAAGTTGTCCATGCTGGGGTTGCCCGTGGGCGACAACATCCGGTGCAAACTTTTGCTCGGTTTGGCAGTCAGCGTTGCGAGTTGCTCAAAGCCGATGGTCGCGTTGACCAGGTCACGCAGAATCAGACGAGCCGTCTCTGGTTCACCGTTGAGAAACAGTGTGGCGGCCTCGTCCAGCAACGCCTGCGCAAAAGATGAATCGTTCTGCACGCGCTGGATGACGGTTTCCTTGAAATTTCTGGTGAGTGCCATTGGTTTTACCCCTTGTGCTTGCTGGTTGATTTGGATGCTATGGCCTTTTTGCGAGCCTTGTATTCGGTCAGCAGTTCTTTGGCTCTGTCGATGTCTCGCTGCTGGCCCCGCTTAGTGCCGCCACCAAAGAGAACGATGAGGGTGTCTCCATCTTTGGCGAGGTAAATCCGATAACCGGGCCCCCAGTCAATGACGTATTCCCCCATTCCGTCGAACCACTTGATGCTTGACGTATTGCCCAACTCCATTCGAAGTTTGGCAACGGTCACCTTTGCCGCGGCCTGCGATGACAGGCCGTCAAACCATTGCTTGTAGGGGTTCGAGGCATCCTCACGTATGTACTCTTCTATTTTGATCGCCATGCTTAATGGTAACGCATATGTTACTTTCGAGTTCGCGGCGATATAGATGCCAGCACCGCAAGACGTTGTTCAGAGGGTTTGCACCACGTAGACTCAGGGCCATGTCCTTGTCCCACGCCGTGCTCACCTCTTTGTTGGAAAAATCGTCTTCGGGGTATGACCTGGCACGGCGGTTTGACAAGTCGATTGGCTACTTCTGGCACGCCACCCACCAGCAGATTTACCGTGAGTTGGCCCGCATGGAGGCCGCTGGCTGGGTCGAATCCAGCGCCGCGCTGGACGCGGGCAACACCCGCAAACGCAGCTACCGCGTGCTGCCCGCCGGACACGCCGAACTGCTGCGCTGGGCCGCCGCACCGTCCGCTCCCATGGACCTGCGCGACGAATTCACGGTGCGCCTGCGCGCTGATGCGGCCCTGGGCCCGCTGGGGCTGGAAGCCGAACTGCAACGCCGCATCGCCCAGCACCAGGAAAAACTACAAACCTACCGCGAGATCGAGACCCGCGACTTCCCGCCCGGTAAACCCCAAAGCCGCAACGCCCGCATCCAGCACATGATTTTGAAGAAGGGGATCTTGTTCGAAGAAGGCTCCATCGCTTGGGCGCTGGACATGCTGGCGGTGTTGGGGGAGGATTGAATGCTATTTAATTTATAGCTGCTCCCGCACGGTTGGCGTGGGCTAGAGGTTTATTTCATTTGAAATTTTGGTTGAGCGTGTTGTATGCGGGAAGTGTTGCCTTGTTGGCAGGGAAGGGCTTTCAGTAATTCGCGTTTTTGAAAGGTTTGAGGTAGCCAACTGCGGAATCTGATTGACTCCAACAGCACAGCGTTTGCAGTCATTCCCAAGAGGGCAGACGGGACTCAGGACGGCGTAGCACTCAGCGCCGTTCGTGTCCCCCGCCCCGCGGGCTCCTCCTTGACCTCACTGCGCTGAGCGCCACACCGTCCTGAGCCTGCAAGCGTTGCTGGCGTTCATGACCTGTTGAGTCATTGCGTATCAACATGGCTGGCTGCCGATGGCACCGGGGTGGATGGCGCAGCGAAGTCAAGGAGGCGGATCGGGCGCAGCCCGCTCCGGGGGACATGAGCGGAGCCATCCACCCCGGTGTCATCGGCCCTACACAAACCGTGCCGACAAGGTCCGCTTGCGCCGCACAGGAGCCGATCAGTCCGCGTCACTAAATAATTGCTTTTTGCAACCTAAGCGCAACACCTGATAGGGCGGCTTTATCCGCAACTCAAATCCAGCTCCCCTGTCCCAATAGCGATCCCCCAACCCCCGCCCGCCGACTAGACTGTGCGGCTACTTCTTTCCACAGGACTTTCATCATGAGCGAATTGGTTCAATACAGTCTGAATGACGGCGTGGCGACGCTGACCCTGGCCAACGGCAAGGTCAACGCGATTTCTCCTGCGGTACTTGCCGATTTCAACCACGCGCTGGACCAGGCCGAGGCGGCGGGTGCGGTGGTGATCGTCACCGGGCAGCCCGGTATCCTGAGTGGCGGTTATGACCTGAAGGTGATGACCTCGGGTCCGCAAGCGGCGCTTGACCTGGTGGCGGCGGGCTCCACACTGGCGCGGCGCATGCTGGCGCACCCGCAGCCCATCATCGTGGCCTGCTCCGGCCACGCGGTGGCCAAGGGGGCGTTCTTGTTGCTGTCGGCGGACTACCGCATTGGGGTGGAGGGCGCTTTCAGCATTGGTCTGAACGAGGTCAAGATTGGCATGACCATGCACCATGTGGGCATCGCCATCGCGCGTGACCGGTTGAGCAAGCCGGTGTTTCAGCGTGCGGTGATCAATGCCGAAATGTTCACCCCCCAAAGCGCCATTGCCGCGGGCTTTCTTGACAAGGTGGTGCCTGCCGACCAATTGCTGGCAACGGCCCATGCCGTGGCACAAGAGTTCAAGCAGCTCAACATGAAGGCCCACGCCAACACCAAGCTCAAGGTGCGCAAGGAGTTGCTGGACACGCTGGCTGCCGCCATTGAGAGCGACAGGCTGGTCAGCCTGCGCTAAGCGCCTGCCTTCGCTAGGCACCAGCCTTCGTTCAAGCGAGCGGCATCAAAGACCGGGCGCTCTCAAAGCGCCGGGCCTGCCCGCTGACCGGGTCCGTGAACTCCACGGATTTGGCCAGCAGTTGCAGCGGGTGCGCATAGTCCATCTGCCCCTCGGGTGTGAGCGTGGGGTACAAGCCGTCACCCAGAATGGGCAAGCCCAGCGCGGCCATGTGCACGCGCAACTGGTGGCGCTGCCCGGTGACCGGGCGCAAGCGGTAGCGGGCGAGCTGGCCTGACACTTCGACCACGTCCATGTGCGTCACGGCATTGGGCACGCCTGGCACCTCTTGCTGCAGCATGAAATGGCCCGCTTCCTGGATGCGGCTTTCACGGGTGAGTGGAAAAGCCACGTCCGCGCGCCAGGGCGCAACCGCCTCATAGGTTTTATGGATGTCGCGCTCCCGGAACAGTGCCGCGTAGGCTCCACGGCTGGCGGGCTGCACGGAGAACATCACCAGCCCGGCGGTGTCGCGGTCAATGCGGTGAATCGGCACCAGCGCGTCGATGCCCAGCTTGCGCTTGAGGCGCACCAGCACGGTTTCCTGCAGGTAGCCCCCCGAGGGCATCACGGGCAAAAAATGCGGCTTGTCCACCACGATCAGGTGCTCGTCCTGGAACAGGATGACCTCAAGAAACGGAATGCGCGGCTCGTGGGGCACGTCGCGGTAGTAGTACAGACGCAGGCGGCTCTGGAAAGGGCGTTCGGGCGTGACCAGCACGCCCAGCTCATCCACCACTTTGCCCTGCGCCATGCGGTCCAGCCAGACGGCTTCGGGCACGTTGGCAAAGTGGGTGGTCAAAAATGCCAGCAGGGTGGGCCAGGAACCCACCGGCAGCACCACGCAACTGGGGCCCACGCCGTCCCGGGCGGGCGGCACAACGGGCAGTGCCGCGGTCATGTCAGGGCGCGGGTGTCAGACCCGCTCAAACACCACGTCCCACACGCCATGGCCGAGCTTGATGCCGCGGTTTTCGAACTTGGTGAGCGGGCGGTAGTGGGGCTTGGCCGCGTAACCCGGCAGGTCCGCATCGCCGGGTGCCGCGGTGTTTTTCAACAGCGGCTCGGCGCTGAGCACTTCCAGAATCTGCTCGGCATAGGGCTGCCAGTCGGTGGCGCAATGCAGGTAGCCGCCTACTTTGAGGCGCGCGGCCAGCTTGGCAATGAGGGGGCTTTGGATCAGGCGGCGTTTGTTGTGTTTTTTCTTGTGCCAGGGATCGGGGAAGAAGATGTGCACGCCGTCCAGGCTGTGCAGCGGCAGCATGTGGTCAATCACCTCGACGGCGTCGTGCGCCACGATGCGGATGTTGGTCAGCTTGTGTTCGCCAATGCGCTTGAGCAAGGCGCCCACACCGGGTTCATGCACCTCGCAGCACAGGAAATTTTTCTCCGGCATGACACCGGCAATGTGGGCCGTAGCCTCGCCCATGCCAAAGCCGATTTCCAGGATGACGGGGCGGCCATTTAGATCATTTTGGCCTGTAGCCCCCGCTGCATGTGCGTAAGCAGCTACAAAATCAATAGCGCTAGCCTGGTAGGGCAGGAGGAATTTGGGGCCCAGGTCTTCAAACGCCTTGGTCTGGCCGGTGGTGGTGCGGCCTGCGCGGCGCACAAAACTCTTGATGGTTTTGGGGTAGGCCACGCCTTCAGGCATGCTGCCCCGGATGCGGAGCTTGCGCGTCTCGGACGGCAGGGCGTCGGAGTTGGGTTCGGTTGGTTTTGTATCGTTCACGGGTGGGGATTGTAGAGAGGCTGCCAGGTCTTGACCCACAGGGAGAGTGCGTCAGTCAGCTTGCCCAGGGCGGCGGGCAGGCCCAGCACGGCGGCTGCGTGGTTGAGGGCGGCCAGCGGGTTGGACGTGTCCAGGGCCTGCGCGCCGTTTTGTTTGGAGAGTTTTTCGCCGTTGGCGCCGCGCACCAGCGGTGTGTGCAGGTAGCGCGGTGTGGCGACGCCCAAGGCGTTTTGCAGCGTCATCTGGCGGGCGGTGTTGTCGGTCAGGTCTTCGCCGCGCACCACGTCGGTGATGCCCTGGGCGGCATCGTCCACCACCACGGCCAGTTGGTAGGCAAAGCAGTCGTCTGCGCGCTTGAGCACGAAGTCGCCCACGGCGGTGGGCACGTTTTGCTGTTGTGCGCCCAGGCGGCGGTCGGTCCAGTAGATGGGTTTTGATGCTATTAAATTCGTAGCTTCTCCCGCACGTTCTACCTGGGCTAGAGGCCTATTTGGCATTAAATCGGGGCATAAATCAGTTCGAAAACGCCAGGCCCGGCCTTCGCGGCCGTGAAGGCCGCTGCGGCAGGTGCCGGGGTAAATCAACTCGCCGTTGCGGGGGCGGCTGATGCCCTGTTGGATAAGCGCGGTCTCAATGTCTTTGCGGGAGCAGGCACAGGGGTAGGCCATGCCGCACGCCACCAGTTGCGCCAGTGCCTGCTGGTACAGCGCGGTGCGCTGCGATTGCCAGACCGGTGGTTCGTGGGGGTGCAGGCCGCAGGCTGCCAGTTGTTGCAGGATGACCTGGTCCATGCCGGGCAAGCAGCGCGGCGTGTCCACGTCTTCAATCCGAATGAGCCACTGGCCGCCGTGGGCCCGGGCATCCAGCCAGCTGGCCAGGGCCGCCACCAGAGAACCCGCATGCAGCGGGCCGGTGGGCGAGGGGGCAAAACGGCCCCGGTAACCTGTCATGCCACGGTTACGCCACCGTCAGCGCCAGTTCCAGACCCGAGATAAACGCGTTTTCCACCCGGTGGCCCAGGCACCAGTCGCCACACACTCCCACGCCGGTCTTGGCGTCCCACAGGTGGGACTTGCCCAGGGGTTTGACGGTTTGGGCATAGCGCCAGCGCTGCATGTCGACATAGGAAGGCTCTGCGCGGATGCCTGTTACCTCGGAAAAAGCTTTGAGCATCTTGGCCTGCACGCGCTTGGCGTCGTCTTCCAGGTGCTCCTGCGACCAGGCGGGGCTGGCCTGCACGGTCCAGCGCTCCACGATGCTGCGGCGCGGTTTGGACGACTCACGCGCCAGCCACGAAATGCGGTGGTGGGTGCTGCGCGCGGCGTTCCACTGGGGGCCGAGCGTGGTCAGGCCGGGTTGTACAGCCTGGGGGAACGCCACCATCAGCGTCCAGCACGGGGCGACCTGCACTTTGTTGATTTGCTTCACCAGCTTGTCAAACTTGGGCGACGATTTGAGCAGTTCAGCGGCCTGCACGGAAGGCAGGGCCAGCAGCACGGCGTCAAAGCCTGAAAAAACATGTTGTGCGCCACCAGGCTCCTGCGTTTGCAGTTGCCACTGGCGGGGCTGCAAGGCGTCGCGCTCAATTGCGGTGACGCGGGTTTCAAGTTCCACGCTTTGCTGCGCGGCCAGGGGGGCGGCCCATTGGGTGACCAGCGCGTTCATGCCGGGGTTGGGCACCCAGTGTGATTCGTTGGCGGGCAGGCCGGCCGCCGCCACACGGCCCAGTTCATCCAGCACGCGCACGGTGTTGGCACTCCAGGGTTTGCACAGGCCGGGCACGGTTTGCAGCGCCAGCGCAAATCGCGGATCGCGCACGGTGAAATACTGCGCGCCGTGGTCAAACGTGCCAAATGCACTGTTGCGTGTGGCCATGCGGCCACCCACGCTACGGCTTTTTTCGAACAGCGTGACCTTGTGTCCCGCCTGCACCAGGGTGCGCGCGCAGGCCACACCGGCCATGCCCGCGCCAATGATGGCAATGTTTTTTTGTACGGGCTGGGACTTGGATGTACTCATGAACGTTGTCTCCTGGTGTTGTTGTATGTGTTGCACTTTACACGCCCCGGTGGCGCTCAAGTAAAGCCGCCCGGGTTGTAGGGCTGGTCAGTTGTTGCAGCCACCACGCCAGCGCCCGGCCGGGGCTGGTGTTGGCGCGGGTGCGCCAGGCGTAGTTGATGCGGACCACCCGCTCCGGGCGGTCTGTTTTCTTGACCACCAGGCGACCCGTCTCGATGTAAGGCTGGGCCATGTATTCGGGTACAAAGCCGCTGCCCAGGCCGCGCAACTGGGCGTCCAGCTTGTCCTTCATGGTGGCCACCGTGAACACGTCTTGCCCCCCCAGCAGCCCCAGGGTCATGCCCGTGCCGCGGGTGATGGTGTCGGCCACCGCCACCGCGCGGTGCTGGCGAATGACCTCGTCCCTGAGTGGTTCCGGGGCATTGGCCAGTGGGTGGTGGGGCGCCACGGCGTAGACAAACGACATGTCGCCCAAGGGTTTGCCGTGAATGCCGGTGTTGTTGGTGGTGTCGGCCACACCCAGTGCCAGGTCGGCCTGGCCCGAGGTCAGCGCGCCCAGCGTGCCCGACAGGGTTTCGTCGCGCAGCTTGATGCGGGTGGGCGGGTTCAGGGCATAAAAACTCTCGCACAGCTCCAGCACCGTGGCTTTGGAGATGACGCCGTCGACCGCGATGGTCAGCTGCGGTTCCCAGCCGGTGGCCACGCGTTTGACGCGGTTGGCCACCGCGTCTATTTCCTCCAGCAGTCGCCCGCCCTCGCGCAGCAATTCAGCGCCCGCTTCGGTCAGGCGCGCCTGGCGCGAGCTGCGGTCGTAGAGCAGGACGTCCAGCGCGTCTTCAATCTGGCGCACCCGGTAGGTCAGGGCGCTGGGGACCAGACCCAGATCGCGGGCAGCGGCGGCAAAGCTGCCGGCCGAGGCAATGGCCTGCAGCATGGCGAGCGCATCGGGGGTCAACACATCGCGGGCAGTTTGCACGGACTTGTCCTTTTAATTCGAATTATTTGAATGATGCCATCAAACGCCATGGATGGCGAGTGCCGCCATTGGCCCCAAAATTCAGCGTAACCAAGGAGTGCTTTTTATGTTGACGGTGCGGAAATCTCAAGATCGCGGTTTTGCCGACCATGGTTGGCTGAAATCATTCCACAGTTTTTCATTTGCGGGTTACCACGACCCCCAATTCATGGGCTGGGGCAACCTGCGCGTCATCAACGAAGACAGCGTGGCTGCCGGCATGGGTTTTGGCACGCATGGCCACCGCGACATGGAGATCATCAGCTACGTGCTGTCCGGGGAACTGGCGCACAAAGACAGCATGGGCAACGTGAAAGGCATTCCGCCCGGCGACGTGCAGCGCATGAGTGCCGGCACCGGCGTGCAGCACAGCGAGTTCAACCATGCGCCCAACCAGACCACGCATTTTTTGCAAATCTGGATTCAGCCCAATGTGACGGGCATCGCCCCCAGCTATGAGCAAAAGACATTTACCGAGGCCGAGAAGCGCGGACAACTCCGCCTGGTGGCGTCCGGCGACGGCGCCGAGGGCTCGGTGTTGATTCATGCCGATGCCCGCCTGTATGCCGGTCTGCTGGACGGTGATGACAACGCCGAACTGGCTTTGGATGCGAGCCGCAAAAGCTACGTGCATTTGGTACGCGGCGACCTGATGGTCAACGGCTTGGCCCTGGCAAAGGGCGACGCCGTCTTGATTGAAGGCGAAAGCCAGCTCCGGCTGGACCACGCCCAGGACGCCGAGGTGCTGGTGTTTGACCTCAGCGCCTGATTTTTTCTAATTTTTTTCACCCCCTCAAGGAGTATTCACATGGCAAAAGTAGCAGTTGTTTTTCATTCCGGTTATGGTCACACCCTGCGCGTGGCGCAGTTCGTCAAAGACGGTGCGGATGCCCAGTTGATCACCATCGACGCCGACGGCAACATCACCGATGCGGACTGGGACGTGCTGGACGCCGCTGACGCGATCATTTTTGGATCGCCCACTTATATGGGCATGGCGTCCTGGCAGTTCAAGAAGTTTGCGGACGCCACCTCCAAGCGTTGGTTTACCGGTGCCTGGAAAGACAAAGTGGCCGGCGGTTTCACCATTTCGGCCAGCCCGAGCGGTGACAAGTTGTCCACCATCCAGTACTTCATTACCCTGGCCATGCAACAAGGCATGGTGTGGGTGGGGCAGCCTGCGATGAACGACGGCACCATCAACCGCATTGGTTCCAACTCCGGCCTGATGGCCCAGGTCGGCCCGACCAGCCCCGCCGAAGATATCCCGCAAGGCGATCTGGACACGGCCAAGGCCTATGGCCAGCGCGTTGCAGAAATCACGGCCAAACTGCGCGGCTAAAAAAAACAGCAGGTCAAGGCCTGCTGTTGTTTGACAAAAATCCCGGCTGGTCCGGGATTTTTTTATTCACGAGGGCTCCGTGCTGGTCACGGCCAGGTCCGGGCTCAAGGCCCGGCGTTCATCAAACACAAAGCAACTGCCCCGGTAGTGCGAGCCATCGGTTTCCTCAAAGTATTTGAGAATGCCGCCTTCGAGTTGGTAGACGTGCTCCAGTCCGGCTTCGCGCATCAGAATGGCGGCTTTTTCGCAGCGGATGCCGCCGGTGCAAAAACTCACCACGGTTTTGTCCTGCAGGTCGGTTTTGTGGTCCAGCAGGGCTTGGGGAAACTCGGTGAACTTGCTGATGCGCCAGTCAATGGCCCCGACAAACGTGCCGTGGTCCACCTCAAAGTCGTTGCGTGTGTCCAGGGTGACGACGGGGCGGCCATCGTCGTCATGGCCCTGGGTCAGCCAGCGCTGCACCGTTTGCGGGGCAACCGCCGGAGCTCGGCCGGTTGACGGCTGAATGGCCGGGTGGTCCATGCGGATGATTTCGCGCTTGACCTTGACGAGCATTTTCTTGAACGGCTGGTGGTCCGACCAGCTTTCTTTGGGTGACATGTCCGCGAACCGTGGGTCTTGCCAGAGCTGCGTCACAAAGCCCCGCACGTCGTCGGCTCGGCCGGCCAAAAACAGATTAATGCCTTCTTCTGCCAGCAGGATGGTGCCTTTGAGTGCCAGGCCCACGGCCCGCTCGAGCAGCAAGACGCGCAACTCCGCCGCGTCAGGCAGCGTGACAAATTTATAGGCAGAGATGTTGAGAGTTGTGTTCACAAAGGCATTTTAAGAGACAGCTCTTGCTGTTACGGCGTGGTGGGCAGCAGACAGGGCAAAATCCCACCATGCGACAAATAAAAATATGTATGCCGTTGGTCAAGCGTCAGGTGTGCCTGATTGTGTCACTGGGTTGGGCCCAACTGGCCTTTGCCCAAACCCCGGAGGGTGTGTCTGAAAAAGACTTTCTTGAAGACATGCCCATCGTTTTGTCCGTGTCGCGCCTGCCGCAGCGACTGGATGAAACCCCGGGCGCTGTCACGATTCTGGATCGCCACATGATTCGCCTCTCTGGTGCGCGCGATGTGGCTGATCTGCTGCGGCTGGTGCCCGGGTTCCAGAGCAGCATGTCGTTTGAGAACGTGGCGCCCCTGGCCAGCTACCACGGCGGGTTTGATGGTTATTCAAACCGGGTTCAGGTGCTGGTGGACGGGCGCTCCACTTTCTCCCCCTACTTCATTGGCAGCATTGGTCCTGGTTTGCAGACCATGGCGCTGGCCGATATCGAACGTATCGAGGTACTGCGAGGCTCCAATTCGGCGGCCTACGGCGCGCGGGCTTTTCTGGGTGTAATCAACATCGTCACCCGCGATACGCTGGACACGATGGGGCTGCAGGCCAGTCTGACGGGCGGTGAGATGGGTATTCGTGATGCGCAGGCGCGCATCGGCTGGGGCCAGCAAGACGCCCGTTTTCGGTTGACCGCGGACAGCCGTGGTGACGACGGACTGCAGGGCGCCAATGGCCACAATTTGATCAGCCGTGCCAACCTGCGCGCTGACTTGCGCACCGACGCCCGCACTGAAATACAGCTGCGTGCAGGGGGTTATTCCATTCATGCCGGCAAAGGTCAGGATGGCCGGGCTGACAACCCGTTGCGGGATGCGTCGTTTGATTCTGCTTACGTTCAGGCCGACTGGCGGCGTACGCTGGGTGCGGATGAGGACGTCGCTGTGAGCGTCTCCCACGCGCAGGAGTCCTACCGCGACACCTTTCCGTACTCACTGGTTCCACTGGGTCTTCCGGGCAGTGTTGACATTGATGGTTCCGGCCGTGCGAGCAATGACAACGTGTCTGTTCAGCACACGTTTCGCACAGGCCCGTCGCTGCGCGTGGTATGGGGCGGCGAATTCCGTCGTGAGAAAGTAACGTCAAAGCCCCTGTACAACACCGATGCCGCATTCGTGACGGATTTCACCCGTTTGTTTGGCAACGCGGAGTGGCGTCTGTCCCAAAGTCTGTTGCTCAATGCCGGTGCCATGGCCGAAAACAGCAATGTCGGCGGCGACAGCATTTCCCCTCGGCTGATGCTGAACTGGCACATGGCCGACGGACAAACATGGCGGGCAGGGGTGTCCAAAGCCTCTCGCCCGCCCAGTACCTACGAAAAAAGCAGCGACGTGCGTTATTTTTTTCAAGGCATTCAGATCGCCAATACAACAAAAGCCAGTGGCAACGTTGTGCCTGAAACTGTCTTGGTGCGTGAGCTGGGCTATCTGGGAGACTTTCCACGTTGGGGGCTCAACCTTGATGTCCGGGTTTTTCATGAGCAGATCGCGGGCTTCATTCGGCAACTCAATGCCAACCCCAGTGTGCCCAAGGACTACGCGAACAACGAGGATTTCCCGATTCAGGGGCTGGAATACCAGCTGAAGTTTCGGCCTTGGCGCGATGCACAGTTCATTGTCAATCAGTCTTACACAGGCATTGGCTCTGCTCAAATCAACGGGGTTGGGACGTCTCTGGCTGCGCCCAAGCTCGCCAGCACCATCACCTATCTCCAGAAGCTGCCCGGTGGCATGGATTTGAGTGTGATGCACCAGGACAGCGGAACCATGACTTTGCAAGGATCCGGTGAGGGGAGCCAGGTGGCCATGACGCGCACTGACGTGCGTCTGGCCATGCCGCTGCGCTTTGGCCGCAACCAGGGCGAACTGGCACTGGTGGTACAAAACCTGGGGGCGCCGTATGGAGACTTTGCGCCCAACTTCCAGTTCCAGCGCCGGGCTTTTGTGACCCTGCGCCTGGAAAACTGATCAGACCTGCATGCGCGTGTTGCTGCGTTCACTGATATTGGCGGTCGGGTTGGGCTTGTTTGCGGCGGCTTGTTCGTATGCAGCCGCCTCGGTCGTGCTTGTCAGCAGCGAGCGCAGTCCCGCCTATCTGGAGGCCGCAGAGGCCTTGGTCGGCGAACTGGAGCGCGGGGGCATGCAGCGCTCTGACGTGCTTCAACTCATGGCGTCTGAAGTGGCTACGGTGGGCGCACTGGCGCCCAAAATTTATGTGGCACTGGGGTCCGAGGCTGCGGATGTGCTGGCCAAAACCGAGTCCAAGTTGCCGGTGCTTTGCATTCTTTTGCCGCGCAGCAGTTTTGAGCGTGTGTTGCAAAGCAATGGCCGTAAAACATCGGCGCAGTTCTCAGCGCTTTTTCTGGATCAGCCGATCAGCCGCCAGCTGGACTTGATCCACCTGGCGTTGCCCGGCGCACAACGCTTGGGCGTCCTGTGGGGACCCGAATCGCGCTCGCAATCGGTCGCCCTGAAAGTGCTGGCCCAGGCGAGCGGGCTGGAGGTGGTTGATGCGACGGTTGGACGCGATCAACTGGCGTTTTCCAGTCTGAAGCAAGTGTTGGAAAATTCCGATGCGTTGTTGGCGGTGGCCGATCCACAGGTGTACAACAGCAGCAGTATCCAGAACATTTTGCTTGCCTCGTTTCGGGCCAGGGTGCCGCTGGTGGCGTTTTCTCCGGCCTATGCACGCGCTGGTGCCTTGCTGGCCCTGCATGTCACACCAAACCAGGTCGGACAGCAGGCGGCGGCCATTGTCCGGGGGGTGCTTCAGGGCAAAGCTTTGTCTGCCACACCGCTGTACTCCCAGGATTTCAGCATTTCCGTGAATGAGCATGTGGCGCGTTCGCTGGGGCTCAGTCTGGATGCTGAAAGCTTGCGCACGCGCTTGCGGCGTCGGGAGGGCGCACCATGAAAACAGTGGACCTGCGCACACGCATGCTGCTGGTGGCGATTCTTCCCGTGACCTTGTTGGCCGTTTTGCTGGCGGGTGTCTTTTTGGTGGCCCGTGTGGGGGATATTGACGAGGCGCACAGCCAGCGTGCCCGGTCGGTCGCCCGACAACTGGCCACGGCCAGCGAGTACGGTCTGTTTTCAGCCAACGTGAATCAATTGCAGACCATCGCGCGTGGCGCTCTGCGGGAGGCCGATGTGCGATCCATCGCGATCCTCGATGCGCGGGGCAACGTCCTCGCCAGCGCAGGCAAACCGTCTTATCAGATGTTGCCTGTGATGGAGGGACGCGAAAGCGAATCTCTCGATGCGGCGGCGCGTCTGGATCTGCTGGTGCAACCCATCACGGCGAGCCAGGTCAAGCTGGGGGATCTGTTTGAAACACCCGCCTCAACGCCAATCGTCGAGCCGCCTTTCCTGGGGCATGTGCTCATGGAATTTTCGCGCGAAGCGATGTTGCAGCGCGAACGCGACATGTTGCTGTTGGGCATTGCGATCACGCTGGGGGGACTCTTGTTTGGCGGATTCCTGGCGATGCGCCTGGGCCGTGGGGTGATTCGCCCGATTTTGCGCGTGTCGCTCATGATTGAGCGTATCGGGCGTGGTGACTTTTCGGTGCGCGGCGAGCTGTTGCGGGGCGATCCGCTGCGCGACTTGCAGGTCGGCCTGAACCAGATGGCCGAGCGGCTGGAGTCCGGGCGTGATGAGCTGGAGCAGCGAATTGCCACGGCCACACTGGCCCTGCGCCAGAAGAAGGAAGAGGCCGAGACGGCGACCTGGGCCAAATCCCGTTTTCTGGCTGCAGCCAGTCATGACTTGCGACAGCCCACGCATGCGCTGGGCATGTTTGTGGCGCGGCTGGCCCAATTGCCGCACGATGCCCAAACCCAGCATTTGATTGGTAACCTGGACGCCTCGGTTCGGGCCATGCAGGACTTGCTGGATGGCCTGCTTGACATTTCGCGGCTGGATGCCAATGCCGTGCAGGTTCAGCGGCGTCCGTTTCCGCTGGCCGAACTATTTGATCAATTGCGCAGTGGCTTGTCACTGAGCGCAGCCGAAAAAGGCGTTCGTCTGCGCGTGCGGCCAACCGACGTGTGGTTGATGAGCGACCCGGCGCTGCTTTATCGCATATTGCTCAATCTGGCGGGTAATGCCGTGCGGTACACCCGCAAAGGCAGTGTGCTGGTGGCCTGCCGCATGGTGGGTGATGGCCAGCGTGTATGCATCGAAGTGTGGGACAGCGGCATGGGCATTGCGCCAGAACACCAGCGGGCCATCTTCAAGGAGTTTTACCAGGTCGGCAACACCGAACGGGATCGCAACAAGGGCATGGGTCTGGGTCTGAGTATTGTGGACCGCACTGCGCATCTGCTGGGGCACAAGCTGCATGTGCGCTCCAAGCTGGGGGAGGGCAGCCGGTTCAGCATTGAGGTGCCGCGGGTGTCGCCCGATGCGGTTAAAGAGGTGCTCGTCCCCTTGGAGAACAGGGCCTTTGTGGACCTTGCCGGGCTGGTTGTGCTGGTGATTGAGGATGATGCGCTGGCGCGTGAAGGACTGGTCAGTTTGCTGGAGTCCTGGGGGTGCTTTGTGCACATCGCCGAATGTATCGAGGAGGCTTTATGGCATCTGCACCATGGCGTTGTCCTGGACGTGATTTTGAGCGATTACCGCTTGCGCGACGGTGAAAACGGCATTGACACCATCAGCCAGTTGCGAACTGCAGCCGGTCTGGCGATTCCGGCTGGCTTGATGAGTGGTGATACAGATACCTACTTGCAGCAGGCGGCCAGGCATGCCGAGTTGACGTTGCTGCACAAGCCGGTGCGCCCCGCCAAATTGCGCAGCCTGATTCGTCATCTGGCCACCGAGAGTGCGGCCGGCTTGCAGGCGGCGAGCCGAGAGAGCAGCCTTGAGCCCAGCCTCAAGCCGGACGGTGTGACTTGATATAGCCGTGTCGGCCCGCAGCCAGAACGGCCTGGATGCGGGTTTTGACGCCAAAAGCGCGCAACACGGCGGTCACGTGGTTCTTGGTGGTTTCATCCGCCAAATTCAGCGTCTGGCTGATTTCCTTGTTGGAGCGGCCATCCAGCAGCAAATAAAGAACCTCTTCCTGCCGCGGCGTGAACTTCGGGGATTCCAGCGCTGCTGAGGCATTCTCGTCGGACTCCAGGTCTGCCGCGCCAGCCAGCTCGGGGGGAACATACACGCCGCCCGCCAACACCAGACGCACTGCGGAAATCAATTCGTCGCTCAAGCCTGATTTGGTGAGAAAGCCGGCAGCCCCTTTTTGCAGCACCAGGCGCATGATTTTGGGGTTGACCGACCCGGAGAGCATCACGATGGGCAGTTCAGGGTGCTTTTTACCAAACACATCGAGCGCGTCCAGTCCATTCATGTCGGGCAGGTGATAGTCCAGCAACACGAGGTCCAGATCGGGGTGCTGGGCCGCCAATTCAAAGGCGCGGGAGCACTGCGGGGCATCCAGTACCTCAATCTGCTCGTCAAGCCCTTTCAGGACCTGGCGCAAGCCTTCACGCACCAGAGCATGGTCATCGACAACAAGAACTTTCAAAATCTTGACCCCGGCGCTTTCCTACAATAGAGGCTATGTTTGTTCACCTTCGACTCCACACTGAATTTTCCGTCGTTGACGGCACCAACCGTATCGATGATATCGTCAAGTCGGCCGCTTCTGATGGCCAGCCTGCCCTGGCGATCACTGACCTGAGTAATCTGTTTGGCGCGATCAAGTTTTACAAGGAAGCCCGCAAAAGAGGTGTCAAACCCCTCATTGGCTCGGAAATATGGCTCGAAGGCCTGGGCAAAGACGAAGCCGCCCTGTCCCGTCTTGTTGTTTTGGTTCAAAACAAACAGGGCTACCTGAATTTGTCGGAGTTGCTGGCGCGTGCCTGGACACAGAACGTGGGCAAGGCGCAGGCCTGCGTCAAGCTGGCGTGGCTCCAGGAGCTGAATGAAGGCTTGATCGCGCTGTCAGGCGCGCAGGCCGGCCCGGTGGGCCAGGCCTTGGTGCAGGGCGACGATGCCCGAGCTTTTGACGCGGCGCTTCAGCTGGGGGGCATTTTCCCCCACCGCTTTTACTTGGAGCTGCAACGCGCTGGCCGCACAGACGATGAAGCCCACGTCATCGCCACGGTGCAGCTGGCGGCCCGCATGAGCCTGCCGGTGGTGGCTACACACCCCATTCAGTTCACCCAGCCGGACGATTTTGAAGCCCATGAGGCTCGCGTTTGCATTGCCGATGGCGAAATTCTGGGCAACCAGCGCCGTGTGCGCAAGTTCACGCGTGAGCAGTATTTCAAGTCCAGCGCGCAGATGCAGGCGCTGTTTGCGGATGTCCCCTCGGCCATTGCCAATACGGTGGAGATTGCCAAACGCTGCAACCTGACGCTGGTCTTGGGCAAGCCCCAGTTGCCGGACTTCCCGACGCCCGAGGTCAATGGTCAGCGCATGACGCCCGAGGAGTACTTTCGTTACGCCTCGCACGAAGGATTGAAAGAGCGGCTGATTCACCTGTACCCGGATGAGGCCCAGCGCGCAAGCGAGCGGCCGCGCTATGTGGAGCGCCTGGAGTTTGAGATAAGCACCATTTTGAAAATGGGTTTCCCAGGTTACTTCCTGATCGTGGGTGACTTCATCAACTGGGCCAAGAACAACGGCTGCCCGGTCGGGCCGGGACGGGGTTCTGGTGCGGGCTCTTTGGTGGCGTATGTCATGAAGATTACCGACCTGGACCCGCTGCGCTACAACCTGCTGTTCGAGCGGTTTCTGAACCCCGAGCGGGTGTCCATGCCCGACTTTGACATCGACTTTTGCCAGACCAACCGCAATCTGGTGATTGACTACGTCAAGGACAAATACGGCAAGAACGCGGTGAGCCAGATCGTGACCTTCGGCACCATGGCCGCCCGGGCAGCCGTGCGCGACGTGGGCCGCGTGCTGGACATGAGCTACACCTTTTGCGATGGCATCAGCAAGCTCATTCCCAACAAACCGGGGGTCAGCGTCAGCCTGCAGTTGCCACCACCCGACCGCAAGAAAGACGACAAGACGGTGTACGCCACCGACGAGCCGATTCTGGCCGAACGCGAGGCCAAAGAAGAAGACGTCAAGACCCTGCTGGAACTCGCCCGCAAGCTGGAGGGCATGACCCGCAACGTGGGCATGCACGCCGGGGGCGTGCTGATTGCGCCCGGCAAGTTGACGGATTTTTGCCCGCTGTACCAGCAGCCCGGCAGTGACTCGGCCGTGAGCCAGTACGACAAGAACGACGTGGAGGCGATTGGCCTGGTGAAGTTCGACTTTTTGGGTCTGGCCACGCTCACGATTCTGGAGATTGCGCGCGAATTCATCATGAAGCGCCACAAGGGCCAGGAGAATTTCGCATTTGAGAATTTGCCGCTTGACGATGCGCGGGTTTACAAGCTGTTCTCGGACGGCAAGACCGAGGCCGTGTTCCAGTTTGAAAGCCGCGGCATGCAGGGCATGCTGAAAGACGCCAAGCCGACGCGCCTGGAAGATCTGATTGCGTTGAACGCCTTGTACCGCCCCGGTCCCATGGACCTGATCCCCAGCTTTGTGGCGCGTAAACATGGCCGCGAGGTGGTGGAGTACCCGCATCCGCTGGTGGCCAATATGCTCTCTGAGACCTACGGCATCATGGTCTACCAGGAGCAGGTGATGCAGACCGCCCAGATTCTGGGGGGCTACTCGCTCGGCGGCGCCGACATGCTGCGCCGCGCCATGGGTAAAAAAGACGCCGACGAGATGGCCAAGCACCGCCAGATCTTCCGGGACGGTGCGCTCAAGAACGACATCCAGGAGGCGCAGGCCGACGAGATTTTCGACTTGATGGAGAAGTTTGCCGGCTACGGCTTCAACAAGTCGCACGCTGCTGCCTATTCCCTGCTGGCCTACCACACGGGCTGGCTCAAGGTGCATTACACGGCCGAGTTCTTCTGCGCGAACATGACGGTGGAAATGGACGACACCGACAAGCTCAAGGTTTTGTTTGAAGATGCGCTCAAGATGGGCCTGACCTTTGAGCCGCCGGATGTGAACCGCGGAATGCCGCGTTTTGAGCCTATCTCGGACAAGATGATCCGTTATGGCCTGAGCGCCATCAAAGGCTCGGGCCAGCAGGCCATTGAGGCGATTGTGGCGGCGCGTGAAGGCCGGGGTGTGGGCCCCTCGGGCGATGTGGTCGGGCCGTTCAAGAGTCTGTTTGATTTTTGCGTGCGGGTGGACCGCAGCCGCATCAACAAGCGCACGGTGGAAGCCTTGATCAAGGCCGGTGCGTTTGACACGATCCAGCTCAACCGCGCCAGCCTGCTGGCCTCGGTGGACCGGGCGTTTGAGTTTGGTGCGGCGGCGGTGGCCAATGCCAACCAGTGCGGCCTGTTTGACATGGGTGGTGATGACGACCATGGCTCCAGCACACAGGAGCCTGATCTGGTGGAGGCGATGCCCTGGGGCATCAAGGAGCGCCTCGTTTATGAAAAAACGGCCGTCGGCTTTTACCTCTCAGGCCACTTGTTTGATGAGGTCGTGCTGGAAGTGCGGCGCTTCGCCAAACGTCAGATTGACGACCTGATCGACACCCGTGAGCCGCAGTTGCTGGCGGGCATCATCACGGATTTTCGGGTGATCAACGGCCAGCGCGGCAAGCTGGCACTGTTCAAGCTGGATGACAAAACCGGCGTCATTGAGGCCCGGGCCGATGAGGCGCTGATCAATGCCCACCGCAATCTGCTCAAGGACGATGAACTGGTGATTGTCATGGGCAAGCAACAAGTCGACCGCTTTTCAGGCGGCATGCAGTTGACGGTCACCCAAATTTGGGATCTCGACCAGGCGCGCTGCCGGTTTGGCAAATACCTGCGTGTGGCGGTCAGCTCGGATGCCGCAACCCGGGGCCCGGATGTGGCTCGCATGATCAAGGAGTACCCCGCCCAGCGCGAGGTGACGGAGCAGGGCGAGCTGGTGCGCGGTTTGGGTGTACGCCTGGCCGTGACACGCCGAAGCGAGACCGGGGCGGCTTCAGCGGACCTGCAACTGGGCGAAGACGCCAGATTCTTCCCCACCAATGAAGCGCTGGCCGGTTGGCGGGTACAGGCTGATCAGGGCAAGGCGGCTATCGTTTATGAATGAAATCAGGCTGTAGCCCAGGTGGATAGAGCGGGAGTAGCTATTAAATAGATAGCATCCTGAGGGCGCGGGCCAACAGGTGCGTCAGTCCTTGGGGCGGAAGCTGATGAGCAAGGAACTGGGCACCCGACCGTCAACGTCCCGCGGCAGGGTTTCGGTTTTTTCAATCGCTCTCAACACCGCGTCATCCCAGGCTTTGATGCCACTGGATTTGCTCAGTTTGCTGCCGACGATGGTGCCGTCAGGTGCCGCGCGAACTTCAACCTCGGCCACCGGATTGCCGGTGATGTCGTCAGAGAAAACGATGTTGGGTCTGATGCGGGCGCGAATTTTGCCTGCGTAACTGGGTGACGGTCCGGAGGATTGCTGTGCCGAGCCCTTGGATTCGGCGCCACCCGTAGCACCCGCGAGTCCCGCCATGCGTTTGAGGTTGGCGTCCCGCTGGGCTTCAATTTTTTTGGCGTCCGTTGCAGCCTTCTTCTTGTCTTCGACGGCCTGCTTGTCCTGCTCGCGTTTGTCTTGCAGGCGTTTGTCCAGAAGCCGCTTTTTCTCCAGCGCCTCTTTCTCAAGAAGTTCTTTCTCTTTCGCCTTTTCCTGGTCGAGTTTCTTCTGTTTCAGCTTGTCCAGGCGCTGTTGCTTCTCCAACTCTTGTTGCTTTTCTTTTTTCAGGCGCTGTTTTTCCTGCTTCAAGGCGATATCTGCCTCTGCTTGCAGTGGTTGGGCAACGGGTGGCGCAGGGGGTTCGGGGCGTATGACGACCGGTGGGGCCGGTTTTTCGACCGGCTCTGGTGGTACTTCAATCAGCCTGGGCGCCGCTTCCTGGGGCACGGCAGACCACAACTCGGCCTCGGCCGTGAGGTTCACCGGATCGCGCTTCCAGTTCACACCCAGGGTCAGCGCTGCCAACAAAAATGCATGGGCGACGACGGCGAGCCCCATGGCCCGGAGCATGCCCGGTGTGGGCGGCGGAGCAAACTCCAGACGATCGGCTGCGGCGTGCATGCGCTGTACCTAGTTCGCCAGTTGCACGGACAAGCCCACGCGCTGAACGCCCGCGCGTTGCAGCGCATCCATGACTTTGACCACCGTTTCGTACTTGATGTTTTTGTCAGCGCTGATGACCACGGCTGAGCTGGTGGCACCGTTTTGCGCCTTGAGCACGGCCGTGGCGATGTTCTTGAGGGTGGATGAAGTCGATTTTTCCTTGACCTTCATCTCGATGGCATCGTCCTGGCCGATGATGATCTGGATCACCTGGTCAGGCTGCTTGGCCGCTTTGCCCACACTGGGCAGATCAATCACGCTCGGCGTGATGAGCGGGGCGGTCACCATGAAGATGATCAGCAACACCAGCATCACGTCGATGAAGGGCACCATGTTGATCTCGTTGATGGTGCGTCGGCCGCGTCCGCGGCTCACCAGGGAAGGCATGGTCAAACTCCTTGGTTACCGGCCAGAGGCCGATTGCGCGCCGAGGTTGCGCTGCAGGATGTTGGTGAATTCTTCGGTAAAGGTTTCCAGCCGGATCGCGATACGGTCAATGTCCCGCGCAAACCGGTTGTAGGCCACCACGGCGGGAATCGCGGCAAACAGGCCAATGGCCGTCGATACCAAGGCTTCGGCAATGCCGGGCGCGACCGTGGCAAGCGTGACTTGTTGCAAAGAAGCCAGGCCAGTGAAGGAGTGCATGATGCCCCACACTGTGCCAAACAAGCCCACGTAAGGCGAGACCGAGCCGACAGACGCGAGAAACGACAGGTTGGTTTCCACCACGTCCATCTCACGCTGAAAGCTGGCCCGCATGGCGCGACGGGCGCCGTCCATCAAGGTGCCGGCATCTTCAATGCGGCGTTCACGCAGTTTCTGGTACTCGCGCATGCCGCTGGCGAAGATGCGTTCCATGGGGCCGGAGTCGCGGGCATTTTTGGCCGCGGCGGCAAACAGGTCGTTCAGGCTGGTGCCGGACCAGAACTCACGCTCAAACTCATCATTGAGTGCCTTCACGCGCTTGAGCGCAAACAGCTTGCGAAAGATCGCTGCCCAGCTGGACACGGAGATGACCACCAGTAACAGCATCACCAGTTGCACGACCACGCTGGCGTTCAGTACTAGGTGAAGGATTGACAGGTCTTGGTTCATTTCAAGGTTTCCAGAATTATTTGCGGGATTCTCGCCGGTTTGTAGGTCTGGGCATCGACCCAGCCAATGCGGATCGTGCCTTCGCACAGCAAGGTGCGACCGTCTTCGGCTTTCAGAAAGGCCTGCTGTTGTATTGTCATGGACGCACGCCCTGTTTCAAGAGGACGTGCTGTAACAAGAAGTTCGTCATCCAGGCGCGCTGGCTGGCGATAGCGGATCTGGGTATCGCTTACGACGAACATGCCGCCAGTGCTCTCACGCAAGGCACTTTGTTCAATGCCCAAAGAGCGCAACCATTCGGTGCGTGCCCGTTCAAAGAATTTCAGGTAGTTGGCGTAAAACACAATGCCGCCGGCATCGGTGTCTTCCCAATACACACGAACAGGCCAGGCAAAGTGGCCTACCGTGATCAAGTCGCTGTTCATGCGAGCAGTGCCTTGAGGCGTGCGATCGCTTCTTCCAACTGCGGCATGGAACTGGCCGTGGAAAAACGGATGAAGTTGTGTGTGTCGGCTGTGCCAAAGTCACGTCCTGGCGTGACCGCCACATGGGCTTTGTTCATGATCTCAAAGGACAGATCCCAGCTGTCTTTGACCCCCAGTTTTTGGCAGGCGGCGCGGCAATCAGCCCAGGCATAAAAGGCGCCGTCAGGCATCACGGGCACGGTCAAACCCAAGGCATTGAGGGCGGGAATAAAGTAGTCCCGACGCGCTTTGAACTCGGCCCGTCTGCGCTCATATTCAGCAATACTCTCATTCTCGAAGCAGGCCAATGCGGCATGCTGGGAAAGGGTGCTGGGGCAGATGAACAGGTTTTGCGCCAGGCGTTCCATGACGGGCACGATGCGCTCAGGCACCACCATCCAGCCCAGGCGCCAGCCCGTCATATTGAAATACTTGCTGAAGCTGTTAATGCTGATGATGTCGTCGTCCAGCGCCAGGGCGGTCTGGCCATATTGCTCGTCATAACTCAGGCCCAGGTAGATTTCATCCACCAGGGTGATGCCACCCTTGTTTTTGACAACTGTGTGAATGCGGCGCAATTCGTCAGGGTGAATGGAGGTGCCCGTGGGGTTGGAGGGCGATGCCAGCAAAACACCGCGGGTACGTTCAGTCCAGGCCGATTGCACTTTGTCAGCGCTTAACTGAAAGCGCTCAGCCGCGGTGGTTGGAATCAGTATGGCCTTGCCGTCCGCTGCACTCACAAAATGTCGGTTGCACGGGTAGCTGGGGTCCGGCATGAGTATTTCGTCGCCGGACTCAATCAGGGCCAGACACGCCAGTTGCAGGGCAGCAGAAGCCCCGGCGGTGACCACGATGCGGCTGGCTGGAACGCGGATATGGAACCGTTGCAGATACCAATCACTGATGCGCTCACGCAAAGCCAGCATGCCTGTGGCCTGTGTGTATTGGGTCGCACCATCACGCACTGCTTTTTGCGCAGCCTCCTGCACCAGCGGCGGAGCAGTAAAGTCGGGTTCGCCAATGTTCAGGAAGATCATGGGCGCCTCAGTATGCGCCACCTCCTGGGCCAGGCTGGATGCGGCCTTGGCCACTTCCATCACATAGAAGGGCTCAATACGTTGTGCCCGGCTGGAAATCCTCATGCGTGGGGTTTGCCCCGGTCTGCGGCCACTTCAGCAGCCCGAAGGCTGGGTGCCAGGCCGTTCAACACGGCATTGACGTATTTGTGGCCGTCTGTGCCGCCAAACTCTTTGGCCAGTTCAATGCATTCATTGAGCACAACGCGCCAGGGCACGTCCAGGCAGTGTGTGAGTTCGTATGCCCCAATCCACATCACGGCGTGTTCGACGGGCGATATTTCCTCGAACTTTCGGTCCAGCAAGGGCAGGATCATCGCGTCCAAAGTAGCTGCTTCTTCCGAGCAGCCATGCAGCAAGGCATCAAAGTGCACCGAATCAGATTTCGAGAAACCTGCCAGATCGCGTGTGAACAAGTCAATGTCGGACACGTCGTTTTTACCGACCAACTTTTGGTAGAGCGCCTGCAGCGCAAATTCGCGTGCGCGTGAACGCCCGGATTTGCTGGCCGCTTTGCGCGCACCTGTGCTGGTCACGCCAGTGCGGGACTGACGGGGAGGGCGGATGCCCGGGGCTTGGGGTTTGAGATCACTCATTAAATACTTTCCAGCAGGTTGGCCATTTCAACGGCGACGCGGGCGGCATCGCGCCCCTTATCAGTTTGTCGGGCAATTGCCTGTTCCATGTTTTCAGTGGTGAGAATGGCATTGGCGATGGGCAATTGGTATTCGAGCGACACACGGCTCACCCCGGCGCCAGACTCATTGGCGACCAGTTCAAAGTGGTAGGTTTCACCCCGAACAATGGAGCCGAGTGCAATCAGCGCGTCATATTTGAGCTTCTCGGCCATCGCCATCAGCGCGACCGGAATTTCCAGCGCGCCGGGTACCTGCACCAGATCGATGTGTTTTTCAGGAACGCCCAAGGCCAACAGTTCAGCCTTGCAGGCTAACGCTAAAGCGTTGGTGACCGGTTCGTTGAAGCGGGCCTGAACAATGCCGATGGTCAGTTTCTTGCCATTCATATGGTTGCTTGCGGAATCAACGATCCCTTTGTCTGCGCCAAACATGTGTCAATCCTTGTGTGTTTTATTGCGTGATGTAGCCGGTGATTTCCAGCCCGTAACCAGCCATGCTGGGCATGCGTCGAGGATTTCCCAGCAAATTCATCTTGTGGACCCCGCATTCGCGCAGAATCTGGGCGCCAATGCCATAGGTGCGCAGGTCCATGCGGCCGCGCTCAGGGCCATGACTGGCACGGGCTGTACCGTCAAACTGGGCCAGCAGTTGTTCACCGCTTTCGCCGCAATTGAGAAATACCACCACGCCTTTGCCCTCCGAGGCGACTCGGGCCAGGCTGGCATCAAGGCTCCAGGAGTGCATCGTGCGGCCTACCTCCAGCGCATCCAGCACTGACAAGGGTTCGTGGACACGGGCCAGCACCGTCTCATTGGGTGTCCATTGCCCTTTGACGAGCGCGAGGTGCACGCCCTGGGCGGTCTTGTCTTTGAACGCATGGGCGGTGAATTCACCGAACGCGGTGTTGAGCGGGCGCGAACCCAGCTTTTCGACCAGCGACTCCACCCGGCTGCGGTGTTCGATCAGGTCGACGATGGTTCCAATTTTCAGGCCATGCTCGGCGGCAAACAACTGCAGGTCTGGCAAGCGCGCCATCGTGCCGTCGTCTTTCATGATCTCGCAGATGACGGAGGCGGGTGAGCAACCGGCCATGGCCGCCAGATCGCAGCCGGCTTCGGTGTGGCCAGCGCGCATCAACACACCACCTTCAACGGCTTGCAGCGGGAAAATATGCCCTGGTTGCACGAGGTCGTCGGCCTGGGCATGGCTGGCTACCGCCGCCTGCACGGTACGGGCCCGGTCGGCGGCCGAGATGCCTGTCGTGACACCTTCTGCGGCTTCAATGGACACGGTGAAAGCCGTGCCTTTTTTATCGCCATTTCGAACCGTCATGGGCGGCAATTGCAAGCGCTCACAACGCTCACGGGTCAGCGTCAGGCAAATCAGGCCCCGGCCAAAACGCGCCATGAAGTTGATGGCGTCGGCCGTCACATGGTCAGCAGCCAGAACCAGGTCACCTTCATTTTCCCGGTCTTCTTCATCGACAAGAATGACCATGCGACCGGCACGCATATCGGCCACGATGTCTTCAACCGGGGAAATTGCCACAGGGGAGGGGGCGGTCATGGGAATGTCTTTCGGTAAAAATAGATAGAAATGTTTTGGGCAGGTCAGCGGTCAGACCACGAGGGTGTGCGGCAACTGCGGATTGGCGGTCAGCATGCGTTCGACGTACCGTGCGATCAGGTCAATCTCCAGATTGACCTCTGATCCGGCCTGCAGCGTGCCCAGCGCCGTGTTCTGCACGGTGTGAGGGATGATGTTGATGCTCATCTCGCACCCCTCAGCCAGGTCCTGCACGCGGTTGACGGTCAGGCTCACACCGTTGACAGTGATAGAGCCTTTGTAGACCAGGTATTTGGCAAGCGCTTTGGGTGCCAAAACGCGCAGTTCCCAGCTTTCACCCACTTGCTCAAAATAGCTCACGATGCCAATGCCGTCCACATGACCCGACACGATATGACCACCTAGCCGGTCATGTGCACGCAATGCTTTTTCGAGGTTGACAGTGCCGACCTGGGCGAATCCAGCGGTCTTGTCCAGCGATTCGGCAGACACATCCACGGTGAAATGCCGCTGAGGCAGGTCCAGGGAGGTCGCGGTCATGCAGGCGCCATTGAGCGCAATGCTGTCCCCCAGCCCCACGTCGTCAAGGTACGACGGCGGGCACTCAATCGTGAGTCGCTTGCCATGGGTTGAAGAGCTGCCTAAGGCGTGGACGGCGACGATGCGCCCCACGCCGGTGATGATTCCGGTAAACATGCCCGTATTTTCGCAGGGAAAGGGCACTGTTGCCCCTGCAGGCTGAAAACTTGTCGTCTAAAACCGGTCTCGGCCTGGAATTCGGGCCACGATGCGCAGGTCAGGCCCCAGCATGTCCGTGCTTTTGAATTTGAGGGGAACCGCCTGAGACAACGCCGTCAAAGGGCCAAAACTGGCCATGTCACAACCTTGACCCATCAGCTTGGGCGCCAGGTAGACGACAAACTCGTCCACCAAGCCCTCCCGAATCAGGGAGCCATTGAGTTTGTGACCTGCTTCCACATGCAATTCATTGATTTCGCGTGCCGCCAAATCGCGCATCATGGCAGCCAGGTCCACCTTGCCCCGTGTCTCGGCATCTGGACCGGGCAGGTAAATGACCGTGGCCCCACGTTCTTCCAATGCGGCTTTTTTTACATCATTTTGGACTGCAGCGTAGATGTACAGTGCGCGGCTAGCTATGAATATGTGAGCATCCAGCGGCGTTTCCAGTCGGCTGTCAACCACCACAAGATGAGGTTGGCGAGACGTTTCCACCAGTCGAACGTCAAGTTTGGGGTTGTCTGCCAGCACCGTGCCGATGCCGGTGAGCACCGCACACGCCCCAGCGCGCCAGGCGTGACCGTCAGCCCGCGCGGCGTCTGACGTAATCCATTGACTGGCCCCGTTGTTCAATGCCGTTTTGCCATCCAGCGACGCAGCAACTTTCATGCGCACCCAAGGCGTTTTGCGAATCATGCGGCTGAAAAAACCGATGTTGAGCTCGCGCGACGCTTCGGCGCCAGGTCCCACCACCACTTCTATGCCTGCCGCCCGCAACCGCTCGAAACCTTGACCCGCTACCAGCGGATTGGGATCGGCAATGGATGCCACAACCTTTTTGATGCCTGCCGCAATGAGGGCGTCGCAGCATGGACCTGTTTGTCCCTGGTGGGAGCAGGGTTCCAAGGTGACGTAGGCTGTGGCTCCTTCGAGCGAGTGGCCTTGTGCTTTCGCATCGCGGATCGCCATGATTTCGGCGTGGGGACCGCCGCGTTGTTGGGTGTGCCCTTTGCCGATCAAATTGCCCTCTGGGGTCACAATGACGCAACCAACTCGGGGGTTGGGATTGGAAATTCGGAGGGAATGCGTGGATAACTCTGCCGCGAGGTCGCAAAATTCTTGGTTCATATTTTCCAAGGGTGTATCTTCAACGTTGCCTTACTTGCAAAAGCAAGTTCACTAATTTGCTACGGTTGCTAAGCAATTTGTGTCCGTGATGGTTTGGGGTGTGCACACCCGTGCACGTCCAGTGGACGCTATTTTCAGACGGCGCGTTTGAGCTAGTAACGCGGTACCAGATACATCATTGCGTGCAATTTCAAATGTCCATGCACCAAAAGCACCTGTTGTAAGTTTTGAATATCCAGACGCGTCATACATGATGTAAAGGCTCGCAGCCGTTGTGTTGCCGACATTGTTGACCACTAAATAACTTGGAAGCTGCAAGGTTGAAAGAATATCGATGTCGCCGCTATTGTGTGTGCCCGAGCGATCCACATCGACGAAGACAATCCAGCCGCTGCTCCAATTGACGCCGTCGTTTGGAACCACCATGGCATAACGGCCTCGCTTCATGGCTTCACCGCGAGCAGCATTGATACCTGCAAGGAGTGTGTTCGTGACGGAGGTCAGTTCCGCATTTCGCTGAAAACTTGTGAAGCTCGGTATGGCAATCAACATCAGTATCGCGGCCAAGGCGATGGTCACCATCAACTCAATGAGGGTAAAACCTTTGCTCGTGGTCTTCATTTCCAGCAAACGGTTGTGTTGGTGCCGGTGCAGTCTTTGGTCCCCGTGCTTGTCATTCTCAGTGACCCCGCGTCTGGGTCGGGCTGAATAGGCGCTGCAACCACGCGAACACAATCGGCAATAGACAGCGTGCCACCCGCGCCGTCTGGGCAGACATCCGCTGATAAAAGGTAAGCAGCGCCAGCCAGGCCGTCACCTGAGAAGTTCTTGAAAGGTACCGTTATTGCTGTGACACCACCGCAAGCAGTGGATGGCGATGGAGCGCTTGCTGTTGATGTCCCGGTGGACGCGGTTGTGAAGCCGAGATAGCAGTTGGTTTGCGTCATATATCGCTCTTGTTGTTGCATCAAATCAGCCAATGCAGCCCGCCCCTCGGCTCTTTTTCCTTTCAAGATAGAGTTCCGGTACGACGGGTAGGCAATGGCGGCCAGAATACCAACGATTGCTATAACGATCAGGAGTTCGATCAATGAGAACCCATGCTGAGAATTTTTTTTCATGGGTTCACTTTAGATCTTGGTAGTTGTGGATCTGACGCCAGCTGAGCCTGCCGGTGATGCTTGTCACCGTAACTGTCTCACCGCTGGTTTGTCCGGTTGAAAGACCACCGGAGCCGAGTTGAATGACTTGGTTTGTCGTCGTTTTGGTCCGCCGTCCCGTGCTATCGCTGGTCGTGTAAGTCGTTGCCCCTGTCACCTCTGATACCAATGGTTCACCCATGATTCCCACCTTGGATTTAATGAACGTGCCATTGCCATTTGCAGTTTTTACGGTGTATTGGTTTCCACCACCACCGGCTGCCGAGCAACTACCGCTGGTGGTGGATGCCCCGGGAATCAAGCTGCCAAAAACAGCAGTGTCTCCAACTACGGTAGCGCTGCTGATTTGACGCTCACCCGACGTCGGAAAATCAAAATACCACCCTGAGCGTGTGGCCTCAGAATTTAGGTTGGTTGTAGCTCTTCCTAAGGTAAAGGCGGGAACAGAAATAGTGCCTGTGGAGCCAGTGGAGAAGGTAGCCGTTCCCTGCTTGAGTCGTTGACGCCCGCTCACCGCACTTTCCCGCACAGCGGGGCTTACCAAGGTGTCGCCACCGCTGCTGCCATCGTCATAAACCATGTATATGGATTGCTGAGCGGTGCTACCCTTGTCCGATGTTTCCAAATACTTACCAGTGCCAAACAGCAAGTAACTCGACTCGGGCGTTGGCCCATAGGCAATACTTGGTGCCATCGTGATCGGCTGAGCGTTTCCAGATGCATCCCGGGCTGTGTACAACGGATATGGAATGAACGGTGCAGACGAACCTCTTTGGAAAGGTGATAGTTTGTTGATCGTCCAATTGGCAATGCCAAACAAGGAAAAATCAAGTTTCCATAGGTTGCCATGCAAATCGCCTGAATAGATTTGAGTCACTTCCCTTGATGTCCCCAATGCGGCCTGAAAGTTAATCAACCCAGTCGCTTTGGTGGCGGTGAGCGAACCAGAAGTCAAATTACTTAAGTCGCCATTGACCGGTAAGGATATCTTGTAGTAGTTGGTGCCAAGTGACCAGGCTGTACCAGCGGCTTTGTTTAGGTCCAGTAAAAACAGAGCTGGATAGCCTGTACCGTAGTCGCCCGAACTATTGGCAATGGCATAGCTGTTCACGCCGCTTCCCACGACAGCAAACCATTTGTAGGTGGCTGTTGTTGCACTGTAAGCACTGGTACGAAACTTCAGTATTTGTGGGCGTCCGACAACGTTGCCCATGTCTGGATCATCATCATGGGTGAACTCCCACATCACGTTCGATGTGCTGAAAGCTGCAGGGTTGGTCACGTCTAACGCAAAGACCCCTTGTCCACCACCGCCCGTGCCTGATACCAGTACTGTTTTCCAGTCGGCAACGGTTCCGGCTGAACCAACCTGTGCTTCCGCCACCGCAGGTGTTCCATCAACAAAGCTTTGGTGCGCATTAACGTATGTCGTGTTTGTCAATGCAGCCAGTTTTGGCGCAACCCAACTGGGAATGTACGCAAATAATTCATCTCCTGTTGTGGCATTGAACGAGTGAAGCATGCCGTCATTCGAGCCTACAAAAACTGCAGGTGTGCGTGAAGCGTTAGTTGCATAGAAGCTGGCGTACGTGGCGGAGCTGATGCTCCTCGTTGGCGCACCGGAGTACACAACACCTGAGTTGATGATGTCGCCTAACAAGGTATTGCGCTTACGGAAAGGGTTACTTTCTTTTGATTTGTCCCCACGTAGGTAGTCCAGTCGGGACTGTGCCAAGCCGTCAGTTGCCGAAGTGGGGGTCGGTTTGTCCAAAGCTGTCTGCAGACTGCTTTCTATTCCAGCCCATGTAAAGGTTGCTGCGACAGGGTTTTTTGTCGCCCCCACATTGCCCACCACAATGTTGCGTGATGTGGCTGGCGTGGGCAGCAGCGACAGTCTCGTTGCCGCTGTCCAAGTGGGTGTGTTGGAAATGGCGACAACATTGGTTGAGCTCACCGTAACAGGAACCGCCAGAAGGTCGCCGCTCCAGTCGGCTGTGTCAAATGTGCCCTGGTAAATCGTATTGCCCGTTTGAACCAAATTTTTTGACTGTATGGCTCCACCCGCAATGCTTCGTGCCGTTGTTGATGCCCTTGCAAAAATATCATCGAAAGCTTTCAGTACACCTCTAGCATCGCTCTGAAGGAAATAGGTATTAGCCTCACCCGTGCGGCTTGCATTGGTGTCGGTGTCCTCCCAGACGTATTTGTCCGCAGTCGTCATATCGTCGCGATAGAAAGGGTTACCTTTGGTGTTGTACGGATTTTTGGTCAAGTTTGATGGGTCCACCTCGAAACCTCCGTACTTGGACGCCATAAAAAACTGGTTGGCGTAACGACGTGTGTTGACATTACTTTGTGCCCCGTATTCATTGACGTCAAAGGTGAACGTTTTGACGCGCAAACCGGGCCGCTGTTTGCCGGGGCCGCCTGAGGCGGTGTCTGTCCAGTTTGTACCCCGAATGTCATGGGTGTGAGCCCAATAGGCTGAGCCCATGATCTGGCTGGTTCCCGCGCCGCTGGGAACGCTACCGTTGTACCCGTTTGGATTGCCAGTTGTGCGCGATTGGCCCTGCCCATCGACGTAGGTGGTAGATTGATTCCGCTCAAAGCTTTGAACGACGCCTCGCCAAGAGCTGATGTTCGGAATATTGGCGGTGGCACTTGCAGTCGGTAGTCTGCCACCATCATGGGTGTTCACGTCTCCAATCACAACAATATTGCTTTTCAGGCAGGAATAGTCATCTGTCGTGGAGCGTCCGGCATATGGGTCCGTCCAGGTCGTAGTGACTGGAAAACCATCGTACATTGCAGCGGTGATGTTGCTAATGGCGTCCGCGCTTGGCGGCAATCCCTGTAAATAACGCAGCGCCTCGTAATGCAGTTCCCCCACTGGATCGTATATTTTGTAGAGCCCCAAAGTTCCGGTGCGACCGAATTGATTGAGGTAAGTGGTGACGCCGCTCTTGCCAAAAGTTGTATCGTTCTCCGGGTTGACAATAAATACCCCAGTTGTTTCATCCCACTCTTTCTTTGCGTTGCCTCCCGTTGGCGTGTTGTCCACACCATTGATATCAAATGTTTTACCGCCTACATACTTGATCGGTGCGCGTAGGACTCCGCCATATCGTCCACCACTGTTGTAGCTAGCGGTTTGATCCATCAGATAACCAAATGCTGCCAGGCGGAGTTGATCACTGTATTTTTGGATAGCCCCTGTGGGTTTGAAGTTGCCCATGGGATATTTTTTGCACAAACCGTAATCGCGCGAGTCTTGCAAAACACCTGCACTGTCTACATTACAAACTTGGACACGTGAGTAAAAAAATCCATCCGAGTTCAACCCTGTGGGGCCGGTTGGTGCCCATGTTCCTGCGTAGGCGACTGTGTAGCACGCTTTTCCAACGTTGGGCCAAGGATCACCAAAAACGGAGTTTGCACAGGACACCCCATTGGATGCCGGGGCGACATACCATTTATTTGTCCCTCCCGAATTGGCGCCGTACCATACTTCCTTTACGCCCGTAAAACTGCATGGATTGTTCTCAGATGCGCAATTGCTTGCCCCGCTAGGTAGTGATGATGTTTTATAGGTAATTGGGCCAATCTGGGGGGCGGAGGATCCGCCACCCAACTTGTAACTGCCCGTGTTGCCACATCCACCACCCGGTGCAGTACCAAAATAAATGCGGTTGAGTGTGTTGCCAACCCAGATGTCGCCACTGGCTGCCGTTTGCATAGCCGTAGGAACTGCGCCGTAATAGGGTTGGCCCGAAGATCCCCCACTTTGCGCTAACTGCTTTGCTGGAAAGTTAGAACTGTTCCACATGCAAATAGGGTTGCCGTCTGGAATCATCGCCCGCTGCAATATCGTCAAAGCTGGTGCCACGATTTGGCCTGAAGCATTCAATACTGGTGGCGTATCTATATACCGATCACCGCCCGTCAAAGCCAGACGAAGCATGTCAATAGCGGAATTGGATGCCCAATTCAAAAAATTTCCACTAAATGCGTTGGCGCACATCCGGCTGGTTCTTGAAGGCATTGTGGTGTCGGGTGCACTCAGCGCTATGGCTGGCCCACTGCGATCAAAGCGTTTGAAGTCGGCTGTTGTTTGTGGTGCAACTGGGGTTTCTGTTGGTGCGTTGTTGTATGTGTAGCAACTTTCAGCGTCGTAATAGCCAAGGTATCCGTCAGGTTTGAGCGAGTCGTAATTGGTATAAGTATTGTCAGTATTCGAACCACTCACGTACTGTGCCCCCACTGTAGGGTACTCAACGGACAGTGCCAGTGCCAAAGCGGGTTTGTCGCCTGTAGCCGTCGCATACAGTGGATCGGCGGACAAGGCGATGGCGGGGATGCTGGGTGCTGTACTGCCGCTGATGGCCATGAATGAAGCTGCAGCCACTACCGGAACAAGCAGCCACAAGATGCTGCGTTTGCGAAGCGCGCTTAATTTGGGATGGGCTGACAGTCGGTCAATGCTTGCTTGAATACTTGTTGTTGCCGAGGCGTTGGGCGCATTGGGGGTTTTGTTCGTTTGCATGGCATCCCTGTCGTCATTAAATTCGATAAAGCATTTGCAACACCGCTTGAATGTCTTCGCGTGGACCAAATCCCATCGCGGTCACGCGATACAAGTATGTGGGGTTGGACTTGGAGCCAACCGGGTCGGGCACCAATTCAATGATGTAGCGCGGCACCTTTGCTGGCTGCACGCCTACGCTACCCGCCGCAAACGTGCGTCCGGTAAACGTGCCAAGTGCAGTAGTCGGCGCACTCGAACTCGTCGTCGTGAAGTTGGCAGTCAACCATGCGGGCTTGCCGCTCATGGTAATGTCGCAAAGGCCGATGCTTGTACCAGACGTACCGCAACCTGCAACGAATGCGCTCACAGTTTCCCCGTCAAACAGGGTTCGGCGTGTGGATGTGGAGCCAATCATGTCGATTTCCGCGTCAATCAATGCCGCTTCGGCCGACTGCCACGCTACCTGTTGGTCGCGGTCGTTACGCGCACCACGCTCACTCATTAATGCAATCTGTGCCCCACCCACGCCTAAAAGTGAGACAACGACGAGGATCAGCATAACCATGATCAACGAGGCACCACGCTGAGTCGACACAGGTAAATTGAGGCGGGTGTGGGTACTTGTCATGGGCTCACCTGGTACTTCATAAACCTTGGTCATTGCGCAAATGCACCGTGAAGGTAACCACTTGCCGCAGTCGTCCATCGGGAGTGGGTGTGAAGACAGTGCCCGGGTCATCAGTGATGTTTGACATGGCCGATCCCACGGCTCCTGTACTGGAGTTCCTGGCTAAACCGAGAGGATAAAAGGTTTGTGAAACTCTTTCTTGTTGAGAGTTTTCGGGTCCCCGCAACACCAAGCCTATGCGGATAGAGCGTACCCGCCGCCAGTTGGCATTGGTGCCGATGGCGTCTCCCGCAACCGTCAGTTGGTCTGCGCGGAAGTAGCGATCAGGGACTGAATCGGAGATGGCAGCGGCTGACGCAGCACTGGCAGGTGGGGCAACACCTGCTGTGACACCATCAGTGCCATATAAGACCTGAAAATTTTCTACCCCTTGGACAATCGGCTGTGTCAAAAAATTCCCTGATGGGCCAATTACGCTGCACATCAGAGACGGTTCACCTCCACTCATGTCCACATGGATGACACTTATATTTCTGTCGTTGCGATCTACAGGTGGTATCAATGACGCGTTGCCCGCGCAATCGATCATTGATCCATCGGCCTTGACTGAGCCTGGGAACGTTTCTACTGTTTGGTAACGCAATATCAATACATCGCTGCCGAATCCGGTCACTCCACCCGTTCGAGGAGTGGCCGTAATTTGGCTGCTGGCGAAAAGTGCGTTATTGAACCCAAATATATTAGGCAGTGGGTTAACAGGGGCACCCGTCAGATTCAAGGTTGGCTGTGTCGCTGCGTGAATGCGGTCTTTGAAGCCGCTTTGCACGCCAAGTCGCTGAAGGAGATCGTTGACAAATCGGCCGTTGTCGCGAAGTTGTGATGATGCATCCACCGTGTTGAAGCCCTGCCGGGAGACAGTAAGTGCAGAAATAGCAGCCAATGCGATGAGCAAACTGATAACCAAGGCCACCAGCAATTCAACCAAGGTCAAACCGTACTGAGTGTTTCTTGCCAAATACCGTTTACAGATGTTCAGTGAGCGAGCTTGGGAGAGCGCTAAATCACGTGATCTCATGCTGCATTCCCTGCTGTGACGGGAAAAATGATGGATGGTATTGTTGCCCGCTCCAGCGCTGCACTTCCTGTTTGAGAACGGTTTGTTGAGCCGCGAGTCCAACCAATTTTTACCACAATCACGCCGCTTGTGCCAGCTGAACATGCCCAGCGTGGGAGGCCATTGGCGTCAAATGGCGCTTGGTCAAAACAAATGTCGACCCGTGCACCCGGTAGCTCTGCGTCAACCCTGGCAAGCCACTCCGTCATTTCGGCTCTGGCAATCTCGGTTGGATTTGCACAAGCCGCTGTCGTGCTTGCTACGCTCAGACAATAAGAAGAGGTTGCTGGTGTTAAGGGCGTGACAAATGAGCCAATATAAGGATTTGTTGCAGTTGGCAGAATGCCGATATTTTTGTTGCCACGAATCATCTCTGCGAGCTCGCGCGCAAGCACCGCAGCTGACGATTGGAGACGCGCGTCTCTGTTGGCCTGCAAAGACGCGGCCTGCATGCCCACCATGCCCAGCAGACCAAACGACAACACAACAATCGAAACCAGAACCTCAATAAGCGAGAACCCATAAGCTGCTTTTGTCTGGCGCCTCGCGAGGTAAAAATGCGTTTTACTGGCTAAAATTGACTTGGTAGATCGCATGAGCCAATCTTAAATTCAAGTCAGTCCGTCAAGCCATGCAGAAGCAACCGCTAGTCTGCTCAATACGACCCTTTGGCCGCTTGATTGGCAACGCTGGTTGAAAACGAGAGCGTCTACCGTCTCACCTCATCCACCAAAGTCTTGAATTCATCAATATCTTCAAAACTTCGATAGACGCTGGCAAAGCGCACATAAGCCACTTTGTCCAGTTTCTTGAGTTCTCGCATGACCAGTTCGCCAATGCGGGCGGAAGGCAGCTCCCGGACCCCAAGACTCAGCAGCTTTTCTTCGATGCGTTCGATGGCACTGTCTACCTGCTCGGTGCTGACGGGGCGTTTGCGCAGCGCCAGCTTCATGGAGGCGATGAGTTTGGCGCGTTCATATTCAATTCGGCGGCCATCTTTTTTGACGATGGCCGGGAAAGCGACGTCCGGTCGCTCATAGGTGGTAAAGCGCTTTTCACACGAAGCGCACTGACGCCGGCGACGGATGGAGTCCCCGTCTTCAGAAATCCGGGTCTCTACAACCTGAGTTTCGGAATGACTGCAAAACGGGCACTTCATCAATCAAGTCTTAGCGGTATACCGGGAAGCGTGCTGTCAAGGCGTTAACTTTGGCGCGCACTGCTTCGATATTGGCAGCATCCCTCGGATTGTCCAGTACGTCGGCTATCAAGTTGGCTGTCACACGGGCTTCCTCGTCCTTGAAGCCGCGGGTCGTCATGGCTGGCGTACCAATTCTCACACCGCTGGTAACCATTGGTTTTTCAGGGTCATTGGGAATGGCATTCTTGTTGATCGTCATGTGGGCTGCACCCAACACGGCTTCGGCTTCTTTTCCCGTAATGCCTTTGGCACGCAGGTCCACCAACATAACGTGGCTTTCTGTGCGGCCGCTGATGATGCGCAGCCCGCGGCCGGTCAATGTATCTGCCACGATCTGTGCATTTTTTAGCACTTGTTGCTGGTACAGTTTGAATTCAGGGGCAAGGGCTTCCTTGAATGCAACGGCTTTCGCCGCAATCACGTGCATGAGCGGTCCGCCTTGCAAGCCTGGGAAAATGGCGCTGTTGATCGCTTTTTCATGCTGCGACTTCATCAAAATAATGCCGCCACGGGGGCCGCGCAGGCTTTTGTGGGTAGTTGAGGTTACAACGTCAGCGTACGGCACGGGATTGGGGTACACGCCTGCGGCAATCAGTCCGGCATAGTGAGCCATATCCACCATGAAGATCGCGCCAACATCTTTGGCAACTTTGGCGAATCGTTCAAAGTCGATGCGCAGGCTGTAGGCTGATGCGCCTGCAATGATCAGTTTTGGTTTTGTTTCATGGGCCTTGCGTTCCATGGCTTCGTAGTCAATCTCTTCCTTGTCGTTGAGGCCGTAGCTGACAACATTGAACCATTTGCCGCTCATGTTCAGGGCCATGCCGTGAGTCAGATGACCGCCTTCGGCCAGGCTCATGCCCATGATCGTGTCGCCAGGCTTCAAAAACGCCAGGAACACGGCTTCATTGGCCGACGCACCGCAATGCGGCTGGACATTGGCTGCGTCGGCGCCAAACAGTTGTTTGACGCGATCAATTGCAAGCTGTTCAGCCACATCGACAAACTCGCAGCCGCCGTAGTAGCGCTTTCCTGGATAGCCTTCTGCGTATTTGTTGGTCAGCTGTGTGCCTTGGGCTGCCATCACGGCAGGCGAGGCGTAGTTTTCGCTTGCAATCAGTTCAATATGGTGTTCTTGGCGGGCGTTTTCGGCTTGAATGGCTGCGAAAATCTCGGGATCGGTTTGTTCGATAAGAATATGACGGTCGTACATGGCAGTCCTCAAAGACATTGGGCCTGTGGATCATTAAAAAATGAAACCAGGGCTGCCCAGGCGAACGGCTAATCACATTGACCTAGATAGGAATGCGGCACGCTTCCCCGTGGTGTCCCCACTTCAGCGTCCCAAGCCCTGAAAGCTTGGGCGCCTATCGCCAGTCGCGTGCCGTTCGAGTTTAACTGAGCAAGGTGGCTCGATACGCGATTGCTGCCAAATTTCAGGAACTGAAGACAGCCGCAACTTTTTCAGTATGGCCTTCAGTTCCGCGTTCAAGGGTTTCTTCTGGTTTGACCGGCGTTGCCGGAACTATGGGTGTGGCGGACACACGAATTGCTTGTGGTGCGGTCAGCGGTGCAACGAGCGGCACCGCACGTCCTGTCGCTACCATTTGAAGGCGTGCATGTTCAGCCATGACTTTGCCCGCGTACCCGCCGTCGTCTTCAATGTTGGCGGCACCTACATAATATTTGAGTCCACCCTCCATGGAGCCAGCGCGGCTGATGCATTCCTGCAGCACTTTGACCCCAACGCGCAGATTCGTCAGCGGATCGAAAGCGGCCAGTTTGCCGCCAAAGTTCTCGTATTTGTCACTGTGAATCTTGGTCATGACCTGCATCAGGCCTTGGGCACCCACAGGGCTCTGTGCAAATGGGTTGAAGCCCGATTCAATTGCCATGACGGCCAATATGAGAGTGGGGTCCAGCTTGGTGTGGATGCCAATGTCGTAAGCCTCGGCGACCAGGGCGCTCAAGGGTTCGGGCGCGACCCTGTATTTTTTGCTTAGCCAGTAGGCAACAGCGGCCTGTTGTTTGGGCAAGTCTTGTGGATTGCTTGCGGTGGCGCGATCGATGGCGTCAATCTCGCCATCCATGACGACTGCAGGGGCCTGACGGGTTTGCAACCAGCTGAACAACTTGACTTCGCCAATCTCGCGAAGCTCAGGGCGGGCGGTCAGTGTGATGAGGACAAAAATAACGGCCAGCCCGATCAAGGCAAAACTGTTGTGGGTGATTTCAAAGAAACCTTGGGCGATGTCGGATGCGAAAGTTCGCAGGCCCTTGGTGAATTTTGTTGACGCGGTCATAGCTCTTCCTTCGTTCGCGCGGGCTGGCGGGTTGCACTGCAAGCAGTGAGGCAACTTTCGCGGCACCTCGTTTGGGTTGGTACGCTATCAATATCCTGCGGGTTCTTTCACGTGCTGTGCAGAGATTTGAATATGCCGGGGGTCGGCAGCGATGCGGGTAATCCCTAGATTCTGTCTGGGATGGGCGGATTCTAGGGTGACTTAATATATCCAGTCAACAATAACAAATAGATTTGTTATTCTATAAATTGAATTAAGAAGCCTGTTTTTTGCACAAAAAAGCGCAAAAAAATGAGCTGATCTTGCAAAGCGGAGGTGCGTCTCTTTGCTCTTGATTCATATCGATGGTTGAATTTTTGCGCCGCCTGCCTATACTTGCTTTGCTTGTCACACGACGAGCGTACGTCGGCAGTAGCCAGTCCACACCCTCGGGTGGCAGTGATGAAGCGATCCCGGCAAAACGTGGAGGCAATCGTTTGCTTCCCTACACATTGGGACCTTACCCTCTCTAATGTGTGAAGCCATGATGGCATGGACTTCGTGTCCGCTGTCGAGCCCGATTGTTTGGCATTTGCCAGGTGACCGGGCTTTCTTTTGTCTGAGGTTTGAGCGTGGTTTTTTGGCGTCAACTTGTCTGTACAAGCTCTCTTGAAAGGCAAGGGGACCGCGATCTTTGTGGACTTTTTACGCCCATAAGCCCTTGCGCAGGCAAAATGGGACGTGCCAGTCTCATCGCAAGCCACTACTCTACGAGTCTCTTTTGACTCACAGAGCCTGTCATTCAACAGACTTTTTGCCGATGAGGCAAATAGCGGCGAAAATAGCGATTTAGCCTCGTCTTAATCCGACGGGGATCAACACCTAGTTTGTGCGACTCATGTTCCCTTTCTTTGCCCTCAATAAAACTGCTGAAGCCCCCGAAGTGATACAAATTCCAGCCAAAACAAACGAACCTCATCCGTTGGACGCGTTGACGGGGGGGGCATTTTCTGCCCATACCTCTACCGAGCGCACCACCCGAATCCGCGACTGGCTCGCCGGTTCGCCCACCTCGGACCAGATTCAGGCCGTGTTCAAGGAAATCAGTGGCAAGGACAAAGGCGCTGCCAAGCTCTTGCGTGAAAAGCTCGATGAGATCAAGCGTAGCAAAGGGCAAGAATCCATTGCGCAGGAATGGGCGGACAAAGCGCAGGCTTTGCTCGCGGTCGCCAAGCTCAATATTGCCGATGCCATGGCATGGCAACGTGACGCCGCCAAGGCTGGCGCGCCATTGAGCAAGGAGCCATTGAGCACCCTCAAAGGGCAACTCAGTGATCGGGTGAAGGTCATTGAAGACTTGCAGCATCGCGTGCAGGTGCAACGTGAAGCTGCTGTGTTGCTGGCCCAGCGCATTGAAGTGTTGTCCACGAAATCCTGGCGCGACGCGCAGGCCGTGGTTGAAGCACTGCATGCTGATGTGAATCACTGGCAGGCGCAGGCAACGTCCCTTCTGAGTGATGCGAACTGGGCGAGTGTTGAGGCCAAGTATCCGCCACTGCTGGACGCCTCCAAGGCGCAGTTGCTGGTTGTATGGGACGCTTTCAATACCGCCTTGGCGCAGGCCTCTGCGGCTGCCGCGGATGCCGCTGCTCCTTTGCCGCCGGTGCCCGTCTGGGCTGATGAATTGCGTGTGTTGCGTGGTGTGCCGATGGAGCCCGCTGCCAAGCCCAAAAAACCGCAGATTGACCCTGAAATCAAGGCCAAAGCCATAGCCACTGTGCGGAATGCGCTATCGAAAGTGGAGCAAGAGGTGGGCGAAGGTCATGGCAAGGCAAGTGCCGGAGCCGCTGCGGCCTTGCGCAATGCGCTCAAGGAGTTTGGCAAGATCATTGATGACAAGTTGGAAAACCAGGCCCATGCTGCGTTAGCTGCAGCGGGTGAATTGGAGGGGTGGCAGCGCTGGCGCGCCGATCAGTTGCGGGAAGAATTGGTGGCCAAGGCCGAAGGCTTGCTAAAGCGTCCCGAAGGCCAGGCAATGGGCGGACGCAAGATGCAGGAAAACTTGCGCGCGTTGCGTGATCAGTGGAAACAAACCGACCAGGGTGGCGTGCCCAATCACGGCCTGTGGAAACGTTTTGACGACGCCTGCAATGAAGCTCATAAAGTGGTGGAAGCCTGGTTGGAGAAGGTCAAGGCCGAGTCTGCCGAGCACCGTGCCCAGCGTGTGGCGTTGATTGAGGAAGTGACTGCCTGGGCGGCCGCCAACACGACTGCTTTGGATGATGACTGGAAAGGCTTCAGCCGCCTGCTTCATCAGTTTGGCGACCGTTGGCGCGATGGTGGCCACGTGGGTGAAAAAGCGTTTGCTGAATTGCAGCCCTTGTGGAAAGCCGCCATCAACACCGCTGCAGCGCCGCTTGAGGCTTTGCAAAAACGTAGTCTGGCGACCCGCCAGGCCATGATTGAGGAGGCCAAAGTGCTGGGTGCGCAACCCGAGTTGCGCATTGACGCCGTCAAGGCCCTGCAGCAACGTTGGCAGGCCGAGACTCATGTGGTGCCGATGGACCGTCGCCAAGAGCAAAAACTCTGGGACGCCTTTCGCAAACCGATCGACGAGGCGTTCAACCGCAAGACGGCAGAACGCGAGAAAGCGGATGCCGCCTTGGGTGAGCGTGACCGCACCGTGCTGGATGCCGCCAAGGCGCTGGAAGCTGCCAATGCTGCAGGCGACGCGCAAGGCATTCGAAATGCCATGAATGCATTGGACGCTGCCTTGCGCGGTCAAGCTCAGGCCAAAGCGGCCGTGCAGGCCGCTGAAGCAGTGGCAATTGCGGCTGTAGCCCAGGTGGAATCTGAGGATGCTGCTATCGAAAATGTAGTGGATCTACCGATTTCTGATTTTGAAGATACCGTGTTGTTGTCTCAACCGGACGCGGTAGCGGTCCCTGTTGAGGCGCCTGTGCCACCCAAAGCGGTGCCCAAACCTGTGGTTGCCGTGCGTGGTGATGACCGGCCTGGTATGAAGAAGACCGAACCCGCGCTCCCGGCACGAGGCGGCAAGTTTGGTGACCGCAAAGACGGTGGCCGTGACGGCGCCAGAGACGGCAACCGCGGCCCGCGCGATACCGGTTTCTCGGGACGCTCTGATGAGCGTGGACCACGTCGTGATAGCCGGGATGGTTCATCGGCAGGCTGGAGTGACGCTCCCCGTTTGGGCGACACCGCATTTCGAGCCCAACGCGATGCGATGGAGCACGCTCAACTGGCGCTGCGCCGGCTGGCTGCGCAGGCGCACGGCGAGGCACTCACCCAGTTGCTGGGTGCCTGGGAGCATCGCGATGCGGCTCAGGTTCCTTCAGCGCAGGACCTGGGCAACCGTGTGACCGCGGCCACCCGCAGCGCATGGACCAAAGCACTGGCTCAGGTACCTGCTGGAGACGCCAGCGTCGCCCTTTTGCGTCTCGAGATGGCGTCTGAAGTGCCCACACCCGCTGAACACCTCAATGCGCGTCGTGCATTGCAGCTGCAGTTGCTGACCAAACGCAATGATCCGGCTCCCGTGCAAACCTGGGGCCAGGACGCCGCTGCCGTGTTGGGCAGCGGGTTTGATGCCGGGGTGGCCCGCCGCCTGCAAACGGTGCTGAAGCTATTGCTCAAGCCGTAGGCGGAAGCGGGCAAAGATGGATTTTGCGAATGGTTTGCTCAAACGGCTTGAGCAACTCAATGACATCGGCGCTTCTTTATCCAAAGAGCGGGACATCACCCGCTTGCTTGAACGTATCTTGCTGGCCGCAAAAACCATCACTAACGCGGATGGGGGACGCTCTACCGCATGATGGAGGAATCTCAAACCTTGCGATTTGAGATTCTCCGGACCGATTCACTGCAGATTGCCATGGGGGGACGTCCGGGTCTACCATCAGTTTTCCTGATTTGCCGTTGGTTGACGCCGCGGGTGCCCCCAACGACTCGCTGGTGGCCGCCTATGCCGCCATTCACAGCCAGACGGTCAACATTGCCGACGCTTATATCGAGCCATGTGGACGGGTACAAACCGAGTTTCTGACGTCGGATGAGTTGGAGAATCTCACCATTCGTTCCGGTACGCTCACCCGCTGCAAATCGACGACGTTCAGTTGTAAGCGGTTTCGCGCTGTCCATCCGCGATGCAAGACTGCGGGATGTCAGGCTGTTTGGTCGACGGTAAGGCGCCGAACCGTCGCGGTGCTTCCCTCATCCCCCGACGATTGACTGATGCGCAGGACTTCAAGGCGTGGAGGTGTCGCTGCGGCGTCCCAGTCACTGAGGACAATCCGGCGCAATCCCGTTCGCGTGCCGTTTTGCATGGCATGTTCTGCGGGCTTGTGGGTGTGCCCGTGAATCAAGGTAGCCGCTTGCGCGCTGTTCAACCATTGGCAGCTTGCGGTTTCGTCCAGGTCGGCGTACGTCACATCGCTGTGTTTGCGCGTCTCGCTTTGCAGGCGCAGTGCACGGGCGATCTGCTGGCGCTCGGCCAGGGGTTTGCCGAGAAATTCCGCTTGCCACTGTGTGCTGCGCACCTGGCTGCGAAACTGCATGTAGTCCGTGTCATCCAGGCACAAAGCGTCGCCATGGGACAACAGCCAACGTTGGGCCGCAAACTCCAGAATCGTGGGGTCCGACAGCATCGTCATGCCGCAGGCTTTCGCAAATGCGGAGCCCAGCAAGAAGTCGCGATTCCCATGCATGAAAAAAACCGGCTTGCGACGCGACGTGTCTTTGATCACTTGGGCGCAGAGGGCTTCGAAGTTTTGAGGAGCAGATGACGGAGCAACGTTGCCGTCGTCGGCATACGCGAGCACGTCATCGCCCACCCACACCTCAAACAGATCACCCAGGATGAAAACCGCATCGGCCTGGGTTGTCTGCATGTAGCGCCTGAACGCATCGAAAGTGCTCATCTCACCGGTCTGCAGGTGCAGGTCGGAGATGAAATCAAGCTGGCGCCAATCCGGGGGCGCACGCAGTACCGGCGAGGGCGGGGCGGGTATCGCCCCCGGCTTCGACGGCACTGCCGGGGTCATGTCAAAGGGCCACGGCCTTTTCGATGATCACGTCAACTGCTGGCACGTCATCGTGGTGACCTTTGCGGCCAGTCTTGACGGCTTTGATTTTGTCGACCACTTCGGTGCCGCTGATCACTTTGCCAAATACCGCATAACCCCAACCCTGGGCCGAGATCGCGGTGTGGTTCAGGAAGCCGTTGTCAGCCACATTGATAAAGAACTGGGCCGTTGCCGAGTGTGGGTCACCGGTGCGGGCCATGGCCACGGTGTAGTTCAGGTTTTTGAGGCCGTTGTTGGCTTCGTTGTCGATGGCCTTATCGCCACGCTTTTCCTTCATGCCAGGTTCCATGCCGCCACCTTGCACCATGAAGCCCGGGATCACGCGATGAAAAATCGTGTTGTTGTAGTGGCCCTTGTTCACATAGCCCAAGAAGTTGGCGACCGTTTTAGGCGCTTTTTCCTGATCGAGTTCGAGTGTGATGACGCCGTAGTTGGCAATGTGGAGTTCGACTTGTGGGTTGCTCATGATTTATTTCACCAGGGTTGCAGAATTGATAAGAATGGGTGTCTTGGGAACGTCGGTCGGGAAAGGGCCGCCAGCGCCAGTGGGCGTGGTTTTGATTTTCTGGATCACATCCATGCCACTGATCACTTTACCGAACACGGTGTAGCCAAACAATTGAGGGGCATTGACCAGGTTGGCCCGGGGTGTCTTTTCGTAGACCCGACCCTGGTACTCAAATTTGGGTACGGGGTCGCCGGGCGGGATGACGATGGGATCAAGGAAACCATTGTCTTTGACGTTGATGAAAAACTGCGCAGTGGCAGATTGGGGGTCGTTGGTTCTTGCCATGGCCAGCGTTCCGATGACGTTTCTCGGCCCGCCTTTGGCCAGCGCTTCTTGTCCCTCATGCACCACGGGTGCACGGGTTTTCTTTTCGGCAAATTTGCCATCAAACCCGCCGCCCTGCACCATGAAGTTCTCGATCACTCGGTGGAAAATGGTGCCGTCGTAATGCTTGTCTTTGACGTACTGGAGGAAGTTTTCGACGGTTTTTGGCGCTTTGTCTGGGTAGACTTCGACCACAAAATCACCGGCTGAGGTGGCAAATTTGACTTGCGGAGCCACCTGGGCCAAGCTGCTGGTTGCTATCGAAATAGTAGCTACTCCCGAAATAAGGACGCGGGTTAAAGTCGAAAATGGTCTAAAAATCATCCAATGACTCCTTCAAAAAATATTTTCCACTGGTTGCCTTGCCGAACCCAGTATTGACGCTTGACAGGGCCTGTGCGGGCACCTTCGGCGACCTCACCAAAGGTAACCACCATCGTGTCTGCTGAATCCGTCCACCGCAGAAAGGAGAGGTCCTTGAGTTGAATGGAGCGCCCGCGAATTTTGTTGAGTTCGTCGCGTAAAGCGGGCGTCCATTGCGTCAACGTCTTGCCATTGCCATTGAAGTCGGCGGTGTAAAAGCCAAGCACATTGTCCACATTGCCACTGGATTTGGCGCGGTGCCATGCCGCCAAAGCAACCTCAAAAGGTTTGCCTGCCGAGCGGGCGCTACCCGGTGTGACCCAATTCAGTTGTTTGGAAATCACCACCGGCGTCGTGCGCACTTCAACCGTTCGAATGATCTGGTTGAGGTCGGGGTTGGCCAGTACCACGCAACCGTCGGTTGCCAGCGGAGGGCGTGAAAACTGACCGGGAGGCGTGCCATGCAGCCAGATCCCACTGCCGGTTTTGCCGCGTTTGGTATCCAGAATGTTGGGGTAGTTGATGGGCAACGCGCCTGAACCGTAAAAGTCTTTCAAAGACTTGGGGTCGAGGTTGCTGGTGATGAAGTACACGCCCAGCGGGGTGCGCAAGTCACCCTCGATGTTTTTCTCGATGCCCGACTTGCCGACCGAGACGTAATAGTCAGCAACCAGCGTCAGGCCCGTGGGCTTGTTTTCAAACAGGTAAAGGCGCGATCGCGAGGCGTCCACAGCAATCGCGTGTTTGTTGTTGGGCCCCAGTGTCAAAAACTCCGAGGGGATGGCGCCTTGTGGCGGTCGCTCCCGCAAGGCCTTGAGACGCATTTGCGACTCATCGCGCAACTCTCCGAGCACCGGCGCACCCGCTTTGAGCATGGCTTCTGGTACGTCACCGAGGGTGCGAACAGGCCGGGTACGGGCGGCCAACAGGTCGCCGTAGACCAGTTGGGCCAGTTGAAAGTGGGGGTAGTCGCGCACCAATGCTTCGGCTTGGGTCAGCGCTTCACGTGTTTCCGATTTGGCCACCAGCTGGTAGACGGCAATCAGGCGTGCTTCCGCTGCACCGACATCCACGCCTTTTTTTCGTGTGGCGGTTGCATGGGCCTGAGCACTGGTCTTTGGACTGACAGCCGTGGCTGCCGTTGTCGTGAGCGCAACCAAGGCGATCAGGGGTAGAACGAATAAATACCGCTTCATTGCTGCATCAGGCGAAAAGTGACGCCGCGGCGATCAGCAAAGCTGGCCGTGACCTGGTAGCCGCTATCAATTTCCAGTCGATTCCTTGGCAATTTGCCAACGATCACCCGCTTTCACCAAGTCAAGCGTTTTGCGGCTCGATACCACCAAGGCATCGGCCCGGTAATCTTGCCTGAACTTGGCGACCGCCTTGTGGCCGTTCACCGAGATCGCGAGGTTCTCCAGTTTTACGCTGATGTTGGATTTGCCATTGATGCGCTGGCGCCGCTCCTGTTCCCACGCGCTGCGGGATTGCGAGCCGGTGGGGTCGAAGTCCTTGCCGTAGGCGCTCAAATAGCCCGATACGTCTTTGCCAGACCAGGCTTTGGCCCAGGCTCGTACTGCGGCCTCCACGTCCTTGGCGGCGCTGTCGACCACCGCCGGTTTGGCAGACGCAGCAACAGGCGCTGGCACAACAGTCGGCGTGGGGGCTGCCACTGGCGCCGGAGTTGGCGTGGCCGCCACGACCGGGGGTTTAACCACTGGCGTGGCAGGCGCCGCTGGTGCAGGCGTTGTCGGCTTGGCTACCACGGCTGCCAGAACGGCTGGTGCCGCTGCGGGGGCCTGGTTCTTGATATTGGGTTGGAACAGGTCACGAATCAGCGCCAGTTTGGGCTGCACATCGGCGTTGGCGCCGTCAAGCTGCAGTGCCTTGTTGTAGGCCTGGCTGGCAAGCCGGGCGTACACATCGCCCAGGTTTTCATGCGCCGTGGCATAGCTGGGGTTGGTCCGGATCGCCATTTCAAGCGCTACGCGGGCTTTGTCAAACTGGCTTTGGCCGGCGTATAGCACGGCCAGGTTGTTGTAGGGCTCAGGCAACTCAGGGAAGTCTTCCGTGAGCTTGGTGAAGGTTGTGATGGCTTCCGCCTGCTTGCCGGAACTGCGCTGAATCACACCTTTGAGAAAGCGCATCTGCGGATCACGCGGCTTGCCTGCCAGGTAGGCGTCTGCCTTGCTCATGGCCTCCGGGAACTTGCTGGCACGAAGCAGTTGGTTGACATCACCGTACTCGTCTGCGAAGGCACTTGAGCTGATACAGGCAGCCGCCAGCATGAGCAGGCGAAGGGCATTGAAAATGGCAGAGTGGGCGTGCTTCATGTAGCTTTTGGGTTCTTGCTGGGTAAAAAATTGCCGAAGAAAGCAGGCAGGCAGGGCTTTATACTGGGTGTCATTGTAGCCGAGAGGGTGTTTTTAAGAGCCCTCTTATTACCGTTCCATTACCTCCGTGCCTGGGTCAACATCAGCTTGAACACCAAGAGGCCGCCGTCCGATACATCCATGAGTTTGCGCATTTACAACACGCTGTCGCGTGCACTGGAAACCTTGACACCACTTGAGCCCGGCCACGTGCGCATGTACGTCTGCGGCATGACCGTGTATGACCTTTGCCATCTGGGCCACGCCCGCTCCATGGTTGCTTTTGATGTGGTCCAGCGTTGGCTCAGGGCCAGTGGCCTGCGGGTCACTTATGTGCGCAATGTGACTGACATTGACGACAAAATCATCCGGCGCGCCGTGGAGAACGGGGAAACCATTCGCTCCCTGACCGACCGGATGGTGGACGCGCTGCACCAGGATGCCGATGCGCTGGGCATCGAGCGCCCCACCTTTGAGCCCCGGGCGACTGAGTTTGTGCCGCAAATGCTGGCACTCATCGGCCAGTTGACTCAAAAAGGCCTGGCCTACCAGTCTGCGGGCGGTGACGTGAACTACGCCGTTCGCAAGTTCCCTGGCTACGGCAAGCTCAGCGGCAAGTCGCTTGATGAGTTGCGCGCTGGCGAGCGTGTAGCCGTGCTCGACGGCAAGGACGATCCGCTTGATTTTGTGCTCTGGAAGACCGCCAAAGCGACCGAGCCTGAAGAAGCCAAATGGGACAGCGAATACGGCAAAGGCCGCCCTGGTTGGCACATCGAGTGCTCGGCCATGTGTGGCGAGATGCTGGGTGACACTTTTGACATCCATGGCGGCGGGGCTGATTTGCAGTTTCCCCACCATGAGAATGAAATCGCCCAGAGTGAGGGTGCCACAGGCAAACCCCTGGCCAGCGTCTGGATGCACAACGGCTTTGTGACGCGCGACAACGAAAAAATGTCCAAAAGCCTGGGCAACTTTTTCACCATTCGCGACATCCTGGCTCGCTTCGATGCGGAAACCACCCGGTTTTTCATCATCCGTGCGCATTACCGCAGCGCCTTGAACCACAGTGATGCCCACCTGGACGATGCCCGTAACTCGCTCAAGCGCCTGTACACCGCGCTGGATCTGGTGCCGCCGGTCATGGTCAGCATGGATTGGTCGCAGCCTTTTGCGCAACGATTCAAAGTGGCGATGGACGAGGACTTTGGCACGCCTGAAGCCGTCGCGGTGCTGTTTGAATTGGCGACCGAAGTCAACAAGACCCGCTCACCCGAACTGGCGGGCTTGCTCAAGGCGCTGGGTGGTTGCATTGGGTTGCTACAGGGGGATCCCAAGGATTTCTTGCAGTCCGGTGCCACATTGGACGAGTCGACCATTGCCGCCCTGATCGCTCAACGTGTGGCCGCCAAGGTGGGCAAAGATTTTGCTGAGGCCGACCGTATTCGCCAGGAACTCCTGGCCAAGGGCATTGTCCTGAAGGACTCTGCCCAAGGAACAACCTGGGAGTCTGTGTCGTGACGTTTTTTAAGTGTTTTGGCCTCTGGCCCAAGAGCAGCGTGCGATGATAGCTCCTAAAATCGTAGCGCCAGTTGTCGCTACCCCTGCTTATTGGGCGGACGCCTGCAAGCATCTGATGAAGAAAGACCGCGTGATGAAGCGGCTCATTCCCCAGTTTGGTGACGCCTGCCTGCAGACCCGGGGCGATGCTTTTGTCACGCTGGCGCGAAGCATTGTGGGGCAGCAGATTTCCGTCAAGGCCGCGCAGACGGTGTGGGACCGCTTTGCCTTGTTGCCCAAAAAAATCACCGCCGCCAACGTGCTCAAACTCAAGGTCGACGACATGCGTGCGGCTGGTTTGAGTGCCCGCAAGGTCGAGTACCTGGTCGATCTGGCGCTGCACTTTGACAATGGTGCGGTCCACGTCAAGGCGTGGGAGAGCATGGACGACGAAGCTATCATCGCTGAGCTGATTGCCATCCGCGGCATTGGCCGCTGGACGGCCGAAATGTTCCTGATCTTTCATCTGATGCGGCCGAACGTGTTGCCGCTTGACGATGTGGGTCTGATCAACGGCATCAGTCAAAGCTATTTTTCAGGTGACGTGGTGAGCCGCAGCGATGCCCGTGAGGTCGCCGCCGCCTGGGCGCCTTACTGCAGTGTGGCAACTTGGTATATTTGGCGCTCGCTTGATCCGGTGCCGGTAGAGTATTGAAATTTGGCGGGACAAGGCGCAGCGCTCTGCAGCGCCCACGCTGTCCCCAACGCTATAGGAGTCTGTATGGCTAAGAAAACATTTCTCGATTTCGAGACCCCCATTGCCGATCTTGAAAACAAAATTGAAGAACTGCGGTACGTGCAAACCGAGTCCGCCGTTGATATTTCGGCTGAAATCGACCAGTTGGCCAAGAAGAGCCAGCAGCTCACCAAAGACATCTACAGTGACCTGACGCCTTGGCAGATCACCAAGATCGCCCGCCACGCCGAACGTCCTTACACGCTGGACTACGTCAACGAGATATTCACCCATTTCGTCGAGTTGCATGGCGATCGGCATTTTTCGGATGACCTGAGCATCGTGGGCGGCCTGGCGCGCTTCAACGGCACACCGTGCATGGTCATCGGCCAGCAAAAGGGGCGTGACACGAAAGAGCGTGGGCTGCGCAACTTTGGCATGAGCAAGCCCGAGGGTTATCGCAAGGCTCTGCGGCTCATGAAAACCGCCGAAAAATTCAAACTGCCGGTCTTTACCTTTGTCGACACGCCCGGTGCGTACCCCGGCATTGATGCAGAAGAGCGTGGCCAGTCGGAGGCCATTGGCCGCAATATTTTCGAGATGGCACAGCTTGAAGTGCCCATCATCACCACCATCATCGGTGAAGGCGGCTCGGGCGGCGCCTTGGCCATCTCCATTGGTGATCAGGTGCTGATGCTCCAGTATTCGATCTATTCGGTCATCAGCCCCGAAGGCTGTGCCTCCATCCTCTGGAAAACGTCTGACAAGGCGCAGGAAGCGGCTGATGCCCTGGGTATCACGGCGCACCGACTCAAGGCGCTGGGGGTGATTGACAAGATCGTCAACGAACCCGTCGGTGGCGCCCACCGCGACCACAAGCAGATGGCGGCGTTTCTGAAGCGCGCGCTGAACGATGCGTACCGTCAGGTCAGCGATCTCAAGGTGAAAGAGTTGCTGGACCGTCGTTATGACCGTTTGCAAAGTTACGGCCGATTTACCGACACCAAGGCGGCGTCCAAGTAGCGTGTGCCAAGGCCGCCCGTGACAGCGTCGCTGGTCGGCGCCATGGCCGCCTTTTCGCCGGCCTTGCCGCTGGCGGTGGCTTTCAGCGGCGGCGCCGATTCGACCGCCTTGTTATTGGCTTGCGCCCGCAAGTGGCCAGGCCAGGTGCAGGCCATTCACATTCATCACGGCCTGCAGGCCGCCGCAGACGAATTCGAGCAGCATTGCCAACGCTTTTGCGCCCAGCTGGCGGTGCCGCTGATCGTCAAAAGAGTGGATGGCAGGCATTCGCCCGGTCAAAGCCCCGAGGATGCAGCGCGTCGCGCCCGATACAAGGCTTTTGAGGCTGTAGCCCTTGATTACCATGCAGAGTTTGCTATTAAAACTATAGCAATTGCACAGCATGCAGATGACCAGGCTGAAACGCTTTTATTGGCCCTGAGCCGTGGCAGTGGCCTGCCGGGCCTGAGCGCCATGCCCGCTACCTGGGCGCGCGAAGGCATCACCTACCACCGGCCGCTGCTGGCGGTTCGCGCTGCGGACATTCGTTCCTGGCTGGCGCAGGCGGGTGTGGGCTTCATCGAAGACCCGACCAATACCGATGAGCAGTTCACCCGCAATCGCATACGTGCACGGGTGTTGCCGGCACTTGAGGCCACATTCCCGCATTTTCGTGACACGTTCTCTCGCAGTGCTGCTCACGCGGCGCAGGCGCAATCGTTGCTGCTGGAGGTCGCTCGGGAGGATTTGGCGTCGGTGGGCCTCCCGCCGGTGATCAAACAAGTGCAGCGTTTGAGCCGGGCACGTCAGGCCAATGTTTTGAGGTACTGGCTCAACACCACGTTCAAGACGGTGCCCAGCGCTGCGCAACTTCATGAGTTGCTGGATCAGGTCGCGGCCTGCACTACGCGGGGCCACCAGATCCGCATCAAGGTGGGCGCTGGCTTTGCCGAGCGCAGGGGGGCTGTGTTGCATTGGTACAATCCCGTGGTTTTGCTCTAAAAAAATCCTTCCAATGGCACTGATCGTTCACAAATACGGCGGCACGTCGATGGGTTCTACGGAACGCATCCGCAATGTTGCCAAACGCGTCGCCAAATGGGCACGCGCCGGCCACCAAATGGTGGTCGTTCCTTCCGCCATGAGTGGCGAGACCAACCGTTTGCTCGGGCTTGCCAAGGAGTTGGCGCCTGCCAAGGCGTCGGACGCCTACAGTCGTGAACTCGACATGCTGGCCTCTACCGGCGAGCAGGCCTCCAGTGCGCTGCTGGCGATTGCCTTGCAAGCCGAGGGCATGGAGTCAGTCAGTTACGCGGGCTGGCAAGTGCCCATCCGCACCAACAGCGCCCACACCAAAGCCCGGATCGAGTCGATTGAAGACACCAAGGTCCGCGCCGGTCTCGAAGCGGGCCGTGTGGTCATCGTGACCGGTTTCCAGGGTATTGATGACCAAGGCAACATCACCACGCTGGGGCGCGGTGGTTCGGACACCTCTGCCGTCGCCGTGGCCGCTGCCATGAAGGCGGCCGAATGCCTGATTTATACCGACGTGGACGGCGTTTACACGACCGACCCGCGCGTGGTGCCCGAAGCCCGTCGCCTGCAGACCGTGAGCTTTGAGGAGATGCTGGAAATGGCCTCCATGGGCTCCAAAGTCCTGCAGATCCGCTCCGTCGAATTTGCTGGCAAATACCGGGTGCCGTTGCGCGTTTTGAGCAGTTTCACCCCCTGGGATATTGACATCAACGAGGAAGCCACCTCCGGCACTCTGATCACTTTTGAGGAAGACGAACACATGGAACAAGCTATTGTTTCCGGCATAGCATTTACCCGGGACGAAGCCAAGATATCAGTACTGGGCGTGCCGGACACCCCGGGTATTGCCTACCAAATTCTGGGTGTGATTGCCGACGCCAACATCGATGTGGACGTGATCATCCAGAACGTCAGCAAAGACGGCAAGACTGATTTCAGTTTCACGGTGACGCGCGGTGATTACGCCAAGGCGGTGGACCTGCTCAAGGAACGTGTGTTGCCCAAGCTGGGTGCGCAAGAAGTCATCGGTGATGCCAAAATCTGCAAGGTCAGTATTGTGGGCATCGGGATGCGCAGTCACGTGGGTATTGCCAGCAAGATGTTCCGTTGCCTGAGTGAAGAAGGCATCAACATCCAGATGATCTCCACCAGCGAAATCAAGACCTCGGTGGTCATTGATGAGAAATACATGGAGCTTGCCGTGCGTGCTTTGCACAAGGCATTTGACCTGGACCAGGCACCGGCCTGAAAGTGGCCTCCAAGTCGTGAGATAATATGACCAGTTAATTTTTGGAATCGTGACCGAGTGGCCGAAGGTGCTCCCCTGCTAAGGGAGTATGGGACTTAAAATTCCATCGAGAGTTCGAATCTCTCCGATTCCTCCAAAAAATGAAAAAAGCCCATGTAAATCATGGGCTTTTTTTTGTCTGCTTGTTTCGACTATCAAATTGACTATCAAAACGTTTGGCGATCAAAACTCGGTCTGTCACACTGCCTTGACCCCCATAGTGGTTTGGCAGAAACCGCTCCAAGGTAAACTTAATGGCTACCACCAACCCAAACTTATCTTCCTTCATCTGGTCCGTCGCTGACCTCCTGCGTGGTGACTACAAGCAATCCGAATACGGCAAGGTCATCCTGCCCTTCACCGTGCTGCGCCGTCTGGACTGTGTGCTGGAGCCGACCAAGGCCGCCGTGTTGGCCGAGAAAACCACCCGCGAAGCCGCTGGCCTGAATGCCGAACCTTTTTTGCTGCGCAAATCAGGCCAGTTCTTCTACAACACCTCGCCGCTGGATTTAAAGAAGCTGATGGGCGACCAGGATCACATTGGCGAAAACCTGCGCGCTTACATGCAAGCGTTCAGCCCGGCCGTGCGTGACATCTTCGAAAGCTTCGAATTTCACACCCAGATCGACAAGCTTGCTAAGTCCGGCCTGCTTTACATGGTCACCGAGAAATTCGCCACCATTGACCTGCACCCAGATGGCGTCAGCAATGCCGAAATGGGTGCCGTGTTTGAAGAGCTGATCCGCAAGTTTGCCGAACTCTCCAATGAAACCGCGGGTGAACACTTCACCCCGCGTGAAGTCATCCGCTTGATGGTCAACCTGTTGTTCATTGAAGACGATGCAGCCCTGACCAAACCCGGCGTGGTGCGCAGTCTGTACGACCCAACGGCAGGCACCGGTGGCATGTTGAGTGTGGCCGGTGAACATTTGGCCAGCCTGAACCCCGACGCCCGTCTGGTCATGTACGGTCAAGAGCTCAACCCCGAGTCTTACGCCATTTGCAAGGCCGACATGCTCATCAAGGGTCAGGACATTGCCAACATCATCTTGGGCAACACCCTGTCCAACGATGGCCTGAATGGCAAGGTGTTTGATTACAGCCTGTCCAATCCGCCGTTTGGCGTGGAGTGGAAGAAGATCGAGAAGGAAATCCGCAAGGAAGCCGAGCAACAAGGCTACAACGGCCGCTTTGGCCCCGGCCTGCCGCGTGTCAGCGACGGCTCGTTGCTGTTCTTGCTGCACCTGATCGCCAAGATGCGCCCAGCCGTGGATGGTGGCAGCCGCTTTGGCATTGTGCTCAACGGCTCACCCCTGTTCACCGGTGGCGCTGGCAGTGGCGAGAGCGAGATTCGCCGCTACGTGTTGGAAAACGATTTGGTCGAAGCCATCATTGCCCTGCCGACCGACATGTTTTACAACACCGGCATCAGCACTTATGTCTGGATCGTCAGCAACCGCAAGCCCAAGGCGCGCAAAGGCAAGGTGCAGCTGATTGATGCCAGCAGCTTCTGGCAGAAGATGCGCAAGAGCCTGGGCTCCAAGCGCAAAGAACTCAGCCCGGCCCACATCGACGACATCACCCGACTGTTTGGGAACTTTGAAGAGCTGACCCGCGACGGCGTGCCGATCAGCCGCATCTTTGCCAATGACGCCTTCGGTTACCACACCATCACCGTCGAGCGGCCCGAACGGGATGAGGCGGGTCAGGTGGTACTGGCCCTCAAAGGCAAGTCAAAAGGCAAGCCAATGCCCGACAGCAGCCTGCGAGATACCGAAAATGTGCCGCTCAGTGACGACATCGCCGCCTACTTTCAGCGTGAAGTGCTGCCCCATGCGCCCGATGCCTGGATTGACACCGAGAAAACCAAGATTGGTTATGAGATTCCGTTCAACCGCCACTTCTACGTTTTCAAGCCCCCGCGCCCGCTGGCCGAGATTGATACCGAGCTGAAAGGCGTGACCGACCGGATTTTGAGCATGATTGGGGGGCTGACGGCATGACCCAACCCCTGCAAACCCTGCCACCCGACTATGCCCAATGGCTGACCAGCCTCAAGCAGCGCATCCGGGGTTCCCGTCAGCGGGCGCTCTTGGCCGCCAACGAGGCGCAGATACGGCTTTATCACAGCATCGGGCTCGACATTCTGGAGCGCCAAAGCCAGCAAGGCTGGGGTGCCAAGGTCATTGATCGGCTGGCCCGCGACCTGCGGGCGGCCTTTGCTGAGATGAAGGGTCTGTCCGCCACCAATCTCAAGTACATGCGGTTTTTTGCGCATGAATGTCCTGATCGGCTAATTGGTCAGCAGTCTGCTGACCAATTGCCCTGGTTCCACATCGTCACCCTCATTACCAAGCTAACAGACCCGGTTTTGCGTGATTGGTATGCCCGCGCCGCCCTGGAGCAATCCTGGCCGCGTGACACGCTGGTCATTCAGATCAAAAACCAGCTGCACTTGCGCCAAGGTGCCGCCGTGACCAACTTTGACAAACGCCTGACATCCCCGCAAGCGGGTCTGGCCAGCCAGATTCTCAAAGACCCGTACCACTTTGACTTTCTGGGGTTGGGCGACGAAGCCCATGAGCGCGACATTGAAACCGCCCTGATTCGCCACGTCACCCGCTTTCTACTGGAGCTGGGGGCCGGGTTCGCTTTTGTGGGCCGCCAGTTCCGGCTGGAAGTGGCCGGGGACGAGTTCTTTATCGACCTGCTTTTTTATCACACACGCTTGAAATGTTACGTCGTGGTCGAACTCAAGGCCCATGCGTTCAAGCCCGAGCATGTGGGGCAATTGAGCTTTTACCTCAGCGCCGTGGATGCCCAAGTCAAGGCCGACGATGACAAGCCCACTATCGGCCTGCTGCTGTGCCGCACGCAGAACCGGCTGGTGGCGGAGTACGCGTTATCCGGCATCGACAAGCCGATTGGCGTGGCCGAATACCAACTGGTGCGCGCTCTGCCGGAGCCGCTGGACACCAGCCTGCCCAGCATTGAAGAGATTGAAGCCGAGTTTTCCGGCGATCTGGATCAGGAGGTGCAGTCATGAGCTTTGCGCGTTACCCCGATTACAAAGACAGCGGCGTGGAGTGGCTGGGGGAGGTGCCGGGGCATTGGGATGTGTGGAAGTTAGCTCATGCTTTTCCACTGATTGGGAGTGGCACGACGCCAAAAACTGACATCCGCAAATACTACGATGATGGTGATATTCCTTGGGTCAACACTGGAGATCTAAATGACGGTGAACTTGATAACTGTGAAAAACGAATCACTGCACATGCTTTAGCTGAACACACGTCACTAAAAATCTATCCTGCCGGATCACTGCTGATTGCGATGTATGGTGCGACGATTGGGAAGCTTGCCATGATGCGTTTCCCGGCAACTGTGAACCAAGCATGTTGTGTGTTTGCAGGCGAATCGGAAATTGTGTCCAAGTTCATGTTTTATTGGTTTCTTGGTTTTCGTCAGCAAATTCTGAGCCTCTCCACAGGTGGTGGCCAACCAAATATCAGTCAAGATATCTTGAGGTCTTTGCGTGTTGCTTGTCCAAACGATGTCGAGCAAACCAAAATCGCCGCCTTCCTCGACCGCGAGACCGCGAAGATTGATGGGCTGGTGGCGGAGCAGCGGCGGCTGATGGCGCTGCTGAAAGAAAAACGCCAGGCCGTCATCTCCCACGCGGTCACCCAAGGCCTGAATCCCAATGCCTCCATGAAGCCGTCCGGTATCGAATGGATGGGGGATGTACCGGAACATTGGGAGGTGACAAAGATCAAACGATATGTTGAGACCTTTGAACAGGGTTGGAGTCCGCAATGCGAGGGTTTCCCCGTTGAAAATGATCAGGAATGGGGTGTGCTCAAAGTAGGCTGCGTCAACGGAGGCACGTTCAGGCCCGAAGAGAACAAGAGGTTGCCGCCCGAATTGGAGCCGATATCAAGCTTGGGCATTGCGATGGGCGATTTACTGATTTCCCGAGCAAACACACGCGAATTGGTCGGTGGCGCGGCTGTCGTGAAGCAGGATCACAAGAATCTTTTGTTGTGCGACAAGCTCTACCGACTTCGCTTTCCACCAACGGTTTGCGCGCCAACGTTCATAGCACTTTACCTTGGCACTGGCATGGCACGTGGGCAAATTGAGCTTGCGGCAACCGGTGCCAGCAGCTCAATGGTCAACATTGCTCAATCCACCATATTGGAGTTGGAATTGGCTTTCCCAGAGTTTCAGGAACAACAAACCATCGTCACGTTTCTCGAAACTGAATCCGCCAAGTTCAACACCCTCACCGCCGAAGCCCAACGCGCCATCGACCTGCTGCAAGAGCGCCGCACCGCGCTGATCTCCGCCGCCGTCACTGGCCAGATTGATGTGCGGGGCGCTGTTTAGTTGCTATTATTTTAGTAGCTACTTGCGCTTATTCCACGTGGGCTAGAGGCCGATTTGACTTCAAACTCTAGGTTTTTCACGCTCAAGCACTGGCTTAACAGTGCGACTAATCGTATGATTTAGCGTCTGCTTGACCACTCTCCAGGAGCCTGCCATGTCCCACATCAGCGCCAACGACCTTAAAACCAAAGGCATTTCTGCCATTGAATTCGCCCTGAGCACCGCACCCGAGGCGATTGTGTCGGTGCGTGGCAAAGACAAGTTTGTGGTGATGAACATGGCGCAATACCACTACCTGCGTGAATGCGAGCTGGACGCCGCGCTGGCCCAGACGCGTGCTGACTTGGCCGCTGGTCGCATGGTGCAAGAGTCGCCCGAGGCCCATCTGGCGCGGCTGGACGCGATGTGAGTGTGCCCCACGCACCAGCCATGCCGTTCGCACTGGTCTTCACCGAGCAATACAACCGCCGGGCGGCACGCTTCCTGAAGCGTCACCCAGACCTGCGTCAGCAATACCTCAAAACCCTGCAAGTGCTGGAGGCCAACCCGACTCACCCGTCGCTGCGCCTGCATCCCTTGCGCGGTAAGCTGGAGGGACTGCATTCCGTGTCCATCAATCTGTCGTACCGGATCACGCTGGAGCTGCTCATTCAAGACGGGCAAATCATCCCGGTGAATGTGGGTGATCATGATGCGGTTTATTGATTGGCAGGCCATAACAAAGGGAGGACCAATGAGCCTGCACAAAGAAATCAGTTTCGAGAACGAGATCTGCCAGCACCTGTCGCAAAACGGCTGGCTCTACGCCGAGGGTGACGCAGCAGGCTATGACCGCGCCCGTGCCCTGTTCCCTGCCGACGTGCTGGCTTGGGTGCAAACCACTCAGCCCAAAGCGTGGGAGGTCTTGAGCAAAAACCATGGCAGCAAGGCCGACGACACCTTGCTCACTCGCCTGCGCGACCAACTCGACCAGCGCGGCACACTGGATGTGCTGCGCCACGGCATCGAGCTGCTGGGCCTCAAAGCCTCGCTCAAGCTGACCGAATTCAAACCGGCGCTGGCCATCAACCCTGACATTTTGACCCGCTATGGCGCCAACCGCCTGCGCGTGGTGCGTCAGGTGCGCTACTCGCTGCATTGCGAAAACAGCATCGACCTGGTGCTGTTCTTGAACGGCCTGCCGGTTGCGACGGTTGAACTCAAAACCGACTTCACCCAAAGCATTGGCGACGCCATCGACCAGTACCGCTTTGACCGCCATCCCAAGCCCAAGGGTCAAGCCGCCGAGCCGCTGTTGTCGTTCCCTTGTGGCGCCTTGATTCACTTTGCAGTGAGCAATAGCGAGGTGGCGATGGTGACACGGTTGGACGGCCCGGGTACGGTGTTTTTGCCCTTCAATCTCGGTAACGAAGGTGCTGCTGGCAACCCGGTGAACCCGGCCGGTGGTCACCGCACCGCTTACCTGTGGGAACAAGTATGGGCACGCGAAAGCTGGCTGGAGATACTGGGCCGCTACCTGATTGCGCAACGCAACAAGAAAAAACAGATGGAGCGCATCATCTTCCCGCGCTATCACCAGTTGGATGTCACGCGCAAGCTGCAACTGGCCGTGCTGGCCGACGGCCCCGGTGGCAAGTATTTGATTCAACATTCGGCTGGTTCCGGCAAGACCAATTCCATTGCCTGGACGGCGCATTTTTTGGCTGAACTGCATGACGCTCAGGCCAAGAAGGTGTTTGATACCGTGCTGGTGGTGTCAGACCGCAACGTGATTGACGCCCAGTTGCAAGAAGCCCTGTTTGACTTTCAGCGCACCACGGGCGTGGTCGCCACCATCAAAAACACCGACGGCAGCAAGAGCGCAGCTCTGGCCGAAGCCTTGTCTGGCGATAAGAAAATCGTGGTCTGCACCATCCAGACCTTTCCGTTTGCTCTGGAAGCAGTGCGCAAGCTGGCCGCCACCGAAGGCAAGCGCTTTGCCGTGATTGCCGACGAGGCGCACAGCTCACAAACCGGGGAGGCCGCCAGTAAGCTGAAAGCCGTGCTCAGCCCGGAAGAACTGAAAGAACTCAACGATGGCGGCGAAGTCAGCACCGAGGATATTCTGGCCGCCCAGATGTCATTGCGCGCTGATGAGGGGGGCATCACCTTTGTCGCCTTTACCGCTACACCCAAGAACAAGACGCTGGAACTGTTTGGCACCCGCCCGGACCCAACGCGCAAACCGGCGCCAGACAACGTACCGACGCCGTTTCACGTCTATTCCATGCGTCAGGCGATTGAAGAGAAATTCATCCTGGACGTGTTGCAGAACTACACGCCGTACAGCCTCGCCTTCAAGCTGGCCCACAACGGGCAGGAGCTGAACGAGGCCGAGGTGGAGCGCAGCGCAGCCATGAAGGGCATCATGGGCTGGGTACGGCTGCACCCGTACAACATCGCGCAGAAGGTGGAGATCGTGGTGGAGCACTTTCGCGAGTTTGTGGCGCCGCTGCTGTCCGGCAAGGCCAAAGCGATGGTGGTGGTTGGCAGTCGGCTGGAGGCCGTGCGCTGGCAGCTGGCCATTGAGCAGTACATCAAGACCCACAGCTATGCGATCGGAACGCTGGTGGCGTTTTCGGGTGAGGTCAACGACCAGCAGTCCGGCCCGGACGGTTTCACCGAAAACAGCCCGCCACTGAACCCCAAACTCAAGGGCCGAGACATCCGCGAAGCTTTTAAGGGCGACGAGTATCAAATCTTGTTGGTGGCCAACAAATTCCAAACCGGGTTTGACCAGCCACTGCTGTGTGGCATGTACGTGGACAAACGCCTTGCTGGTATCCAGGCGGTGCAGACCCTGAGCCGACTGAACCGCGCTCATCCGGGCAAAGACACCACCTACGTGTTGGATTTTGTGAACGACACAGAAGAGGTTCTGGCTGCCTTCAAGACGTACTACACCACGGCTGAGCTGTCAGCTACTACTGACCCTCATCTGGTGTTCAACCTGCGGGCGAAGCTGGATGGCGCCGGGCATTACGATGATTTTGAGGTGGACCGCGTGGTGGCAGTTGAGCTGGATCCCCGAGCCAAACAGAGTGAACTCATCAGCGCCTTGGAGCCGGTGCAAGACCGGATCATGAAGCGGTACAAAGCGGCCCAGGAGTCGTTGAGGACGGCCCAGGACAAGCAAGACAACAAAGCCACCAAAGCGGCGCAAGACGAACTGGATGCGCTCATCTTGTTCAAGGGTGACATGGGGGCGTATTTGCGCCTCTATACGTTCCTGTCGCAGATTTTTGATTACGGCAATACGGGCATTGAAAAACGCGCCATCTTTTACAAGCGGCTATTGCCTTTGCTGGAGTTTGGCCGGGAACGCGAGGGGATTGACCTCTCGAAGGTGGTTCTGACGCACCACCATCTGAAAGACCTGGGCAAGCGGACCCTGCCGCTGGGCGCGGGCGAGACACCCAAACTGGCGCCCATTACCGAAGCAGGAAGCGCAAGCGTGCAAGAGAAGCAAACCGCGTACATGACCGAACTGATTGAGGCGCTGAACGACCTGTTTGGGTCAGACACCAGTGAGCAAGATCAGCTACGGTATGTGAATGGCACGCTTCTGGGTAAGGTGGCCGATTCGCCCAAGCTGCAACAGCAAGCCAGCAACAACAGCAAGGAGCAGTTTGCCAACTCACCCGATCTGACCCATGAACTTCAAAACGCCATCATTGAGTCGTATGACGCGCACACGGCCATGAGCACGCAGGCGCTCAATTCACCAATCGTGATGCGCGGACTGCTCAATATCCTGCTCAATCATTCGGGGCTGTATGAGACGCTGCGGGCGCGGGCTGCGGTTTGAAGGTCGGATTCGATAGCAGTTGTTGTCAAGGTCCCTCTATAAATGCAAAAAATCCACCCTCGGGTGGCTTTTTCGTTGGTGCTGATGGCCTTCTAGCTTTGAGGCACTTTTATGGACCATCCCAATCGCGAACCTTGTCCGCGTCTCGCCGGTCGCGCTTGGTGGGGCGACCTTGGGTCAGGCTGAGCGCTGGCTCGGGCGCCAGGCGCCGTTGCTCGGCGGCGGCAAGGCGCAGCGCAATGGACTCCGCCATTTCTTCAAAGAGCAGCGCCGCCACCGGCGCCGGGCCGCGTTTATCACTGAGCCCCCTGACGGTGACACTGCGAATCAGCACACCGGCGCGTACCTGCACGACATCGCCCACTTTCAATTCACGGGCCGGTTTGACGGTCACGCCGTTGACATGGACGCGACCCTTGTCAATTTCTTCACTCGCCAGGCTACGGGTTTTGTAGAAGCGGGCGGCCCACAGCCATTTGTCAATTCGCAAACGTTCCATCAGGCCGCAGGGTCAGGGTGAGCCCACTTGAAAGGGCCGGAAAACAGGTTTTTTGGGCGCTATGTCGTGCATGGCGGTCAGGTTCATGATGGCGGTTATCACCTCAGGGCTGAAACCCGAGCGGATGCGGTCGACGCCGTCGCCGCCACTGAGCATCAGTGTCTGCATGTAATCCATGCAGTCCTGATGGCCCCATGACATCTGGATCATCTTGGCAATGCGGTCATGGTTGATGCTGATGATGCTGAGCTCGTGGTCAATGCGGGCGTCAAGCGGCAACTCATGCAAAGGCATGGGGCGGGTGACGAGGTCGTCAAAGTCCTGGATCAGGTCCGGAAAGCCTAAGAATTCATTTTTTGACATGGCGCCAGTGTCGTTGTCCGGTTGGGAAATAGCAATGACCCGACAGCAAAAAACGACGCGGGTCTGCACAGATAGCTGACCGGCGCTTCGTCCTGCAGATGGTCTGCCGGGCCGGTTGGGCACTTTGCGCCATGACGGCGGGGTGGGTGCCCGCCAAACAGGGGCTATCCGTTGTCCGCTGTCCCCAGCGGCAAGCGCACCGTGGCGTCCAGGCCGGTGACAAGGCCATGACCTTCACGGTTGTCCAGGCTGATGCTCCCGCCCAGTGCCTGCACAATTTCATGGCAAATCGACAGGCCCAGCCCGGAGCCTGAACGCGCCTCGCCCGCCGAGAAGGGCTGGAACAACCGTTTGCGCAAGTCACTTGAAACACCGGGCCCGCTGTCGCTGATCACCAGGGCCGCAAATCGCGCATCACAGACCAGCCGCACGCTCAACGTTCCGTTAAGGGGTGTGTGGCGAATGGCGTTGTGCAGCAGGTTGCGTGACAGCTCACGCAGCATCCAGTCATGGGTGCGCACGGGGGCTGGCGATGAGTCGATTTCAAAATCAATGTCCTTGGCGGCAATCAGGGGCGACAGGTCAATGGCCACCTCCTGCAGCACCTGCGCCCAGTCGACGTCGCGCTCGGGCGCTTGCTGTACCAATTGGGCCACCTTGGCCAGCGACAGCATCTGGTTGGCCAGCACGGTGGCTTGTTCGACGGTGTCCTTGATTTCGAGCAGCGCCTGGGTGGGCTCCACGTCGCCGCGCAGCGCCGACTGAACTTGCACTTTCAAAACGGCCAGCGGCGTGCGCAATTGGTGAGAGGCATCGCGCACAAACCGTTTTTGGTGGTCCAGCAGGTGCTGCAGGCGGTCCATGAGGTTGTTGGTGGCATCAATCAGCGGAATCAGTTCGCGCGGGGCGCCCGGTGCCTGCAGGGGCGTCAAATCATCTTCTGAACGGCCCTGCAGCTGGGCGCTCAGGCGGCGCACCGGCCGGGTGGCGCGCTGGACCACCACAATCACGACCAGCGCAATCACCGTCACCAGCGCCGCTTGTCGCCACAGCGTGTCGATCAAAATCTGGCGCGCCAGGGTGCGCCGCAGTTCCAGTGTTTCTGCCACCTGTACCACCGCCATGGCGCGGGCCCGGTTCATGGCGACGGGTTGCAGCAGCACCGCCACGCGTACCGCATCACCCCGGTAGCTGTCGTCGTAGAAATCCACCAGGGCGGCGTACGGGCCCCGGTCCGGCAGGTGGCCGCGCCAGGCGGGCAGGTCCGCGAAGCCGTCAATCAGTTCGCCCTGGATGCTGGATATGCGGTAGACCATGCGGCTGCGGTTGTCAGCCTCAAAGGCTTCCAGCGCCGCGTAGGGTACGGTGGCGCGCAGTTGGGCGGCGTTGCCTTCGCCTACTGCGTCGATGTGCTCACCGATGGACTTGGCCGAGGCGAGCAGGGTGCGGTCGTAGGCGGTGTTGACGGCGGCCAGCGCCTGGCGATAAAGACTGACCGTGTCGACCAGGATAAACAGGCCGATGGGCAGCAAAATGCCCAGAAAGAGGTAGCGGCGCAATGACAGCGCCGCCTGGCGCACCGGCAGGAGAGATGGCTGCTGAGGCCGCTCGGGCGCAGTGTCCTGCGTCACGGTGTCACCTTCAGGAGGTAACCCAGACCTCGCAGTGTCACGAGCTTGGCGCCCGTGGGGATCAGTTTTTTGCGCAGACGGTAGGCCACGACTTCAATGGCTTCGTACTGGACCTCGACCGAACCGGGAAACACCAGTTCAAACAGTTTTTCCTTGGCCACGGCGTGGCCTGGCCGTGCCAGCAGCGACTTTAAAAAGGCCAGTTCACGCGGCGTCAGCTCCAGCGGCTGAGATTGGTAGTAAACAGCGCCGCTATCTTTATCATAGCTAATGCCGCCCGTTCCGTCTGGGCTAGAGGCTGATTTGGCATTATTTTCTGGTCGGCGGCGGTGCAGGGCACGAACGCGTGCTTCCAGCTCGTCCAGGTCAAAGGGTTTGGGGAGGTAGTCGTCGGCACCCGCGTTCAGGCCCATGATCCGGTCGCCCACGGTGCCACGGGCGGTCAAGATGAGCACCGGGGTGGTGAAACCACGCCGGCGTGCTTGCGTCAGGATCTGCAGGCCGTCCAGGCCGGGCAGGCTCAGGTCGAGCAGGACCACGTCAGGCGAGGTGTCCTGCCAGCGCCCCAGCGCCGCTGAGCCGTTGTCACACACCTCGACCGACCAGCCCAGCCGGGTCAACGCCCGCAGCAGCGTTTTGTGCAGCGCGGGGTCGTCTTCAACCAGCAGCAGTTTCATGAAGGCCTCCGGCTGGCTGGCGCACGCTCAATAGCTGCCGATGTAGTCCTTCTTGCCCACTTCCACGCCGTTGTGGCGCAGGATGGCGTAGGCCGTGGTGGTGTGGAAGAAGAAGTGCGGCAGGCCGTAGTTCAGCAGGTAGGACTGGCCGCTGAAGCGCTTTTCCTTGGGCGTTCCGGCCTGGGTGACGATTTCACGAGTGGCGGCTTCGTCAAACTTGCTGACGTCAAGTCCGACCATGAAGGCCAGCACGGTGTCAATGCGGGCCTGCAAATCAGCAAAGATCTGCTCGTTGTCTTCGAGCTTGGGCACCTCGACACCGGCCAGGCGTGCGGACACGCTCTTGGCAAAGTCAGACGCCACCTGCACCTGGCGCAACAGCGGGAACATGTCGGGGAACAGACGGGCTTGCAAGAGGGCGTTGGGGTCGATCTTTTTATCGGCCGCATGGGTTTCGGCTTTGGTCAACACCGACTTGAGTCCGCCCAGCATTTGTGTGAAGACGGGGATCGAGGAGGTGTAGATGGCGTTGGTCATGTGTTCTTTCATTGAATGGGCGCAGATTTTCGCCTGAATTACTTGGCAGTCGCCAGACGCCACAGCGAAGTCACTTCACGTGACCGGGCTTCGTGCAGGGGGTCGGTCACATCGGTGGCCTTGGCGTGCAGGGGCTTGGCGTCAATGCGGCTGATGACCCGCAGGCCGTTGCTCTCGAAGGCAGCCAACAGCTCTTCGCGGGTGCGCAAACCCAGATGCTCGGCCAGGTTGGACAAGATCAGCCAGCCCTCGCCCTTGGGTGCCAGGTGGGCGGGTAGCCCCTTGAGAAAGCTCAGCAGCATGCGGCTGCCTTCGTCGTACACCGCGTGCTCCAGCGGGGAACTGGGCCGCGCGGGCAGCCACGGTGGGTTGCAGACCACCAGCGATGCCTGGCCTTCGGGAAACAGGTCAGCCTCCACAACTTGCACCTGCTGGGCCACGCCCAAGCGCTCCAGGTTGTCCCGGGCGCAGGCCAGCGCGCGCGGGTCCTGGTCGGTGGCGACTACTTTGGTCACGCCGCGGCGCACCAGCACGGCGGACAACACGCCGGTGCCGGTGCCAATGTCAAACGCCACGATGCTGTCCTGCCCGGTGGGCGGTTTGGGCAGGTGGGCGGTGGCCACCAGGTTGATGTATTCGCCACGCACGGGCGAGAACACTCCGTAGTGGGGATGAATGCGGTTGTCCGGCTCCTCACCCAAGGCCGCAATTTCGACGCCCACCCGGCGCCATTCGTGTGCGCTGGTGATGCCCGAGAGTTCGCGCAACGACGCCACGGAGTTGCCTGCCGCGGCATCTGCCGGGCCCCAGGCCTCGGTCAGGGCGGTTTTGGCATCGGGCGCCCGGCGCAAGGTAATGCTGTAGTCGGCGTTGAAAGGAATCAGCAGCATGCCCAGCATGCGGGCGCGCTGTGACTGGGCCAAGCGGTGCAGGTGAAAGGCATCCACCAGGGCGATCTCTTGTGCGGCCTTCTTGCGCTTGCGTGCGGGCACGTTGTCTGCGCGCCGGGCCAGCGCTTTGAGCAACTGCTTGGCATTTTGAAAGTCACCACGCCACAGGAGGGCTGTGCCTTCGCAGGCCAGCCGGTAGGCGGTGTCGGCGTTGGTGGTGTCGTCGGCCAGGATCACGCGCTTGGGCGGCGTGGCACCACGTTCGGAGCGCCAGAGCGCCGAGCACTCCACGCCAGCCTCGGTCCAGCGGATGACGGGCTGTGCATGGGCAGTGGTTTCTGGCGTGGCGGGGGAAGATGAATTGGACATGAACTGGGTGAACCGCAAAAATTGAATACCGAGTGTTTTAACAGATGGGCAAACGCGCCGGGGATATCCGTGTTTTCCCTAATAAGAACGGGTGCTGGCTGACAGCCGTTTGACAGCGGGCCGGGGCATCATCAATTGGTAAGTAAAACCAACAGGAGACTCTGATGCGTCGCGATACTTTCCTTAAATCCATGGCGGCCCTGGCCGTCACCGGTGGCCTGCCTTTGTCGGCCCTGGCGGCTGCCAATGTCAAGATGATGATTCCCGCCAACCCGGGCGGTGGCTGGGACGGCACAGGCCGCGCATTGGGCAAGGCCCTGCAAGACGCCAAGGTGGCGGATACGGTCACTTATGAGAACAAGGGCGGCGCCGCCGGTGCCTTGGGCCTGGCCCAGTTCGTCAACGGCAGCAAGGGTGATCCCAACGCCATGATGGTGATGGGCGCCGTCATGCTGGGTGGCATCATCACCGGCAAACCGCCGGTGTCCTTGAGCGCCGCCACACCGTTGGTGCGCCTGACCAGCGAGTACAACGTGTTTGTGCTCCCGGCCAACTCGCCCTTCAAGAGCATGAAGGAAGTGGTCGACCAACTCAAGAAAGACCCCGGCAGCATCAAGTGGGGCGGCGGTTCACGCGGCTCTACAGAGCACATTGCTGCGGCCATGATTGCCCGCGAAGTGGGTGTGGACGCCTCCAAGATCAACTACGTGGCTTTCCGGGGCGGCGGCGAGGCGACGGCGGCCATTCTGGGTGGCAACGTCACCATCGGTGGCAGTGGCTACAGCGAGTTTGCCGAGTACATTGCCGCGGGCAAGATGAAGGCCCTGGCCGTGACCTCGGGCACGCGCCTGAAGGGCGTCAATGTGCCCACGCTGAAAGAGCAGGGCATCAATGTCGAAATCGGCAACTGGCGCGGTGTGTATGGCGCGCCTGGCATCACCGCGGCGCAACGCAAGGACCTGATCGACATGCTGGTCAAGGCCACCAAGTCCAAGGCCTGGGCCGAAGCGGTCGAGAAGAACAACTGGACGCCTGCTTTGCTCACCGGCGCTGACTTCGAGAAGTTTGTGGACGACGACTTTGCGTCGCTGCGCGCCACCATGGTCAAGTCCGGCATGATTTAAGCCGTCGGACCTCCAAGTGCCGATGCATTCCAGAGCGGAAAGCATCGGCGTTTTTTCTGGTGCCTTTTGTTCCGGGCATCTCTCTCACTGTGAGGCATCCACCATGCGTCAACATTCCCCTCCCTCTATTTCAAAAACTTTCCAGACCGCGGTCAGCATGGGCGTCGTCCTGCTGGCGCTGGGCTTGGCATTTGGTGCCATGAGCATTCCGTCTGAGGCGGGTTATGCGGGCGTCGGCCCCAATTTTTTGCCCTGGCTGGTGTCGGTGGCGCTCTTCATTTGCGGCGTCATCATGCTTTACAAAGCCCGCAACGGTGGCTTTAAAAACATGGAAGAAGGTACGGGTGACAAGCCCTACTGGCCGGGCTTCATATGGATGTCGGCAGGGCTGCTGCTTAACGCCGCGCTCATCACCACCATCGGCTTTATTTTCAGTTGTACGCTGTGTTTTGCCATGGCGTCACGCGGGTTGCGCAATGCGGAGGGGCGTGCGAACCAGGGCCTGAAAACCTGGGTGACTGACCTCGGGATTGGCCTGCTGATCTCGGCGCCGGTGTATTGGATGTTTACCAAATTCCTGGCGATCAACCTGCCAGGACTCACGACCACAGGGTGGCTTTAATGGATATCTGGAACCAACTTCTTCAAGGCTTTGCCACGGCGGGCACGCCGGTTAATTTGCTCTGGGCCTTTGTCGGTTGCGCGCTGGGCACGGCCGTGGGTGTGTTGCCCGGCATCGGACCCGCCACGGCGGTGGCCATGCTGCTGCCGATCACGGCCAAGGTCGAGGCCACAGCCTCGATGATCTTCTTTGCCGGTATTTACTATGGCGCCATGTACGGGGGCTCGACCACCTCCATTTTGTTGAACACGCCGGGCGAGACGGCCAGCATGGTCACCGCCATGGAGGGCAACAAGATGGCCAAGAGTGGCCGCGCCGGTGCGGCACTGGCCACGTCGGCCATCGGCTCATTTGTGGCGGGCACCATTGCCACCGTGCTGGTCACGCTGTTCGCGCCCATCGTGGCCGAATTTGCGGTCAAGCTCGGGCCACCTGAATACTTCATGCTCATGTTGCTGGCCTTCACCACGGTCAGTGCGGTGCTGGGCCAAAGCACGGTGCGCGGGTTGACCGCCTTGTTTGTGGGCCTGGCCGCCGGTTTGGTGGGGCTGGACCAGATCACGGGGCAAGCGCGCTACACCGGGGGGGTGCCTGAACTGCTGGACGGCGTTGAGATTGTGCTGGTGGCGGTGGGCTTGTTCGCCGTGGCCGAGGCGCTGCACGCCGTGCTGTTTGAAGGCAAGGTGGTCGAGTCTGAAAACAAGATGAGCCGCGTCACCATGACCAGGAGCGACTGGCGCCGGTCCATTCCGGCCTGGCTGCGGGGCACGGCCATTGGCGCGCCGTTTGGCTGCATTCCCGCGGGCGGCACCGAGATACCCACGTTCCTGAGCTACGCGACTGAGAAAAAACTGGCCAAAGGGGAGCACAAGGCTGAGTTTGGAACAAAGGGTGCCATCGAAGGCGTGGCCGGTCCGGAGGCTGCCAACAATGCCACGGTGACTGCTGCGCTCATCCCGCTGCTGACGCTGGGTATCCCCACCTCTAACACCACGGCCATTCTGCTCGGTGCGTTTCAAAACTACGGCATCCAGCCCGGGCCACAGTTGTTCAGCAGCTCGTCCAGCCTGGTGTGGGCCTTGATCGCGTCGCTCTACATTGGCAATGTGATGTTGCTGGTGTTGAACCTGCCGCTGATTGGCATGTGGGTCAAGCTGCTCAAGGTGCCCAAGCCGCAGCTCTACGCCGGTATTTTGATTTTTGCCACCGTGGGTGCTTACGGTATGCGCCAGAGCGCGTTTGACTTGTTCCTGCTGTTTGCCATTGGCCTGCTCGGGCTGGTGATGCGCCGCTTCAACTTTCCTACCGCCCCGGTACTGGTCGGCATGATCCTGGGCCCCCTGGCCGAGGCCCAGCTGCGCAACGCCATGTCCATCGGCGAGGGCAGCGCCATGGTGTTCCTGCAACGCCCCATGTCGCTGGCCTTGCTGGTGGTGGTGCTGTCGGTGCTGATCGTGCCGCGATTGCTCAAAAAACGTGCTGAGGCGTTGGTTTGATGGGTAAATAGAATGCTATCTAATTGATAGCTGCTTGTGCACGTCACATAAGCACCTGAGGCCATTTTTGGCCCAGGTGCTTTTTTGTTGGCTGACCGGGGTCATGCAGGCAGGATTGACACATTCAGCCGTTACCATCGTCGCGCTGCCGTTGGCATGCACACATTAAAAATAATCGTTGGAAATGAAAAAAACACTTGCTCTGGCCTTGCTTGGCCTGCTCGCGGCGTGCGCTCACGCGGCAGAAAATCAAACCATCAACGGCGCCGGTTCATCCGCCGCGGCCCCTATTTACCGCAGCTGGTCTGGCGAATACCGCAAGCAAAGCGGCGTCGAGCTGACCTACGACTCCATCGGGTCGTCCGCCGGTCTCAAGAAAATTCGCGGCGGTGACACCGGTTTTGGCGCATCAGACGTGGCGCCCACGCCCGCCGAACTGCAAAAGGACGGCCTGCTGGTGTTTCCGATCGCCATCACCGGCATTTCGCCAGTCGTCAACCTGCCCAAAATCGGCGAGAAGCAGTTGCTGCTGTCGGGCTCGGTGCTCAGTCGTATTTACCTGGGTGAAGTCACCCGCTGGAACGACTCCGCCATTGCACAACTCAACCCCGAGCTGGCTTTGCCCGATCTGCCCATCAAAGTCGTAGTGCGCAGCGATGGCTCCGGCACCACCTACAACTTCTCGGACTATCTGGCCAAGGCCAGTCCGGTCTGGAAAGAAAAGCAGGGTGTCAAATCCGCGTTCGCCTGGCCTGCCGGTTTCATTGCCGCCAAAGGCAGCGAAGGCGTCGTCAAGGCCGTCAAGGAAACGTTGGGCACCATCGGGTACGTGGACTTTGGTTACGTCAAAGACAACAACCTGCGCGCGGTACAACTCAAAAACGCTCAGGGAGACAAGGTGCAGCCTTCGGTGGACGCGTTCAAGGCGGCGCTGTCCAGCAGTGACTGGGTCAGGACCGGGTCATTCACCACCACCTTGACGGACATGCCCGGCAAAGGCGCCTGGCCCATCACCATGGGCACGTTTGTGGTGGTGCCCCAAGTGACCCAGAAGCCTGAACAAACCCTGCACGCGCTGCAGTTTTTTGTCTGGGCCTTCATGAATGGCGATGCACTGGTTCAACAAAGCAACTTCGTTCGGTTGCCTGACCGCATACAGGCCCTGGCCTTCAAAACCATCGCCTCGGTCAGGGACGCGTCGGGCAAGTCCCTGCGCCTGACCTTGCAGGTGCCACGCGCTGAGGCGCCTTGATGGGCGAGGCCGGACGGTTAGCATTGACGCACATGCAACGGCCGGGAGCCTATTTTGAACAAGAGTGACAGCCAGCACGACAAGTCAGTCGCCCTGTACTGGGATTTTGAAAACCTTCACGCCAGCCTGGTCGAGGCCCGCCTGGGCGAGGGTGCCTACAACAAACCGGATGGCCGGTTCAAGGCGCAGGAACCTTTGGTGGACGTGCAGGCCATCGTGGACCTGGCGGCATCATTCGGGCCTGTGGCCATCAACCGCGCCTACTGCAACTGGCAGTATTTTGGCCGCTACCGTGATGCCTTGCTGCAAGCAGGTGTCGAACTCATCCAGCTTTTTTCTCCCGGCGCATCGGCCAAAAACGGCGCCGATATCCGCCTGTGCCTGGACGCGGTCGAAGACATTGGCCGCTTTGGCCACATCGGCACGGTCATGGTGGTGGGGGGCGACAGCGACTTCATGCCGGTGTCGCAAAAGATCAAGGCCGCAGGCCGAACCCTGGTGGGCGTGGGCGCCCGCAAAAACACCAATCGCCACTGGGCCCGGAGTTGCCACGAGTTTCGTTATTACGAAAACCTGCTGGAGCTTGCCGCGTCCTCTTCTTCTATCTCGCCTGAAGCAGCCAGCCAACCCGCCGACATGGTCCGACGCGCCATGCGCCTGTTGACGGATGCGCGAGGCGATGCCTGGGTCAGCATGGAATCCCTCTGGCACATGGTCAAACGGCTGGATTCGACGTTTGACTTCAAGGAACATGGTCACGGCAGTTTTGCTGCCTTGATCGCGGGGCTTGATGCGTTGGTGGAGATTCGGCAGGGGGAGGGTGAGCCGTTTGTCAGCTTGAAGTGAGTGGATGCGCCGCCTTGCTTGATGGCGCCATCTGAAATTTGAACTGCAGTTATGCAGCGCAAGCGGATCTTGTCGGCACGGTTTGTGTAGGGTCGATGACACCGGGGTGGATGGCTCCGCTCATGTCCCCCGGAGCGGGCTGCGCCCGATCCTCCTCCTTGACTTCGCTGCACCATCCACCCCGGTGCCATCGACAGCCAGCCATGTTGATACGCAATGACTCAACATGCAATGAACGCCAGCAACGCTTGCCGACTCAGGGCGGGGGACACGAACGGCGCTGAATGCTACGCCGTCCTGAGTCCCGCCCACCCTCTTGGGAATGACTGCAAACGCTGTGCTGTTATGCGCCAATTCGGAAATCTGGCTGACTGCTTTGGTCTAAACCGCCAACTTACGCGGCCATCGCCAAATCCACCGGCTCCGAAATCCCCGAGTCCAAAAGCGGTGTTGATTCCTGGACGGATTACGGTGCCGTACTGGACCAGACGTCAACAAACTGGTACGAATTGTTCAGATTTTTGGGTTCTTTGGTGTGTCCGTAGTGGGCTTGCCGTCGTCATCCAGATTCGTGTTCGGCATGATGGCCGGCGAACCAGCGCCTGGAGCGTCATTGACGTTGGCCTCCACCATATTCAGAAATTCATCAACTTCGTCGGTTGAGTGCTTGGATGGCTCAATGTGGGCCGTTTTCTCGCTAGTCATGGTGTTTCCTTTTGGTTTGGGGACGGGACCGTTAGCTGCTGTCAATTTCGCTTCCGTTGACCAGGGTCTTCAGATGCTGCGACAAAAAAAGCACACCGCCAATTGCCGAGCCCTGATTTGGTCAGGTTTGAGGCCGTCTGTCTGTTCGCCAGCGAACAATCAAGGCACCTGCAGCAACCTGCCTTTGTCGTTGTCCTTGCAGAAATCCGCGATGGCATCACCAGCGAATAGCGCGACCGTATCAAAGCCCTGGCGCGCGAGAACAAGGAACTGCGCCGGGCCAACGAAATCCTGAAACTTGCGAGTGCTTTTTTTGCCAAGGCTGAGCTCGACCGCCGACTCAAGTCTTGAAGGACTTTGTGGACAAGCATCGCAGCACCCACGGGGTCGAGTTGATTTGCAAGGTATTGCAGATTGCCCGGTCCGGGTATCAGCACCATGCGGCGTGCCAACGCAAACCCGAGTTGCGCTGCGCACGCGCCAAGCGGGATGACAGCTTTATGGAACTTCGCCGTCAATCCGGTGAGTATCACGTGGCGAGTTCAATGACCGGTATCGGGCTGGCATTTCCGTAGTTTGATCGTCGGCTTCGGGTCTGTGGCTGCCTGTCACTTTCGACCCAGACCAACCGCTCACTGCTTCAAAGTGACCAACCGTTTACGCTGCGTTGCCGAGGTGGATTTGACTCGGAAGCTGCCTTTCGGTTCCAGAAATGTCCTGTTGTGCCCCGGCCACAGACCTTGTGCAGTAAAAACGGACGTTACCCCCTCTCCCTGCAGCATCGCTCAGATGACTTGCACGTTCATGAATCAGTGATGACAGGTGCCAGGAATTCTTCTGTGTGACGGCGCACAGACTATTTGAAGTCCGGCGCCTAACCTCGGCGCTGAAGGTGGGCTATTCGGCACTACCTTCTGTTTAATTAACAACACAGATCATCGAATGGAGATTCATATGAACTACGAAGAACGCGACCCCTACGGCATGTACAAAGTCAACACCATCGGTGCGTCGGGGTCCGACGTGCGCCAAGGACCTGGTCCCGAACTGATGGGCGCTAACACGCTTCTCGGTAATGACGTTTACAACCAGAAAGATGAAGATCTTGGTGACATCAAAGAAATCATGCTCGATATGCGGAGTGGCAGAGTGAGTTATGCGGTGCTTTCCTATGGTGGTTTCCTGAGTATGGGCGAAAAACTTTTTGCCGTGCCGTGGAGTGCATTGACGCTTGATACGGTGAACAAGCGCTTTGTGCTGAACGTGGAAAAAGATCGTCTCGAAAATGCCCCGGGATTCGACAAGGACCAGTGGCCCAATATGGCGGACTCGTCGTGGGCGAAGAGCATCCATGATTACTACGGGACGACGCCATACGCCGACGACGTACCCCTTTAGGCGATTGCATATGAAAGGCTTTGTGCAAGATATCGAAGGTCTCGCTGTCAAAAATAGCGAGTTTCGGCGAGTGCTTTACACGGCCAAAAACTGCCAGCTGGTTGTGATGGCGTTAAGGCCCAAGGAAGAAATTGGGGCGGAAGTCCACAAGCTCGACCAGTTCTTTCGCGTGGAGGAGGGAAGCGGTGAGGCGGTTCTGGATGGCGTTAGTACGGCGATTCACGCTGGCTTCGCAGTGGTCGTCCCAGCCGGGACGAATCACAACATCATCAATACCGGCAGTGTTCCCCTGAAGCTCTACACGCTTTATGCGCCGCCGAATCATCGGGACGGCGTCGTTCACCACACCCGGGCCGATGCCGACGCCGACAACGAACACTTCGATGGCAGAACGACGGAGTAGAGCGTTGCCATGAATTGCATCCGATCTTTGCGTGACGCTGAATGCTGCACGCAAAGATCGATGGAGACCTTTGATTCCTCAACTCGCCAACGGACGGGTGCACCGTTGCGGATTCTCAATTTGGAATCTGCAGTTTCGACGCTCAATCGAAAGTCGCCAGTTTCAAATTCGAAGTTCGGGAGAAACTGAACTCAATTCACTTCCTGGCCAAGATGACAGAACGCCCAGGTGGTTTTCTGACGCAATCGATGCGCCTGTTTAGCGTTTAGCCTGCTTTTCTACACTATCTGATGTGCGCCTGGTGTCACGTACCCGGGATGACTCAAAGTCGTTGACCTTGGAACTTCCGCAGGCCGAACAAGTGTTGTATTTGCTCCGCCATCGCCACACTGAATAGACAAAGCCGGGCACCAACAAGCACAACCACAGCAGAAGCTCCAGGGAGAGTGTGCCTCGCCTGTGCATTTTTGGCGGTCCCACTGATCCGCAGTCTTTACAAAGCATGGTCATCAGAGTTCCTGTCTTTTATCGCAGAGGCATTCGCCTCTACTTTTGAGTCGGTGATATTGGAAGCAGGGACAGCAGCGGTAACCCCCAGCATTGATTTCAATCTGTCCGAAAATTTGCGCTTTCCTTCTCGGTCATGCCATGGAATGGCGTTTAGTTCGCATTGCGGCGAAAGGTCTGCAGCGTTATTGAGGGTGACCATATCTGAGCTTTTTTAACAACCGGCTTAACGCCAGTGAAGGTGCGAAAAATCAACGAGCAAGGTGGCAAGTGCGTGCTATCAAAGCAGGACATTTAATGCCCGGCCACTGACTTCCAGTGCCTGCGCAGTGTGGTTGTAGGCGATGCTTGCGTGGGTCTCGCCTTGCCTTGCATCACCAGCCTCGTGAAGCAATGCCGCTTGCCGATGGTGCTTGACAGCTTTCTCCAGCTGTACAGCAGCTTCTCGATGAAGGAACTGGGGAGTGACTATGGACTCGCGGGTATTTGATGTATCGGGGTAGGTCATGGTGTTACCTGGTTTGGTTGTCAACAAATCTTATTTATTCATCAATAACCGGTCGGTACGCCACCGAACAAACCGCCCCGTTGCCTGCAACCACATCACCCTGGTGCTGACCCAGCTGCATGACAATGTATTAAAAATTGACCTTGTTCGTAATCCGATTTCTTGAAACATGGCCTTTTTCAAGGCTTGATCGATCGGAGAAGTGCCAACCATGCATTTGTTGCGTTCAGTGTCTTGGTATCTGAGTAAGGGCGACCTCAGCCAAAGACACCAGTCAAGCCTCCGCAATCTTCTCAACAGGCAGGTTCTGTTCCAGCCACGCATCAAACGCCTCTTTCGCGGTCTTTCGCAACGCGCGGTGGAAGACCGCTTTGTCGCCTAGGTACAGGCAATGGCGTATCACTGTGTACGGGTTGAAATTGAGGTTCTCGTTGCGTTCTTCAAAGAACTGCTTGTAGCGCTTCACCAGCCCGATCTTTTGCCGCACGATGGAGTTGAACTCCGGGCGCGTGATGTCCGGCGACCAATCCTTGATCATCTCCACAAAGCTGTCAACCTTGTAGGGCTCGAAGGCGAAATCTTTGAAAAAATGATTCGCAATCTTCAGGAAGGTGAATGCGTTCAGCTCCCCTTTGACATAGCCATCCTGAGCCAACACTGGCATCTCGATGGGGGAGTCTTGCAAGGCGGTTTCATCGGGCGCGGACTGCAAGCCCGCCTCCGTCTCATCGCGAATCTGGCGAAATTCACGGTCGGCCAGCTCAAACAGCGCCGATAGCACGTTGATGCGGCGCTTGAGCGGCCCTGGGATGGACTTCTTGTATTTGATCTTGTGGTCCAGCACGCTCCAGGAGTCCTGGATGATCGTGCGCACCTGCAACTCGAACTGCTGCACCGGCAAGACCGTGTCAACCACAAGTCCGACATCGGCCGTGCTGAAGGCCAGGTCCATGTGAAGGCCTTTGTAGCCGAAAAAGTCGTCGGTCTGCTCCACCTTGGCAATCTTGTCGGTGATCTCGATCACGCCGAAGCCGGGTCGTATCAGGTCTGCGATAGGCCTGATTTCATCTTCGTACAGGCAAACGATGCGAATGCCGAGCAGATCGGTGATGTGGTCCTGGATCACAAAGACCTGGTTCTGCTCTTCCAGCGCGTTGCGGTACTTGCCGGAAAACTTGCGGATGCATTCATCCCGGTCCTTGACCCGGCCTTCAATCTTCGAGATTTGCAGCCCTGGGTGGCCCTGCAGCAGGCCCGCAATTTTCAGCTGCAGTTTGTCGCAGAGGGTCTTGAGCAAAGGCGCATGGGTCGCATGGAAGGCTTTGAATTCCAATTCTTCATGCTCGAAATCAAGTGATGCCATGGTCTGAGGCCGAAGTTAATTGAGGTGGACGTGGGGTGAAAACGGGGTGAACAGGGTAAGAAAACTCAAAAAGATTCTGCCATGCTTTTCACGCTCATTCACGACCTGACGCGCCAAAACCGCCGCCATTCTTGGTAACCTCCAAGTATGAACGCCCGCCCGAACACCCCTACCAAACCCCCGCCATTCCCCCCCGGCTCCCCCGTCGTCAACCTCGCCCTGCAGGGCGGGGGCTCGCATGGCGCGTTCACCTGGGGGGTGCTGGATGCTTTGCTGGCGGATGGGCGCCTCCATGTGGAAGGCATCAGTGGCACCAGCGCGGGCGCCATGAATGCGGTGGCCTTGGCCCATGGCCTGGCGCAGGGCTATGACAAGCCGGGCGGCGATCCGCGTGAAGCCGCGCGCGAGGCCCTGAGTAATTTCTGGAACGGCATTGTGGACATGGGTGCCCTGTCGGAAGCCCAGCGCGCGCCGTTTGACTTGCTGTTTGGTCAAGCGGGGGCCGACCACCCCATGACGGCCATGTGGACCAACGCGATGACCAACTTTTGGTCTCAGACGATGTCGCCTTACCAAAGCAATCCGTTCGACCTCAACCCTTTGCGCAACTTTCTGGTGAAACAGATCGACTTTGAGCGTCTGGCTCGGCTGGAGGCGCTGAAGGTGTTTGTGGTGGCCACGCGGGTCTCCACCGGCCAGGCTGAGGTGTTCTCCGGCAAGCGCCTCACTGCTGATGCGGTCATGGCGTCCGCCTGTCTGCCCATGGCGTTCAAGGCCGTGGAAATTGAAGGTGACCATTTTTGGGACGGCGGGTACTCGGGCAACCCGGCCATTCATCCGCTGATTTACGAGTGCAAAAGTCGTGACATCTTGCTGGTGCAGATCAACCCGATCAAGCGCGACAAACTGCCCACCACGGCGGCCGAAATCATGGACCGCGTCAACGAGGTCACTTTCAATGCCGGTCTGATTTCTGAGATGCGCGCCATTGATTTTGTGAAGCGCCTGTTGGCCGAGGGCAAGCTGGACCCCGCGCACTACAAGGATGTGCTGATGCACCGCATTGACGGGGGTGAGCCGCTGGAGGCGTTTGCGGCGTCTACCAAATCGTCCACCAGCGGCAGCCTGATTCGCACCTTGCGGGACCTGGGCCAGGCCCATGCCCGCGCGTGGCTTGACAGGCACTATGCCTCGGTGGGGGTCACGTGCACGGTCAATATCAAGCGTGATTATCTGGACGACTTGCGTGTGCCCGTGACGGCTCGCCAAGGCGGGCCAACCCCTGAAGACATGCCCGCCAACTGACAGGAGCCCCACCATGCCCATGACTTCCAACTACCTGACCTGCGTCGGTCGCGAAATCCATTACACCGACTGGTCCGCCCTCGACGCTGCCAATCCCCGCGGCACGGTGATGGCCTGGCATGGCCTGGCCCGCACCGGGCGCGACATGGACGAACTGGCGCAGTACCTGAGCGAGCGCGGTTACCGGGTGATTTGTCCTGACACGATCGGTCGGGGCCTGAGCCAGTGGAGTCCCGACCCGCAGCATGAATATGGCCTGGCGTTTTACGCGCGTCTGGCCCGCTTGCTGGTGGAGCAACTGGGCATTGAGCGGCTGCACTGGGTGGGCACGTCGATGGGCGGCGCCATTGGCACGGTGGGTGCGTCCGGATTTTTTGAGCCGGTGCTGAAGGACCGCATCAAAAGCCTGCTGCTCAACGACAACGCGCCGCAGTTGGCGCAGTCGGCCATTGAGCGCATCAAGTCTTACGCGGGCAGTCCGCCTGCGTTTGCCACGGTGGGTGAGCTTGAGGCTTTCTTCCGCCAGGTCTACAAACCCTATGGCTGGTTGAGCGATGCGCAATGGCGGCACCTGACGGAGACTTCCACCCGGCGCTTGCCCGACGGTCGCGTCACGCCCCATTACGATCCGGCCATGGTGCAGCAGTTTGTTAACTTGCCGGATGACTACCTGATCTGGCACCACTACGATGCCCTGCAGATACCGGTGCTGTGTTTGCGCGGGGCTGAGTCCGACCTGGTGCTGCGCGAGACCACGGCGGAGATGATGCGCCGCGGCCCGGGTGCCAAGGGGTTGGCGCAGGTGGTGGAGGTGGCGGGTTGCGGCCATGCACCCGCACTGAATGTGCCTGCCCAACTGGAACTCATCTACGCCTTCATTGACGGCGCCAATTGAATAGTGAATAGTGAATAGAGATTGAGAAAAAATGAAACTGAAGATGTCCGAAAACTCCTTGTTTGCTGTCTTGCTGCGCTCGCCGTGGTGGATCAGCTTTTTGTTGGTGGGGGCCATTGCCGTGGCCGCCGCAGCCCTGTTGCCCGCGGCCTATGTGCCTGTGGGCGTCATGGGCGGATTGCCTTTTTTGGTCATCGGCGTGATGGCCGCGTGGCGGCAGTGGCACGCGCCCAACCCGGCGCGCCTGGCCGAGGCGCTGGATCGGGCCCGCAACATGTCATGGCCCGATTTCTCTAACGCTTTGGAGCAGGCCTTTGTGGCACAGGGCTATGAGGTGAGCCGCCTGAAGGGTGGGGTGGCGGACTTGCAACTGGTCAAGGGTGGCAAGGTCACGCTGGTGAGTGGCAAGCGCTGGAAAGCCGCCAGCGTGGGCGTGGAGCCCTTGCGTGAACTGGCCGCGGCCAAAGAGGCGCAGGCTGCTCACCTGAGCACTTACATCGGCTTGGGCCAGCTCACCGACAACGCCCGCCGCTTTGCCCAGGAGCAGGGCGTTCATGTAATTACCGGTGATGCGCTGGCTATTTTGCTATCAAGCAAAAGCCGGTCTTAGTCAAACTTCGACTGTCACGGCGGGTGCTGGTCCTTTGTTTGATGCTTTATTTGATGCAAAATGATGTCTTTAAAGATGTAAGAGGCTCACATGCGCACCACACTCACCATCGACGACCACCTGTTTGCCAAAGCTGTATCACTGGCTGAACCGGGCATTGAAAAGTCCGAACTGATTCGAGAATGCGTGAAAGCGTTCATCCAACGACAGACCGCACGCCGCCTGGCTGCGCTGGGTGGTCAGGCGCCTGATATCGAACTGGTTCCCCGTCGGCGCGAAGACGAGATCACCCCATGAATGTGCTTGTCGACAGTTCCGTGTGGGTTGGTCACTTCAAACAGCGAAATGAACACCTGGTTGCCTTGCTTGAGGCCGACTCAGTCGTTTGCCATCCCTATATCGTGGCGGAAGTGGCCTGCGGGACGCCGTCCAACCGCAAGGCCATCATCTGCATGTTGTCCGAACTGGAGAGCGCGCCGATGGCAACGCAAGATGAACTCCTGGCCATGCTCGATACCAGGCAACTTGATGGTCGCGGCTGCGGCTTCGTTGACCTGAGCTTGCTCGCTTCAGCCCTGGTCAGTGAGAAGACCCTCATCTGGACACATGACAAAAGGTTTGAGCTCCTGGCAGTTGAGACAAAGTTGGCCTTCAGCCCGACGCTGCATTCTTGATGAATGCGCAATTTTGAATCTGGAGAAAACCGAGGGCAAAGCGGAGTCACCCGCATGCTGCGCGATGACGTGGAGCAGGTGTACCAGCAGAGTTAAAGTGTTGTTTTGCTATCAATTTAATAGCTACTACCGAACGTCCCACCTGGGCTACAGCCTGTTTTTATATAAATCCTGTCCAATCCGCCTATTGTTTGGCCCCCAGCGCCAGTGCCGCTGCACGCGAGGCTGCCAGGTCTTGCGCCGTGGGCCCCACCTGGGTGGGCCAGCCGGCCAGGTGCTGTTGGGTCACTTCGCACAGCGCCGTGATCCACTGCGGATCATCGTTCAGGCACTTGATGTAATTGAATTCCTTGCCGCCCGCGGTTAAAAAGGCGGCGCGGCCTTCCATGGCAATTTCTTCGAGCGTCTCCAGACAATCGCTGGTGAAGCCGGGGCACACCACATCCACCCGCTTGACGCCTGATTTGCCGAGCGCGATCAATGTGGGTTCGGTGTAGGGCTGTAGCCATTTGGCGCGGCCCAGGCGGGACTGGAACGTGACCTTGAACTGGTCTTTGTTCAGGCCCAATTGCTCGGCCAGCAGGCGCGCCGTCTTGAAGCATTCGCAGTGGTAGGGGTCGCCCAAATGCAGGGTGCGTTCGGGTACGCCATGAAAACTCATCACCAGCTGGTCCGGTCGGCCCTTGGTTTTCCAGGCCTGCTGGATGCTGTTGGCCAGGGCGGCAATGTAGCGGGCGTCGTCGTGGTAGTGGTTCACAAAGCGCAGTTCGGGAATGGCGCGCACCTTGCCAGCCCAGTTGTAGACCGCGTCAAACAGACTTGCCGTGGTCGTGGCGGAGTATTGGGGGTAGGCCGGCAAAATCAACACGCGGGTGGTGCCCTGCGCTTTCAGTGCATCCAGCTGCGAGGCAATGGACGTGCTGCCGTAGCGCATGGCGTAGCGCACTTGCACATCGTGCCCGCGCTGGGCCAGCCAGCCCTGCAGCAGCTTGGCCTGCTTTTCAGTCCATATTTTGAGGGGCGAGCCCTCGGGCGTCCAGACGCTGGCGTATTTGGCGGCTGACTGGGCCGGGCGAAGCCGCAGGATGATGCCGTGCAGGATGATCATCCACAGCAGACGGGGGATTTCAACCACGCGCGGGTCGCTCAGAAATTCGGCCAGAAAACGGCGTACATCGGCGGTGGTGGGGGAGTCGGGTGTGCCCAGGTTGCAAAACAACACGGCGGTGCGTGGCGCTTGGCCATGCTTGAAAGGGGGTTCTTTGGCGAAGGGGCCAGCTTTGATGGAAGTCATGCAGTATTCTCCCGCACCTATGCTGGATATTTCAAAAATCAAGGCAATAACCCTTGACCTGGACGACACCCTTTGGCCCGTCTGGCCCGCCATTGCCAAGGCCGAACAGGCCCTGGCCAGCTGGCTCGGTGAGTGCGCCCCCTTGGCCTGCGCGCTGGTGGCCGAGTCCAAAACCCGACTGGCGTTGCGCGATGAAGTGATCAGTCTGCGCCCCGAGATGGCGCACAACATGAGTTTTCAGCGGTGTGAGCTGATCCGGCTGGCCCTGCAGCGCTCGGATGAAGACACGGCGCTGGCAGAACCCGCGTTTGAGGTGTTTCTGGCGCACCGCATGAAGGTGGATTTCTATGCAGACGCCTTGCCCGCCCTGGCCTTTTTGGCAGAGCGCTTTCCGCTGGTCGCCGTGTCCAACGGCAATGCCGATGTCCAGCGGGTGGGCATTGGCGCACATTTCCAGGCTAGCGTGAGCGCCCATGTGCTGGGCGTGGGCAAGCCGGACCCCCGCATTTTTCACGCCGCAGCGGCCTCCGTCGGCGTGGCGTCAGACGCCGTGTTGCACGTGGGTGACGATGCCGCGCTGGATGTGCTGGGCGGCCTGGGCGCGGGCATGCAGACGGTGTGGCTTAACCGCGATGAGCGGGCGTGGTCGCACGACGCGAATCCCCATGTCACGGTGCAAACCCTGGACCAGTTGTGTGACCTGCTCAGGTCGGTGCCACCCCGCCCACGGGCCTGACCGCGTTCCCACGGGCGTCTGATCCCCGACTGATCAGGGCGTCCCTTCTGCCGGTGGCAGCAGCCGCAGTCGGCTGCGGGTGTTGGCCTTGATATCTTCGGTACTGAGGTGTTGCGGCAGGTAGCCGCCCGCCATGAAGGTGTCGGCCTGGTCTTTGTAGTGGTCGTTAAAAAAAACACCGCTTTGCCCCAGCGGATTGATGCCCAAGGCGTGCGCCGGGTCGGCAAAGTCGATCAGGCGCCGGGTGGACGGGCCTGTCGACACGGCCCAGGGTCCGGCGCTGATGTACCCCGAAAAGTGGTTGGGCGTTTCGCGCCCGCCGGGTGCCTCAAAAGGTCCGACATTAAACAGCCTGTCCAGGGGCTTTTGGGACGCCAGCGGGTGTTTGTGGGTCACCGTATGAGACTTGCCCCACGCCCAGTCGGCAGGGCTGGTGCCGATGGTTTTGCGCAAGTGGGCGATGGTGGCCTGCCATGCGAGTTTGATGGTGTCTTCCCGCGTTTCAATGGCCGGAGTGGTGCGGTTGTCCCACCAGGGCGAGGTGTCGTCCTGCACCAGGCGGGGCAGGGCAAATTCAAGCGCGTGGGTGCCCAGCAGGATCTGGAACTGGGTCTCGCCCATTTCATCGGCCATCGCGGCACGCGCCAGTTCGTACAAAAACTGGCTGAAGAGGGTGGGCTCCAGGCTGCTGATGGCGTGGCTGCCATCCCACTTGGCCAGGCTCAGCACCAGCGTGCGTTCCAGCGAGTCGGTGACGACCTTGTCCAGCACCGGCAGCAAGGGGTTGATGACCCGCGGACCATAGGTGTTTTGAACGTCCAGTTGCACCGCCTGGCTGTTGTTGACGTCCCATCGGACCGTGTCGTCCTGCAGGCGCCGGTCCAGTTGCTGGACCCGGTCAAACAACTGGTAGTAGCCCGGCACGGGCACGCCGCTGGTGGCCATGGGCTGGTGGTTGGCCGAGACGACGTAACCACGGGGCGGGTCTTCCTCATGCGGGTTGTCGCTGAAGCGGTAAAAACCGGTCTTGTCGGACTCGGCCGTGCTGCCATCGAGCATGAAGGTGGGGTTGACGCCGTCGGGGCGAATCGGCAGCCTGGCCGCGGCCCACCAGGCAATGTGGCCTGCGGCATTGGCCCACACCACGTTGAGGCCGGGCGCGTGGATCAGGCTGGCGGCGTGGCGGGCCTTGTCCAGCGTGTCGGCCCGGTTCAACGCGTAGAAGGCCTCGGCCACCGGGTTTTCCGTTTCCAGAAAAGCCCACCACATGGCTACCGGCGTGGTGCCCAGGCTGTTGCGAAACGCGTCGGTGATGATGGGGCCGTGCGGTGAGCGGCGCAGGTTGAGCTTGATGGACGGGGCCCCCTTGACGCGGATGGTTTCTTCGCGGCTTTCCAGGTCAACCCACTGGCCCTGGTAGGCCACCTGGTTGGGATTGTCGGGGTTGATCTTTTCGGCGATCAGGTCGATGTCGTCGTTCTGGAACAGGGTCAGCGTCCAGCCGAACTGGGTGTTGTGACCCAGCAGCGCCATCGGGTTCAGCGCCTGAAAGTGGCCATACAACTCGAAGTCGGGTGCCGAGAGGTGGGCTTCAAACCAGACCGCGGGCGCGGAGAAGCCGACGTGCGGGTCACCGGCCAGCAGCGGTTTGCCGCTGGCGGTGCGGCCACCCGAGATGGCCCAGGCGTTGCTGCCCTCAAATTGCGGCAGGCCGGCAGCGGCCAGCGCCTGTTGGCTCAGCTGGGCCAGCTGGTCCAGGGACCGCCAGTCGCGCTGCGTCAGGGCTGCCGTGGTGCTGGGTGGCAGCACCCCTTCAGGGTGCCACTCCAGGTCAAACACTTTCAGGTAGTCGGCACCGAGTTTGTCCCGCACATAGGTCAGCGTCGGCTCGGTGCGAAAGGCGGAGGCAAAGCTGTAGGCCAGGTAGCCAGACACGGCCATCGTGTCCTGTGCGGTGAACGGTCGTTTGGGAATCTTCAGCAGATCGAATTCGATCGGTGCCGGGTGGGTGTCCTGAAACTGGTTGATGCCATCCAGGTAGGCCGCCAGTGCCCGGTAGGCGGGGCCTTTTTTGTCCATGCCCGCGACCATTTTTTGGGCCTGCGCGCGAATGCCCAGAGTGCGAAACAGCCGGTCGGTGTCGGCCAGTTTGGGGCCCAGAATTTCGGCGAGTTCGCCCTGCGCCAGGCGCCGCACCATCTCCATCTGAAAGAGTCGGTCCTGCGCATGCACGTAGCCCAGCGCCCGGTACATATCGGTCTCGTTGGCGGCCCGGATGTGGGGCACACCGCGCTCGTCGTAGCGCACGGTGACGGGTTCGCTCAATTTTTCCAGCGTCAGCTTGCCTGAGCGTTGGGGTTGCTTGGTATAGAGGTACCAGGCGGCGGCTGCACCGGCGGCGGCAATCAGCAGGGCGAGCAGGATGGCGATGACCTTCAGGGCGCGTTTCATGAAGCGGAGTCCTTGTTTTTATGAATTTTTCCCCCGGGAATCATAAATCCGGCACACTTTTCAGCCGGGTGCCAGCGGCACAATTTGAGCTTTACTTTGGCGGTGGTTTTCATGGGCTTGCTTGATTCAGTGTTGGGTGCGGCAGCGGGCCAGATGCAACAACAGGGCGGTCTGACCAGCGTCTTGGGCGGCTTGCTCAACCGCTGACACTCGCTGCAGCGGCCCGTCCGCTGCGCACGGCTCCCTCCAGCGTGGCCGGGTAGGGGCCTTCCACATAGTCGCCACAGGCCACCAGCCCCGGTGCAATTTGCATCGCAGGGCGTTGCAGGCCGGGCGTGCAGGCAAACGTGGCACGCTTTTCAACCACCGTCTGAACCGCCTGCAGCTGGAGCCCCAGTTGCCTGTGGGCCTGCTGCAGAACCTGCGCTTGCAGCGTCTGCCGGTCGCCGTGGCTGGCGCTGACCACAAAGGCCAGCAGGCCGGCCGGGCCGCCGAGCTGGCCCCGGTCAAACACAAACTGGGCGGGCAGGGGGTGCTGCGGGTCATCGCTGCTGCGCAGGGTCAGCATGGGGTGGGGCAGGGTGGCGCCAGGCGCCCAGGCGTAGACCGTGGTGATGGCCTCAAACTGCAGCGCGCGTGTGACCCGCACCCATTGCCTGAAACTGTTTGCTACTAAATTTGTAGCTGCTTGCGCACTGCTGTCAAGGGCTCTGGCCGATTCTGATGCATTTGTAGCGAAGATGACGGCGTCAAACGCCTCGCCTTGCACCCGCCACCGCGAACCTTCTTGCAAGATCGATTCCACCCGCGTGCCCAGGCGCAGTTCACCCCCCCGCTGGGTGACCCAAAGCGCTGCGGCGTCAGGCAACAAGGCCGAGAGGTCTTGACGCGGCAGCAGCAGCCGCGAGCCGCCCTGTACGCCAAACAGGGCGTCTTTCATGACCCGCAAAAATACCTGTCCGCTGGCCCGGTCGGCCGGGGTGTTGAGGGCCGACACACACAGCGGTTCGATCAACTCGGCCCGCACGCGGGGGCTCATGCTGGCGCACAGCACGGCGACCGACGTCTCAGCTTCACAGCGAAAGCCCTGCAGTTGCCAGCCGGTGGCCACGCGCAGCAAGGACCACTTGTCAGCCACCGTCCAGCCGCGCGCTGCCATGATGCCCGCCAAGGCATCCAGCGGCGTTGGCCAGGCCGGAAAGCGCAGGCCCAGGCCGTCCGGGAACAGCAGCATCATGGGAACGCTGAGCAGAACAGACTCGGGCTGAAGGCCCAGTTGGTGCATCAGGCCCAGCGTCTCGGTGTAGGCGCCGATGAGGATGTGTTGGCCGTTGTCCAGCGTCACGGGCGTGCCGTCGGGCAACATGCCTGGCACGGCTCTGGCCCGCCCGCCGAGGGTGCGGGAGGCTTCGAAAATAACAGCGGTATGCCCGGCCCGAGTCGCCTCGACCGCCGCCGCCATGCCGGCCCAGCCCGCACCCACAATGGCAACTCTCATCACTTAAATATGACCCAGCGCCTGCACCTTCCACGCCAGCCACAGCTTGCGCAAGGGCGTGAGGCTGACGCGCTGGTGCAGCACCTGGAAGTTGTCGCGCTCAATCTCGGTGAGCAGGGCACGGTAGATGCTGGCCATCATCAGGCCCGGTTTCTGGGCGCGGCGGTCGGCGTCCGGCAGCAAGGCCAAGGCTTCGTCGTACAGGCCCTGCGCACGCTGCGCCTGGAACTTCATCAGTGCGGTGAAGCGGTCCGAGTACGTGCGTTTGAGAATTTCATGGGCCTTGACGTCAAACTGCTGCAACTCATTGACGGGCAGGTAAATGCGCCCGCGCAGGGCGTCTTCGCCCACGTCGCGGATGATGTTGGTGAGTTGCAGCGCCTGGCCCAGCTTGTGGGCGTAGGCGGTGGTTTGGGCCTGGGTCTGGCCGAAGATGCGGGCCGCCACTTCACCGACTTCGCCCGCCACCAGATGGCAGTAGCGCTGCAGGCCGGGGTAGTCCAGGTAGCGGGTTTGCTGCAGGTCCATCTGGCAGCCTTCGATCACGGCCTGCAGGTGGCGCTGCTCTATCTGGTAGTCGGCTACCCGCGGCATCAGCGCCTGCATCACCGGGTGGGTGGGCTGGCCCGCAAAGGACTGCGCCACTTCGGCCTGCCACCACGCCAGCTTGGTGGCTGCCACGCCGGGGTCGACCATGTCGTCCACCACGTCGTCGACCTCGCGGCAGAACGCATAAAACGCGGTGATCGCGGCGCGCCGGGGCTTGGGCAAAAACAGAAAGGCGTAGTAGAAGCTGCTGCCCGAGGCGGCGGCTTTTTGCTGGACGTAGTGCTCTGGGGTCATGGCGCTATTGTTACATCCACATGGCGCGCCAAAGCATCACGGGGACGTCCCAGCGCTTCAGTGTGGGGCGGGTGGTGAGGGTGGCAAATTTCACGGCTTCGATCTTGTCCAGGATGCGCAGGCCGCCTTGCACCACCAGGCGCAACTCCCATCCGGCACGGCCCGGCACCTGGTGCACCAGTTCAGCACCTTTTAGCATGCGGGCCCTAGCGGAATGTGCGCAGGCAGCTATCAATTTAGTAGCGGACGGAGTTTGCCGGCAAGCCAGCAAGTCGGCCTCTGCTACCCCGAAACGGGTGCAGTCGTCGTGCGGAAAATAGTAGCGACCGCGTGGAATGTCTACGCTCGGGTCTTGCCAGAAGTTGATGAGCTGCAGGGCGCTGCAGACGTCATCGCTGCGGGCCAGCGCTTGTGTGTCGGTCACACCGTACAGGTGCAGCAGCAGGCGGCCCACCGGGTTGGCGGAAAGGCGGCAGTAGTCCAGCAAATCCGCTTCGGTGGCGTAGCCAGCGCGATCACGGGTTTTTTCCGTGTCCTGGACAAAGGCGTCCAGCAAGTCATGCAGCAGCTGCGCCGGCAACTGGTGGGTTTGAATGGCGCGCTGCAGCGGGCCGAACACCTTGGCCCAACGGGTGCTGAAAGGCGCTTGCTGGCTGGCCGCCACCAGGTCCTGGCGGTAGGCCTGCAGGTCGTCCAGCCGCTGTTGCGCCGTGGCATCGCCTTCATCTGCCAGGTCGTCGGCGGTGCGGGCAAAGTGGTAGATGGCCGCGATCGGCGCGCGCAACCTGGCCGGGCACAGGAAGGACGCAACCGGAAAGTTTTCATAGTGCGCGATCGGCGCGGGTGGTGAAGGGTGTGGGTTGGAGTCGGTCGCTGAATGAGGCATGGTGGGCTGATTTTGCCTGTCCGCGTGCGCGTGTTGACAAGCCTGATCATTTATCCTAAATTACTAACCAGTTGGTCATTAGTGTCGCAATGACTGCCCTGAATCTCTCTTTTTCAAGAGTCCACCATGCCACACAAGATATTTCAAACCAGCGCAACGCTGATGGCCGCTGGGTTGTTGCTGCTTGCCTGCTCCAAGCCGGCGCCTACCGAGGCGCCCATCCGCGCTGTGAAAGTGATCACGGTGGGCGTGGACCGAATGCAGTCCAGCGCTGAATTTACGGGTGAAGTGCGAGCGCGTGTGGAGTCGCGCCTGGGCTTTCGGGTGGCAGGAAAGATCGTGCGGCGCCAGGCGGAACTGGGGCAGCGGGTCAAGGCCGGTGACGTGCTTGCCCAGTTGGACCCGCAAGACTACCAACTGGCCACCACCGCGGCGCGAGCCCAGGTGACGGCGGCGGCCACCAACCGCGATCTGGCTGCGGCCGACTTCAAGCGCTACAAAGAGTTGCGCGACCAGAATTTCATCAGTGGGGCTGAACTGGAGCGGCGCGAGGCCAGCCTCAAGGCGGCCCAGGCCCAGGTGGACCAGGCGCAAGCCCAGCTCACAGGTCAGGGCAACCAGGCCGCTTACACCAAGCTGGTGGCGGACGTGTCCGGTGTAGTGACGGCCGTGGAGGCCGAGCCGGGGCAGGTGGTCTCTGCCGGAACGCCCGTGGTACGTGTGGCACAGGACGGTCCGCGCGATGTGGTGTTTTCGGTGCCGGAAGACCGGGTGGCCTTCATCAGGGCGGGCAGCAGCGTGAACGTGCGCTTGTGGGCCAGCGCCAGCACCCTGAAAGGCGTGGTGCGTGAGGTGGCCGCCAGCGCCGACCCGGTGACCCGCACCTATGCCGTCAAAGTGGCCATGGACGCCAAAGACGTCTTGCCGCTGGGCGCCACCGTCACGGTGATGCCGCAGGCGCTTGACCGCAGCGGGGTACCGGTCATCAAGCTGCCCACCAGCGCGTTCCGCCAGGAGGGCCCATCGTCTGCCGTGTGGGTGCTTGATACCGCCAGCATGACGGTGAAGCTGCAATCCGTGACCATTGCCACCGCCGATGGCAATGAAGTGGTGGTGTCTGCCGGTCTGCAGCCCGGCATGAAAGTGGTGGCGGCGGGTGTGCATGTGCTGTCGCCGGGTCAAAAAGTGACTGTTTATAAGGAAAAAGAGGCTGTAGCCCCCGTCAATGGTTCACAAGCAGCTATTGATTTGATAGCTAATCCCGCGGTGGCACCGCTTGCCCCCGCCAGCGCTGCGACGGCGAAGTGAGGCGGCCATGAACCTTGATCGACCCAAAGAGGGCTTCAACCTCTCCAAATGGGCGCTGGACCATGCCGCGCTGACCCGGTATTTGATGATCGTGCTGATGCTGCTGGGCCTGGCAGCATACTTCCAGCTCGGTCAGGATGAAGACCCGCCGTTCACTTTTCGCGCGATGGTGGTGCGCACCTACTGGCCGGGGGCCACCGCCCAGCAAATGGCCGAGCAGGTGACCGACAAGATCGAGCGCACGCTGCAAGAGGTGCCCTACGCTGACAAGATCCGCAGTTATTCCAAGCCGGGCGAGTCGCAGATCATTTTCCAGATCAAGGATTCGAGCAAAGGCAGCGAGGTTCCCAACGTCTGGTACAGCGTGCGCAAGAAGGTGGGCGACATCCGCGGTACCTTGCCGGGCGGGGTGCAAGGTCCCTTTTTCAACGACGAATTTGGTGACGTGTACGGTGTGATCTATGCGCTGGAGACCGACGGCTTCAGCTACGCCGAACTCAAGACCCTGGCCGATGAGGCCCGCCAGCAGCTGTTGCGGGTGCCTGACGTGGCCAAGGTGGAGTTGTTTGGCGCCCAGGACGAAAAGGTGTTTGTCGAAATATCCCAGAAGCGCCTGGCTCAGCTGGGGCTGGACATGAACCAGGTGCTGGCGCAACTCGGCCAGCAAAACGCCGTGGAGTCTGCCGGTGCCGTGCAGACGCCGCTGGACGTGGTGCAGGTGCGCGTGGGCGGCCAGTTCAATGCAATAGACGACCTGCGCGCCATGCCCATCCGGGGCGGGGGCTACGGCACGGGCACCAATGCGGCGGTGAACCAGTTGCGGCTGGGTGACATTGCCGAGATCAAGCGCGGCTATGTTGATCCGCCTGCCGTCAAGGTGCGCCACCAGGGCCGCGAGGTGATTGCACTGGGCGTGTCGATGGCCAAGGGTGGCGACATCATTGCCCTGGGCAAGGCGCTGAAAAAGGCCACCGACACCCTCGAGAAGCGTTTGCCGGCGGGCGTCAATCTGGTGCAGCTGCAGGACCAGCCCAAGGCCGTGGCCAAGTCGGTCAACGAGTTCGTCAGCGTGCTGATTGAGGCTGTGGTGATTGTGCTGGCGGTGAGTTTCATTGCCCTGGGCTTTCACCGCCGGCCCGGGAATCACCCCTTGTGGAAGCGCTGGTACATCGACATGCGCCCCGGCCTGGTGGTGGGCATCACGATCCCGCTGGTGCTGGCGGTGACCTTTCTGTTCATGGACTACCTGGGCATTGGACTGCACAAAATTTCGCTGGGCTCGCTGATCATCGCGCTGGGTCTCCTGGTGGACGATGCCATCATTGCCGTGGAAATGATGGTGCGCAAGATGGAGGAGGGCTACGACAAGGTGCGCGCCGCCACGTTTGCCTATGAAGTCACGGCCATGCCCATGCTGACCGGCACCCTGATCACCGCCGCCGGGTTTTTGCCCATTGGCATGGCGCGCTCCACCGTGGGGGAATACACCTACGCCATCTTTGCCGTGACGGTGATTGCACTGGTGGTGAGCTGGCTGGTCTCGGTGTACTTTGTGCCTTACCTGGGCACCTTGTTGCTGAAGGCCAGGCCCCATGCGGCAGAAGGTGTGCACCAGGGGGAGGGCCACCAGGAGCACTTTGACACGCCGTTTTACAACGGGTTTCGCCATGCCGTGAACTGGTGTGTGCAGCACCGCTGGCTGACCATTGGCGCCACCGTGCTGACATTTGCCCTGGGCATTGTGGGCATGGGCCAAGTGCAGCAACAGTTTTTCCCGGACTCCAGCCGCCCTGAGATCATGGTGGATATCTGGTTTCCCGAGGGCACCTCGTTTGCCGCCAACGAGTCGGTGACCCGGCGCGTCGAAGCGCGGCTGATCCAGGAGGTGGGCGTCGACACGGTCAGCACTTGGGTGGGTTCCGGGGTGCCGCGGTTTTATTTGCCCCTGGACCAGGTGTTTCCACAGAGCAATGTGTCGCAGTTCATCATCGTGCCCAGGGATTTGAAGGTGCGCGAGACGCTTCGGATCAAGTTGCCCGCCTTGCTGGCCACCGAGTTCCCCGAGGTACGCGGGCGGGTGAAGTTGTTGCCCAATGGACCCCCCGTGCCATTCCCGGTGCAATTTCGTGTGGTGGGTGCAGACCCGCTGGTCCTGCGCGAGCGGGCCGACGAGGTCAAGGCTGCCCTGCGCGCCAGCCCCAACACCCGTGGCGTGAATGACAACTGGAATGAGTCCGTCAAGGTCATCCGGCTGGAGGTGGACCAGGCCAAGGCGCGCGCGCTGGGCGTGACCAGCCAGTCGATTGCGCAAGGTTCGCGCACCCTGCTGGCGGGCACCAACGTCGGGCAGTACCGTGAGGGCGACAAGCTCATCGACATCGTGCTGCGCCAGCCGCTGGATGAACGCAACACGCTGACTGATATTGGCAACGCCAACGTGCCCACGGCGTCAGGCCAATCCATCCCCCTGACCCAAATCGCCAAACCGGTCTTCAACTGGGAGCCCGGCGTGATGTGGCGCGAGAACCGCGACTACGCCATCACGGTACAAAGCGATATTGTCGAAGGCCTGCAGGGTGCCACGGTCACCAACGAGTTATTGCCGGCCTTGAAGGCGATTGAGGCCCGTTGGCACGCTGCCGGACAGACGGGCTACCGCATCGAAGTGGCCGGTGCGGTTGAAGAAAGCTCCAAGGGCTCCAGCTCCATTGTGGCGGGCGTGCCCATCATGCTGTTCATCACATTCACCTTGCTCATGCTGCAGTTGCACAGCTTCAGCCGGGCCATGCTGGTGTTTCTGACCGGCCCGATGGGCATTGCCGGTGTGGCCGGTGCCTTGTTGCTGCTCAATCGCCCATTCGGATTTGTCGCCTTGCTGGGGGTGATTGCCCTCATGGGCATGATTCAGCGCAATTCGGTGATTTTGATTGACCAGATTGAGCAGGACCGTGCCCGGGGTGTGCCCGCCTGGGATGCGATTGTGGAGTCTGCGGTGCGGCGTTTGCGGCCCATTGTGCTGACGGCCGCCGCTGCCGTGCTGGCCATGATTCCGCTGTCGCGCTCGGTATTTTGGGGCCCGATGGCGGTCGCCATCATGGGCGGCCTGGTCGTTGCGACGGTGCTGACGCTGCTGGCTTTACCCGCCATGTACGCCGCCTGGTTCAGGGTCAAGCGGGAGACTCGCGCGGCAGGTTAAAATAATAAGTTGACCTATATCCCGGGGGTGTTCTTCATGATCACCCCCTTGTTATTAGCGCGGGTGGCGAAATTGGTAGACGCACCAGGTTTAGGTCCTGACGTCCGCAAGGATGTGGGGGTTCGAGTCCCCCCCCGCGCACCACTTCTGAGAATTTGAAGGGCAGACTGCAGCCGACAGACGGCAAGCTTTGTCCTCAACTGTTTAATATTTAGGAGCATTACGATGGCTGTTACTGTTGAAACCCTGGAAAAGCTGGAACGCAAAATCACATTGACCTTGCCCGTGGGCAGCATTCAGTCTGAAGTTGCAGCACGTCTGAAAAAGATGGCTCGCACCGTCAAGATGGACGGTTTCCGTCCCGGCAAAGTGCCCATGAACGTGGTGTCACAGCGCTACGGCTACTCGGTTCACTACGAAGTGATGAACGACAAGGTCGGTGAAGCATTTGCCACCGCCGCCAACGAGGCCAAGTTGCGCGTTGCCGGCCAGCCCCGCATCACCGAGAGTGAAGCCTCTCCTGAAGGCGAAATGGCCTTTGACGCCGTGTTTGAGGTGTACCCGGAAGTCAAAATCGGTGACCTGACCACCGCTGAAGTTGAAAAACTCACCGCTGAAGTCACCGATGGCGCCATCGACAAAACCATCGACATCCTGCGCAAGCAGCGCCGTACCTTCGCCCAGCGCGCGCATGACGCCGCTGCGCAAGACACCGACCGCGTGACGGTTGACTTCGAAGGCAAGATCGACGGTGAAGTATTTGCCGGCGGCAAAGCGGAAGACTTCCAGTTCATCATTGGTGATGGCCAGATGCTCAAGGAGTTCGAAGACGCGACCCGCGGCATGAAATCCGGCGAAAGCAAGACCTTCCAGTTGGCTTTCCCCGCTGACTACCATGGCAAAGATGTGGCCGGCAAAACGGCTGACTTCATGGTCACGCTCAAGAAGGTCGAGGCCGCTCATTTGCCTGAAGTGAATGAGGTGCTGGCCAAGTCACTCGGTATTGCCGACGCCACGGTCGAGGGCCTGCGCGCTGACATCAAGAAAAACCTGGAGCGTGAAGTCAAGTTCCGCCTGTTGGCCCGCAACAAAGCGGCCGTCATGGACGCTCTGGTGTCCAAGGCCGAACTCGACCTGCCCAACACCAGCGTGCAGCAGGAAATCAGCCGTTTGCTGGAAGGCGCCCGTGCCGACCTGAAGCAGCGCGGCGTGAAGGATGCCGACAAGGCGCCGATTCCTGATGACGTGTTCCGCCCCCAGGCTGAGCGTCGTGTCCGTTTGGGTCTGGTGGTTGCTGAGTTGGTTCGTTCCAATGACCTGCAAGCCAAGACCGAGCAGATCAAATCTCACATTGAAGAGCTGGCTGCCAGCTATGAAAAGCCCGCCGACGTGATGCGCTGGTACTACAGCGACAACAACCGCCTGGCTGAAGTTGAAGCGATTGTCATTGAAAACAATGTGACCGAGTTCGTCATGTCAAAAGCCAAGGTCAGCGACAAGAGCGTGTCCTTTGACGAGTTGATGGCTCAAAACTGAGATCAAAGTCGCCTCGAGCGACTGTAAATGGGGCTTGCGCCGGGCTTGTAGTCTTGTATGCAAGCCCCATTTTCTTTGTGGTGCCTATTTTTCGGTACAGTATCTGCCTATTTGGAGTCAATATGAACGTGCGATTTGGTGCAATGGATACGCAAGCGTTGGGCATGGTGCCCATGGTGATTGAGCAATCAGGTCGTGGTGAGCGGTCTTACGACATTTATTCACGCCTGCTCAAAGAGCGCGTCATTTTTCTGGTGGGACCGGTCAACGACCAGGTCGCCAATCTGGTGGTCGCACAATTGTTGTTCCTGGAGAGCGAAAATCCTGACAAGGACATCTCGTTCTACATCAACTCCCCCGGTGGTTCGGTCAGCGCCGGCATGGCAATTTTCGACACGATGAACTTTATCAAGCCAGAAGTGTCTACTCTTTGCACAGGTATGGCGGCCAGTATGGGTGCCTTCCTTTTGGCAGCAGGTGCCAAGGGCAAACGTTTCTCCCTGCCCAATTCGAAGGTCATGATCCATCAGCCTTCGGGTGGCAGCCAAGGTCAGGCGACCGAGATCGAGATCCAGGCCCGCGAGATATTGAAGACGCGTGAGCAACTCAACAAGATCCTGGCTGAGCGCACCGGTCAGCCTTTGGAGCGCATTGCGCGTGACACAGAGCGGGATTACTACATGTCCGCTGACGAATGCAAGGAATATGGACTGATCGACAAGGTCATTTCCAAGCGGGCTTGATGGACGTCAGTCGTCTGTCACAGGCTGAGGCTTTTCTATAGAGATCACGGTGCTTTCTGTCAAAGAATGCGCCGTTTTTATTTGAGTATCATTCGGTAACATACCGGAAAAGGGCGTAGTTCACATGGCCGAAAAAAAAGGCTCCTCCAGCGAAAAAACTCTTTATTGCTCCTTTTGCGGCAAAAGCCAGCATGAGGTCAAGAAGCTGATCGCAGGCCCGTCTGTATTTGTCTGTGACGAATGCATTGATCTCTGCAACGAGATCATTCGCGACGAATTGCCGGCCACCACGGAGGCACGTGCGGCAGGAAGTGATTTGCCCACGCCGACCGAGATAAAGACCAATCTGGACAACTATGTCATTGGTCAGGAACCCGCCAAGCGCACACTTGCGGTCGCGGTTTACAACCACTACAAGCGTTTGCGGCACAAAGAGACCTCGAAAAAAGACGAGGTCGAATTGGCCAAAAGCAATATTCTGCTGATTGGCCCCACGGGCTCCGGCAAGACACTGCTGGCGCAAACCTTGGCGCGCATGTTGGATGTTCCTTTTGTGATGGCCGATGCGACCACGCTGACCGAAGCTGGTTACGTAGGCGAAGACGTTGAAAACATTGTCTTGAAGCTCCTCCAAAGCTGCAATTACGAAGTTGAACGGGCGCAGCGTGGCATTGTCTACATCGACGAAATCGACAAGATTTCCCGCAAGTCGGACAACCCGTCCATCACGCGCGACGTTTCTGGTGAAGGCGTTCAGCAGGCTTTGCTCAAACTGATTGAGGGCACCATGGCCAGCGTGCCGCCTCAAGGTGGACGCAAACACCCGAATCAGGATTTCGTTCAGGTCGACACGACCAACATCCTGTTTATCTGTGGCGGTGCGTTCTCAGGCCTTGAGAAGGTGATTGACAACCGGACAGAGTCGTCAGGCATTGGATTTGGTGCAGCGGTCAAGAGCAAAGAGCAGCGCAGTCTGACCGAGGTCTTCAAGGATGTCGAGCCGGAAGATTTGATCAAGTTTGGTCTGATTCCTGAGTTGGTTGGTCGTATGCCTGTGGTCGCCACTTTGGCTGAACTCACGGAAGATGCGCTGGTGCAGATCCTGACGGAGCCCAAAAATGCACTGGTCAAGCAGTACGCCAAGTTGCTGGCCATGGAAGGTGTTGACCTTGAAATCAGGCCATCGGCCTTGAAGGCAATTGCCAAGAAGGCGCTCGCACGCAAGACTGGCGCTCGGGGTTTGCGTTCTATTCTTGAGTTTGCTTTGCTCGACACCATGTACGAATTGCCCAATACGGCCAATGTCGACAAGGTGGTGGTTGACGAGTCGACCATTGAAGAAAACAAGCCGCCGCTGCTGGTCTATCGCGAAACCGCCAAAAAGGCTTGATTTGGCTGGTCTTTGCGGTTGTTTACTCAAATTTGAGGCGCCCGAGACCAGTCAATAATCATTTGCGGGTTGAAAATCCGCATTTCTGATCCATATTTAACAGGTAACGTAAAGGTTTCCCTATGTCTGGTCATACCCAACTGCCTGCTACCCCTCTCGATTTGCCATTGTTGCCATTGCGTGACGTGGTTGTTTTTCCGCACATGGTCATCCCGCTGTTTGTGGGCCGGCCCAAGAGCATCAAGGCCCTTGAGGCGGCCATGGAGTCCGAGCGGCGCATCATGCTGGTGGCCCAGAAGGCTGCGGCCAAAGATGATCCTCTTGTCACCGACATGTTTGACGTCGGTTGCGTCTCCACTATTCTTCAGATGCTCAAGTTGCCTGACGGTACCGTCAAGGTCCTGGTTGAAGGCCAGCAACGTGCACGCGTGAACAAGATTGAAGAAGGCGAACTGCATTTTTCTGCCAACGTCACGCCTGTGGAGGCGGTTGTTGAACCTGAAGCCAAGCCACGCGGAAAAGCCAGTGAAATTGAGGCCCTGCGTCGCGCCGTGATGCAGCAGTTTGACCAGTACGTCAAACTGAACAAAAAAATCCCTCCAGAAATCCTTACTTCGATTTCGAGCATTGACGATGCAGGCCGCCTTGCGGACACCATTGCAGCGCACTTGCCACTTAAGTTGGACAACAAGCAGGCCGTGCTGGACTTGGCTGGTGTCAAGGAACGTCTTGAGAATTTGTTTGAGCAGATCGAACGTGAAGTCGATATTCTGAACGTGGACAAAAAAATCCGTGGACGGGTCAAACGGCAGATGGAAAAAAATCAGCGCGACTTCTACTTGAATGAGCAAGTAAAAGCCATCCAGAAAGAACTGGGTGAAGGCGAAGAGGGCGCTGATATCGATGAGATCGAGAAGAAGATCAAGTCGGCCAAAATGCCAAAAGATGCCCTTAAAAAGGCGGAGGCAGAGCTCAAGAAGCTCAAGCTGATGTCTCCGATGTCAGCCGAGGCAACGGTTGTTCGCAACTACATTGATGTGTTGACCGGATTGCCTTGGGCTGGCAAGACAAAGATCAAGCACGACTTGGGCAATGCTGAAAAGGTACTTAACGAAGACCATTACGGTCTGGATAAAGTTAAAGACCGCATACTTGAATATCTTGCAGTTCAGCAACGGGTCGAGAAGGTCAAGGCGCCTATTCTGTGTCTGGTCGGCCCACCGGGCGTTGGAAAAACGTCACTGGGACAATCGATCGCGAAGGCGACAGGGCGGAAATATGTGCGCATGGCCTTGGGCGGCATGCGTGACGAAGCTGAAATCCGTGGTCATCGCCGTACCTACATTGGTGCAATGCCGGGAAAAGTGTTACAAAATTTATCGAAGGTCGGTACCCGCAACCCGCTGTTTTTACTCGACGAGATTGACAAGTTGGGAACCGACTTCCGGGGCGATCCATCCAGCGCACTGCTGGAAGTGCTTGACCCTGAGCAGAATCACAAGTTTGGTGATCATTACGTCGAAGTGGACTTCGATCTAAGTGATGTGATGTTTGTTGCAACATCCAACTCCATGAATATTCCTCCGGCGTTGCTGGATCGAATGGAAGTGATTCGCCTGGCTGGCTACACGGAAGATGAAAAGACCAGTATTGCGGTCAAATATCTCTTGCCAAAGCAGATGACCAACAATGGTGTCAAGGATGTCGAGTTGGTCGTCAGCGAGGAGGCTGTACGTGACATCGTTCGTTATTACACCCGTGAAGCGGGCGTGCGCTCATTGGAACGCGAACTTTCCAAAATTTGCCGTAAGGTGGTCAAGGGTTTGCAACTCAAGAAGATGGTGCCGCAGGTCAAAGTGACAGTCGACAACCTCAATGATTTCCTCGGTGTGCGCAAGTACAGCTATGGGCGTGCGGAACAGCAAAATCAAGTGGGTCAAGTTGTTGGTCTGGCCTGGACCGAGGTGGGGGGCGATTTGCTGACTATTGAAGCGGCCATGATGCCTGGTAAAGGTGTCATCACGCGAACAGGGTCACTTGGCGATGTCATGAAGGAGTCCGTGGAGGCCGCTCGTACCGTGGTGCGTAGCCGTTCGCGTCGATTGGGTATCAAGGATGAATTCTTTGAAAAGAAAGATATTCATATTCACGTTCCAGATGGCGCAACGCCTAAGGATGGCCCCAGTGCGGGTGCCGCAATGACTACCGCTTTCGTGTCTGCCATGACGGGCATTCCCGTTCGCGGTGATGTCGCCATGACTGGTGAGATCACCCTGCGCGGCGAAGTGACAGCGATTGGCGGTTTGAAGGAAAAGCTGCTCGCAGCCCTTCGTGGAGGCATCAAGACGGTCTTGATTCCGGAAGAGAACGCAAAGGATCTGCAGGATATTCCCGAGAACGTTAAAAACGGACTTGAGATAGTGCCAGTGAGGTGGATTGACAAGGTGCTGGAAATTGCATTGGAGAGAATGCCAACACCATTACTGGACGACGAGCCCTTGGTAGCCACTGTTGTTGCGGTTGTTCCTGCTGTTGCTCCCGCGTTGGAGGGATCGGTTAAACACTAAATGTATTTAGTGCGGGTTTCAGTTAAAGGCGCCAGAAAAATACGCTATAATTTGAGGCTTGAAACGCGGGAATAGCTCAGTTGGTAGAGCGCAACCTTGCCAAGGTTGAGGTCGAGAGTTCGAGACTCTTTTCCCGCTCCAGGTAATCTAATGCAAGCTTAGGCTTGCAGTTTTGCGGGAATAGCTCAGTTGGTAGAGCGCAACCTTGCCAAGGTTGAGGTCGAGAGTTCGAGACTCTTTTCCCGCTCCAAGTTCCAAAAAAGGGAAGCACTGCTTCCCTTTTTTTGTCAGAATAGTTGGCGCGATAGCAAATCGGTTATGCAACGGATTGCAAATCCGTCTAGCCCAGTTCGACTCTGGGTCGCGCCTCCAATATTTTTTACAGTCGTCTCGGCAAATCAGGCGGCCATGCCCGAGTGGTGGAATGGTTTACACAGCAGACTTAAAATCTGTCCTCCTCACGGAGTTGCCGGTTCGAGTCCGGCCTCGGGCACCATTCAATGATTTCAGACCGTCTCATACCCCCTCACAACCCGCGTGGCCTATAGCTACAGCGGGTTTTTTGTTGCCTCATAGGGTTTCACGGGCTAACATGACATACCGCCAAAAAAGCGGTACTTCTGGCGGTATCAACAAATACCGCCAGCCGACATACCGCCAAAGGGGCAATATGCCACTAACAGACACCTTCGTGAAGAACAGCAAACCTACCGGGGCACCCGCTGGCGATAAGCACAGGGATGGGGGCGGCATGTATTTGCTGGTGAACGCAGGGGGCAAGTACTGGCGCATGGATTACCGCTTTGCCGAAAAGCGCAAAACATTGGCATTGGGCGTGTATCCAGCCGTTTCGCTTGCCAAGGCCAGACAGCGACGCGAAAAGGCACGGGAACTGCTGGCTGACGGTATCGACCCCGGCACAGCCAAAAAGAAAGAAAAGCAAGCCACGGCAGCGGCGGCGGCAAACACCTTTGAGGCGGTGGCCCGTGACTGGTTGGTCAAAACGGCGGCAGAGCGGATCGAATCCACCCAAAACAAGCGTATTGCATGGCTTGAAAAAGATGTATTCCCTTTCATTGGCAAGATGCCGATTGCTCAAATCGGGCCGCGTGACGTGCTGGGCGCATTGCGGGTGATGGAAGGCCGGGGCGCATTGGATGCCGTGCAGCGGGTAAAACAGGTATGTGGGCAGGTATTTCGTTACGCGGTGGCCACGGGCAGCGCAGAGCGGGACGTAACGCAGGACTTAAAAGGCGCACTGACGACGGCAGCCCCCAGCCACTTTGCAGCCATCACGGAGCCAAAGCAGGCAGGGGAGTTGATGCGCTCGATATTCGACTACAGCGGGCACCCTTACACGGTGGCGGCGCTCAAACTGTCACCCCTGTTATTTGTGCGTCCCGGTGAACTGCGCAAAGCCGAATGGATCGAGATTGACCTGGACGCGGCAGAGTGGCGCATACCTGGCAGCAAAATGAAAATGAAGGTTGGCCACCTTGTCCCGTTATCCACACAAGCGGTGGAGATTCTGCGCAGCGTGCAACCGCTTACCGGGCATGGCAGGTTTGTTTTCCCCAGCCTTTTGACCGGTGAACGTCCCATGTCTGAAAACACGGTGAACACGTCTTTGCGTCGCATGGGTATTGCGAAAGAGGTTCACAGCGCCCACGGGTTCAGGGCCATGGCACGCACAATCCTAGATGAGGTGCTGGAGCAGCGGGTTGACTTGATAGAGCATCAACTAGCCCATGCGGTGAAGGATGCCAATGGGCGGGCCTACAACCGAACAGCACACCTGCCAGCACGCCGTGCCATGATGCAGATATGGGCGGACTACCTGGACAAACTGCGCATGGGTGCGGACGTGATCCAGTTCAAGGCGGTGTGAGGCAAGTCATGGAGATACAACCAATCATTGCAACACCCAAGGAATATCAGGCCGCACAGGTATACGCAGATTTGATGAGCAAATTTGGGCTCTACTTCGTGGTGTTTCGAGACACGCAGGCTAAACAAGCTGCTGAATTGGCCGCTTTAAACAAGGGCAGGAAACCGAAATAATCAGTTTTATCCATGCCTACCTCGACGGAGGGAGCACCGATGCACCCCGAGCCGCTGGCGTGGCACTTGACTCAAAAGGGGTGTTCATTGGGTGATTAATATGAAGTGATATGAAATGAACTACACTGTGCGGATAAACAGCCGACTGAATAGTTAAACGTGTTATGGCTAGGGCACCGCACCCGACCCCCAGACACAACGTAATTCTTCCCCAGTCCAATTGCTCAGGAGCGCTACAAATCAGACCACTTGCGGCAACGCAAGGGCTTTCACCAGTGGAAAGCATGAGGTCAGTGCAGAGACCTGAACGGCGAAGCGTGCAGCTTAAAAACTGCGATTGAAACGCTTGGCCGTGGCATTTTTCAACCATCGGTCAAGCCTCGAACAAGGCTTCTCCGTGAACATTACCAACCTCAAAACCTCGGTTTCACTTAGCGTCCCGGAAGTTAAGACTCCAGCCAATTACTCAAATTTCGACGCACTGCCAGACAGTGCATTCATTCGAGAGTCACAACTGGTCCAAAGCCCCAAAAGGCCATCTACACCCGCACCCCTGCCATTCAGTGCCCCGACGTTGTGGCGCAAGGTGAAGGCGGGCACGTTCCCCAAACCGATCAAACTTTCTGAGCGTGTCACGGCTTGGAATGTGGGCACCGTGCGTGCATGGATGACAGCGCAAGCCATCGCATAGGGGCTGGCCATGACCACCACCAAAACGCACGGCGTAAAGCCGGGAAAAGTCACGCCCAATGACAAAGCCGCCGGGGGCAAAACCACCACGGCGACTAGATCAGAGTTGATAACTGATTCTACTGGCGATAACGTCACGCTGACCACCACCACGACCGAAGCGCGGGTTGATTCTCGGACTGTGGCGCGTGGCTTGAAGAACAAGCACAAAGCAGTTTTGAACCTGCTTGACCGCTACGAAAACGTGTTCAAACAACACGGCCAACTGACATTTAAAAAGGAGGTTGGTGACCGCAAGCAAGGCGGCGGAAACGCTGAACGATACGCACTGCTCAATGAAGACCAAGCGTACCTACTGCTGAGTTTAAGCCGCAACTCCGAGACCGTTGTGGCGCTCAAATCCAAGTTGATTGCAGCTTTTGGCAATGCTCGCCGGGCTGCTGATATACGCCAAACCGAGTATCTGCCAAGCTTCCACCAACTGAAGGACGCGATACACGCGGTATCAGCGACCGCCTCAAACGAGGGGCTGATACACATGAATGTGAACAAGGCCGTCAACAAGGCGGCGGGTATTGAAGCCGGTCAACGTGCATCGGCGCCAATGGGGAAACAGGCGCTATTGATTGTCGCGCAAGAGATGGCAGCACGGGCCATGCAATCAGCGCAAGACCACCGCGACGGCTATCAGCGGGTGAAGCAATCCTTGCTGGCGCTGACAGCTTGCACCATGTTGGAGACGTCGCAATGAGACTCCTACAAACGGTTTTCCTGATGGCGTGGTGCGCCACCCCCTCGACTTGGCTGGCGGCGCTCCTGGCACGATTGAGGCGGGCGCAATGAGCGGGCTAGTCCTGCCGCCGTCGGTAAAGTCCATCGGCCTCTCTGCGCTTGCCGGGCGCAAGCCGCAATCACTGCTGGCGGCGGCGCAACACAACCGGCGTCACCCTGAAGGCCGGGGCTGGAGACGCAAATCAGACCCAACACAAATACACCTGAACCAGTGCCTGCTCGGGCCAGACAGCACCGAGGGCGTGGTGGCGCTACAAGAGGCAATGATGGCAAGCGTGGGCTACACACCCAAGCGAAAAGACTACTCACAAGCCTTTGAACTGCTATTCACGACGCCGGATGATTTCACGGTTGATTACTTGGCATACTTTGCGTGGTGCGTGGAGTGGACGCAAGACAACTTAGGCCGGGGCATTGTGCTCACCGCCGATACCCACTTTGACGAAGGCATCGACAAAAAAACCCCGCATCTTCACATTCTGATGGTGCCTATCATCGATGGCGAGTGGGTCGGCAACGGCTTTACATCGACAAAAACATGGCCGGAATTACAAGCCAAGTTCGGGCGCGACATTGGTCTGAAGTTCGGTTTAAAGCTACTGCCGCAACTCAAAGGCAAGGCGCTGACCGAAGCCGCAACAGCGGTCAATACGCGGCTCACTGAGCTACTCGCACCGCACCTCGACCCTGATGTACTCCAAGCCCTGTTAAAGCTGACGAGGCGCAAGCCTGCGGGCCTCGTTGGGCCTTTGGGCATAACTGGAGATCGCTGTGAAGATGGTGGCGCGGCATTCCAACGAATCGCACTGTCAGCCGGTAAAGGAGGCAAAACAGAGCGCCGGGCGAAACCATATGGGATTGGGCCAAACGCATATGGGATTGAAAGCGACCCCGAAAAAGCAATCCCATTCTTGTGTAGTGGGTTCGCCAACAAAGCACCAGACCGGCTCGATCTTCCTGATCTTGAGTTGCCAGACTTGGGCGAACTGGACAGCGCACCTCTCGACCTGCCCAATGAGCCATTGCCAGACCTGCCGGGCGACCTGCCGATGAAGTTTGCCGGGGCCGTCACCGAAGAGCCCTTTGTGGAAACGACAACGAGAGTACGGGACAGCGACCTCGACCCGGCTCGATTCCAAGACGGCGATTACTGCGCACCGCCACCACCACCGGCTCGTCTCAAGCGACAAGCTGCTGACTGCTGGGTAAATGCTGCGCTGGCGACCAGATCGGCCTACAGCGGGAGCGAAGGCCGGGCGGCGCTATGTGACCTGCGCTAGCGTCGAAAGCGCAGCCACGGGCTGATATGACGACACCACGACCCCAAAAAACTCCGCATAACTACGCAAAATGAAGATTACTTTTCTACAAATAGAGCAAGCCTTCGGGCGGGCCGTATTTGGCGAGTCAGTCCGGGCCGTGGCGCGTGACTTGGGAGTGACCGAAGGCGCTCTACGGTTTCACTTCCGAAAAGGGCCACATCCTCGCACTGTTCGGGCGCTAGCCTATGCCAAGTTTCACGCTGACCAAGCGCGTGATCGACTGGAAGATGACGAGCGGGCGGCGGTTGACCGGATAGTGTCCCGGGCGCTGGCGAACAGCTTGCCTGTAGTAAACCGTCACTTCCCGTAACGCTGAAAGGCATCAACCGGGCCGGGCAGTGTCAAGGTTCAGTCAAGGGTTTGGCGCTGGCGAGTGGTAGTTGTTCCACTCGCGCAGGGGTTTGGAGTGGTAGTTGTTCCAGTGGCTGGGCAGTTTCGACCAACACCGCCACCACCTCGACAACGGAAAAACACATACGGTTTGCATATGGTTTTAAACGCATGGCGGCATCACCTCAAGTGGTAGTTGTTCCAGTCGTCCACTAGCGGCAGACGAAATTCGCAAGGTCGCTTTTGCTTGAGCCTGGAGCTAAGGTGAACCAATTCTCTGGACTTTCTTTGATAGCGGACGGGGATTGCTCGCTGTACCCGAGTACACGCATTTGCATATTTGCGCAGTTTGTTTCTGTCAGTGTGTAGCCCACGCTGTCAACGCCAATCCGCATATTCAGTGCGCGAACAATGCTTCCGACTTTCTTCTTTTCTAGAAGGAAGTACGTTCCCTTGTCCCCAGAGACGCTACGCGGAATTGGTATCTCAGATTGCGCCGCGATGCAGCTTGAAGCAACAAAAACAGAAACAAGCAGTACGGCGACAGTTTGACTAAGCATTGGCATTTTCTCTACGGTTAAAGATTCGGGGGAATCAAGCGCGATTCGATCTCAACTGATGGGGCGAAAGCCAACCCGACTGAAATTTTTTTATATTGAAGTGCCAACGTGGACGATCATACGTGCACCACCTAACGATTTACATGGACTTGTTCTATTCATGGACTGTCGGCATCATCTAGCGTGGTAATTGTTCCACCCATACCGGAAGGCTTTAAACTGGAAAAAAGTTGTAAGGCAACAAAAGGGGGAAACATGAAAATTTTTGCTGTCACATTCGCACTATGGGCAGGCACTATTGGTTTGGCCTATGCAAAGCACCCGCAATGCGCAGGCAGTTTAGAACCTGAGAAATGTGAAAAGATGCGGGACGAACTAGAGGGCGAGACATCATCGCAAAAAAGGGAGCGACTTAAAAAGGCGACCGATGCGAAGGCGATTGCTAACAAGCTCGCCGCTGCGACTGACGCCGAAGATCGAAAAAAAGACCGCGTTTTGAAAGCACAGAAAAAGAAAGAAGGGGTTCTTATCGGCATGAGCCAGCAAGATGTTTTGGACAGCTCATGGGGGAAACCAAAACACATAAACCGCACGACAAATGCACGCGGCACTCGTGAGCAATGGGTTTATGACGGAGGCTATCTCTACTTCGAAAAAGACATGCTCACGTCAATTCAAAATTGACGATCGCTGGCGCACCGAGAAAAACGGCTCAGGATACGGTTTCTGCATTGACCTTGCCCCTGGAATCCGTATCCCATAACTGAGATCATGAGTTGGCTTGCTTGGGCTGAGCTGCAAGCCAGTTTTCTTCGAACTGCACCGGGCTGAGGTAAGCCAGCGTTGAATGCAGTCGAGTGCGGTTATACCAAAGCAGCCAGCCAATAGTCTCATCCTTGGCCTCACGCCGAGTCTTGAACCTCTGGCCGTATAACCGCTCCACCTTCAATGATCCAAACAGCGTCTCGCTACAGGCGTTGTCCCAGCAGTTGCCGCGCCGACTCATTGAACTGGTGATGCCGTACTCCTGGAGTACATCCCGGAAATCCTTGCTGGCGTACTGACTCCCGCGGTCGCTGTGGAACATCAGTGCAGCCTGCTTGCTCGGATGCCGCTTGAACCACGCCATGCGCAATGCATCGATGACGATGTCGCGCGTCATGTCGTCTCGCAACGACCAACCCACCACCTGGCGGCTGAACAGGTCAATCACCACGGCCAGAAACAGCCAGCCTTCGTCAGTCGCGATATACGTGACGTCACCCACCCAGACCTTGTCGGGCTCTGCCACCGTGAACTCCCGGTTGAGCAAGTTGGACGAGATCGGCTGATCATGGTTGCTGTCGGTGGTGACCTTGAAGCGCCGCTTTCCTTTGGCACGAATGCCGTGCAACTGCATGAGTTTTTGCACACGGTCCTTGCCCACACAGATGCCACGGGCGAGCAGTTCCTTCCAGGTGCGTGGCCAGCCGTAGCCGCCTCGGGTTTCAGTGTGGATGGCCTTGATGTGCACCAGCAATGCGTCGTCGCTCAAATGGCGACGTTGGGCAGCCCTGGCCAGCCGAGCGAAGTGCTCGTGGTACCCGGCCATGCTCACGCCCAGCACCCGGCACTGCACCGAGATCGGCCAAACGCTGCGGTGGCGCTGGATGAAGGCGTACTTCAAATCGATCCCTTTGCGAAGTACGCCGTGGCTTTTCCCAGAATGTCGCGCTCCATCTTCACCCGCGCTAATTCGGCCCGCAACCGGCTGATCTCCATCTGCTCGGCGCTGACTTTGGCCTTGCTGTCAGCCCCCTTGAGTTGGCCTTGGCGCTGTGCCTTGACCCAGTTGAACAGCGTCTGGTCGACCACTCCCAATGTCCGTGCCGCTGCCGCAATGCTTTGGCCACCCTCGACCAGTCGTACCGCTTCTTGCTTGAATTCGAGCGTGTACCGTGCTCGCGTCGTCTTTGTCATTTCCGTTCTCCTTGCTTGAATTTAAACACTCAGCAAGGGATACGTTTTTCCAGGGCAAGGTCACATTGATGCCGAGGTGTGACAGAGCCAGCGGGGTCAATTGGTAACGTCGCGGCGCATTTTGTGACGATAGGAGGGAAGTAGCAAAGTCCGGCACCATACCGGGCCGGACATCGACTGTCATATCGCTGCATACTAAATCACCCTGTGACATAAATGAGACGCTTTGATTAATGACGGTACTTTTGACGGTACTTTCCAGAACCTTGATTCAAGAATGCAGCATTCATGCGGTTTGCAGCTTGATGTTCGAGTCCGGCCTCGGCACCAAGTGATCATTTCAGACCGTTTCAGACCCCCTCACAACCCGCGTGGCTTATAGCTATAGCGGGTTTTTGTTGCTTTAATGGGTATCACGAGTTTGAACTTTCATTCAAGTAACATCTTGGTCTTTGCTAAGACGCTTCGTCATTGAACTGTTGAAGGTTCTTGCCACTGATCCCTTTGTAAAATTTCTGGATTTTCAGCATATCAGCCGAAATATCGCCAGTTGGTTGAAAAATTGGACCAATGCCACCTATTTTTTCTTTGAAGTCAAGAAAAGCCAGGGCAATTGGGACGCCAGCGCCTTGTGCAATGTAATAAAAGCCAGTTTTCCAGTGGGTGACCTTTCCTCGTGTTCCTTCGGGAGGAACCACGACTGTCAGGCGTTGAGTCCGGTTGAATGAATCAATAGTTCCCTGAACGAGATTGTTGACCTTGCTGCGGTCAACTGGGATGCCGCCCAGCCATCGCATCAACCAGCCGACTGGCCAGGGAAACAAGCTGGCTTTGCCCACCCAGTAAATTGGAAGACGCATGGCAAAACAGACCATTAAGGTGATCGGGAAGTCCCAATTGCTGGTGTGGGGTGCCGCAATGATCACGTATTTGTCGATATTTGGTTTTTCACCGCTGATGCGCCAGCCCATGATGCGCAGAGTGGAAACGGAGAACCACCGCATGAGCGTATTGACGATCGGTGTATCGAAAATGGTTGGCTGCATATCGTGTCGGTTTGGTGTCGGTTGCCGAAGGCGACTTCAATGGCTTGGCAGTTCAAGGTGAAGCCATTCCGTGCCACTGCAGGCGTGCGCCACGACAATGCCGGAGATGTCTCGGTCTAGCGCCAAAGCAAGCGCCGCCAAGGCGAGTTGCGGGCGATTATTGTGCTTGCTCAAATGGGCCGCTACAACGTGTGATAAGGTTGGATGACAAAGCGCCCGGGCAATTTCTGCGGCTTGGGGGTTAGAGAGATGTCCAAATTGCCCCCCAACACGTTTTTTAAGAAAAGGTGGGTAGCGCGATGCGGCAAGCAAATCGAGGTCGTGATTGCATTCAAGGATGAGTGCGTGACACCCGGCAAGATGTTCAAGGATGCGGGGCGTTGCGTGACCCAGGTCGGTGACAACGCCTAGTCGTGCCGGCCCAAATGAGCAAACGAGTTGGAGGGGTTCCTGGGCATCGTGAGGCACGGCAAATGGTAGAACGTGGAGATCGCCAACCTTGAAGGGAACCGCATCACTGGCGATCATTTTCAAGCCGTCGAGGTCGGGTCTTCCAATCGCCTCGTAGGTGCCTTCGCTCAGCCACAGCGGCTTGCGTCCCCTTAGTGCGAATTGCCTTGCCGAGCCAATGTGGTCGCTGTGTTCGTGTGTGATGAACACTGCATCAATCATCTCGGCTGATAGCCCGGCTTGAGTTAGGCGCAGGTCAATTTGCCTGAGACTCAGTCCACAGTCAATCAGCATGCGGCTGATTCCGCCCTCAGCATGGGCTTCCACGACAGTTGAGTTACCAGAACTGCCGCTGCCCAGCATTTTGAATCGCAGCATTCTGCGATCCGTTTACTTCAAGTCGTCAGCAATGATTTTGACAATGCGTTGAGCGTTGACACTGAGGTCGGGCTTGCCACTGGCATCCAGGACCGTGACGGTCGTTGTCTCCCCTTGGCTGGTTATTGAAATGCGATATTTCAAGGGTCCAGACGCTGCTTTTGTACCGCTGAAAAGCTTGCCAAAGAACCCGGGCTCTGCCTTGTCAGCGGAAGGTTCGACATAACGGACAAAATAGATGCCCTTGCTGCGGTCGCGATCTTCAACTGTGAAGCCGGTACGGTCAAGTGATAAACCTACCCGACGCCAAGCACGATCAAAGCCGTCGTCAATCTGTACTACGGGGATTCCGTCGACAGTCGTTGCGCGAGAAGTGTTTTTTGTGGCGCCAGCCGCCAGCATGGCTGTCGACTGCTCTTGCGACACACCGAGTTTAACCATCAGGCGGCGCAGGAATTCAGCTTCCATTTCGGGATCTGTTGGACGTGGCTGCCACACAGTTGAGTCCTTCTTGGAGCTGTCGTACACCTCAATCATGCCCCGGTGGCTGATGAAAATATCAGTGCCGCCCGCCGCATTGCGTTCCAGACGGGTGCGGTATTTATCACGCTCACCCGTCGAATACAAAGAGTCAAGCGCTTTGCCCAAGGCGTTGCGAATAAAGTCTTGGGGAAGTTTGGCCCGGTTTTCTGCCCAGTCGGTTTCCATGATTCCCAATGGCGCCTGATCCATGGCCAGCAAGAAACCATTTTCCTGCCAGAAGTCACGAACGGGCTCCCACAGCTTGTCGGCAGGACGATTGACTACCAGCCACCTCTGTGTCCCGGCTCGTTCAATGCGTACATCACCCAATTGAGCGACCGCTGTCGGGGCGGCCTGCGCTGTCGCTTGACCTGCCTGAAAGGTGGATGCTGTGACTGGGGCATCAGGCGTGGCGTAACGGGTATCGCGCGACAACTGGGTCAAATCCGGTGGCACTATCAGTGAGGGGCCTTTGGCGGCGCTCTTGTAGTTGATTTTGTCGCTTTCGAGCGCGGAGCAGGCGACGAGCGCCAACGAAACGCTCACGAGCGCCAGTCTGGAGAGTTGATTCACAAAAAGTATCCCTTTGGGTAATGGTTTCGGCCAGTTCAGGTCCATCAGACCAGACCGGTAGCGCGCAACGCGCCTTCAACGGTGGCTTCGTTGGATGGGGTCAATGGCGTCATGGGTAGCCGCATTGTTCCACCGCACAGATTCATTCTTGCCATCGCCCATTTCAGGGGGATGGGGTTGGCCTCGACAAACAGGTGCTTGTGCAGGGGCATCAGCTTGAACTGAATTTCCATGGCCCGTTTTGTGTCACCTGCCATGGCTGCAACGCAAAGTTCATGCATGAGTTTGGGGGCCAGATTAGCTGTCACGCTGACATTGCCATGCCCGCCACACAGCATGAGGGCAACGGCAGTTGGATCATCCCCGGAGTAAATCGCAAATCCTTTGGGTGCTTCCCGAATCAACCACTGCGCGCGATCAATGTTGCCGGTGGCCTCCTTGATACCCACGATGCCCGGAACTTGCGCTAAGCGAAGCACGGTTTCATGGGCCATGTCGGCTACGGACCGGCCCGGCACGTTGTACAAAATCATCGGCAGTTCCACCGCTTCGGCAATTGCCTTGAAGTGAAGGTATTGCCCCTCTTGGGTCGGCTTGTTGTAGTAGGGAACCACCTGCAACTGGCAGTCTGCGCCGACTGCCTTGGCGAACTTCGTGAGTTCAATGGCTTCTGCTGTGGAGTTGGCGCCGCACCCGGCCATGATCGGAACTCGTCCGGCAGCCTGTTCTACAGACACGCGGATGATCTCGCAATGCTCCTGCACATTGACGGTGGGCGACTCCCCTGTGGTACCTACCACGCCAACGCAGTCAGTGCCTTCCGCGATGTGCCAGTCGATCAGTTTGCGAAGGGTGGGGTAGTCCACGCTGCCATCTTCAAACATGGGAGTGACCAGCGCCACGATGCTACCGGTGATTTGGCTGATTGAGGATGTCATGTCCAAGGAGTGGTTAACTGTAAAAGAGCATTCTACCTAGAGCAGGTATCGGCGCGATGTCGGGTCCGTTACAACGGGTAAAACCGGCTTCACGGCTGCAATTCTCTGGACAAAACGCGGTGGGCTGTCAAGGAATCCCTCTTCGAAAGCGACGACGCGAAGGGTGCCAAAAGCGGATAGAAGCTCTGCAGGTTGCAACAGGAAATCGGGCCTGGAGGGTTTGCCTAAGGCTTCATTACCGATGGCAAAGGTCTCATAGATCAGAACGCCGTCCGGTGCCAGACTCTCCAGAATCTTGGGGAACAGCGGCCGCCACAGGTAGTTGGTGACAACGATCGCATCAAATGTGCGCGTCTGCATGCCTGTCGTTAATGGCCAGGGGGCATTTTCAATGTCTGCCAGCACGGCTTCGCCATACGCAGCAGCCGCCTGTACGGCATCGGGCGAGCGGTCTACACCGGTGACGGCATGCCCTCTTTCGGCGAACCATTTCATGTGGCGTCCTCCGCCACAGGCCAGGTCCAGGACTGAACCCTGGGATACCACGAGATGAGACCAGCGCTGGACCCATGCGGAAGCCGTGCCCAACCCATGCAACTCTGTGGAAATTGACGTATTCACGCTATTCATCGCTTTTCAGAAGCAGGCCCAGACCTGGTTGGCCAGTGTGACCAGGAAATCAGGGCGGGTATAGAGATAAAAAACGGCCAGCAGGACGCAACCAGCGCCCGCATACAAAAAACGCTGGTGAACCTTGTTCATGGGGTCAGGCTCCCGCTGTGACCGCGTTGCGGATGATGGATTTTTCCTTGATCGGCAGGTTGACCAGCGCTGCGAGCACGCCCAGCGCAATGGCGATGTACCACACGATGTCATAACTGCCCGTGCGGTCATACAGGTAGCCGCCCAGCCACACGCCAAGGAATGAGCCGATTTGATGGCTGAAAAACACAAAGCCGCTGAGCATCGAGAGGTGTGCCACCCCAAAAATTTGTGCCACCGCGGCATTCGTGACGGGCACTGTAGACAGCCACAACAAGCCCATGGCTGCGGAGAATGCGTACACGCTGAGGGGCGACAGGGGCACGATCAGAAACAATGAGATCACCGCTGCCCTGGCCAGGTAGATAAAAGCCAGAATATTTTTCTTCGGCAGCCTTTGCCCCAGCACACCCGCGGCATAGGTGCCAAATACGTTGAACAAGCCGATCAGCGCGAGTGCGTAGCTCGCCACTTGGGGCGATAGGCCCTTGTCTTTCAAATAGCTGGGCATGTGCACGCCAATGAAAACGACCTGAAAGCCACAAACAAAATAGCCGGCCATCAACAATTGAAAACTGGGGTACTTGAAGGCCTCCGTCAAGGCTTGAAGAATGGTTTGATCTCGGCGCAGTGGCGCGCCGCCAGAAAACCCGGGCTCCCGCAGTCCCCAGGCCAGTGGCACGATCAGCAACGAGGCGAAGCCCAGGATGACCAGGGCTTGCTGCCATCCGAAACTGCTGATCAGAAAACCTTCGGTTGGCACCATCAGAAACTGGCCAAACGAGCCTGCGGCCGCGGCGATGCCCATGGCCCAGGAGCGTTTGTCGGCGGCGATGTTGCGGCCAATCACCCCGTATACGACAGCGTAGGTAGTGCCCGCTTGCGCGAGGCCAATCAGCACGCCAGCAGACAGGGTGAACAAGCTCGGTGTGTTGGCGTGTGCCATGCCCGCCAAGCCCAGGGCATACAGCAGGGCTCCCAAAACGATTACCTTGAAAGCACCAAAACGGTCCGCGGCCATGCCGGCAAAGATGCCGGAAATGCCCCACGCGAGGTTTTGAATGGCGATGGCAAAGGCAAACGTTTCTCGCGTCCAGCCCTGGCTCTGGGTGATCGGCTGGAGCCACAGGCCAAAGCTGTGGCGGATACCCATGGAGAGCGTCACGATGGCGGCACCACACACAAGGACTCGTGTCATGGAAAGGGTTTTATTGGAATTCGGCATCCGATAAATGTAGCGAATCCGCGGCTATCTCATGGTGAGCGCATGACTTGCCACTTTTTTGGCTGTGCTTTCATACAGTTGTTTTCGGAGTCCAGACTACAATTCGCCGCTATGGCAGTCAAACCAACACCCGAATATTCAGAAGGTTCCATCCGTGTGCTCAAGGGCCTGGAGCCCGTCAAGCAGCGCCCGGGCATGTACACCCGCACCGACAACCCGCTTCATGTGATCCAGGAAGTGCTGGACAACGCCGCGGATGAGGCCTTGGCGGGGCATGGCAAAAAAATCAAGGTATTGCTTCACATCGATGGTTCGATCAGCATTGAAGACGATGGCCGGGGCATTCCATTTGGCCTTCATCCGGAAGAGAAGGCCCCCGTGATTGAACTGGTGTTCACCCAGCTTCATGCCGGTGGCAAGTTCGACAAGGGCAAGGGGGGCGCTTACAGCTTTTCAGGCGGCCTGCATGGTGTGGGCGTCAGCGTGACCAATGCCTTGGCCACCCGGCTGGAGGCTACCACCTACCGTGAAGGCATGGTGGCCAGCCTGACCTTTGCCGGTGGTGACGTCATCGAGCCACTGCAAGTGCGAAAGGCGGGGGATGGCGACCGCAAGTCAGGAACGACGGTACGCGTTTGGCCCGATGGCAAATACTTTGAAACCCTGGCTTTGCCCATGGGGCAATTGACTCATCTGCTGCGAAGCAAGGCGGTGTTGATGCCGGGTGTCACCGTGACCCTGGTGAACGAAAAAACAAAAGAAACCCAGGTCTGGATTTACAAGGGGGGCCTGCGTGACTACCTGGCGCAAACGCTGAATGGTGAGTTGGTCATTCCCATGTTTGAGGGGGAAGGTTTTGCCGATGCCCAAAGCGACAGCTTTGCCGAAGGCGAGGGCGCCTCCTGGTGCGTGGCCTTCACCGAAGACGGCCAACCGGTGCGTGAAAGCTATGTCAACCTGATTCCCACCAGCGCAGGCGGCACCCACGAAAGCGGCTTGCGTGATGGTCTGTTTACCGCCGTCAAGAGCTTCATTGAGCTGCATTCCCTGTTGCCCAAAGGCGTCAAGCTCCTGCCTGAAGATGTCTTTGCCCGGGCGAATTATGTGTTGTCTGCCAAGGTGCTGGACCCCCAGTTCCAGGGGCAGATCAAGGAGCGGCTCAACTCGCGTGACGCGGTACGGCTGGTGTCCGGCTTTGTGCGGCCGAACCTGGAACTCTGGTTGAACCAGCATGTGGAATACGGGAAAAAATTGGCTGAACTGGCCATCAAAGCGGCCCAAACCCGTCAAAAAGCCGGTCAGAAAGTTGAAAAACGCAAGGGCTCCGGCGTTGCCGTGTTGCCGGGCAAGCTGACCGATTGCGAAAGCCGTGATCTGGCGCACAACGAAGTGTTTCTGGTCGAAGGCGACTCGGCAGGCGGCAGCGCCAAGATGGGGCGAGACAAGGAAAGCCAGGCCGTTTTACCCCTGCGTGGCAAGGTCCTCAATACGTGGGAGGTCGAGCGCGACCGCCTGTTTGCCAACACTGAAATTCACGACATTTCGGTAGCCATTGGCGTTGATCCGCATGGTCCCAATGACTCGCCTGATATGAGTGGATTGCGTTACGGCAAGGTGTGCATCCTGTCAGACGCGGACGTGGACGGCTCACATATTCAGGTGCTGCTGCTCACACTTTTCTTCAGGCACTTTCCCAAGCTGATTGAAGCGGGTCATGTCTATGTGGCGCGTCCGCCCCTGTTCCGGGTCGATGCCCCGGCACGGGGCAAGAAGCCCGCGTCCAAAGCCTACGCGCTGGACGAAGGCGAATTGACCGCCATTTTGGACAAGCTGCGTAAAGAAGGTGTGCGCGAGGCGGCCTGGAGCATCAGCCGGTTCAAGGGACTGGGCGAGATGAATGCGGTGCAGTTGTGGGAAACCACCCTGAATCCCGATACCCGCCGCTTGTTGCCTGTCCAGCTCGGCAATGTCGATTTTTCTCATACCGAAGCACTGATCACCAAATTGATGGGCAAAGGGGAGGCCGCGGCCCGACGTGAGCTCATGGAGTTGCATGGCGACACGGTGGAGATTGACATTTGATGGTGGCCATGATGTCAGTATGGCTTGCGGTATTTTGTAAAATGTGCCTAAAGTCCTCGCCGATGCTGGGCTTGTTGCTATTATTTTTGCAGCAAAACGCCTTCGCGGATGTGCTGGAGCCCGAGTTCTCCGCATATCCCGGTTACCAGACCGCCAAGCATCACCTGCAGGCGGCTGCCCATGAGTTCAATATTGAATATGAGTTGCTGCACGCCGTCATTGCGAAAGAGTCCCGTTTTGATGCTTCAGCCGTTTCGCCCGGTGGGGCCGTTGGTTTGATGCAAATCATGCCCGCCACGGCCGCCAATTTTGGCGTGCGAGGGGACAAGACCACCTCCATCCGCAAAAAGCTGTCTGATCCGGGGACCAATGTCAACACGGGTAGCCGCTACCTGCGCTACCTGATGAATCTGTTTCCCGGTCAGCTTGAACTGGCTGTCGCGGCCTACAACGCCGGCGAAGGCACCGTCAGGCGGGCCGGCAACAAAATTCCGAACATCAAAACGACGCAGCAATACGTCAAAAGTGTTCTGCAGACGTATGCACAACTCAAGTCTCGCCTGCTATCAACTGACCTAACTGATGCGCCCGCGATGGCTGCCCAAGAGTTGCCAGACGGCGCCCGTGAGCGCGACAACGTGATTTCAACGGGGGCATCCATGGATATTCCATTGCCCTCAGCCAAACTTCCAGATTGAGACAGACCCGTTTCCATGAGCGACCAACCGATACTCGACTTTTCCCCCAGCACGCCACCTGAAGACGGCGGCGACTCTCCCAGCCTCGCGTCCTATGCGCAACGTGCCTACCTGGAGTACGCCCTCAGCGTGGTCAAAGGCCGTGCCTTGCCTGACGTCTGCGACGGTCAGAAGCCGGTGCAGCGACGCATTTTGTATTCCATGTCCCGCATGGGCCTGGGGTTCGGCGGGGCCAACGGCAACACCGGGGCCAAGCCGGTCAAATGCGCCCGCGTGGTGGGTGATGTGCTGGGCCGGTTTCATCCGCACGGTGACTCCTCGGTGTACGACGCCGCGGTGCGCATGGCGCAGGACTTTTCCTTGCGTTATCCGCTGATCGACGGTCAGGGCAACTTTGGCTCGCGCGACGGCGATGGCGCCGCCGCCATGCGTTATACCGAGGCGCGGTTGGCCAAGATCACCAGCTTGCTGCTGGATGAAATTGACGAAGGCACGGTTGATTTTTCGCCCAACTACGATGGCTCCACCGAAGAGCCGCGCCAGTTACCAGCCCGCTTGCCGTTTGCCTTGCTCAATGGGGCCAGCGGCATCGCCGTCGGGCTGGCGACTGAAATCCCCAGCCACAATTTGCGTGAAATAGCGGATGCCTGCGTGGCGCTGATCAAGAACCCGAAGCTCACGCATGAAGAACTGCTCGCCCTGATTCCGGGGCCAGACTATCCGGGCGGCGGCCAGATCACCAGCACGGCCGGTGACATTGCCGAGGTCTATCGCACCGGGCGCGGCTCGCTGAAAGTGCGCGCCCGCTGGAAAATTGAAGAGTTGGCACGGGGTCAATGGCAACTGGTGGTCACCGAGTTGCCGCCGGGCGTCAGCACCCAGCGGGTACTGGAAGAAATTGAAGAGCTGACCAATCCCAAAATCAAGGCGGGCAAAAAGGCCTTGTCGATCGAACAAAACCAGCTCAAGGCCACCGTCTTGTCCGTGCTGGATGTGGTGCGCGACGAGTCCAGCAAAGACGCCGCCGTGCGCCTGGTCTGCGAACCCAAAACCAGTCGCATTCAGCAGCAGGAACTAATCACCACGCTGCTGGCCCACACCAGTCTGGAAACCTCGTCCCCCATCAACCTCACCATGGTGGGGCTGGATGGCCGGCCAACGCAAAAGTCACTGCGTCAAATGCTGTCCGAGTGGATTGACTTCCGCCAGATCACGGTCGAGCGGCGCTCCCGGCACCGCCTCAACAAAGTGTTGGACCGCATCCATATTTTGGAAGGCCGGCAGCTGGTGCTGCTCAATATTGACGAAGTGATTGCCATCATTCGCCAGTCCGACGACCCCAAAGTGGCGCTCATGGCGCGCTTTGACCTGTCCGAGCGGCAGGCTGAAGACATTCTTGAAATCCGCCTGCGCCAGTTGGCCCGGCTGGAAGCCATCAAGATCGAGCAGGAACTTGCCGCGCTGCGCACGGAGCAAAAAGGCCTGGAAGAGATTCTGGGCAACCCCGCCGCCTTGCGCCGCCTGATGATCAAGGAGATCGAGCTTGACGCCAAAACCTTTGCCGACCCGCGCCGCACGCTGATTCAGGCCGAGAAAAAGGCGGTGCTGGAGGTCAAGGTGCTGGACGAACCCGTCACCGTGGTCGTCAGCGAAAAGGGCTGGGTGCGCGCGCGCACCGGTCACGGGCATGAGCCGACAAGCTTTGCCTTCAAGGCCGGTGACGGCCTGTACGGCACGTTTGAGTGTCGTACCGTGGACACGCTGCTGGCCTTTGGCAACAACGGGCGCATTTATTCTGTGGCCGTTTCATTGCTGCCGGGGGCCCGGGGTGATGGTCAGCCCATCACCACCTTGCTGGAGCTCGAAGCGGGTACACAGTTGGCGTATTACTACGCAGGCCCTGCCAGCGCCACTTTGCTGCTGAGCAGTTCCGGTGGTTATGGTTTCATGGCCTCGGTCGACAGCATGACCTCACGCCTCAAGGCGGGCAAGGCCTTCGTCACCTGCAACGAGGGGGAGACTTTGTGCAAGCCCTCGGTGGTGGCGGGCGGCTCTGGTGCGGTGCCGGTGGTGCCAGCGACCCATGTGGCCTGCGCCTCCACGGGCGGGCGAATTTTGACCTTTGAGATCAAGGACCTCAAGTCCATGACCAACGGGGGCCGCGGTCTGATGCTGATCAACCTGGAAGCAAAAGACACCCTGGCGGGTGCTGCGGCTTACACGCGTAGCGTGAAGATCGAAGGCATGGGCCGGGGCGGCAAAGCGCGTGATGAAACGCTGGAGATTCGCAGCCTTAACAATGCCCGTTCGGCGCGCGGCCTCAAAGGCAAGGCCGCCGACCTCGGCTTCAAACCCGCATCCCTCACCCGGGTTGAGTAAGGCACCCGGCTGATTCAGTCGATGCGGATGATTTTTTCCGCCGTCTCGCGAATCAGTTGGAGCGTGGCTTGCTGGGTGAGGGTGGTGGGGCGCAGCGAGCTGGTGGCCACTGACACTTTGGTGCGCAGGGGTGGTTCATGGATCGTGCGCACCGAAAAAGCCGATGGCCGGACCGAGTTGGCCACCGCATGGCGCGACAGCACGGCGCATCCTGCCCCGTCAGCGACCAAGTCCAGGATGGCCGAGACACCGTCAATCTCCAGCGCAATTTTCAGGCGGCAGCCAATGTTGGCCATTTCCGACTCCACATGCATGCGGATCGCGTTGGGTCGGCTGGGAATGACCAGCGGCAGCTCCGAGACGGCTTTCAAGGAGATGGGGCCCGGTGCCGGGTCTTCCTGCAGGCCGGGCGGGCGGGCCTGCACCAGCAACAGGTCTTCTTCCAGCAGCGGCGTGATGTCAACTTCCGTGCTGGGCGGGGTGTTGTAAAGCACGGCAATGTCCAGCCGCCCGTTCACCAATGACTCTTGCATGGCCACGGACAGGCCTTCGCTGATGGACAGGGTAGCGTCCGGCATCTGCAGGCGAAACGCCCGGATCAGCGGCACGGTCAATATGCGCGCCAGACTGGTCGGCAGGCCCACCGCCACGCGGCCGGCCAGCGACCCGCGCACGCGCCCGAGTTCTTCCCGCGCGCGTTCGACCTGATGCAAAATGCCGCGGCCGTGCGCCAGCAGCAGTTTGCCCGCCTCGGTCGGGACGGCGCCGCGGCCATTGCGCGTCAGCAGGTTTTGGCGCAACTCCACTTCCAGCAGGCGGACCTGGCGGCTGAGCGCAGGCTGTGCAATGTCCAGCGCGATGGAGGCGCGGGTGAAACTGCCTAGTTCGGCCACGCGGACAAAGTATTCCAGTTGTTTGAGGTCCATGAGGCGCCTTCTTTGAATAGCTAGGTGTTAATTATGCCAATGTGTGATAGCTGATAGTTGCATCATTCTCTTAACAAATGGGGTCGTGAGCGCCAGAATACGACCCATGAATTCTGCTGCGTCCCATTCCTCTACCCTGTCCACCATCTCCGCCACGCCCGTGAGTCTGCGCGGCATCTCGTCCATGGCGACCCGCCAATTGCTGGCCCAGCTGGCATCGGCGTTGACACAGCGCACGGGCTGGCGCCTTGACATGGAGTCGGTGGGCGGGGTGGATGCGGCCCGGCGTGTTCAGGCGGGTGAAGCCTTCGATGTGGTGTTTTTGGCCTCCGACGCCATCGATAAACTGATAGCTTCAGGCCACATCGACGCCAAGAGCAAGCGCGATCTGGCGCACTCGGGCGTGGCGGTTGCCGTGCGCGCGGGCATGCCCCAGCCCGACATCAGCTCGGAAGACGCTGTGCGCCAGGCGGTTCTGGCCGCGCCCAGCCTGAGTTACTCCACCGGGCCCAGTGGCGTGGCCCTGATGAAATTGTTTGAGCGCTGGGGTATTGCCGACGCTGTTCAGGCGCGTCTCGTGGTGCCGCCTCCCGGTGTGCCGGTCGGTGCGCTGATCGCGCGGGGCGAGGTGGCGCTGGGCTTTCAGCAACTCAGCGAACTGATTCACGTCGAAGGCATTGCGGTGGTGGGGCCCTTGCCATCGGCGATCCAGATCACCACGACTTTTTCTGCCGGCTGCTGCACGACCTCTGCGCAGGCCGGCGCCGTTCGTGCTTTGCTCGATTTCATGAGCGGGCCCGACGCGGCGGATGCCAAACGACAGCAGGGCATGGAGCCCGCTTGAGCTTGCCACCGCTGTGACACACAACACCACGACAACACCAGGAGACTCACCATGATCATTGACTGCCACGGCCACTACACCACGGCCCCCAAATCGCTGGAAAACTGGCGCAACCAGCAAATTGCCGGCATCAAGGACCCGGCCATGATGCCCAAAGTGGCTGACCTCAAAATCAGCGACGACGAGCTGATCGAGACCATTGAGCAAAACCAGCTGCGCCTGATGAAAGAGCGGGGCAGTGACCTCACCATCTTCTCGCCGCGCGCCAGCTTCATGGCGCACCACATTGGCGACTTCAATGTCTCCAGCACCTGGGCGGCCATCTGCAATGAGCTGTGCTACCGCGTGGCCCAGTTGTTTCCCGACAACTTTGTGCCCGCCGCCATGCTGCCGCAAAGCCCCGGCGTGGACCCCGCCACCTGCATTCCCGAGCTGGAAAAATGCGTCAAGGAATACGGCAACGTCGGCATCAACCTGAACCCCGATCCGAGCGGCGGCCACTGGACCTCGCCCCCGCTGAGCGACAAGGCCTGGTACCCCATCTACGAGAAGATGGTGGAGTACGACATTCCCGCCATGATTCACGTCAGCACCAGCTGCAACAGCTGCTTCCACACCACTGGCGCCCATTACCTGAACGCCGACACCACGGCCTTCATGCAGTGCCTGACCAGTGACTTGTTCAAGGAATTCCCCACGCTGCGCTTTCTGATTCCGCACGGCGGCGGCGCGGTGCCTTACCACTGGGGCCGTTTCCGTGGCCTGGCGCAAGAGCTGAAAAAACCGCTGCTGAGCGAGCACCTGCTGAACAACATTTACTTTGACACCTGCGTGTACCACCAGCCCGGTATTGACTTGCTCAACACCGTGATCCCGGTGAAAAACGTGCTGTTTGCCAGCGAGATGATTGGCGCGGTGCGCGGTATCGACCCCGAAACCGGCCACTACTACGATGACACCAAACGCTACATCGAAGCGTCAAAAATTCTGAGCGATGCCGACCGCTACGAGATTTATGAAGGCAACGCGCGCCGCGTGTTCCCGCGTCTGGACGCCTTCCTCAAAGCCAAAAACCAATAATTCAAGGAGATAAACCATGACACTACCCATGAACCAACTGGGCATCGTCAAGCGCAACATCGTGCGCGCTGACAAAGCCGCTGTCGAGCGCCTGTCCAAACTCGGCGTGGCCACCATCCACGAAGCCATGGGCCGCGTCGGCCTGATGAAGCCCTACATGCGCCCCGTGTACAACGGCGCCAAAATCTGCGGCACGGCGGTGACCGTGTTGCTGCAACCCGGCGACAACTGGATGATGCACGTGGCCGCCGAGCAGTTGCAACCCGGTGACGTGGCCGTGGCCGCTTGCACCACCGACAACGAAGACGGTTTCTTTGGTGACCTGCTGGCCACCAGCTTTCAGGCGCGCGGCGCCAAGGGCCTGATCATCGACGGCGGCGTGCGCGATGTGGCCGACCTCGAGAAGATGGGCTTCCCCGTGTTTAGCAAGGCCATCAATTCCAAGGGCACGATCAAGGCCACGCTGGGCTCGGTCAACATCCAGGTTGTTTGCGCCGGTGCCATCGTCAACCCCGGCGACGTGGTGATTGCCGATGTGGACGGCGTGGTCGTGGTGCCTGCCGCTTTGGCGACGCAGGTGGCCGATGCGGCTGAAAAGCGTGAGAGCTTCGAAGGTGACAAGCGGGCCGTGTTTGCCTCGGGCGTGCTGGGTCTGGACTACTACAAGATGCGTGAAGGCCTGGAGAAGGCGGGGTTGCGCTACGTGGACTGAGCGTAAGCGCCTGGACGGCAAAGCGTTCTGTTTCGTGTCCCCCGGCCTGTGGCCTCCTCCTTGACCTACACAGAACGCTTTACCGCCCAGGCTTTTGGCTTTTTGGTAAAACAGCCTCTAGCCGACGTAGATACTGCGTAAGCAGCTATTTAATTGATAGCAAATAAAAGGAATCGCATGGAATTCACTAAAACCCCGGGCTGGCTGGACTGGTACACCGGCCCCAGTAAACCCCGCTTCAAACTGCCCGCAGGCGCTGTGGACGCGCATTGCCACGTCTTTGGCCCCGGGGACCAGTTTCCCTACGCCCCCGAGCGCAAGTACACCCCGTGTGATGCGTCCAAAGAACAGTTGTTCGCCCTGCGCGACCACCTGGGGTTTGAGAAAAACGTGATCGTGCAGGCCACCTGCCACGGCTCCGACAACCGTGCGCTGGTCGATGCCCTCAACGCATCGAACGGCAAGGCCAAGGGCGTGGCCACCGTCAACCGCAACGTGACCGATGCGGAGTTGCAAGCCATGCACGCCGCCGGTGTGCGCGGCACGCGTTTCAACTTTGTCAAACGCCTGGCCGACTTCACCCCGCGTGAGGTGCTGCTGGAGATTGCCAACCGTATCGCGCCCCTGGGCTGGCATGTGGTGATTTACTTTGAGGCGGTTGACCTGCCTGAGCTGTATGACTTCTTCACCGCGCTGCCCACCACCGTGGTGGTGGACCACATGGGCCGCCCCGATGTGAGCAAACCCGTGGACGGTCCCGAGTTCGAGCTGTTCGTGAAGATGATGCGCGAGCACCCGAACATCTGGAGCAAGGTGAGCTGCCCTGAGCGTCTGTCGGTCAGCGGCCCCAAAGCCCTGAACGGCGAACAAAATGCCTACGCCGATGTGGTGCCGTTTGCCAAACGCCTGGTGGACGAGTTCCCCGACCGCGTGCTGTGGGGCACCGACTGGCCACACCCCAACCTCAAAGACCACATGCCTGACGATGGCCTGCTGGTCGATTTCATCCCGCACATTGCGCCCACGCCCGAGCTGCAACAAAAGCTGCTCGTGGACAACCCCAACCGGCTGTACTGGAGCTAACCATGTCACTCGACAAACCTTACCTGGACGTGCCCGGCACCACCATTTTTGATGCCGAGCAATCGCGCAAGGGCTACCACTTGAACCAGTTCTGCATGTCGCTCATGAAGGCCGCCAACCGCGAGCGCTTCAAGGCCGACGAGGTGGCCTACCTCAATGAGTGGCCGATGACCGAAGAGCAGAAGCAGGCCGTGCTGGCCCGCGACCTCAACCGCTGCATTGCCGCAGGCGGCAACATTTATTTCCTCGCCAAAATCGGCGCGACCGACGGCAAGAGCTTCCAGCAAATGGCGGGCAGCATGACTGGCATGACCGAAGAGGAATACCGCAACATGATGATCAGTGGAGGCCGCTCGGCCAACGGCAACCGTGTTGTCGGTGAAGACGGCGACGCGCAGGCCCACCGCCAACCCCAAGGCCAGGCTGGCAACAAAGAAAGCAACTGACATGGCAAAAATAACCGCCTCCGTTTTCACCTCCCACGTGCCCGCCATCGGCGCGGCCATTGACCTGGGCAAGACCACCGAGCCGTACTGGCAGCCGCTGTTTGCGGGCTACGAGTACTCCAAGCAGTGGATGAAGGACAACAAGCCGGACGTCATCATCCTGGTCTTCAACGACCACGCCACGGCCTTCAGCCTGGACATGATTCCCACCTTTGCCATTGGCACGGCGGAGTCCTACCAACCCGCGGACGAAGGCTGGGGTCCGCGCCCCGTGCCCGTGGTGCAAGGCCACCCGGAGCTGGCCGCGCACATTGCGCAGTCGGTCATCCAGCAAGACTTTGACCTGACCATCGTCAACAAGATGGACGTGGACCATGGCCTGACCGTGCCCTTGTCCCTCATGTGCGGCCAGCCCCCAGCGGACGATTTCCACTGGCCCTGCCCGGTGATTCCGTTTGCCGTCAATGTGGTGCAGTACCCCGTGCCGAGTGGCCAGCGTTGCTTCAACCTGGGCAAGGCCATTCGCAAGGCGGTGGACAGTTTTGACAAAGACCTGAATGTGCAGATCTGGGGCACGGGCGGTATGAGCCACCAGTTGCAGGGTCCACGTGCGGGCCTGATCAACAAGGAGTTCGACAACGTCTTTCTGGACAAGCTGATTGCCGACCCCGCTGCCGCGGCGGCCATCCCCCACATCGACTACGTGCGTGAAGCTGGCTCCGAGGGCATTGAACTCGTCATGTGGCTGATTGCCCGTGGCGCCATGGACGATGTCAACGGGGGTGAGGCGCCCCGGCTGAAGCACCGCTTCTACCATGTCCCCGCATCCAACACGGCCGTCGGCCACGTCATTCTGGAGAACGTTTAAATGAGAAAAACCATCAAAGTCGCCCTCGCTGGCGCTGGCGCCTTCGGCATCAAACACCTGGACGGCATCAAGAACATTGACGGCGTTGAAGTCGTCTCCCTGATCAGCCGCGACCTGGAAAAAACCCGTGAAACTGCTGCCCTGTATGGCATCGGCCATGTCGCCACCGATCTGGCTGACAGCCTGGCCCTGCCCGAGGTGGACGCCGTCATTCTGTGTACGCCCACCCAGATGCACGCCGAGCAAAGTATTGCCTGCATGAAAGCCGGCAAACACGTGCAGGTGGAGATTCCGTTGGCCGACACCCTGCGGGGCGCCCTTGAAGTGGCCGCCATTCAGGAGCAGACTGGCCTGGTGGCGATGTGCGGCCACACCCGCCGCTTCAACCCCAGCCACCAGTACGTGCACAAAGAGATCACGGCAGGCCGGTTCAACATCCAGCAAATGGATGTGCAAACCTACTTCTTCCGCCGTACCAACATGAACGCGCTGGGCCAGGCACGCAGCTGGACCGACCACCTGCTGTGGCACCACGCAGCCCACACGGTGGACCTGTTTGCCTACCAGTGCGGCAGCCCCATCGTCAAGGCCAACGCCGTGCAGGGCCCGATTCACCCCACGCTGGGGATTGCGATGGACATGTCCATCCAGCTCCAGGCGGCCAACGGAGCGATCTGCACCTTGTCGCTTTCGTTTAACAACGACGGCCCCCTGGGTACCTTCTTCCGCTACATCGGCGACACGGCCACTTACCTGGCGCGTTACGACGACCTGTTCACCGGCAAGGACGAGAAGATCGACGTGAGCCAGGTGGATGTGTCCATGAACGGCATTGAACTGCAAGACCGCGAGTTCTTCGCCGCCATCCGCGAAGGCCGCCAGCCCAACAGCAGCGTGGCCAGCGTGCTGCCCTGCTACCAGGTGTTGCATGATTTGGAGCAGCAACTCAACGCGGGTTAATAGAATCACCCATCGCCCATTGGGGTCAGTAAATTGGGGTTGGATCACTCGTCGCACTGCGGCGATGTGCTCTGACCCCGATTTGCGTTCTAACCGGAGAAAAAATATGCAAACACGACATCTTGGCGAATTCAAAGTCTCGTCCATTGGCCTGGGCTGCATGAACCTGAGCCACGCTTACGGCGCGCCCGTATCGGCAGAGCAGGGCGAGCGCGTGCTCCTGAGTGCGCTGGACGCGGGCGTCACCCTGTTCGACACCGCGGCCCTCTACGGCTTTGGCGCCAACGAAACCCTGGTCGGCAAGGTCATGAAACCGCACCGCCAGAAATTCACCCTGGCCAGCAAGTGCGGCATGCAGGGCGTGGACCTGAACGGTGACGGCAAACCCGTGCGCGTGATCGACGGCCGCCCCGAGACCATCCGCAAGACCTGCGAGGACAGCTTGCGCCGCCTGCAGACGGATGTGATTGACCTGTATTACCTGCACCGCTGGGACAAAAAAATACCGATCGAGGACAGCGTGGGCGCCCTGAGCGACCTGGTGCGCAAAGGCTACATCCGCAGCATTGGCCTGTCCGAAGTGTCCGCCGCCACCTTGCGCAAGGCCCACGCCGTGCACCCCATTGCGGCACTGCAGACCGAGTACTCGCTGTGGACGCGCAACCCCGAGATTGCCGTGCTGCAGGCCTGCAAGGCATTGGGCGTGGCCTTTGTCGCCTTCAGCCCGGTGGGCCGGGGCTTTCTGTGCGGCCCGATGGACGTGGCCGCGCTGGACGCCAAAGACATTCGCCGCAGCATGCCGCGCTTCACGCCCGAGAACTACGCCGCCAACCTGCAGTTGCTGGCGTCCTTGAAAGCCGTGGCGCGTGAGGTGGGTTGCAGCCCGTCGCAGCTGGCCATCGCCTGGCTGCTGCACAAGGACGACAACATCATCCCCATTCCCGGCACCACCAGCGTGGCGCATCTGGCGGAAGACCTGGACGCGGCGCAGGTGTCGCTCAGCCCGGCCACCATCGCCAGGCTGGATGGTTTGTTTCACCCCGATGCCGTGCAGGGCTCCCGCTACAACGCGCAGGGCAACAGCGAAGTGGATACGGAAACTTTTTGAGCGAAACCTTCTGAGCCGGGTGTGTATTGAGTCTGCTATAAATTTAATAGCTGCTTGCGCACGTCCTACCTGGGCTAGCGGCCTGTTTTATATAAATTCATGATGAAACCCACCTTGCTTTTGTTGCCCGGCCTGATGTGTGACGCGGCCGTGTGGGCGCCCCAAGTGCAGGCGCTCTCCGACCGCGCTAACTGCGTCGTGCCCGATTACGGCCTGCGCGACACCCTCACCGCCATGGCCGAGCACGTGCTGGCCACGGCACCTGCCCAGCGCTTCGCCCTGGCCGGGCACTCCATGGGCGGGCGTGTGGCGCTGGAGGTGCTGCGGTTGGCACCGCAGCGCGTGCAGCGCCTGGCCTTGCTGGACACCGGCACCCATCCGCTGCCCGCAGGCAAGGATGGCGAACGCGAGCGGGCAGGGCGCCTGGCGCTGTTGTCGCAGGCGCGCCGCCAAGGCATGCGCACCATGGGCAGCCAGTGGGCGCGCCCCATGGTGCATGCCGACCAGCGCGATGCGCCTTTGTTTCAGTCGATTCTGGACATGCTGGAGCGCAGCAGCGCCGACCAGTTTGCCGCGCAAATCAAGGCCTTGCTCACCCGGCCTGATGCAGGCGGTCTGCTGCCCACCATCACCTGCCCCACGCTGGTGCTGTGCGGCCGTGACGACGCCTGGAGCCCACCAGCCCAGCACGAACGCATGCAAGCCGCCATTCCCCATGCTGCGCTGTGCGTGATCGAGCAATGCGGCCACATGAGCACGCTGGAGCAGCCGCAAGCGGTCAACGACGCCTTTGCCGCGTGGCTGGCGCGCTGAGAGGCGGGGCGCTGCGGGCGTATGGCGCGATCCTTGCGACTGGCAAGCCATGCGAAAAAATGCCGAGAGAGGAATGATGGATGTGGGATGACTGGCGCCAGTTCTGGCGACACGGCTGGAAGCAGGACGCTTTTTCGCGCGGGCTGCGTTCCCTGGTCGCACTGGCCAGCGTGACGCTGGGCGGCTGGTGGCTGGACCAGACGCAGGCCGTCATCCCGCTGCTGTTGGGCGTGATTGCCGGGGCGCTGGCAGAAACCGATGACAGCTGGCGCGGGCAACTCAAAGCTCAACTCATCACCCTGCTGTGTTTTGCCGCGATGGCGCTGGCCATCAAAACCAGCCTGCCGTACCCCGGCTGGCTGATGGCGGTGCTGGGGCTCTCGGCCTTTGCCCTGACGCTGCTGGGGGCGCTGGGCGAGCGCTACCGCGCCATGGCGTTTGCCACGCTGATTCTGGCCATCTACACGGCGCTTGCGGCCCAGCCGCAGCCCGGCCATGCCTCGGCGCCGTGGTCGGTGTCCCTGTTGCTGGCCGGTGCGGCGTGGTACGGGCTGATTGCGGTGCTGTGGGCCGCCGCCCTGCCCATGCTCACCGTGCGCCAAAAAATGGCCGCCTTGTACGAGGTGCTGGGCGTGTACCTGCAGCTCAAGTCCCGCCTGCTGGAGCCTGTGCGCGGCATTGACCTGGAGCGCAGGCGACTGTCGCTCGCGCTGCACAACGGGCGCGTGGTCGAGGCGCTGAACGCGGTCAAGGACAGTCTGTTCATCCGCCTCGGGCCGGGCCCGTCGCCTGCGTGGCTGCGCGAGGCGCTGCAGATTTATTTTGTGGCGCAAGACGTGCACGAACGAGTCACGTCCTCGCATGACCAGTACGACGTGCTGGCCAACGCTTTCTTCCACAGCGATGTGCTGTACCGCTGCCAGCGCGTGCTTGACCTGCTGGGGCAGGACTGCCTGACGCTGGCGCGCGTCATCCAGCAGCGCGGCGCCACGGTGCAGGACGGCGTGACCGCACGCGCCCTCGATGACCTGAAGGCCTCGCTGCGCCACATCGAAACACGGGCGCCCCAGGAGGCGGCCCCCACGCTGGGCGCGGGCCCGCTGCGTTCCCTGCGGGCGCTGGCTGCCAACCTGAGCGGTCTGGCGCAGGTGCTGGGCACAGTGCTGGACCCGCTCAACGGGCCGTTGCCCACCGATACCAGCTTGCTCGACCGCAACCCGCGTTCGGTGGCCGAGGGCTGGCAGCGCCTGCGCGCGCAGTGGCACCTGGCATCGCCCCTCATGCGCCATGCGCTGCGCATGAGCCTGGCGCTGATGGTGGGCTACGGCGTCATGCTGGCCACGGGCGACCACTACGGGCTCTGGATTTTGCTGACCATCATATTTGTGTGCCAGCCCAAGTACGGCGCCACGCTCAAGCGTTTGGCGCAGCGCATCAGCGGCACGGTGTTGGGCCTGGTGGTGGGCTGGGTGTTGCTGCGATTGTTCCCTGACGTGCTCGCGCAATCGGCCTTCACGGTGGTGGCGGGCGTGGTGTTTTTTGCCACGCGCCAGTCGCAGTACACGCTGGCCACGGCGGCCATCACCTCGCTGGTGCTGCTGTCGTTCAACCAGGTGGGCGACGGCTTTGGCCTGATCGTGCCGCGCCTGTATGACACGCTCTTGGGCAGCCTGATCGCCGGGCTGGCCGTGTGGCTGGTGCTGCCCAGCTGGCAGTCGCGCCAGCTGCACCGCGTGGCAGCGCAGGCGGTGCGGGCCCAGGCCCAGTACCTGCGCGAGATCATGGCCCAGTACCGGTCCGGCAAGCAGGACCACCTGGCCTACCGGCTGGCCCGGCGCGATGCGCACAACGCCGATGCGGCCCTGTCCGGCGCCTTGTCGGCGGTGTTTCAGGAGCCGTTTTATGTGCGCCGCCATGCCGGGGCGGGCACGCGTTTTCTGGTGCTGTCGCACACGTTTCTGAACTACCTCTCGGCGCTGGGCGCGCACCGCGATACGCAGCAACTCGTTCTGCCGGATGAGGCCTCGGCACACGCCGCGTCGTACTTACTGATCACGCTGGACGCCCTGGCCTTGGCGCTGGACGAACGCCGCACCTTGGGCGCGGCCAACCGCCCGCAGGACGCCGAACGGCTCAAGACGCTGGCGTCCACACTGAACGGTGAAGCGGTGTCGGAGGGGTGCCGTGTGCTGCAGGCACAGCTGGTCTTGTGCCTGCGTTTGTTGCCCGATCTGTGTGAGCAGGCCGCAGAACTGGTGTCCCGCGCGCCATCTGCCCCTGTTTTTACAGCGCCTGAGTCGCTATTGAAAACATAGCTTCTCCCGCACGTCCTGTATGGGCTACAGGCCGATTTACCTTAAATTTACTGGCTTCTCCACGTGTGCGCCCCTTGTTTAACGCACAGATGGCACCACATCGCTGGGGTATTTCAACAACAACCTTTTCCAAAGGCACAACGCATGTTCAACGGATCAATCAAGCAGCGCATCGGCAAGTGGGTGGTGGTCGCCGCCATGGTGGGCTCCGGTCTGGCCATGGCCCAGTCAGAACCCACGCTCAAGCAGGTGTATGACACGGCCCAGGCGGGGCAGCTGGACAAGGCCCAGGTGATGATGCAGCAGGTGCTGGTGGCCCACCCCGGCAGCGCCAAGGCGCACTTTGTGCAGGCCGAGCTGTCGGCCCGCCAGGGCAAGCTGAGCCAAGCGCGTGATTCTTTGGCCACCGCCGAGAAGCTCGCCCCCGGCCTGCCATTTGCCAAGTCCGAGGCCGTGATGGCCCTGCGCAACCAGCTCAGCGCCAAAACCGGCGCATCAGCGAACAGCGCGCCGGTCAACAACGCCCAAAGCAGCCGTTCGTTGTCCACGTCGCCCGCGTATTCGGCACCCGTGAGCCCAGCATCGTCATTCCCCTGGGGCCTGGCCTTGGCCGCGGGCGGTGCTGCCATTGCTTTCTTCATTTTCAAGTCACGTAAAAAGACGGCGCAGGCGGGCATGCCGCAAGGGGCCTACGCTCAAGCTGGTTCCAGCCCAGGTGCTTATGGCACAGGCAACACCGGTGGCATGCCGGGCGGCCTCAATGGTCCTCAAGGCTTTGGCATGGGCAACAACGGCGGCGCCGGTACCATGGCCCCGCCCTACGGCCAGCCCGGCCACGGCCAACAACCTGGTTATGGGCAAGCGTATGGCCAGCCTGCAGGCAGCGGCATGGGCGGACGGGTCATGGGCGGTCTCGCCACGGGCCTGGCGGTCGGCGCTGGGGTGATGGCCGCACAAGCCATCGGCAAAAGCCTCATGGGCAACGAGAGCCACCCGGCACAAGGCGACCACCTGGCCAACAACAACAGCCAGGAGTCGCTGGCCAGCAACCCCGACATGGGCGGCCAGAACTTCGGTATGGCCGACAACGGCTCCTGGGACGATGGCGACGCGCTCGCCAGCGGCGGTGACATGAGCGGCGACTGGGATTCCTGAGCCCCGTGCCTGGTGCTGGCAAATAGCACTGTCGGTTCGCGCCACCGGTTCATCAAGTGTCACAAATGGAGCCGTTCGGACTGTCTAAAAGTCGTTTAGTAATCGACGAGTTGTAACTTTTCATTTCTAGTATTCAAGCACTACAGAAGCATTTTCGTTTCTGTACCTTGATACTGGAGTGAGATCACATGGCGCTACGCACTGGTTTTTTCGATGCCCGCGGCTTTCGCAAGCATGCGCTGGCATTGATCGCAGGCCTGGCTTGCACGGCAGGTTCAGCCGCTTTTGCCGCCACTGATCTCTACATCTCCGAATACGTGGAAGGCAGCAGCAACAACAAGGCGGTTGAGTTCTTCAACGGCACTGCATCGCCTATTGTTCTGGCGGCCGGTGGCTACAAACTGCAGATGTATTTCAACGGTGGCACGACCGCCAGCCTGACCATCAATCTCACGGGTACTGTGCCTGCCGGGGGCACCTTTGTGCTGGCGCAAGCCAGTGCGTCCGCGGCGATTCTGGCCAAGGCCAACCAAACCAATGCGTCAAGCTGGTTTAACGGCGACGACGCCCTGGTGCTGGTCAAAGGCACTGCGGTGGTCGATTCGATTGGACAAATTGGCGTGGACCCCGGCACCGAGTGGGGCACCCTGTTGGCCAGTACGGCAGACAACACCTTGCGCCGCAAGTCGTCCGTGACGGGCGGCGATACCAATCCTTTTGACGCTTTTGACCCCGCCCTGGAATGGGACGGGTTTGCAGTCGATAGTTTTGCTGACCTGGGTGCCTACACAGGCAGTACTGGCGCGGGTGTTGATGTGGCGCCCTTTGTGGCGAGTATCGTGCCTGCCAATGCGGCGACTGAGGTGGCTGTCAATGCCAACGTAACCGTTAATTTCTCCGAGCCTGTCAATGCCAGCGGTACGTGGTACGCGCTGAGCTGTTCGAGCAGCGGCACGAAAGCGGTGCTGGTCAATACCGGTGCCACGAGTTTCACACTGGACCCGCTCAACGATTTTGTGCCCGGCGAGTCATGCTCCCTGAGCATTAACGCGGCCAGCGTGACCGATCAGAATGGCATCCCAACCGCCATGGCAGCCAATTACAGCGCGACCTTCTCCGTGGCTGCAGGCGCCACGGGCTGCGACGCCCCCTTCACCGGGGCCTACGCCATTCAGGGCAGCGGTGCGGCCAGCCCGTTGAGCGGTGTGGTCACGACGCAGGGCGTGGTCGTGGGGGATTTTCAGGGTCCGTCCCCAGCACTGCGCGGCTTTTATCTGCAGGACATGGCAGGTGACAACGACCCGGCCACGTCGGATGCTGTGTTTGTTTTTAACGGTGGCAACACCAACGTCCAGCTGGGCCAGATCGTGCGGGTCACGGGCACGGTGGGCGAGTTCCAGAACCAGACCCAGTTGAGCGCCAGCAACATTCTGCAGTGCGGCACCGGCAGTGTGGCCCCGGTGGATGTCATGTTGCCCATGGCGTCTGCAACTGACTTTGAGCGTTATGAAGGCATGCTGGTGCGCTTGCCGCAAACCTTGTATGTCACCGAGCAGTTCCAGCTGGGCCGGTTTGGTCAAGTGGTGCTCTCGGCCGATGCCCGTCAGTCACAGCCCACCAATGTGGTGGCGCCCGGTGCACCCGCGCTGGCCTTGCAGGCCCAGAACGACCTGAGCCGAATCATTCTTGACGACACAAGCAACAGCCAAAATCCTGACCCGATTATGTTTGGCGGCAACGGGCAGCCCTTGACCGCCACCAACACCCTGCGGGGCGGCGACACGGCCACAGGCATCGTTGGGGTGATGACTTACACCTGGAGTGGCAATGCCGCCAGCGGCAACGACTGGCGCGTGCGCCCCGTGAATGCCTTGGCAGCGAGCATGCCCACATTCACGTCGGCCAATCCCCGTCCGGATGGGGTTCCCAATGTTGGTGGCACGCTGCGCGTGGTGGGTATGAATGTGTTGAACTATTTCAACACCTTCAGCGGATGCACCGGCGGTGTGGGTGGTGCGGCCATGGACTGCCGCGGTGCCGATAACGCGGCCGAGTTCACCCGCCAGAAAGCCAAGACCGTGGCCGCCATGGTGACGATGGATGCCGATATTTATGGCTTGAGCGAATTGCAAAACAACGGCTACGGCACAAGCAGCGCCATTCGCAATCTGCTCGATGCATTGAACGCCGCGACCGCGCCAGGCACCTATGCCTTCGTGGACGTGGATGCCCGCACCGGTCAGACCAATGCGATGGGCACCGATGCCATCAAGGTGGGGTTCATCTACCGCACGGCCAAAGTCGCGCTGGCGGGAACCACGGGTGCGCTCAACAGCGTTGCCTTCCAGAATGGGGGCGACAGCGCCCCGCGCAGTCGTCCGGCTCTGGCGCAGGCGTTTCAGCAATTGGGGGGCGCCGGTGACGGCGAGCGATTCATTGCCGTGGTGAATCACCTCAAGAGCAAGGGCAGCGCGTGCGACGTGCCGGATGCCGGCGACGGTCAAGCCAACTGCAACGGTGTGCGTGTCAACGCAGTCAACGCGTTGCGCAGCTGGCTGGCGACCAATCCCACGGGCACGGGAGACCCCGATGTTCTCGTGATTGGTGACCTGAACTCCTACGCCAAGGAAGACCCGATCATGGCGTTCACCAACAACAGCTGGATCAACCTGATCGAAGCCCACCGCGGTGCCAATGCCTACAGCTATGTGTTTGACGGCCAGTGGGGTTACCTGGACCACGCGCTTGCCACGCCATCACTGGCAGCGCAGGTGACTGATGTGGGCGACTGGCATGTCAATGCGGACGAGCCCAGCATTCTTGACTACAACACCGACTTCAAGTCGGCTGGGCAAGTCAGCAGCCTCTACGCGGCTGATTCGTACCGTTACTCGGACCACGATCCCGTCATCGTGGGTTTGAACCTGGTGCCTGCCGGTACCTGCACGAACCCCGACCTGTCACCGGTTGTGATGCTGGGCAACACCAACAGCGGCGTGGTCAACCGTGTGATCGACAAAGGCTGCACCCTTGACGACCTGCTTCTGGACGAGCAGGTGTGGAGCAGTCAGTCCGCTTTCCTGTCGCATGTCTCCAAGGTCAGTTTTGACCTGCTTGGCAAGAGAAAGATCACGGCGGCAGAGCGCAGCAAGCTGATGGCAGCGGCCCAAGCCTCCGGCGTGGGTGTGACAGCGGCCCCTTGAGTGCACTGCATCTGACATCAAACCGAGAAAAATTCAATGAACACACACATCAAACCCTTGCTGACAGCCCTGGTGCTGGCGGGTCTTGGCAGCGTCGCCCAAGCGGCTTACTTTGAACGCGTGGACTACGTCGCAGCGGGTGGTTACAGCGCCGCGACCAACGGCCTGCCCGTTGACAGCGCCGCTGTTGATACATCCCCTGCCTCGGGCACCGTCTCGCTCTCGGGTAGCAGCCAGTTCACCCAGTCCTGGGGCAACGGTAGCCTCACACATGGCTACGCGGCAGACGCCGCGCTGAGCTTTACCGCTGCCAGCACCCACCTGTCGATGAACCTCAGTCAATCGCTGACGGCCAACGCCTCCGGTGCGCTGAGCGTTGCCAGCCACCAGCAGGATGCATTTCTTGACCTCTCATCGGTCAACCTCAAAATTGTGGGCCAGGCCGGTGAAGCCAGCGGCTCCACGGTACAGGTCAGCTTTGCAGGTGCTGCCAATGCGCTCTACAACCTTGACAGCGCGGTCTCTGGCGGTTACCTCGGCCTGGGCATGTCCGTGTCACGCGGCACCAATGTGGTGGGTGAATATTTTTGGGACGTGCAACAAAGCGGTCTCCAGTCGGTGAACTTCAGCTTTGCCGGCACGGTGGGTGAACAACTCACCTTCAGCAGTTTCATGCTCACCGGTGCCCTGCTTGAAAACGCCAGTTTTGTGCCGTCCAACACGCCATATGCATTGGTTGATGCCGGTGCCAGCCTGAACGGCAACTTCACCATAGCTGCTGTGCCCGAACCCGAGACCTACGCCATGCTGCTCGCTGGCTTGGGACTGGTGGGCGTTGCCCGCCGCCGCCATATTCCCGTCCCCAAGTCGGCATCGTCCGGCACCCTTTAACTCCAGAAAGATGTCATGAAAAAACAATTGTTGACTGGCGCCATCGTCGCCCTTGCTGCTCTCAATGCCAGCGCCCTGACCACGGGTGATCTGGCCTTTACTTCCTTCAATGCCGACGAAGACGGCATGTCCCTCGTCACGTTTGTGGACCTGGCCGCCAACTCCAAGATCTACTTCACGGACAACGAATGGGACGGCCTCGCCTTCAACGCCGGCGAGAGCTACTCATCCTGGACCTCCGGTGCCTCGACGATCAGCGCCGGCACAGTGATTCGTTTCAACAAAATCGACAACGCCACCTTGCTGGGCGCATCAGTGGGTACCTTTCAGCGTGAAGCTGTGAGTGGCAGCACCAACTACGGCCTGAGCCAGACATCAGACACCATCTACGCCTACACGGGTACCTCGGCTACGGCCCCAACCAGTTTTCTGGCCGTGGTCAGCAGTGGCACGCTGGGTACTGCCGCAGACGGTTATTTGACCAATACCGGCCTGTCGATTGGTGCTGGCGCGATTCAACTGAGCAACAGTTCAGACTTCGCCCAATACAACGGCGCGCGCGCAGGTCAGGTGAGCTTCGCGGGCTACAAGACGATGGTCAGCACCGTGGCCAACTGGCAGGACCTGGGTGATGGATCGTTCGCCGCCACCGTGCCCAACACCACCGCCTTCACCATCAGCGCCGTTCCAGAGCCAGAGAGCTACGCGATGCTGCTGGCCGGACTGGGCCTGATGGGCACCATTGCACGTCGTCGCAAAAGCAAAGCGGCTTGAACCGGTCGTCGGTTTGACGGCCTGACCTGAGCCGAAACAAACCGATACCGTGCAGACACAAAGCCTTTACGTTATGAAGGCAGCATGACAGTCTTCTTTAATTCCTTTTGGAAGTTGAAAAACTGTCATGAAAATCTGGATCAAACGCACCTGTATTGGGCTCTTTAGCGCCGTCATTTTGGCCGGTGGCCTTATCGCCTGCGGCCACCGGCCCCCAGGCTTTGGCGACAACGTGAGTGCGGACCAAAGCGCCCAGCACCGCAGCAAGATGGTGGAGCGTGTGAGCGGCAAGCTCGACCTCAATGCCGAGCAGAAGCAGCGCCTCACCGTGCTGGCCGACAAGCTGCATGCGCAGCGCGTGGCCCTCATGGGGCAGACGACCAACCCCCGCGCCGAGATGAGTGCGCTGGTGGCGGGCGACAAGTTCGACAAAACCCGCGCGCAGGCCCTGGTCACCGAAAAAACCACGGCCCTGCAAAGCAGGAGCCCCGAGGTGATTGCGGCCCTGGCAGACTTTTACGACAGCCTCAACCCCGCGCAACAGCAAAAAGTGCGCGACTTCATGGCGCACCGTGGCGGCTGGTTCAAACGCGGCTAAACCTGCCTGAGCCACCCGGCCAGGTGGTCGTTGCCTCCTTGCCGGTTCAATGCCCCATGCCGCCACAATGGCGGTCATGAACAATGACCTTCAAACCCTCACCCAGGCCCTGCGCGACTTTGCCGACGCACGCGACTGGGCGCAGTTTCATTCACCCAAAAACCTGGCCTCGGCCCTGAGCGTGGAGGCTGCCGAATTGCTGGAGCACTTTCAGTGGCTGACCGAAGAACAAAGCCGTTCGCTTGACGCGCCCAAGCAAGCTGAAGTGGCGGCCGAGGCAGCTGATGTGCTGCTCTATTTGCTGCAGCTGTGCGACAAGCTCGGCATTGATCTGGCCGAGGCCGCACGGCTCAAGATGCTCGTCAACGGCGAGAAGTACCCGGTGGAGAAGGCGCGTGGGTCGAGTGCGAAGTCTGCTACTAAATAAATAGCTGCTCCCGCAAGTAGTACCTGGGCTACAGGCTGATTTCTTATATGAAATCGGTTAGCCAGCCACGCAGGCAGACGGCGGGCTTGATAACGTCAAGCTCCTTGAAATTCCGCCCTTCAACCAGATGGGCACGCACTTTCAACTCATCCAGCCCTTCGGCACCAAAGCCGGATTCGAGCAGGACGTCGCCTGAAACTGGTTTATGCGCATAATATGCGCATCCGTTATCAACAGGAGTTCAACATGCAAGTCGCATCCAGTGCCGCTGCTGCCAGCATGCGCAAACGCGCCGTCAACCTGACCTTGAACGAAGGTCTGGTCGCACAGGCCAAGACCTACACCAGCAACCTCTCTGCCACCATGGAGGAGTTGCTTGCCGCCTACGTGGCCCAGCAACAGCAAACCCGCCTGACACGCCAGCAGCAGGCCGATGCCGCTGCAACCGACTGGAACGCCATGCACGCGGCGGTGGGTTCATTTGCCGACGAGCACTCCACTTTGTAATGGCGCAGTTCGACGTACACCGCAATAAAGGGCCGTTGAAGGAATCCATCCCATTCGTGGTGGTGGTGCAGTCATCGTTGTTTGATCGCTATCGCAGGCGCATGGTGGTGCCGCTGGTGCGTCGCAGTGCGCTGCCCGGCCAGACGGCTACCGCTGGTTCGCGTATGAACCCGGTGTTTGAAGTGGACGGCATTCCCGTCGTGCTGCACCCGCTTGATATGGTTTCTGTCGCCGTGGACCAGTTGGGGGAGCATGTTGCGTCCCTGGCTGACTTTGGCCAAGCCATTGCCGACGCCCTGGACGAGCTCCTTACCCGCACCTGGGGTTGAAAAGCCCTTTACGTACCCATAACAACAATTGCATGTCAGCCAGAAATACAGTTAAGGCAACGATGATTAAGCCCTAAGCCAAGGCCGCTGCACTGCGCGACCAGCTCAAGGCTATTTTGCTCGAGACATTGTTGCGATGAGCACAAGTAAAAAAGCACTGGTGCCGCAGGCTTTCAAAAGTGACACCACTGGTGTCACAAATGCATCGCAGCGCCGGCCCGTTTTCAAAGACTGGGACGTTCGCAGAGAACAGTGGCAACTCGCAGACATCCGAACCGGCTTGCAAGAAGCTGATCGCGGTGAGTTTGCTTCGGCAGAAGAACTGCGTGCGGTGTACGCCAAATATGGACATTGAAACAAAGCGGAAGAGTTCCAATGCATGGGCGATCGTGGCAATAGTCTCACCGCTGGCGCGACAAATCCAGATTCTCCAAAGTTTTCGTTTTGATGTATAGTTTTATACATCAATTACGCTGGAGTGAGTCATGCACCGTACCCAAATTTACCTGCAGGATGCCCTCTACGAGAGCCTGAAAGTGCGCTCTCGTAGCGTGGGTGTGAGCATTTCCGAACTCATTCGCCGCACGCTGGAAAAAGACATTCAAAAAGACCCCGTAGCCGATGCACGCGCCTACTTTGAGCGACTGAAACCCCTTGAGAGCTTCGCGGGAGTGGACTCTGACGACTATGTGCGCGCCATCCGCAGCAAAAGCCGAATTTTGCGAACGGGTGATGACGCATGACGCCCGAGCGTCTGGTGCTGGACACCAACATCGTGATCGACCTGCTCAAAAAGGTGCCTGCAGTGGTTGATCGCTTTCTGGCGTTGCTGGAGGCCCAAACCCAGTTCTTGATCTGCCCCATGGTTGTCGCCGAGGTTTATGCCGGGGCCTTCAAGCGTGAATACAAAGACGTTGAAGCACTGTTTGATTTGTGCCACCGCATCGACATGGATATCGAAACGGGGCGCATCGCAGGCTTGTATGCCAACCAATTTTCCAAGGCGTTCTCGGGCATCTCGCTGGAAGACTACGTGCTCGCCGCAACGGCACGCACGCACCGCTGCCCGCTGTGGACGCACAACCGCAAGCACTACCCCATGGATGATATTGAATTGTTTGCTACATGAACGCCACCCAATTACTGGAACACTTTGACCGTTTGACCGTTTGACCGTTTGACCGTTTGACCGTTTTGCCGAAGCGCCGAATGCGGTGAACTTTTGCCTGGCCCATCCCCCCGACGCTGGCAAGCCCCAGATACTCACCCCACACAAATCAATAGCCCAATAGCCCGCTAAGGGCAACCACAAGGAGCCTCACGCCATGATCGAAAAACCGGTGCCATTTTCTGAGGTGACGGCTGCCCTGTTGCAGCAAGAGGTGGACAGTGGAACCGCTGCGGCGATGGCCGCGCTGCAGTTGGGCACCGCGCAGATGATGTACCCGTCAAGTGACGCGGTGCTTGAAGACTTTCGTTCGGATACCGAGTTGGCGTGGCCCCATGTTTTGGACGCTCGTGAGGCGCTCATTGATGGGTTTGACATTCGCCTGGCAGATGAAATGGCCGCCTACTTGTCTGAAGCGAAAGGCACCAGAAAGATCGATTCCGGCAAATCAAATCGAAACCGGGTCAGAAGGCTTTATCACAAGCAACCCGGCAAAGCGCAATTGCTCGACGATTTCAATGGCTGGCTTTTTGGGGCAGACGAAGTGCGGGCGAGGCAGGCCGCCATGGCGCTGAGTCTGGTCAACCTCAGTCACGAGAACCCCTTGATACAAGTTTCTGCGGCGGTCGCGGCACTGACCTTCACTAAAAATCCTTTGCGCGTGGGGCAAGCGGTTGGTGTGCTCCATCGGGCGCTTTCCTTGGCGGCTGATGGTGGCCTGATTTTGGAATTGGCCTCCATGGGCTTGAATCGCGCTGGGCTGGATGTCCCGGATGGGCTGCCCATGCGCTTTGGCGCGTCGTCGGGCGGCGGCGCAAACCGCGCGGCCACGCCAGTCAACACCCAAGCCAGCACCGCCACTACGGCGCTGCTGGTGCACGGCACCCTCTTTCAGTGGCATAACAAGGCGATGCAGGAATGGTGGCGGCCCCAATTGGGCGATTTGCACCAGTACCTGAAGAACGGCACGCGCTCCAGTTTGTATGCCAACGGCGATTTTTATCGCTGGTCAGGTGGGTTCAATGACTATGCGCGGGAAGAGGCCGCCGAGAAGTTGGTGGACTGGTTGCATCAACGCAGCATCCTGCTCCCCGATGTGGTGGCCCATAGCCATGGCTGCAATGTGGCGATGCTGGCGAGTCACACCAGCCCCCTCAATTCGCTGGTGATGTTGAGCTGCCCAGTCCACTGGAATGCTTATCGGCCAGGCCAGTGCGCCAAAATGACGTCTGTTCGCGTCAAGTGGGATCTGGTCATCATGGCGGATCGTGGCGCCCAAAGATTCCCCAGTAGTTCGGGCATCACCGAGCATGTGCTGCCGTTCTGGTTCATTGGCCACCAGGCCACACGGGAGCCCACTACCTGGAAGGCGCGAAACTTGGATAGCCTCATTTGAGGCCTTGGTGTCAGTTGCGCCGTGCTCTGAATTTGCTATTGATTTAGTAGCTGTTACCGCACGTTCTACCTGCGCTAGCGGCCTATTTCTTATAAAGTCTTATCGTCTGCTCGAAAACCCGTCTCATTAGAAAGAATTTCACATGGCTGCACGACACAGTTACTTGTTTCATATCTTGAGATTCCTGCACGATAGTCCTGAAGCGCAAGATGTCGAGCGTGTTTTCCGCCATTTGGAGCAGGCCCGCCAGAGTCTGGAGCGTGAGGAAACCTTTAATTTGCACGTCCCTTCAGTGCTTACGTTGAAAAGCGTTTTAGGTAGCCTGGCTGAAATTGGCGTTTTACGCGCTGGGCAAAATTTGCGCGCGGACCCCACCTGGACCCTCGCGACGCCGCGGGTGGAGGGCGGTCGTGGAAATGATGAGGGCGCAGGGGGTGGGGATCGCGGTGGCGGTGGCAGGGATGGCCCCGGCGATGGCGATCAGGAGGGGCCGGGCGGCGGTGGCCTGGCCGAAGTGTTGTCGCATCCGGTTCTTTTTTGCCTGCCCGACGACGCGCAGGACTTGCTGGTGCTTGAGGCGCTGGGCCCATGGGCCGGACCGGACGGTCAGGACGAAGGGAGCTTGATGTGATCAAGGTCTCCGCCCTCCCTTTGCTGGCCTACAAGGTGGGCCCCAATTTGTTCGACTTGTCGAGCCAGATGTACCACGTCAGCATGCGTGACCAGATGCACCGCGCCGTGGCGCTTGCCGAGGCGCTGGTTGCCGGGGATCAGTTCAAGGTCTGCAATCAGGTTTTGATCGTGGGTGCTGGCGTGGCCGGTGTATCGGCAGGCATTGTGCTCGCCCGCCATGGCGTGGACGTGCAGATCATTGACACCTCAGACAAGGCGCCGTTTGCCTTACAACGTGGCGTGTTCAACCGCTATGTCGGGCCCTACATGTACGAGTGGCCGCTGGATGTGCATGCGTCTCAAAAGATGCCCCCCCCGCCCGGGGTCAGCGTGCTGGCGGCCTGGGACAACAAGAAGGAGCCACCGTTGCCGTTTGGGTTTGCTGTCCCTGTCGAGCCACCAGCCCTGGTGGTCGGTTGGGACGATGCGTTGCAGGACAGCCTGAAGAACCTTGGCTCTCATTTACGGCTGCAAATTGGTATCAAGCGCGATCGCACCAACGACGCTATCAAGGCCTGGCTGGTTGAACAGAGGCGGGCATTTCAAGCGGGCAAAGAGTATGAAAGGGTGGATGTGGCAATTGAGGGGGGTACGCCCTGGCAAAACAGCCAGTCGCTTCATCGGCCCCTTCAACCGCGCTTTGTCATTCTGGCGGGCGGGCTTGGCACGGAAAATACACAAATCAAAGGCGCCTTCAGCGGCCATGTAGTACCGGGGCTGCCGTTTTGGGCCAGTGACCGAATGCTGGAGCACCAATGCGGATTTACCTTCAAACCCCGGATTGTCGTTTTGGGCGGTGGCGATGGTGCCTTGCAGGACACGCTGCGGGCGTTGACGCGGCACATTCACCCGGTCGATACCTGGCACAAACTTTTGTCCCATGACCGGCAAGGGGTGCTGGCCAAGAGTCTGCCGCGAATCATTTCCCTGGAAGCCCAGCATGCGCAGATGTCGATCTGGGCGAACAACGACGCATTGCGCGCCAGCGCCCAGGAAACGCTCGACAAAGCTTATGCGGCGGTGGCACAGGAGCTGTCCCTGGACAGCGCGCTGGCCTATGCAGCGATTGACATGCTGCGAGACGACGTGGAAAGCGTGCGCCTATGCATCAAGGAGTCGTATTTTTCGAAGTCCTATTCGCTCAACCGGTTCATGGTCCATTATTTTGCGCAATGCATTGAAAGACATGGCGACAGTGGCGTGGCCGGATGGTTCGAGATTTCCCGAAACTGCGAACTGGTGGACATACCGGTGTTGGGGCCACCGAGAACGCTTCGTTTTAGCGATGGCAATGACCGCGTAGCCGATCTTGTTGTGGTGCGGTTTGGTGTAGATACCTCGCAATTGCCTGGTCAGACGCTGGGCCTGAGCAAGCAGGATACGCAGAACCGGCAGGAACTTGCTGCGGTTCCTCTGCCGCTGTACTTTCCTCCTTCAAAGTAGGTAGCGTGCTTGTACACAGTTTGAAATTGCTAAACCCACCTAGAATTCTTCTCATGCACCCCGCCATCGCCCAACACAGCTCCGGTATTTCGGCAATTTGCCAGCGTTACCGCATCAGCCGGTTGGATGTGTTTGGTTCTGCGGCGCGGGCTGACGACTTCAATCCTGCCAGCAGCGATGCTGATTTTTTGGTGGAGTTCGCTCCAGATGCTCACGCTGGTTTGAATGAGTTTTTTGGCGCCAAGGCCGCGCTTGAAAAACTGTTGGGGCGCGGCGTCGATCTGGTTGAGCCCGGCGCTGTGCGAAATCCTTATGTGCTGGCCAGCATCAACCGCAGCCGGGAAGCCGTCTATGCAGCGTGACCCACGTGCTTTCTTGTGGGATGCGCGCGAGTCGGCCTTGGCGATTCAGAGCTTCGTCAACGGCATGGATGCTGCAGCGTATGCGGGCAACGCCATGGCGCAGTCTGCTGTCGAACGCAAGTTTGAAATCATCGGTGAAGCGCTCAACCAATTGGCCAAACTGGATGCCACGCTGGCAACGCGCATTCCAGACCTGCCGCAGATCGTGGCCTTTCGCAATCAGTTGATTCATGGTTATGCAACTGTGAACGTCAGCACGGTGTGGAACGTGGTCCAAATTTCGCTTCCCCCGCTGATTCTCCATGTGCAGGCCGTTTTGGACGAGTTGGGCGAAGCGTAAGTTCAGCTGGTGTGCACGTAGTGGCTGATGAATTGCTATGCATTTAATAGCTACTCCCGCACGTCCCACCTAGGCTGCAGCCCCGTTTTCCATATAAACCTCATCAACCCATGCAAACCCTCCCCATCCGCCTCACCCCCGGTCAGGACCTGCGCCGGACCATTGAAGCGGCGGTGCGGGGTCAAAACTGCCGCGCCGCATTTGTGCTGTCCGGCATTGGCAGTCTGGTTGACGCGCAACTTCGTTTTGCCGGTGTGGACCAGCCGCAGCATCTGACTGGCGCGACGGAAATCCTGACCTTGTCGGGCACCGTGGCGTTCAACGAGGCGCGCAGCCACTCGCACCTGCACATGGCGCTGTCCACGGCCACGGGCGCGGTGGTTGGCGGGCATGTGGCTTATGGCTGCACCGTGCGCACCACGGCGGAGGTCTTGCTGGCTTTGCTGCCTGAGTGGGATTTCACGCGGGAGCCGGACGCGCTGACGGGGTTTGCCGAGCTGGTGATTCGGCCGGGCGCAGGTCTGCGCTGACCACGGCTTCGAGCTGCCCGCGCAGCCAGCGGTGCGCCGGGTCGTGTTGGTGGCGCAGGTGCCAGATCATGTACATGGGCATCGTGGGGCAGGGCACCGGCACCGGGGCGCAGCCCAGGTCGCGCAGCAGGTGCACGCGCAGCAGGCCGGGTGCGGTGGCCAGCAGCCGGGTGCCGCGAATGAATGGCGGCAGGCCGGCAAAGCCGGGCACCATCACCGCAAAGCGCCGTGGCACGCCGCGCTCGGCCAGCCATTGGTCCAGGTCCAGCGAGCGTTTGGGCTCGTACACCACAGTGACGTGTTCGGCGGCCAAGTAGTCGGCCTCGGTGTGCGGCGCCTCGCGTTGTGCGGGGTCGTAAAACACGCGGTAGTCGTCTTCAAACAGGCGCTTTTGCAGGATGTCGGTGCCATCCGGCGGGCGCGGGCTGATGACGAGCTGGCAGTGTTCGTGGCGCAGCATTTCCAGGCTGGGAATGCTTGATGGAATGATGCGCAGCGCCACCCCCGGGGCCTGCGCGCGCAGCCGGGCCATGAGGGCGGGCAGCAGCACGTCGCGCTGGAAATCATTGGCGGCGATGGTGAAGGTGGTTTGCCAGCGCGCCGGGTCAAACTCGCCCGACATGGCAAAGCGCTCCAGCGTGGCCAGCAGCTCGCGGGCCTGCACCGCCAGGGCTTCGGCCCGCGCCGTGGCCACAATGCCGCGCCCGCTTTTGACAAACAGCGGGTCGCCGGTGATGGCGCGCAGCTTGTCCAGCAGGTGGCTCACGGCCGATTGCGTCACGCCCAGGCGCAGCGCCGCGCCGGTGATCGACCCGGTTTCCACCACCGCCACCAGCAGCTTCAAGAGGCGGCCATCCAAGTCTGAATAATCGAATTTGCTCATGGGTTGCATCTTGATTGATGCCTTTATCTTTGGCAATGGAGGTTCAATACTCGCGGTTGACCTTGATCAACAACAGGAGACAAATCGTGGCTTCATCCCAAATATTGCCCCCCATTCCCGGCACCACGCCTTTTGATGGCGAGCAGGCCAAAAAGGGTTATGCGCTCAACAAGATGTGTTTTTCGTTCAACTCGGCCGAGAACCGCGCCGCGTTCAAGCAGGACGAAGAGGCCTACATGCGCCAGTTTGAATTGACCGAGCCGCAAGCTGCCGCCATTCGCGCCCGCAACGTGCTGCAGCTCATCGCTGCCGGCGGCAACGCCTATTACCTGGCCAAGTTTGCGGGCATTTTTGGCCTGGACATGCAGGACATTGGCGCGCAACAAACTGGGATGAGCAAAGACGAATTCAAGGCCAAGCTCGTGGCCGCAGGCCAATAACGAACACACTCAGGAGAACCCACATGGCACAACTCATCGGCTGCATCGGCACCTCGCACATTCCTGCCATCGGCAACGCCATTCACAAGGGCGTGCAGCAAGACCCGTACTGGAAACCTTTTTTTGACGGCTACCCACCGGTGCAAAAGTGGCTGGGTGAAAAGAAGCCGGACGTGGTGGTGATTTTTTACAACGACCACGGCCTCAATTTCTTCCTCGACAAGATGCCCACCTTCGCCGTGGGTGCTGCACCGCAATACAGCAACGCGGATGAGGGCTGGGGCATTCCCACGTCGCCCTCGTTCAAGGGCGAGCTGGACCTGTCGTGGCAGATCATCAACACGCTGGTGGAGAAAGAGTTCGACATCGTCACCTGCCAGGAAATGCTGGTGGACCACGCCTGCACACTGCCTTTGAAGCTGCTATGGCCTGAAGGCGAATGCCCCGTGACCATCGTACCCGTGTGCATCAACACCGTGCAGTTTCCGCTGCCCAAAGCCAGCCGCGTGTACGCCATGGGCAAGGCCGTGGGCGAGGCGATTGCGGCCTGGGACAGCAGCAAGACGGTGGCGGTGATTGGTTCCGGCGGCCTGTCGCACCAGTTGGATGGCGAACGCGCCGGTCACATCAACAAGGAATTTGACCTGCAGTTCATGGAGAGCTTGGTAAGCAACCCCGAGTGGGCCACGCAGTTCAGTATTCATGAACTGGTGGAGAAAACCGGCACGCAAGGCGTGGAGCTGTTGATGTGGCTGGCCATGCGCGCGTCCCTGAGCGCAGGCCAAGGAGCAGGCGTGCGCAAGGTGCACAGCAATTACCACATCCCGATTTCCAACACGGCGACCGGGCTGCTGGCGCTGGAAAAAGTGGACTGAGTTCGCAGAACTGACGCTACCAAAAAAATAGCGCCTCACGCCCTGTTATCCAGGGCCTGAGGCGCTTTTTATTGTGAAGCTAGCGGTGGTGTTTACAGGTTGTCTGTAAAGCTGCGCAGCTTGTCTGAACGCGAAGGATGCTTGAGCTTGCGCAAGGCCTTGGCTTCGATCTGGCGGATGCGCTCACGCGTCACGTCAAACTGCTTGCCCACTTCTTCCAGCGTGTGGTCGGAAGTCATTTCGATACCAAAGCGCATGCGCAGCACCTTGGCTTCGCGTGGGGTGAGGCTGTCCAGAATGTCCTTGACGACATCGCGCAGGCCAGCCTGCATCGCCGCTTCCATGGGGGCGGTGTTGGCACCGTCTTCAATGAAGTCGCCCAGGTGGCTGTCGTCATCGTCACCGATCGGTGTTTCCATGGAGATCGGCTCTTTGGCAATCTTCATGATCTTGCGGATCTTGTCTTCCGGAATCTCCATGCGCTCGGCCAGCACGCTGGCGTCGGGCTCAAAGCCAAACTCCTGCAGGTGCTGACGGCTGATGCGGTTCATCTTGTTGATGGTTTCGATCATGTGCACGGGGATACGAATCGTGCGCGCCTGGTCCGCGATCGAACGCGTGATCGCCTGGCGAATCCACCACGTGGCGTAGGTCGAGAACTTGTAGCCGCGACGGTATTCAAACTTGTCCACCGCCTTCATCAAGCCGATGTTGCCCTCCTGGATCAGGTCCAGGAACTGCAGGCCACGGTTGGTGTATTTCTTGGCAATCGAGATCACCAAACGCAAGTTGGCCTCGATCATTTCCTTCTTGGCCGCGCGCGAAGAGTACTCGCCCGAGTTCATGCGTTTGTTGATGTCCTTGAGCTGATCAAGCGGCACTACCACCTTGGATTGCAGGTCGGTGAGCTTTTGCTGCAGGTCTTGCACCGGCGGGATGTTGCGAGCCATGATCGTGCTCCAGGGCTTGCCTGCTGCCGCTTGTTTCTCGATCCATTTCAGATTGAGCAACTGGCTGGCTACCTTGTTGCCATTCTTGTCGCGGCCGCTGAAATCAGCGATAAAGTGCTCTTGCGGGTAGCCGCATTTGTCCACAATGATGCGGCGCAGTTCGCGTTCTTTTTTGCGAACGTCATCCACCTGCGAACGCACCATGTCGCACAATTTTTCAATGGCTTTGGCGGTAAAGCGGATCGACATCAACTCTTCAGACAAGGCCTTTTGGGTCTTGACGTAGGTCGGCGTGCCGTAACCTTCCTTGTCATAGGTTTTGTGGATCTTCTCGAACAGCTCACGCATCTTGTCGAAGCGGATGAGGGCTTCACGCTTGAGTTCTTCCAGCTTTTTTGTCAACGCTTTGGAGCCGCCTTTGCCGTCGTCATCATCGGCCGCGTCGAACTCGTCAAAGTCTTCCTCGGCCACGTAATCGTCAGCTTCGTTGGGGTTGGAGAAGCCGTCCACGATGGTCGTGATGACGACCTTGTTTTCGCGGATGTCTTCGCCCAGGCGCAAGACTTCAGCGATGGTGGCGGGAGAAGCCGAGATGGCCTCCATCATCGCCATCAGGCCGCCTTCAATGCGTTTGGCAATCTCGATTTCGCCTTCACGGGTCAGCAACTCGACCGTACCCATTTCGCGCATGTACATGCGCACGGGATCGGTGGTGCGGCCAAACTCGCTGTCCACGGTCGACAGAGCCGCTTCGGCTTCTTCCTCGGCTTCTTCTTCCGTGGCGGCGGTGGAAACGTTGTTGTTCAGCAGCAGCGTTTCGGCATCCGGCGTTTGTTCGTAAACGGCCACGCCCATGTCGTTGAGCATCGAGATCACGACCTCAAGCGTTTCGGCATCGACCAGTTTGTCGGGCAGGTGATCGGAAATTTCGCCGTGCGTCAGGTAGCCGCGGGTTTTGCCGAGCTTGATCAGGGCTTTGAGGCGCAAGCGGCGCTTGGCCATGTCTTCTTCGGACAGGACGGTTTCGTCCAGTCCAAATTCCTTCATCAGCGCGCGCTCTTTGGCCTTGCTGATTTTCATGCGCAAAGGTTTGACCTTTTCGCCTGCTGCGACCACCGGTTCTTCGCCTACCAAGTCGGCTTCAATGTCGGACATGTCCATGTCGTCGCCGCCACCGGCTTCAGCTGCTGCTTTGGGCTTGCGGCCCCGCTTGGCGCCTGTTTTGGCGGGCGCATCTGATTCCGCAGCTGCTGCTTTGGGTGGGCGCCCCGGCTTCTTCTTGACGGGCTGGCTCGCCTTGAGGAGCGCGTCGGCCGCTTCCTGCAATTGAAGGGGGGACATTCTGACGGGAGTCTTGGATGCGGGCACTGGTTCGACTTTCTTCACGGGCTTTTCGGGAACGGTCTTCGCCGCCACTTTCACCGCCGCCTTGACGGAGGTGGTCTTGGCAGCCGTTTTGGCGGCTACCTGGGTGGCAGGCTTTGCAGCGGGCTGGACAGGCTTCTTGGACTTTTGAACGGGCATGTAAAAACCTCAGAACTTCAAAGACAACAGAGACAGAATGGACAGGCGCCTAAAAAGACCGGCGCAGTTTTATGTGACAGAGGATCAAATCCTCACTGGCAAGATGTGGGGGCGAACATTTGGAGTGCAACCCTTGCGGTTAGGTAGCCGGTCGTGAACGTCGTCATCGTGTGGCTGGGCCCGGAGGTGTTGCTGTCGCTCTTGCCGAAAACAACCTTGGATTATACCCCGGGTTGCCAGAAATACCATTTTCCTAGCCTGACGTCACTTGTAGGAACGGCTTTTTCTCTCAAGCCGACACGGTCATTCTGTTTGCAAAAGAGCCGACTGGATTGCTCGCCGACGTGTGTAGAACTCTCTATAACGTTGCAGGGCAGTCGGATCTGCTTTGGCGTTTTGCAGCGCCTCGGTCTCTTGGACAATCAGCTGGTCGATCAGCATGCGATTGAGCAAATCTCGCAGTTCAGCAGCAGACTCTCCCGCTTCCCCGGTTTCATCGGCCTCCGCCAGCCCGTGATCGGCCATGAGTTTGAGGGCAAGTTCTTCGCCTTCATGGTCTCGCAGGCCTTCGCGCAGGGCAATCCAGGTCTGCGGGCCGTGTTCGTGCAACTGGCTTTCGAGCCAGACAAACAGCGGGCCGTGAGGCGGCGGTAGCTCGCACAGCATGGTGTGGTCTTCCGCGGTCAGGGCGTCCAGTGCCGCCATGTCGCCCAGCAAAATCCGTGCGGCATGGTCCGCCCGGCTGGCGGGGGCTGAGCGTCCGCCGAGGCGGGGGCGTGGTGTGAATTTTTTACGAGGTTTATCGCCGTAGCCCCCGTATTCACTGCGGGAGTCGCTATCTTTTGAATAGCGTTTGGGTTTGTCGCTTTTTTCACCCGCCGGCTTGGGGTTCCAGACGTCTCCCAGTTCACGGTTGGACAGCTGCACCAGATCGGCGATCTCGCTCAGCAATTGCAGTTTGAGCGCGCCTTCGGGTAGCTGGGTCCACAAAGGCTTGGCATTGCTGGCCATGTGCGCGCGACCCTCGGCCGTGTTCAGGTCGCAGCCTTCACGCGCGGCATCGATCAAAAAGCGGCTCAGCGGCACCGCTTCGCTCACATAGCGGGCAAACGCCTCTTTGCCATGCTCCCGGATGAAACTGTCGGGGTCATGTTCCGACGGTAGAAACAGGAATTTGACGCTGCGTACATCGGTGGCGTAGGGCAGGGCGCCATCCAGCGCCTTGCGGGCGGCGCGTCGTCCCGCGGCGTCGCCATCAAAACTGAAGACGACCGAGTCCGTAAAACGGAACAACTTTTGCACATGGTCTGCCGTGCAAGCGGTGCCCAGAGTGGCCACTGTATTGGGGAAACCGAGCTGAGCCAGAGCCACCACATCCATGTAACCCTCGGTGACCAGCGCGTAGCCGAGGTCGCGCAGCGCATTGCGGGCTTCGAACAGACCGTACAGCTCGCGGCCTTTGCTGAACACCGGGGTTTCTGGCGAGTTGAGGTACTTGGGCTTGTCATCCCCCAGCACCCGCCCACCAAAGCCAATACATTCGCCCTTGATGTTGCGGATGGGAAACATCACCCGGTCGCGAAACCGGTCGTAGCGTTTTTCTTCTCCCGAGTCATCGTCCACGTTCAAAATGACCAACCCGCTCTCCACCAGCAGTGGCTCGTCGTAGTTCGGGAAGACACTGGCCAGGCTGCGCCAGCCTTCCGGCGCGTAGCCCAGGCCAAATTGTTTGGCAATTTCACCCGACAGGCCACGGCCTTTGAAATAGTCGATGGCTCTGGGCGACTCTCTTAAATTTCGCTTGTAAGCGTCGGCCGCTTTTTCGAGCACGTCGCTCAGGGTGTGCTGCTTTTCCCGCTGCTCGATGGCGCGGGCCCGGTCCTGCGGGCTGGCGTCGTCTTCCGGCACCTGCATGCCGTATTGCTGGGCCAGGTCTTTGACCGCCTCCACAAAGGTCATGCCGGCGTGGTCCATCAAAAAGCTGATGGCATTACCGTTCTTGCCGCAGCCAAAGCAGTGGTAGAACTGCTTGATCGGGCTGACTGAAAACGAAGGCGATTTTTCCCCGTGAAACGGGCACAGGCCCATGAAGTTGGCTCCGCCTTTTTTGAGCTGCACGTAGCGGCCCACGATCTCCACGACGTCGGCGCGTGCGATGAGTTCCTGAATGAATGTTTGGGGAATGGACACGGGCGCTATTGTGGCTCAGTCCCCCCTATCCAGCAGGATGGTTGGCGCAATCAGCGTGCTTGAACCAGGATGTACCCGCGGTTTTCCACCGTATCAAAGGTGCGCATGCCTTTGATGAGTGTGGCGGTGGGCATCCAGACCCACCCCTCACTGGATGGATTGACGTCCAGCACAAGAAAAGAGTCCGACTCCGCGTCGTAAGCCCCAAGCGGCGAGATATGCCCGCCACCCGTTTGCCCTACGTCTGCCCGTCTGTAGGTGACGATGGCGTAGTCACCTGCATGCTTGAGGTTTTCCGCCAACTCGGTGCGAATCTCGTCGTCGGGCTTTTTGTCGTCAACGACAGCAAGCCGCGTAATGAGATCATGTGCTCTGAGCAGTTCATCCAGCTGGCGGACCTGGTATCCAAAGTCCTTGATCTGTTTTCCGTTGAGGGTGACGGGCGCTCCGAAAACCTGCGAACGGGGTTTTTGCCCCTTGCTGATCACGTTATCCTGGGTGAAACGCGGCACTGTTGGATCAAAACCGTCCGGAAGGTACTGAAAGTCCTCTGTCTGTAAGCGGCTGCGCTCCCTGGGCAGATCACGACTGCGGCCACATAAAGCGTTCAGCACAATGGCGACAGTGGTCGGGCCGCAGAAGGCTGCATTGAATTGTGCTTCAAACTGATTTGCAAGTGCAGGGAAGTCTGCCTTCGCAACTGCCCGAGCGAGTCGTACCATGCCCTCATCGGAGTTAAACGCCACAAGGCCTTGCAGCACGAGGCTCGGTGACGCCTTGTCTTGCGCCAGCGTCTGTGACGCAAATGACGTAGCCAGAAAGGCGGCCAGGACGACACGTGTGAGCAGTGACATGGTTCTCTCCGGGACGTTCCCATGATTATGGGGTCATCACCTGTTTCTTGCTGGATCAGGTCAAGCTGAGCCAGCTCGGGCCGCAAATTTGCGGCCCGAAAGATCGCTTACCGAGGTGCCAGGCGAATCGCGCCGTCCAGACGAATCACTTCACCGTTCAACATGTCGTTCTCAAAAATATGCTGAGCCAGTTTGGCGTAGTCTTGTGGTGTACCCAGACGGGAGGGGAAGGGAACGCTGGCGGCCAATGAGTCCTGCACTTCCTGGGGCATGCCAAACATCATGGGGGTCCCGAAGATGCCGGGCGCGATGGTCATGTTGCGAATACCGTTGCGGGCCAGGTCACGGGCGATGGGGAGCGTCATGCCGACAATGCCGCCTTTGGAGGCGCTGTAAGCAGCTTGTCCGATTTGTCCATCGTAGGCCGCCACCGATGCGGTGGAAATCATCACGCCGCGCTCGCCGGTGGATTCAGGTTCGTTCTTGCACATGGCATCGGCAGCCAGGCGAATCATGTTAAAGCTGCCTACCAAGTTGACGGTGATGCACTTGGTGAATACGCCCAAAGAATGTGAGCCGTTTTTGCCTACGGTTTTTTCGGCTGGCGCAATGCCCGCGCAGTTGACCAGGCCCATGAGTTTGCCCATGGACACGGCTTGGGCTACAACGGCTTGACCATCGGCTTCCTGGCTCACGTCACATTTAACAAAAGCGCCCCCAATTTCCTTGGCGACCGCTTCACCTTTTTCAACCTGCATGTCAGCAATGACGACTTTGCCGCCTTTGGCTGCCAGCATGCGAGCCGTGCCTTCGCCCAAACCTGACGCGCCACCTGTGACGATAAATACCTTGCCTGCGATTTCCATGTGAAGCTCCCTAAAAAAGCAATTGACGTTAACGTAAACGTCAATTATGGCGTATTCATTTCTTCTGGTTACTTACGTTAAATGCAAAAATTTTTCAGGGTGCCCCGAGAGGGTGAATATCGCTGCTATAATTTTGGCTTCGGATAGTATTTAGGCGCATAGCTCAGCTGGTTAGAGCACCACCTTGACATGGTGGGGGTCGTTGGTTCGAGTCCAATTGCGCCTACCAAAATTCTCATTTGTTCGGCACTCAAGCTCAGGGTAATCCTTTAGGCTTTGGGGTGGGGCACTCCATAAAATGTGTTGCGGTGCAACACATTTTATTGATCTTTGGTAGAAGCCAGAGGAGTCCACATGCAAGACAAGAAAACCGCTGATGAAAAAGTCACTCAGCGCGTTATTAAAAAATACCCCAATCGTCGGCTCTACGATACGGACACGTCGAGTTACATCACGTTGTCTGAAGTCAAGCAATTGGTCATGGACAGTGAGCATTTTGCCGTGCTCGATGCTAAAACAGGCGAAGATCTGACTCGCAGCATTCTTCTTCAAATTATTCTTGAGGAAGAGACCAATGGCTCGCCCATGTTCACGGCGCCCGTGCTGGCCAATGTGATCCGTTTTTACGGTCACGCCATGCAAGGGTTTGTGGGCGGTTACCTGGAGAAAAACATCCAGTCCCTGATGGAAGTTCAGACCAAATTTGCGGAGCAGTCCAAAGGGCTGACGCCAGAAATGTGGACGCAGTTCATGGCCATGCAGGCGCCCGTACTGCAAGGCATGTTGGGTGGAAATCTGGAGCAGTCCACCAACCTGTTTAAAAAAATGCAGGAACAGATGCAAAAACAAACCGGCCAGATGCTGGGCGCTTTTGGAATCAAAAGCTGACCAGAGCGAAGGCCGGAACAACCAAAAAATTATGAGCGAAGTTATTACACCAACCAACAGCCGTCCCAAGGTCGGCTTCGTTAGCCTCGGATGTGCTAAGGCGTTAACTGATTCTGAGTTAATCCTCACACAATTGAATGCAGAGGGTTATCAAACTTCAAAAACATTTCAGGGTGCCGATCTGGTGATCGTCAACACTTGTGGCTTCATTGATGATGCAGTCAAGGAAAGCCTGGACACCATCGGTGAGGCGCTGGCTGAAAACGGCAAGGTGATTGTGACCGGATGCCTGGGTGCCAAATCAGCTGACGGTGGTGGCAATCTCGTGCGAAAAATGCATCCCAGTGTCCTGGCGGTGACGGGTCCACAAGCAACGCAAGAGGTGATGGATGCCGTGCATGCCAATCTGCCCAAGCCGCATGATCCATTTATTGATCTTGTGCCCAACACGTTTGGCGTTGCAGGTGTCAAGCTCACGCCGCGGCACTATGCTTACATCAAGATCAGCGAAGGTTGCAACCATCGTTGCACGTTCTGCATCATTCCCTCCATGCGGGGTGACCTGGTGTCCCGCCCGATTGGCGATGTGCTCAATGAGGCGCGAGCCTTGTTTGAAGGCGGTGTCAAAGAGTTGCTGGTGATCAGCCAGGACACTTCTGCCTACGGTGTTGATGTCAAATACCGAACCGGTTTCTGGGATGGCAAGCCCATCAAGACGCGCATGCTTGATTTGGTTCAGGCCCTGGGTGATATGGCGGAACCCTACGGTGGTTGGGTACGATTGCACTATGTATATCCTTATCCCAGTGTGGACGAAGTCATTCCATTGATGGCCACAGGAAAGGTGCTCCCTTACCTTGATGTCCCGTTCCAGCATAGTCATCCTGATGTGCTCAAGCGCATGAAGCGGCCGGCCAGCGGTGAACGCAATCTGGAGCGCATTCAGCGTTGGCGCGAAGCCTGTCCGGACATCGTGGTGCGCAGTACTTTTATTGCTGGTTTTCCCGGTGAGACTGAAGAGGAGTTTTCGCATCTCCTGGATTTCATGCGTGAGGCCAAGATTGATCGTGCAGGTTGCTTTGCCTATAGCGCCGTGGAAGGCGCTACGGCAAACGATATTCCAGGAATGCTGCCGCTTGAGCTGCGTGAAGAACGGCGTGCTCGTTTCATGGAGGTCGCTGAGGCGGTGTCCGCGGCCAAGTTGCATCAACGCATCGGTGCCACCATGCAAATTCTGGTGGATTCAGCGCCAGGCATGGGTAAAAAAGGTGGCATTGGTCGCTCCTATGCCGATGCACCTGAAATTGATGGTGTCGTCAAATTGTTGCCGCCTGAAAAAATCAGCAAAACATTGAAGGTGGGTGAATTTACCAAGGCCCGTATCGTGGGTGCACAGGGTCACGATCTCGTGGCCCAGCCGTTTTAAATTTATCAGTTTGAATTATTTCCCGACAACAAAAAAGCCGCTGGGAGATCAGCGGCTTTTTTTGTCAAAAAAATACCGGGAGTCTTCAGAAAAGACTCCCGGTTTCATTTATATTGGTGCCCAGGAAGGGACTCGAACCCCCACGAAGTTACTCGCTAGTACCTGAAACTAGTGCGTCTACCAATTCCGCCACCTGGGCATTTCAGGAAAGAAAGGTATTGTATCAAGAATATTAGCCAAACCAGCGGCTTGCTGGATGAAGTTGAAGGAATCGTTCAAGGTCATCGTGATGGACATGGGTTTGTAACCCGTGACGACGGTGAATCCGACATCTATTTGCCCCCCAACGAAATGCGTGCCGTGTTGCACAAAGACCGGGTGATGGTCCGCATTGTTCGCAGTGATCGCAAAGGTCGACCAGAAGGTCGGGTGGTTGAAATCATTGAGCGGCCCAAGCAGCCCATCATCGGGCGCCTGCTGTTGGAGAGTGGCATCTGGATCGTGGTCCCAGAGGACAAACGATATGGACAAGACGTGTTGATTCCGAAGACAGGAACGGGCTCCGCCAAGCCGGGGCAGGTCGTCGTTGTTGAATTGACGGAGGCGCCTTCGTTGTATGGGCAGCCGGTGGGGCGGGTCAAGGAAGTGTTGGGTGAGGTTGATGATCCGGGGATGGAAATCGAGATTGCCGTTCGTAAATACAGCGTGCCCCACGAATTTTCTGATGCCTGTATTGCATTGGCTCGCACCTTGCCCGAAAAAGTGCGGCCACAGGATAAAAAACACCGGGTTGATTTGACGGATGTTTCGCTGGTCACCATCGACGGCGAAGACGCACGTGATTTTGATGATGCTGTTTATTGTGAACCCGCCAAAATTGGCAAGGGCAAGTCCGCAGTCAAGGGATGGCGCTTGCTGGTGGCGATTGCCGATGTGAGTCACTACGTGGAAAACGGGTCGGCCATCGACATTGATGCGTACGATCGCGCGACCAGCGTGTATTTTCCGCGCCGTGTCATACCGATGCTGCCTGAAAAATTATCGAATGGGCTGTGCTCACTGAACCCGGAAGTCGAACGCCTGTGCATGGTGTGTGACATGTTGGTGACGGAAAACGGGGAAGTCTCTGCCTATCAGTTTTACCCTGCGGTGATGTGGAGCCATGCCCGGTTCACTTACACCGAAGTGGCCGCCATTCTTGCCAACACACGAGGCCCTGAAGCACTCAAGCGCAAGGAGCGTGTGACGGATTTGATGAATCTGCATGATGTTTACCAAGCCTTGCTGAAATCACGGGTGCGCCGGGGTGCGGTCGACTTTGAAACGGTCGAGACTCAAATTGTTTGTGATGAAAGCGGACGCATCGAGAAAATCGTACCGCGGACCCGCAATGATGCTCACAAGCTGATTGAAGAGGCCATGCTGGCGGCCAATGTGTGCAGTGCTGACTTTATTGCGCATAGCAAACACGCAGGGCTGTTTCGGGTGCACGAAGGACCGACGCCCGAGAAAATCGAGATTCTTCGAAATTACCTTAAAGTGACGGGCTTGGGTCTCACCATCAGCGACAACCCCGCACCCGGTGAATTTCAAACCATTGCGGCGGCCACCAAGGACCGCCCTGATGCGCAACAAATTCACTCCATGTTGCTGCGATCCATGCAGCAGGCCATTTACACGCCGCTGAACAATGGTCATTTTGGCCTGGCGTTTGATGCCTACACCCACTTCACCAGTCCGATTCGACGCTACCCGGATTTGTTGGTGCACCGCGTGATCAAGGCCATTCTGGCCAAGACCAAGTACCAGCTGCCGGTCTTGCCGACACCGGGCGAGGCCCACGCCAAGCTTTCGCGACGGCTCGAAAAGGGCTTGGCGTCACGGGTTGCCGAACCAGGGCAAAAGCCCAAGAAGCAAAGCCCTGAAACCCAAGCCTGGCAGGCAGCCGGCATGCATTGCAGTGCCAATGAGCGTCGTGCAGATGAGGCCAGCCGTGATGTGGAAGCCTGGCTCAAATGCAAATACATGCACGAGCACCTGGGCGAAGAATATGGCGGAGTGGTCAGCTCTGTCACCAGCTTCGGCATCTTTGTGACGCTTGACGCCATGTTTGTCGAAGGTCTGGTACACATCACCGAATTGGGCGGCGAGTACTACCGCTTTGACGAGGCGCGGCAGGAGTTGCGTGGCGAGCGCTCAGGCATGCGGTATGCCATTGGTTCCCGGGTTCGCGTGCAGGTCAGCCGGGTTGATCTTGACGGACGCAGAATTGACTTCCGGCTGGTTCATGAAGGTCAGGAACTTGCGCCGCGTGCCTTGAAGGACAAAGGGTCGTTGCGGGACGGAGATGTTCGGCTGGACAAGGACGTTGACTCCGGTCGAACTTCAACTAAGCGGCCGTCAAGAAAAATGTCCGAGCCCTTGGCTCGTGCACCCCGGCCCGCAGGTCCTGCCGGAAAAACTGTTGGCAGACCGGCTGCGACCAAGAACAAGGACAAAGGCAAGAAGCCACGTCGTCGGTCTTGATTACATCGTTTCACATCATAAATAAGCAAAGAGATATGACCTTAATTTCTAAAGTTGCCATCGTGACTGGCGCTGGATCAGGCATTGGCAAGGCCACTGCGTTGGCTTTGTTGAAGGACGGTTACAAAGTCGTTCTGGCAGGTCGGCGTCCCGGCCCCTTGGCGGACGTTGTCACGCTCAGTGGCGTACCGGAGCGTGCGCTGGCTGTGCCCACCGATGTGTCGGACCCGGACTCTGTCAAAGCTCTATTTGAGGCAGCAGTGCAGGCTTTTGGGCGGGTTGACCTTGTGTTCAACAATGCAGGTGTCAGTGCACCGGGTATTCCGCTTGAGGACTTGACTCTGGCCCAATGGAAGAATGTGGTGGATACCAACCTCACGGGTATGTTTTTGTGTCTTCAGCAGGCGTTTCTAGTGATGAAGGCGCAGACACCGCGGGGTGGGCGCATCATCAACAACGGCTCTATCTCCGCGACCACGCCGCGTCCCAACTCTATTGCCTACACATCAACCAAACACGCGGTCAAAGGCTTGACCAAATCTGCCTCACTAGACGGCCGAAAGTACGATATAGCGGTGGGCCAGATTGACATCGGAAATGCCTCGACAGAGATGGCGCAGCGCATGGCCACCGGCATCCTGCAGGCGAATGGTGAGATTGCCATTGAGCCGCTGATGGATGTCGGTATCGTCGGTCAGTCAGTGGTGTATATGGCCAGTTTGCCTTTAGAGGCGAATGTCATGTTTCACACCGTCATGGCCACCAAGATGCCGTTTGCCGGCCGAGGTTAGTCCGAAACGGGGACGTTCGCCGCTGAACGGCATCTTCAGGTTCGTCGGTCCAGCCGGATGAAGGCAAACAGCTGCATCCCGCCGGATTTTTCGAAATCAATGATCTTGCCAATCATGCGTTCGTCGAGTACGTGATCGGTCGATAGCATGAGCAGGCCACTGGGCGTGATGAGATCACGCGATAGCACCATGCCAACTTCTAAATTGCGGGCCTCCACCGACATTTCTCCCGTGCGCTTCTGTTCCGCTTCTTCCCGCGCAACGCCGCCCAGCGTCTCCAGGAAGGCTGCGACCACCTCGGGGTCATAGCGTTTGCCACTGCTTTGCACAATCACTGTTTTGGCTTCATCCGGACTGAAGCAGCGCTGCGCCAAAGTGCCAATCTGGAGGTTGTCGTAGTCACTGGCCAGCGCCAGGATGCGCGCACCCATCGGAATGCCCTGTTCGCGCAGGCGCTCCGGAAAGCCTGCTCCATCGAAGCGCTCCAGTTGCGACCCAATGATTTCTGCCGCTCCCCGCAGGTCTTGCAGCGGCAATAGCAAGTGCTCGGCGCGCTCCGTGTGTTTGCGATAGGCGTCCAGTTGACGGGTTGACATCATGGGAATCGGCGTCGTCAGTAGCTCGTCTGCAAAACCAACTTTCCCAATGTCGTGAAGCAAACCTGCCACGAAAATTTCCTGCGCCTGTTTGTTGTCGAGTTGCAGCTTCAAGGCAATGCGGCGGCACAGATCCGCCACGCGGCGCGAGTGGCCCGCGAGGTTGCCACCGCGCATTTCGATCAGCGTGGAGAACACCTTGATCGATGTGATGAAGCTGTTCTTGAGCCTGTCGTTGGCACCCTGCAGCGCATCATTGGCCACGCGAAGTTCTGCTGTGCGTGCTTCTACTTTCTCCTCCAGGCTGGCGTTGAGCGCCTTGAGTTCTTCGTTCTGGCGAGCAGTCAGGGTTTCAAGCCGTTGTCTTTCTTTTTCCAGTGCTTGGCGTTCAAGTGCCTGGCGTACGATCAGCACAATGTCATGGTCATCCCAGGGCTTGGTGATGTAGCGGTAGATTTCACCTCGGTTGATGGCCTCAATGATGGAGTTGATGTCGGCGTAACCTGTCAGCAACAGGCGTACTGTGTCGGGCCAGCGCTCTCGTACGTGTTCCAGAAAGCGGGCACCGTCCATTTCAGGCATGCGCATGTCCGAAATCACAAGGTCGATCGGCTCTGCCTCCAGTAGGGCCAACCCGGCGCTGCCACTTTCAGCCGTACGAACCTGATACCCCTTGGTTCGAAACAAGCGTCGCAATGACGACAAAATATTGGGCTCGTCGTCCACGCACAAGATCGTAGGTAACTTATGGCTCGCCGAGTCGGCCGATAGGGTGGCTTCAGTCATATTGACTGACCTCCGTTTGCCAATGTGCCGGCCGACTGCTTGACCGGCAGCGTCACGCGGAATGTGGTGCCGTTGCCCATCTCGGTTGCCACCTCAAGACTGCCGTGGTGCTTCTGGACAATACCGTAGGACAGTGAAAGCCCGAGCCCTGTGCCTTTGCCAACAGGCTTCGTGGTGTAAAAAGGATCAAAGATGCGGGGGAGTACGTCTTTGGGAATACCGCTCCCGGTGTCCGCTACTTCAATCCAGATTTTGTCGCCTTCGGCGCCGGTGCGCACCGTGATCGTGCCGCGCTCAGTACCCATGGCATGGGCGGCGTTGACTACCAGGTTCATCACCACCTGATTGATTTGCGATGGCATGCACTGAATTTCTGGCAGGTCGCCATAGGCCTTCACCACGTCGGCCTTGTACTTCAACTCGTTATTGACCACATTCAGCGTGGAGTCGATGCCATGGTTGATGTTTGCAAATTGCCAATCCGGGTTGGTGTCAACGTGGGAAAAATCCTTGAGATCCTGCACAATTTTCCGTACCCGCACAATCCCTTCTTTGGATTCGTGCATCAGGGTCGGAATATCTTCTTTCAGGAAATCCATCTCGATCTCATTGCGCAAGGCCTTGAGTTCTGAGGTGGTCTGTGCGTTGCCGTGGGATGGTTCGGCGGCTTCGTAAGCCGCGAGCATCTGGAACAGGTCCGCCAAGTACTTTTCGAGCGTGCCAAAGTTGGAAAAAATATAACCTATAGGGTTGTTGATTTCATGAGCAACGCCCGCTGCCAATTGCCCGATGGATGCCAGCTTTTCAGATTGCACCAAATGTTCCTGCGCGGTCGACAGCTTTGCATTCAGGCTGTATAGCTCGGCATTGCGGTCCATGAGTTCTCGTTCAGCCGCTTCTCGTCGAAGTACATCCTCCCTGAGCGTGTGGTTGACCTCTGCCAGTTGCGCTGTTCGTTGCTCCACGATCAGTTCTATTTCAGTCTGTGATTTCAGTAGCGCTGCTTCCGCGACTTTTCTCTCTGTGATGTCCTGTAACGTTTCGATGGCGCCAATCACCTCGCCTTGCGGGTTGCGCAGCGGCGCTGCCGTAAAGAAGAGCCATCGTCCCATCAACCCGATATGGGGGAAGAATCCTTCGGCCTCATAGGCGTCGGGAATAGCCAGCGAGCTTCTGTACCGGTTTTGGTACAGGTCATCAATCAACTCTTTGATGGAGCCATCCACGATGAGATCGGCCATCACGGGCCTTTCATGGCCATAAAAAATGCGCCCCAAACCTTTTTTGCCGATGACTTCGGTGGCGGCGATGCCCAGGGTGGTTGCACACGCTTTGTTGAAGTGGGTCACCACATGGTCTGAATTGATCACGAAGGTCGGGACCGGGCTGGCGTCAAAAAAGCCATCAAGGCTGACTACATCAAAATGGTGCTTGCTGATTTCGGCAGGGAGACTGGCATGAATCAAGGAAGATTCTCCTTCAGGTGGTCAAGAGTAGACTGGCGCTTGCAAACTGTTTCTCTGCATTTTTAAAAACAAGCATCAGCTTGTTATCGTCCAGACCGAGCTGTTGCCACAGGCCGGATGGAACGGGGGGTACCAGATCGTTCTCATCCATGGACAGATCGAGCGCATGTGCGATGGTGTCGGCGGCCAGAATGAGCATTTGCAGGGGTGGTGCGCTGGGTATCGGCTTTTCGTGGTGGCTGGCTATGGCCTGCTGAATGGTCTCGGGAAACTTCCAGTGGCGAGTCAGCAATTGGCCAACGAGTGCATGGTCAATGCCCAGCACGGCACGTTCGGCGTCCAACACGCTGCAGTCATATTGCGCCCGGTAGGCCATGGCGGCTTCGAAATTGGGTTGAAATTGAGTAACCAGCACCAAGCGGCCAATGTCATGTATCAGGCCTGCAACGTATGCATTCTCCGGGTTCAGATGCAAGAGCGGTGCGAGCTCTCTCGCGCAGACCGCGGCAGCGATGGAATGCCGCCAAAAAGGTGTTGCATTGAAGCTGCTTCCTGCACCACGGGAAAAGGTACCCATCAATGCGGTCGTGGTTGCGATGCTTCGCACGGTTCTGAACCCGAGAATGGCAATGGCTTCCTGGATCGTCGTGACCTGGTTTGTCATGCCATAAAAAGAGGAGTTGGCGAGACGCAAGGTACGCGCTGTCAGGGCCTGGTCCTGGGTAATTTTTTTCGCTAGTTCATCGATATCTACATCTTCCTGACTCAGGCTTGCCAGTAACTCCATCACCACGGTTGGCAAAGATGGGAGGTTATGAATGCGTTGCAAAACTTCGCCCATGGCAATGTTGATCATGATAGTTTCACACCCCAATGGCGAGCCATCAGATGCATCAGGTAGAGACCATCCTCACTCTCACCCATGTGCCGAAACAGGCGCTCCAAACGGACTTTCCGATGGTGAAGGACTGCGGGATCCTGCATTGGGCTCTCTGGCGATGGAAGACCGTCAGCCAATATCCAAACATATGCAATGTCGCGGCGGTGCAGGGCCGCAATACTGGCACGATTCAGCTCGGTGTTGCGACCCATCAGGACCTGGCCCTTGGTGTCCAGCACTTCGCGTGCCAGCACCATGCCTGCTCTTGTCTGTGCCAACGAAAGTTGTTGCTCTACGACGGTCATGAATTCGGATCGATCCTGGTCAATGTCAAAAGCTTGCCCCGAGACTGCGAGTTAACCCCCATGGTGTTCCACTGGACAATGTAGGCGTGGTGGTCGATTATTATCTTGAAAGGTACGCCTTCATCAATGTCGGCCATGGCTGAATGCAGCGCAGGGAGACCGTAGATCAGTTCAACCCCTAACAGCGGGCTGGCGCTGGCAAATAGTTGCTCTGCAGCGGCGTTGACAAAAACCATCAACCCTTCGTCATCCACGCCAATGACTGGCAAAGGTATGTGCTGCAAGGCTTCGCGCGCGATAGCCAGGCTGGTCTCATCCCGCTGAATCTGGTGGCGCGTATTTTGCAACACATGCCCCAGCTGGCGGTTGGCCGCCATCAACTCCTGGTTCGTTGTGCGAATCTTGATATCGAGCTGGCGATTCTCTTCCAGCAACTCTTTGTACTCAAACGCCTTCTTGATATGCTCGCGCAGCAGCTCATCGTCCCAAGGCTTGGTCAAAAAACGGTAAATCGCCCCTTCGTTGATGGCATCCGTGACCGACTGTAATTCGGTGTAGCCCGAGAGCACGATGCGAATGGTATCGGGGTAATTGATCTTGGCAGCCCGCAGAAACTCGACCCCTGTCATGCCTGGCATGCGCTGGTCGGAGATGATGATGTCCACCTTGTTTTTGGAGAGGACGTCGAGTCCCTCAGCCCCGCTGCCTGCGGTAAGGATGACATGTCCGTCGCGACGGAACAAGCGCTTGAGCGAGGACACGATATGCGGCTCATCGTCGACCAGCAACAGCGTGCGCTGCGGCTTTTGCAGACGAAGCAAGTGCGCTGGCAACTGGCGCCCCTCGGTAAACAACTCCTCAATGGCCAGGGCCGAAACCGGTTTGGAGAAAAAGTAGCCCTGAATCTCGTCACACACGCTGGTGCGCATAATCTCGCATTGCGCTTCGGTTTCCACCCCCTCGGCAATTACTTTCAGACCCAAGCCGTGAGCCATGGAAACAATCACCTTCACAATAACGTTGTCGCTCTGGCTGGTGGTGATGTCTCGCACAAATGACTGGTCAATCTTGACCTTGTCAAAAGGAAAGCGTTTGAGGTAGCTCAGCGACGAGTAACCCGTACCAAAGTCATCCAGCGACAGCTTCAGGCCCATGTCCTTGAGATCGCGCAGCATCGCCTCACTGCGCGGCACATCGTCCATCAGTGCACCCTCTGTTACTTCCAGATAAACCATGGTAGGGTCGACCTGAAATTCGGTCAGCGTGTTCCTGACCTGGGCTAGCAAATCGGCATCGCGAAACTGCAGGGGAGAGACATTGATAGCAACATGAGGCACTTTAATGCTTTTGTCCAACCAGTTGCGGATATCTCGACAGGTCTGACGCAGTACCCACTCGCCAATGTCCTTGATGAGGCCGGACTCCTCGGCCAGTGGAATGAACTGGGTGGGAGATACGGTGCCCAGCTTGGGGTGATGCCATCGCAGCAAGGCTTCCAGTCCGCTGATTTGTCCGCTTTGCAGGTCTACCAGCGGCTGGTAGACCAGTTGCAACTGGTCCTTCGCGGCGGCGGTGCGCAGGGCCTTGGTCATCTGGTCTCGCGCCTGCACCTGCTGGTACATGTCATCGGTGTAGAAGGCAAATGCGTTGCGGCCATTGACCTGGGCACGGTGAACGGCAATTTCAACCGACTTGAACAAGGTATCGAAGTCTTTTCCGTGTGCCGGATAGGTCGCTATGCCGATGGATGCCGTCAAGGTCAACTCTTGGTCTGCAGTGCGGAAAGGCTCGGCCAGTTTTCTCAGTAGAACCGATGCCAGGTGGGCCGCTCCGACCGCTGACGTATCGGCCAGCACCAGGACAAATTCCTTGCCTCCCAGGCGTGCCACGGTATCCTGGGCCCGAACGGTATCGCTCAGCCGTTTGGCGATTTCGACCAGCAAGTCGTCTGCACTGTGATGCCCCAAGGTCTCATTGAGATTTTTGAAGTGATCAATGCTGAGCATCATCATCGACGCGGGTTCATGCGCTCGTTGTGCCAGTGCGAGCGTGTGGGCGGTGCGGTCCTCCAGCAGGGTTCGGTTTGGCAAGCCGGTCAGAACATCGTAGTGCGACATCCACTGAATTCGGCTCTCAGTCGCCTTGGCGTCGCTCAAATCACTGAAATTTCCAATGTAATGCGAGACTTGTGCGTCTGCATCGTTCATGGCTGTGATCGACAGCCATTCGGGGTATACCGTGCCGTCCTTGCGTCGATTCCAGATTTCACCTGCCCATTGACCCTTGTCACGGATGTCTGACCACATGCCAGCATAAAAATCCGGGCCTTGCCGGTCTGAGGAAATGATGCGTGGATTCTGGCCCAGAACCTCTGCTTCGGCATAGCCCGTGATTTCTGTGAAAGCGCGATTCACCATGATGATGTTGCCTTGGGCATCCGTGATCGTGATGCCCTCCTTGCTGTGCGCGAAGACCTGGGCAGCCAGCTGGAGCTGGGTTTGTTGAGCTTTCAAGTCCGTCATGTCCCGCCATGCCATCACACCACCGGTGACTTGTCCTTGCTCGTCCTTGATGGGGGCCGCATTACACAGTATCGGAATGCGTTTGCCAGATGCGTTGCCGAAGACCCACTCTTCGTCCTCAACCAGCTCACCTTTTCGGGTTGCCCGGGTCAGCGGTAAATCGTCGTTTTTGGCTGGGGTAACGCCATCAGCACAATAAATTTCCCATGTTTCTGCGTGTTCACTGACTGGGGTGCCTTCAAGAACTTCTTTGGCCTTGTTAACCAGTTCGCGGCCATAACGGCTGACCATGCGGATGGTCGCATCCGGGGCGTTGGCAATCGTGATGCCTTCGGGCACATGTTCCATCAGGGCATGGAGAATGCGTTCGGCTTCCTGCGCCTGCTGCAAAGCCTTGTTGAGTTGTGCTTCGGTCCGCTTGCGCTCCGTGATATTGGTATGCGTGATGACGATGGACCCATTGCCGGCGCTGCCCATTGGCGTCACGCTCATGCTGAACCAGCGCTCCTCTTGGGGTGAATGGCAGGGGTATTCAAGGCTGAAGTTGGCCAAGCTGCCGTCAAGGACCGCTCGTATACCCATTCCCGCATCGCCTGCTTCGTCCATCGGAAAGCCGCTGCGCGGTTGGCAAACGGACAGGTAATTGGTGCCGACTTCGCAGCCTTGTGCAGGGGTACCGGCCATCGTGCCGTTTTCAATTGCAAATCGCCGCCAGGGCTCGTTGGTGGCCAGAATCAGGCCGTCCCGGTCGAGCACGACGATTTCGGCCGCAACCGAATTCAAGATGGCTTGCTTGAAGGCCTCGCTACCCTGCAATTCGCTCTCACGTTGGGCCAGCGTTTCAATCAGATGGTTGAAGCTACCAATCAATGCGCCAATTTCGTCTTTTCGGGCAATCGGCAATGGCCGCAGTGGCCCATGGGACGTCGAGAGCTTGGCCAGTGTTTCAATCGCGCCCAGCATGGGTGACAGCTGGCGCCTGAGCATCCACCAAGTCAGGCCGCCCGCCAACAGCGTCAGGATGAGCGTCGCCATGAGCATGCGCCATTGCATGACACGAATAGGTGCAAAGGCTTCTGAGGTGGGTAGTGCAATGGCCATGAACCAGCCCGCGACCGGGATTCTTTTGGCTGCTGCCAGCTCCTCTTCACCACGAAAATTGACCAGTACGCCGTAGCCTTCGTACCCTCCCACAAACCGGTCATTCAGGGGGTTGACTCCCGCAGCGGGCAGTGGTCGCATGACGCGGCTCTGGTCTGAGCTGGTGATGAACAGCTTGTGCTGGGGGGCCGCCAGCAAATAGGTGCCTGATGTTCCGAAGTTGCTGTTGGTTACCTTGTCCAGAAAGTTGGGCAGGCCCATGTTGGTGACGCCGGTGAGTGCCCCGATGACTTTGCCCTGCGGGTCCCGAATGGGCACCGTCATGCCAAATATCGGCGCCATCAGTGTGGTGCCCATCACCGGCCGACCAATGGTTGATTTGCCATCCTGGAGTGCCGCCACAACGGTGTCAGCTGCCATATCGGTCATACCGACCCGCACGGGCATGACCGGAATTTCGGCAGCAGTCCCACTATTGAGCCGATAGGCCAGGACACCATCATTGAACAGTGCCCGCAAAACAGGGCGTTGCGCCAGGAGTAACTGCAGGGACGCCGCATCGCTCAACACCGTCGGTGAGATGCCCTCAGCGACTGATTGGAGAGCGTTGAGGCGGTTCTCCAGCTCCTCGTTGATCTCCTTGGCGATGAACGAAACCGTCGAATACTGTTGCTCACCGAGCACCCGCTCCATGTCCGCTCGCAGCATGTGGCTGCCATAAAACGTCAACGACCAAAGCCCCAGAACAAATATGGCTAGCGTGAAAAGTGTTACCCGGGTCTTGAGTGATCGACATTGAGAGAAGTGAAAGTTCATGCAGCGTCAACGTCGGTATTGGTATCAACAGGAAAAATTAATGGGGTTGATAAGTGGCGAATTGAGAATAGCATTGTGCGACGGAACGCCGGGTAGAGGCCGTGTCATCATGGCACATGGACCCTGGGCATCAAGCCCTTAAATAAGCTGTTTATGCAGGCCTTTCATGGCGACTGCTTTTTCAGGTTGCTGCCGCAGCTTGTAGCAGCCAAGAATCAAAAATTTATAAAGAAAGTGCCTGTAGCCCTCGTCTGGTATGCGGGAGTAGCTACTAAATTTATAGCGTTTTATGCCGTGCTGGCCAGCGTGGCCAGTTGAGCGGCCACCAGGGGGCGCCCGGCGGGCCATTGATCTGCGGTGCGGCCATGCAGGTACACCGCGTGGCACGCCGCCTGGAATGTTTCCTGCCCGCCGGCCAGTCGCGCCCCCACCATGCCTGCCAGTACGTCACCGGTGCCGGCGGTGGCCAACCTGGCATTGCCCGTGGAATTGACGACGGACGTCTCACCGGGTGCAGCGATCACGGTGCCGGAGCCTTTGAGTACCACGGTGCAGCCAAAACGTTGGGCCAACTGGTGGGTGGCCGAGAGGCGGTCAGCTTGCACATGGCTGGCGCTGACGCCCAGCAGACGGGCGGCTTCCAGAGGGTGGGGTGTCAGCACGGTCGAGGCATGGGCTGTGGCGCGTGCGGTCAAGAGCGTCTGAAGCTCGGGGACGAGCGCGATGGCGTTGAGGGCATCTGCATCCAGAACCAGTTGGGCTGCGGTGGACAAGACCCGGGCAAGCACAGGGCGCACGGCTTCGCCACCCCCGCAGCCGCAGACCACCGTCAGGGTCGAAAAATCCAGCGTGTCAAGGTGCCTGAACATGAGTTCTGGCCGAGCGGTATCAACGGTCATGGCACCGTTGTCGAGCAGCGCTGCAAAGACCCGCCCTGCACCGGCATGCAGAGCTGCCGACGCGGCCAGCAGCGCTGCACCGGTCATGCCCGGTGCTCCGCCCACCACGGCTACATCGCCATAGCTGCCTTTGTGTGAGGCGTGTGCCCTCGCGGCCAGCGTCGGTGTGCCTGCCAGCCAGGCGCAGGGGGAGGCAGCTTCATTGATCAAGGCATCAGAGCCGACGCCCAGGTCATCCAGCCAGACCTTTCCCGCCGCGTCACGACCGTGGGCTGTGAACAAGCCAGGCTTGAGTGTGAGCAGGCTCAAGGTGTGTTGTGCGATGACGCCATTCGAAGCCAGCACACCCGTGTCGGCCTGCAGGCCGGTGGGCAGATCGATTGACAGCACCGTGGAAGAGCCTGCCTTGATGCGGGCAATCCACTCTGCCATGCGGCCTTCAGGTGCGCGTGAACTGGCCCCGACGCCCAGCAACGCATCGATACAAAAGTCGAAATCGTGAGGCGGTCCGTCGGTAAAGGTCACGCCGGCCTGACGGGCCCGCAGGTAAGACACGGCCGCATCCGGTGGTGCCTTGTCAGGGCTTCCCAGCCAGGTGACTATCGGCTGCTTTCCCCAGCGCTGCAAGTGCATGGCGGCTTCCAGCCCGTCGCCGCCATTGTTGCCGGGGCCGCATGCGATCCAGATACGCCGGGCGTGGGGTGCCAGTGCGAGCGAGAGTTGTGCAACCGCCAGCCCGGCGCGTTGCATCAGGGTATGGGGTGGCAGGGCGGCCTGGGCTGCATGTTCAATGCGGCGCGTTGCGTCAACCCCGTACAAAGGCTGGCGAGAGCGGGCATCAATTTTCAGCATGGGTCAGAACTCGTAGGTTTCGCCTTCGCGCGCCAGGCGGTATTCGGGGCCACCAGTTTGCGGCGGGTGGTCGGCCAGTATCTGGGTGAACACGGCTTCCAATGCGTCGTCACTGCGTGTGGGTTCATGGTGCGTGCAAAACAGCATTTTGGCGCCAGCATCCTTGGCGTACTGAATGCTGGAGTTGAACGTGCCATGGCCCCAGCCTTTTTTGGCTGGATATTCCTGCTGGGTGTACGAGCAGTCGGCGATCAGGACATCCACGCCCCGCATGCCATTGAGAATGCTCCGGGCCTTTTCGTCAACGAAGGTCTGGTATTCGGCATAGCCGTCCTCACCGGGCTCATAGATGTTGTAAGGGGGTTCGTGATCGCCGGTAAAAAACACCGATTTGCCGTTGGCTTCAATGCGGTAGCCAAAGTCAATGACGGGGTGGTCCATCAGGTAGGGCGTGACGGTGGCCGAGCCGATCTGGATGCTTTGTTCCGGGACGAGTGTGACGTATTCAATGCGTGCCTTCATCTCGGCTTCACGCACCGGGAAATAGCTGTACTGCAGTTGCACGGCCATGACCTGCTCCACTCCTTTGCCTGACACCGGGTCAAACGCCCCATGCAGGCGCAAGGTGTTGCCGGGAATGAAGTTGGGGATAAAAAAGGGCAGGCCTTGAATGTGGTCCCAGTGGGAATGGCTGATCAGCACATTGGCTGTGACTGGCAGCTCCGCCAGGAGTGTTTGGGACAGCGGAAAGATGCCGGTGCCCGCATCGATGATGATCAACTCGTTGTTGTCGGTGCGAATTTCAATACAGGTGGTGTTGCCCCCGTAGCGCACTGTTTTGGGCCCGGGAGACGCGATGGAACCGCGGACTCCCCAAAATCTGACTTTCATGACGTGCCCTCAAACTTTCGAAAATATTTTGGCTTCTTCAAACAGGGGCGTCAAGTCTCCCAACGACGCGATCACCTCATCCAGGGTACCGCCCAGGCGCTTGGCAATGGCTGGCGGCAATTCTTCTATGCGGGGGTTGCCGCCAAAGCCAAACGCCAGCTTTTTGCTGATCTGGTTGGCCGCAAACACACAGGCAATCATGTCCGTGTCCTTCAAATCGTCACCATACTGGTGGCGAATGGTCTCAATCAGGTTGGGTGCAAAGCGCCATTTTTCGACCAGCATGGCGCCCACCACGGCATGGTCAATGCCGATGACTTCCCGCAAGGCCAGAAACAGCGAGGTTTCATTCCACTGACTGAACTCCAGCGCTTTCTGGAATTCGGCGGGCATGAACTGGGCAAACACCACTTTGCCAAAGTCGTGCAACAGGCCGGCAATGAAGCAGTCCATGGGGTCCGCGTCGTCCACCCGCAATGCCAGTTGCTTCGCAATGCTGGCGGTGGCCAGGGAGTGAAGAAGGTACTGCTGGCCGTCAAACCCGGCGGCATTGTCTTTGGGCAGCATGCCAATGGCCGCAATGCTCAAGGCCAGGTTCTTGATGGTGTTGAAGCCCAGGTACACCACGGCATGGTTGATCGACGTGATTTGCTTGGGCAGGCTGTAGTAAGCCGAGTTCACGACTTTCAGAATCTTGACGGTGACCACCGGGTCTTTGTCAATGACTTGCACCAGGTCCTTGGGCGAGCAGTTGACATCTCGCGTCAGCTCCAGGATTTTTTGGACACTTTTCGGAAACGCAGGCATGCCGTCTACCGCTGCGGCCAGTTTGAGGGAAAGTTCAGGACTCATAAGGTGAATTGTCTTTCAGCCAAGCATTGTGTCACCACACACGGCGTCAACGGGATCCGTGTCAAGCACGAAGTCGCCCGACATCCAGGCCGGAGACATCCAGGTCCGGTTGACGGCCGCCCACCATGTCGGCCAACGCTCTGGCCGAGCCGCAACTCAGTGCCCAACCACTGGAGCCATGCCCCAAATTGAGCCAAAGCCCCGCCATGCCACTGGGCCCCACGATGGGAGGGCCGTCCGGCAGCATGGGGCACGTGCCCTTCCATTCCTGGACGCCGCTTGACAGGTTGGCCGCGCCTGGAAACCAGTCATGCAATACTTTGTAAAGGGTTTGCAGGGCGCCCGCCCGCTTTTTGTCATGCGATCCACCCAATTCAGCACCGCCCGCTACCCGAACCCGGTTGCCCAGGCGAGAGATGGCGACCTTGAAGCGTTCGTCCAGGACGGCGCTGCGGGGCGCGTTGAGGGGTTCCCGAATGGTGGCGCTTACGGAGTAGCCATGCACAGCGGCCAACGGAATGTTCAGGCCGATGGGGGCCAACAAGCGGGCCGAGTCCAGGCCGGCACACATCACAGCGGCGTCAAAGTGGCGCGGCTCGGGTTCACCCGCGATACCAACCGCGATACCGCGGGTGGCGGTGACGTGGGTGACGGTGGTGTTGAACGCAAAGTGGACGCCCAACCGCTGGGCTTCATTTTTCAGCATCAGGGCGAACTGGCGGCAGTTGCCCACTTCGTCTTCAGGCAGATAAATGGCGCCAAAAAATCGGGTATCGGGGTTCAGCGCCAGTTCAATTTTGCGGGCGGCATCGGCATCGATCTCCTTGAAATCCACGCCCGCTTCGCGCAGCACCGTCAAGCCGGGCTGCACGCCTTTGCTGTCTTTTTCTGATCGCAGCAGCACCATGTAGCCGTCACTGCGCTCGTATTCCAGTTTCAGGTCGGTGGTGATGTGGTGCAGCCGCTCCCGGCTGTAAAACGCCAGCTTTTGAAGATGGGCGCGGTTGACGAGGTAGGTGTCGAGTTTGCAGGCACGGTACCACCGCCACATCCAGGACAACTCGCGCCTGGAGAGCGGTAGCCCTATTTTGACCGCCGTATGCCGGCTGAACAAGTGCTGAACTACTTTGGCCGGCATGCCCGGCGCGGCCCAGGGGGTAACGTAGCCGGGTGCCACGATGCCGGCATTGGCAAAACTGGCTTCCTCTGCGGCGGCTCCCCGCCGCTCCATGACCGTCACCTCGTGCCCGTCGCAGGCCAATTCGTAGGCCGTGGTGATGCCAATGATCCCGGCACCAATGACTGCAATCTTCATGAATCCCTTTTTTATGCCTTTTTGGCCTCTAGCCCACGTGGAACGTGCGCAAGCAGCTATTAATTTTGTAGTAGTTGTTCGATTTGCAAGGCAATGCTGAGCACCGTATCGTCCCGCATGGCGCCCGCCCAGATCATCAGACCCACGGGTAACTCGTCAGGCAGGTGGCAGGGGATGGACACAGCGCAGCCGTCCAGCATATTGACGACACTGGTGTTTCGCAGCAGCAATGCATTGACGCGGAAAAAAGCGTCATCCCTTTCCGCTCCCGGCGCCACATCGGCAAGAGGAGGGGCAACCATGGGGACGGTGGGCGACAAGACTGCGTCATAGCCCTGCAGAGCCCTGTCCATGCTCTTAATCCAGCGGCACCGGTCACCCAGCAACTCGATGTAATCACAGGCGCTCATTGTCTCACCCCGCTGGATCCGGGCCAGTACCCGCGGATCGTAGGTTTTCCCTTTGGCTTCAATCAGGCGCCGGTGCCAGGCGTAACTCTCGGCCGCCGAAAAACCTCCGGTCGACTGAATGGATTGAAGCGTGTTGAGTTCGGCCAGCGTGAGTTCGTCGATATGGGCGCCTGCAGCGCGCAGCGTGTTGAGCGTGCGACTCCAGGCCCGGCTCACCGTTTCGTCGAGTTCGTCAAGCATGAGGGTGTTGGCCACCGCGAGGCGGTAGGCCGACAGCGGTGCGGCGCTGCGGGTGACTTGGCGCGCTGCCAGTATCTCGTGGGCGAGCACGGCATCGCGCACAGTGCGGGTGAGCGCGCAAACGGTATCCATGGTGCTGGACAGCGGGATGGCTCCGTCGGTGGGCACCAGCCGGGCGGTATTTTTGAAACCCACAATGCCGTTCAATGCCGCAGGAATGCGGATGGAGCCTCCCGTGTCCGAGCCCAACCCGATATAAGCCGCACCCGTGGCAACCGAGACCGCAGCGCCCGACGACGACCCGCCGGGAATCAGGGGAATATTGCCGGAGCAGGCGTTGACTGGGGTTCCGAAGTGCTGATTGATGCCGACACCTGAAAAAGCAAACTCCACCATGTTGGTGCGCCCCATCAGGGCCGCGCCGGCACGCCGCAGGCGGGCAACGGCAGGGCTGTCATGCGCCGCCATTTTTGCGTCGCCCAGAGCGAGCGAGCCGGCTCGGGTGGCCTGTCCCGCCACATCAAACAGGTCCTTCACCGAGACTGCCAGACCTGCCAGCGGGGTTTCGCCTATGTCCGGGCTATTCGCCACCGTGCGGGCTTCATCAAATGAGGTTTGCAGGAAAACATGGTTGCAACGTTCCGCTGCCGCGGCCTCGATGGCAACTTCAGCTTGCTCGGCCGGGTGGGCCTGGCCACTGCGTATCTGACGGCGTGTGGTGTGTAGGTCTGAAAGCATGGGTGGTTGGGTGCTATACTCTTTGGGTTTTGCTGGGTAGTCAAATGGCTCTCTGGCAGACAAATCAGCAAACCAGTTTCATCAAGGTGTTGCAGTTTTGTAAGGCGTACCTGAATGGCCTTCATGAGCTGCAAAAACGAACTGGATTTTAGACCTAACCTTTGGAGTTAAACATGTCAGTTACCATGCGCGAAATGCTGGAAGCCGGTGTCCATTTCGGCCACCAAACCCGCTTCTGGAACCCCAAGATGGCGCCGTTCATTTTCGGCCATCGCAACAAGATTCACATTATCAACCTGGAAAAATCGCTGCCGATGTTCCAGGATGCGGCCAAGTTTGCCCGTCAAATTTCTGCCAAGCGCGGCACCGTGCTGATGGTGGGTACGAAGCGCCAGGCTCGCGAGACGGTGGCTGAAGAAGCGCAGCGCGCTGGTGTTCCGTATGTTGACCAGCGTTGGCTCGGCGGCATGTTGACCAATTTCAAAACGGTCAAGACGTCGATCAAACGCCTCAAGGACATGAAGATCCAGCAAGAAGCTGGTCTGGACAGCCTGAGCAAAAAAGAGCAGTTGATGTTTGCCCGCGAACTCGCCAAGCTTGAGCGTGACATCGGTGGCATCCAGGATATGACTGTCTTGCCAGATGCTATTTTCGTGATTGATGTGGGCTTCCACAAGATTGCCATTGCTGAAGCCAAGAAGCTTGGTATACCTTTGATCGCTGTGGTTGATACCAACCACTCGCCAGAAGGCATTGACTACGTGATCCCTGGTAACGATGACTCCTCCAAGGCTGTCATTTTGTATGCCCGCGGTATTGCTGATGCCATCATTGAAGGCCGTGCCAATATGGCTGACGATGTCGTCAAGGCCATGGTGGCTGAGAGCGCTGATGAATTTGTTGAAGTGGACGAGGCATCTGCCTGAGTCGTCTTCGACCCCAAAGAAGGGGGGCATTAGTGCCCCTTTTTTTTAGCCCCTTTTTAAATATTTGAACTGAATACGGAGAATCAAGATGGCTGCAATTACCGCAAGCATGGTCGCTGAACTGCGCGGCAAAACCGATGCCCCCATGATGGAGTGCAAGCGTGCGCTCACTGAAGCTGAAGGCGATATGATCAAAGCTGAAGAGTTGTTGCGTGTCAAGCTGGGAAGCAAGGCTGGCAAGGCCGCAGGTCGTATCACGGCTGAAGGCGTTGTGACCAGTTTCATCGAAGGTAACGTTGGTGCGTTGTTGGAAGTTAACTGCGAAACTGACTTTGTTACCAAAAACGACAGCTTTTTGGCCCTCGCGAATGCTGCTGCCGAGTTGATCGCAAAAAACAACCCTGCTGACATCGAAGCGTTGGGTGCCTTGGCCTATGCCCAGGATGGCTTCGGTCCGACGCTGGAAGATGTGCGCAAAGGTCTGATTGGCAAGATTGGCGAGAACATGAGCTTTCGCCGTTTCAAACGCTTTGGATCGGCTGGTAAGGTTGCTTCTTATTTGCACGGCACCCGCATTGGTGTGGTTGTTGAATTTGAAGGCGATGACGCAGCGGCCAAAGATGTGGCGATGCACGTTGCCGCCATGAAGCCGGTTGCCTTGTCCAGCGCCGATGTGCCTGCCGAGTTGGTGGCGCGTGAACGTTCCGTGGCTGCTGCCAAGGCGGCTGAAGATGCAGCGGTTGCCACTGCTGCAGGCAAGCCTGTTCAATCCGAAGAAATCGTTACCAAGCGTATCGAAGGCGGTGTGCAGAAGTACCTCAAGGAAGTCTCCTTGTTCAACCAGTCGTTTGTCAAGAACGACAAGCAAACTGTCGAGCAAATGTTGAAGGCCGCCGGTACCACTGTCACTGGTTTCACGTTGTACGTGGTTGGCGAAGGCATCGAGAAAAAGGTCGATGACTTCGCAGCAGAAGTAGCAGCTCAAATTGCTGCTGCCAAGCAGGGTTGATTTTTTAGCCGGTTTACCAGGGCCGGTTGTTTTCACATCCTGATTCAAGTCGACACGATTGGTTTGAATTTGGAGTTTCCACGCTAATTTTCATCACATCAAGGAGTTCACCATGACCATCGCCTCACCAGCCTACAAGCGTATTTTGCTCAAGCTGTCAGGTGAGGCCTTGATGGGTGACGACCAGTTCGGCATCAATCGTGACACCATCGTGCGCATGGTTGATGAAGTTGCCGAGGTGACTCGCCTGGGTGTGGAAGTTGCTGTTGTCATTGGCGGCGGTAATATTTTTCGCGGCGTCGCGGGTGGATCGGTCGGTATGGACCGGGCTACTGCTGACTACATGGGCATGCTGGCTACCGTTATGAATGCTCTGGCACTCGGTGATGCCATGAACAAGGCGGGTCTGACGGCTCGCGTCATGTCGGCTATTGCAATTGAGCAGGTGGTGGAGCCTTACGTTCGTCCCAAGGCGTTGCAGTACCTGGAAGAAGGCAAAGTCGTTATTTTTGCCGCAGGTACCGGGAACCCGTTCTTCACGACTGATACGGCGGCTGCGTTGCGCGGTGCTGAAATTGGTGCCCAGATCGTTTTGAAGGCCACCAAGGTCGACGGCGTATACACCGCCGACCCGAAGAAAGACCCACTGGCCACTCGTTACGAAAAGCTTTCGTTTGACGAGGCGATGTCGCAAAACCTCGGCATCATGGACGCCACTGCGTTTGCCTTGTGTCGCGATCAAAAACTTCCCATCAAGGTGTTCTCCATCTTTAAGCACGGAGCCCTCAAGCGCGTCGTGATGGGTGAGAATGAAGGTACTCTGGTCTATGCCTGATCATGTCAAAATCGCACCGTCAAACAGTGCTCTTTGAGCTGCCTCGTTAGGAGAAAAAATGCCAATCTCAGAAATTAAAAATACGGTTGAAGTCAAAATGGATCAGTCCATTGCGGCCTTCAAAAACAACCTCACAAAGATTCGTACCGGACGCGCCAACCCCGCCTTGCTGGATTCGGTACAAGTGGACTATTACGGTTCCATGGTGCCTATCAGCCAGGTTGCCAATGTGGCCCTACTCGATTCCCGCACCATCACGGTTCAGCCGTGGGAAAAAGGAATGGGCGCCAAGATTGAGAAAGCTATTCGCGACAGCGATTTGGGCCTCAATCCATCTTCCATGGGCGATCTGATTCGCGTTCCAATGCCCGCCATGTCCGAGGAGCGCCGCAAGGAACTGACGAAGCTGGTTCGCAACGAAGGTGAAAGCGCAAAGGTGGCCGTGCGCAATTTGCGTCGCGATGCAAATGAGGCTGTCAAGAAAGCAGTTAAAGACAAGCTGGCTTCCGAAGACGACCAAAAGCGTTCTGAGTCAGACATTCAGAAAACGACTGATCGTCATATCGCTGCCATTGATCAGCTGATCGCGGCAAAAGAGCAGGACCTGATGGCTGTCTGAGTGTCATTTGCCGTGCGTCTGGTTCGAACCGAAACACGGCATTTGGCTCACCTTATGTTCCCGGTGTGCGCTTGTGTGCACCCGGGCAACTCGTTGCATCGCAACTTTCTGTCAGCAGTTTGAGGGCAATCAAATGCTAAAACAGCGCGTTATCACTGCCATTGTCCTGCTGCTCATCTTGTTGCCAGCACTTTTTTATCCATCTTTCGCGCCGTTTTGTGCCATTGCATTGGTCTTGATTGCTGCCGGTGCCTGGGAGTGGGCACGTCTGAATGGCCTGGGCAAGCAGGCTTCTATCTGGTTTGGCTTCGGGTGTTTCGCCACTTGTGTAGTGGCTTGGTGGATTGGCGTGCTTGAGCAATCGTTTCGATTTCTGTGGATTCTCACCGGGTCAGCGTGGGTTTTGGTGGGTGCCTGGGTGTTACGCAGTGGTGTTTCTGGGTGGTCTGGGCATTCCCGTTTTGTCCGATTGGTCGCCGGGTTTCTTGCGCTCTGCCTGGCTTGGTTGGCCGTCGCACAGGCCCGCGTGGTCGGCATCAATTTTCTGTTGTCCATTCTTGTGCTTGTCTGGGTTGCGGATATCTTTGCGTACTTTGCTGGCCGGGCGTTTGGTGGACGTTTCAGTACCAGCAAACTTGCCCCGAGCATCAGTCCAGGCAAAAGCTGGGAAGGCGTTTGGGGTGGTATGGCTGGCGTCGTTGCGCTGGCGTTCTTGTGGCGCTGGGCTGACGCCAGCGGGGCCCAGGTGGTACCCAGTTTGTTCAGTCAGCTCGGCACCCGAAGCGGCTGGCTTCTGTTGGTGGCTGCGGTGTTCATGGCCGCCATGAGTGTGGTCGGTGACTTGTTTGAATCGCTTGTTAAACGCAGTGCCGGTGTCAAGGACAGCAGCGGCCTTCTTCCTGGTCACGGTGGTGTGCTGGATCGGGTCGATGCCCTATTGCCCACATTGCCTTTGGCCATGATGCTCTACTCGGTGGTGAAACCCTGATGAATGAATTGACTGAAAACGTGAAGCAGCGCATAGCTATTTTGGGCTCGACGGGCTCTATCGGCGTCAGTACGCTGAATGTGATTGCGCGTCACGCTGATCGCTTTGAGGTGTTTGCCCTGAGTGCCTCAACCCGCGTGGATTTGATGCTGCAGCAGTGCGTCCAATTCAAACCCGTGTTTGCGGTGATGGCCAGTGAGTCTCATGGACTTTTGCTGGAGCAGAAATGCCGGGCGCTTGGTCTGGAAACACGAGTTCTTTGGGGCGAAGATGCTATAACGATGGTGGCATCTCATGAGCTGGTGGATTCAGTCATGGCTGCGATTGTGGGGGCAGCTGGGCTGGCATCGTGTCTGGGTGCGGCTCGCGCAGGCAAACGATTGTTGTTGGCCAACAAGGAAGCGCTGGTGGTCGGAGGCGACTTTTTTATGCAGGCGGTTGTGCAGGGTGGCGCCAAATTGCTGCCGATCGACAGTGAGCACTCAGCTGTTTTTCAGTCTTTGCCGGACGATGCTGCTTCGTGGCAAAGCCAGATCGACAAGATCATTCTGACGGCATCAGGTGGGCCGTTCCGGCAGCGTGATCCGCAGACGTTGCGCGATGTCACGCCCGAGCAGGCATGTGCCCATCCCAACTGGGTGATGGGACGCAAGATATCGGTGGACTCTGCCACCATGATGAACAAGGCGCTGGAAGTCATTGAGGCACGCTATCTGTTTGATGTGATGCCAGAGCAAATTGAGGTGGTCATTCACCCTCAAAGTGTCATTCATTCAATGGTTCAGTACAAAGACAATTCAGTGGTGGCCCAACTGGGGACGCCAGACATGAAGGTCCCGATCGCCTATGGTTTGTCATGGCCCCATCGCATGGTGTCAGGTGCGGCGGCGCTGGATTTCAGGGCAATGGCGGACATGACTTTTGAGGCATTGGATTCCAACGGTCATGCAGAGCGCTTTCCCGGCTTGAAGCTCGCCTGGTCAGTCCTGAGGGCGCCACCGGGCTCCACGGCGGTGTTGAATGCAGCCAACGAAGTCGCAGTTGCTGCGTTTCTCGACAGGAGGATCCGCTTCGATCAAATTCATGTGGTGAATCTGGAAACACTGGCGTCGGTCGTGACCGGTGGTCCGCAGTCACTTGAAGATTTGCTGGCCTTGGACACCTTGTCCAGACGCTCCGCCGATCAAGTGGTCGGGCGAATTGGTGTTTAAAAAAATATCGCTGAAGCTCGCATGTTGACTCTGGTTGCTTTTGTCCTCGCCTTGGGTCTTTTGATCGCGGTGCATGAATACGGGCATTACCGTATGGCCCTGGCGTGTGGTGTCAAAGTTCTTCGGTTTTCCATCGGTTTTGGTAAAACGCTGGTGCGCTGGCAGCCTCAAGGCTCTCATACCGAGTTTGTCATTGGCGCATTCCCGTTAGGTGGTTTTGTAAAAATGCTGGACGAGCGCGAAGCGCCGGTGACAGCCTCCGAGCGTCATTTGGCATTCAACACCCAGCCACTGCGTTCTCGGGTGGCCATTGTGGCTGCCGGCCCTATGGCCAATCTATTGCTTGCGGTCGTTTTGTATTCCCTTGTGAACTGGAGTGGCGTGCAACAGGCTGCACCCATTTTGGCAAGTCCAGAACTGGGGTCAATGGCGGAGCGTGCCGGGCTGGTGGGTGGCGAACGGGTTCAGCGCGCTGCTTTTGATGGTGAAGAGTTCCAGGATGTTCAGTCATTTGAAGACCTGCGGTGGTTTTTGACCCGAGGTGCTTTGGAGCATCGGGATGTGCGACTGTCAGTTGCCGGTCTTTCCGGCAAGACCAGCAACGAAATATTGTTGAAGTTGGGTGATATGGAGGCCAGTGAGGCCAATGCCGAACTGTTTCGAAAGATCGGGCTGACGGGCCCTTACACCCGGCCTGTGATGGGTGAACTGGTTAGGGGCGCAGCGGCGGACAAGGCTGGCCTGCGCGAAGGCGACCTGGTGCGCCAGGTTGGATCAATCCCGATTGTGGACGGTCAGCAACTGCGACAGCTGATTCGGACGTCGGTGATCAACGGGACGGCGAAATCCGCCATCTGGAAGGTTGATCGTTCTGGAGTACCTCTGGATTTGAGGGTTGAGCCTGAGGCGAAACAGGATGGGACGATGGTCGTCGGCAAGATTGGTGCCTATGTGGGCACCATGCCCGAGTTGGTTGATGTCAGGTACGGTCTTCTGGACGGCCTGTGGCGTGGTGTCGTTCGCACCTGGGATGTCTCCGCATTGACGTTGCGGATGATGGGGAAAATGGTCGTGGGTGAGGCATCTTTGAAAAATCTCAGCGGACCATTGACCATTGCAGACTATGCCGGTAAATCCGCAGGTTTGGGCTTGACGCAGTACCTGCTATTTTTGGCCTTGATCAGTGTGAGCCTGGGGGTTTTGAACCTGCTTCCACTGCCCGTTCTCGATGGCGGGCACCTGATGTATTATCTTTGGGAAGGCATTACGGGTAAACCCGTATCTGATGTTTGGATGGAACGCATGCAGCGCATTGGCGCTGCCTTCCTGATGCTCATGATGTCGATTGCCCTGTTCAACGACATCATCCGCTTATTTGGCTAAATACCCGGTGTTAATTTACAACGCCGGATTGACTTCTTAAACTAAAAATGCAATTTAAACGTTTCCATCTGCGCGCTGTGGCTGCCGTGGTTTCACTGGCTTTTGCAAGCAGTGCAGCCTGGGCTGTTGATCCCTTCACCGTGCGGGACATTCGAGTCGAAGGTTTGCAGCGCGTGGAGCCTGGGACCATCTTCGTGTCACTGCCTGTGCGCGTTGGCGATGTCTATAACGACGAAAAGGGCTCTGCCGCCATCCGCACGCTGTTTGGCCTTGGCTTGTTCAAGGACGTGCGAATTGAAGTCAGTGGTGATGTGCTGATCGTCGTGGTTGAGGAACGTCCCACTGTGGCTGATGTTGAATTTGTCGGCACCAAAGAGTTTGACAAGGAAGTTCTGAAAAAGGCCTTGCGCGATGTTGGGCTGGCGGACGGTCGCCCGTTTGACAAGGCTCAACTGGACCGCGCCGAGCAGGAACTCAAACGCCAGTACATCAACCGCAGTCTCTACGCGGCTGACGTCGTTACAACGGTAACGCCCATTGAACGCAATCGCGTTAACCTGACCTTCACGGTGGTGGAGGGCGATCCTGCCAAGATCAGCGAGATACGGGTGGTTGGCAACAAGGTTTTTGATGAGTCGAAGTTGCGCGGCTTGTTTGATCTGGACACCGGGGGCTGGCTGAGCTGGTATACCAAATCAGATCGTTATTCACGTGCCAAACTCAATGCGGACATTGAGACCTTGCGTTCTTATTATTTGACGCGGGGTTACCTGGAGTTCAAGGTTGAGTCGACACAAGTCGCGATCTTGCCTAACAAAACGGACATCGCCATCACCATCAATATTTCTGAAGGCGAGCGGTTTGTTGTGAGTGGTGTCAAACTGGAAGGAAACTTCCTGGGTAAAGAGGACGAGTTCAAGTCGCTTGTAACCATCCGCCCTGGCCAAGCCTATAACGCCGATGAGGTGGCCAAAACTACCAAGGCGTTCACAGACTATTTTGGTAACTTCGGTTTTGCATTTGCACGTGTGGAAGCCCGCCCTGAGATTGACCGTACCAACAACCGGGTTGCCCTTGTTTTACAGGCGGATCCTTCGCGCCGTGCTTACGTCCGAAAAATCAACGTTGCCGGAAACAACCGTACGCGGGATGTCGTCGTGCGACGTGAATTCCGACAGTTTGAGGCATCGTGGTACGACGGTGACAAAATCAAGTTGTCACGTGACCGGGTGGATCGTTTGGGTTATTTCAGTGATGTGGGTATCGAAACTCAGGAAGTACCCGGTTCTCCTGATCAGGTAGACCTGACTATCAATGTCGTTGAAAAGCCGACTGGTAGCCTGAGTCTGGGGGCCGGCTTCTCCAGTGGTGACGGCCTTGGTCTGTCGTTTGGCCTCAAGCAGGAGAATGCTTTTGGTTCGGGCAATTCACTGGGCGTTCAAATCAACACCAGTAAGATCAACCGTGTGGTTGTGTTCAATACGACAGACCCCTACTTCACGCCCGACGGGGTATCCCGCACGATTGATGTGTATCACAAGACCACCAGTCCGTATCAGGACCAAAATTACTACCAGTTGGTGACTTCGGGCGGAAGTTTGCGTTTCGGTGTGCCTTTCACCGAGACCGATACGGTTTACTTTGGCGCCGGCCTGGAGGCCACCACCATCGTGCCAGGAACCTCCTTGCCAACCTCTTACCAGTCTTATGCCAATCAGTTTGGTTATGACAGTACGGCCGTGCCTTTGACCATTGGTTGGTCACGGGACCGTCGTGACAGCGCGCTGGCACCCAACTCGGGCCGTTATCAACGTGCCAATGCCGAGTGGTCGCCCGCCGGTGATGCGCGCTACATCAGGGCAACGTATCAGTACCAGGAATTTATTCCAATCAACAAGCAATACACTTTTGCCTTCAATGGCGAATTGGGATGGGGCTTGGCGTCCGGTGGCCGTCCTTACCCCGTGTTCAAGAATTTCTATGGCGGGGGTCTCGGATCGGTTCGCGGCTTCGAGCAGGGCAGCTTGGGGCCACAGGACGTGAGTGGTACCTCGATTGGCGGAACTCGCAAGATCAATTTGAATGCTGAAATCCTGACCCCCTTCCCGGGTGCTGGCAATGACAGAACCTTGCGGATGTACGGCTTTGTCGACGTGGGCAGTGTGGGAGGTCCCGATGAGGGATTGGCTGCCAATGCCAATGCCAATAGCCTTCGGGCTTCAGCCGGTGTTGGTGTGAGCTGGATCTCGCCAGTGGGTCCATTGCGTTTGGCGATTGCCCGACCGCTCAAGAAATTTGATGGCGATAAAATACAAACCATGCAATTCCAGATCGGAACATCCTTCTAATGAACTACTTTCTACGTCGATGCTGTACCGGTATTTTGCTGGGTGGGGCGCTCCTGTCCGCGCAGGTTCAGGCGCAAGAATTCCGAATCGGGTTTGTCAGTACCGACCGGATTTTCAAAGAAGCCAGTACCGCCAAGGCCGCACAGGTCAAGCTTGAGCAGGAGTTTTCCAAGCGCGAGAAAGAGCTCGTCGACTTGGGCGCAGCACTGAAGACCATGGCAGACAAATTTGAGCGCGAGGCACCCACTTTGTCTGAAGGTCAGCGGGCAACCCGCCAAAAACAGTTGGTGGATCAGGACCGTGAATTTCAGCGCAAGCGCCGGGAGTTTCAGGAAGATCTGAATGCCCGAAAAAATGAAGAATTGCAGCAAGTGCTGGAGCGGGCCAACAAGGTCGTCAAGCAGGTGGCTGAGGCCGAGAAGTATGATCTGGTGTTGCAGGAAGCGGTGTATGTCAATCCTAAGCATGACATCACGGACAAAGTGATCAAGCTATTGAACTCTGGCAACGCCAAGTAATTGTGATCAAGGCAAGTGACGTGTGACGCTACGACTAGGTTCGATTGTTGAAGTACTCGGTGGAGAGTTACATGGCGACGCCGAGATCGGTATTGAGGGCTTGGCGCCTTTGGAGTCTGCTGGCGCCGATCAGATAAGTTTTCTCAGCCATCCCAAATACAAAAACCAATTGGCCGCCTCCAAGGCTGCCTGTGTGATTGTCAGCCCCCAGATGCAAGCGGATGCCTTGAGTCGTGGTGCCTGCATCGTGTCGGACCAGCCTTACCTGTACTTTGCCCGCTTGACCCAGTTGTGGAAGCAAACCCTCGCCCGACCCCTGCGTTCTATGGTCCATCCCAGTGCAGTGATCGACAGCGAGGCTATCGTTCATCCACAGGCGCGCATTGGACCGTTGTGCGTCATTGAAAGAGGTGCACGCATAGGCGCTGACACCGAACTCAAATCTAGGGTGAGCATTGGCGAGAACTGTGTGATTGGTGAGCGCTGTGTGTTGCACCCGGGTGTTGTCATTGGTGCGGATGGCTTTGGCTTCGCGCCCAATGCGGGCGCTTGGGAGAAGATTGAGCAACTGGGTGCGGTGCACATCGGCAACGACGTTGAAATTGGCGCCAACACCTGTATTGACAGGGGGGCGCTGAGCGATACGGTCATCGAAGATGGCGTGAAGCTTGATAACCTGATTCAAATCGGCCACAACGTGCGGGTTGGCCAGCACACCGCCATGGCGGGGTGTGTGGGGGTGGCTGGCAGTGCCACCATCGGGGCGCATTGCACGATTGGTGGCGGTGCAATTGTCCTCGGACACCTCTCGCTGGCCGACGGTGTCAACATCTCGGCAGCCACGGTGGTGACCCGCTCCATCCGCCAGCCGGGCCACTACACCGGCATGTTTCCGATTGACGAGAATGCGGCCTGGGAAAAAAATGCCGCTTCGCTAAAACAGCTGCACAGTTTGCGTGACCGCATCCGGGCACTTGAAGATAAATTAAAAACATTGGAACAACCATGATGGACATTCACCAAATTCTCAAGCAGTTGCCGCATCGCTACCCCTTCCTGCTGGTGGACCGGGTGCTGGAGATCGACAAGGGTAAAAGCATCAAGGCTCTGAAAAACGTCACGATGAATGAGCCGTTTTTCCAGGGACATTTTCCTCACCGCCCCGTCATGCCAGGTGTGTTGATGCTTGAAGCACTGGCCCAGGCGGCGGCCCTGTTGGCATTTGACGCGTTGGGCACGTCGCCGAGCGATGACATGGTGTATTACTTTGCCGGCATTGATGGCGCCCGATTCAAGCGCCCCGTGGAGCCGGGTGATCAGCTTATCCTTGACGTGGAGTTGTTGCGTATGAAGGCGGGCATTTTCAAGTTCAAGGCGCGTGCCTCGGTCGGTGGGGAACTGGCTGTGGAAGCCGAGTTGACCTGCGCCATGCGCGCGATCACCTGAGGGGGCGGTGTGACAGCGATTCATGCCACGGCCATTGTCGATCCCGGCGCAGAGCTTGACAGCTCGGTCACCGTAGGTCCCTACACCGTGATTGGCCCCCATGTGAAGGTGGGAGCTGGCACAACGATCGGGCCCCACAGCGTGCTCGAAGGGCACACGACGATTGGGCGTGACAACCGCATTTTTCAGTTCACTTCTCTGGGCGCGATTCCGCAGGACAAGAAGTACGCGGGTGAGCCCTGTGAGCTCATCATTGGTGACCGAAACGTCATCCGCGAGTTTTGCACCTTCAATATCGGCTCCCCGGGTGACACGGGTGTGACTCGGGTAGGTGATGACAATTGGCTGATGGCCTACGTGCATCTGGCGCACGATTGCGTCGTGGGTAGTAACACCATTTTTGCCAATAATTCTCAACTGGCCGGGCATGTGCATGTGGGGGACTGGGCGATTCTGGGCGGCTTCACGGTCGTTCATCAGTTTGTGAAAATTGGCGCCCACAGCATGACGGCCATGTGCACGCTGTTGTTCGCCGACCTGCCGCCTTTTGTCATGTGCCAGGGGCAGCCGGCTCAAGCCCGGTCCATGAACTATGAAGGTTTGCGTCGACGTGGCTTCTCGGCGGAGCGCGTCTCAACCGTCAAAGCCATGCACAAGGCTTTGTACCGAGATGACCTGACCCTGGTTGCTGCCCGCGAGCGCATCGCCATTTTTGCTGAAAACAGCCCTGAGTCGGCGCCAGATGTTCGCATGATGCTCTCCTTTTTAGAGCAAGCTTCGCCACAGCGTGGCATTGTGCGCTGACGGTGCAGAAGCCCTTGGGTGTTGTGATGCAGGGCGCGCAAAAACCGCTTGAGGTCGCCATGGTGGCCGGAGAAACGTCGGGCGATTTGCTCGCGGGCTTGCTGCTGGATGGCTTGCACGAGCGCTGGCCTGCCTTGACCGCTGCAGGCATTGGCGGCCCGAACATGGCCAAACGTGGATTCACCGCGTGGTGGCCACATGACAAGTTGTCGGTGCACGGGTACAGCTGGGAGGTCTTGCGTCGTTACCGCGAGATCGTGGGTATACGCAATCAGCTGAAAGCGCGTTTGATAGAACAGCGCCCCGATGTCTTCATTGGCGTGGATGCGCCCGATTTCAATCTTGATCTGGAAGCGGCCTTGAAGCGCCAGGGTATCAAAACCGTGCATTTCGTATCGCCTTCCGTCTGGGCCTGGCGAGCGGAGCGGGTTGAGAAAATCCGCGCCAGTGTGGACCACGTGCTGTGCATCTTTCCCTTTGAGCCGGCTTTGCTGGCCAGCCATGGTATTGCTGCCACCTACGTGGGACACCCCCTGGCCAATGTGATTCCCATGGTGCCCGACAAAGCGGGTGCACGAGCCCAACTGGGTTTGTCCGATTCGGACCGCGTGGTGGCCTTGCTGCCAGGCAGCCGAAAATCCGAGGTCAAGCACTTGGCTTTGAGGTTCTTTCAGGCTGCAGCCCTTATCCATCAAGCGCAGCCAGCTATTAAATTCATAGTACCTGCGGTTCCCTTACTGAAGGCCGAGATTGAGCAGGCCGCAGGCGCCAGCGGCATGTCTGGGCAGCTTCAAATCATGGAGGGACAGTCACACGCCGCGCTGGCCGCCTGTGATGTGACGCTGATCGCCAGTGGCACCGCCACGCTGGAGGCCGCCCTTTTTAAGCGGCCCATGGTGATTGCGTATCACATGAGCTGGATGTCCTGGCAGATCATGCGGCGCAAAAAACTGCAGCCCTGGGTGGGATTGCCTAATATTCTTTGCCAGGATTTTGTGGTGCCGGAGTTCCTGCAGGATGCTGCAACGCCCGCAGCGCTGGCCAAGGCTGTGTTGGCTTGGCTCGACATGCAGAGCAGTGCGCACGAAAAGTTGGACGCATTGCAAGAAAAATTCACCATGTTGCACATTGAGTTGCAGCGTGATACCCCTCGACTAGCCGCCCATGCGATCCAGCAAGTACTCCAGGCCTGAACAAGCCACCGCCCAGCAATCCGCGCTGATTTGGGATATCCCTGGCCTAGTGGCCGGTGTGGATGAGGCCGGCCGTGGTCCGCTGGCGGGTCCAGTCGTTGCGGCGGCCGTGATTCTGGATGATTTGCAGCCCATCAAAGGGCTGGCTGACTCGAAGGTGCTCACGGCCTTGCGCCGGGAAAAACTGTTTGATGAGATTCGGGCCAAAGCCCTGTGTTGCTCCATTGCCCAAGCCAGCGTCGAAGAAATTGACCGCCTCAATATCCTTCAGGCCACTCTGCTTGCCATGCGCCGTGCGGTGGAAGGGCTGCGCCTCAAGCCCGGCAAGGTCCTGGTGGATGGCAACCGCTTGCCGGTACTCGACGTGCTGGCTGAAGCCATCGTGAAAGGGGACGCCACGGTGCCTGCTATCTCGGCCGCTTCCATTCTGGCCAAGGTGTACCGCGACCGCTGGTGCGCGGAATATGACCGGCAATTTCCCCAATACGGTTTTGCCAAACACAAGGGGTACGGCACGGCCGAGCATCTGGCCGCCCTGCGCGCGCATGGTGCCTGCCCTGAGCACCGCACCACATTTCGTCCCGTGACCGAGGTTTTGCGATGACCAGTCCCCAAGTTCAGCACATCACGTCGAAAGACAATGTATTTCTCAAAGACTTGCGCCGTCTGTCGCAAGACAGCACGGCCTACCGCAAACAGGGGCGCTACTGGGCTGAAGGTGATCATCTTTGCCGGGCGGCCCTGGTGCGGGGAGCGAAGCCCTCCCTGGGAGTTTTTAAAGAGTCATTTTGGCCTCTAGCCCCCGCTGAGTGGGCGAAGGCTGCTACTAAAAACATAGTCATCTCAGACCTGCTCTTTTCCGAAATCAGCGGGCTGGAATCGCCTGCCAGCATGGGGTTTGTCTTTGATCTGCCGCAAATGGTCGCCTTGCAGCCGGGCGTGGCCTCGGTCATTCTGGACCGCGTGCAAGATGCGGGCAATGTGGGCTCGATTTTGCGCAGCGCGTCGGCGTTTGGATTCAGGCAGATCATCGCCCTCAAGGGTACTGCGGCGCTGTGGAGTCCGAAGGTGCTGCGTGCGGGTATGGGCGCCCATTGGGGTTTGCAGCTGGTTGAAGGTGTGGCTTTGTCTGACTTGGATGGGTTGGCCCTGCCGGTCATCGTGACCAGTTCACACCGGGGATCATTTTTGCATCAGGCGCTACAAAATAAAGAGCTGCCCACGCCTTGTGCATGGGCGCTGGGGCACGAAGGGCAGGGGGTCAGTGCCGAGTTGGAAGCCCTGGCCCAGCTACATGTTCGCATCGCGCAGCCGGGTGGCGAAGAGTCGCTCAATGTGGCTGCTGCCGCTGCGATCTGTCTGCACGCCAGTGCCACGTCTGCGCTGTAGAGAGAAGCGGTGAGGGTATCCCCTCGGTTATAATAGGAGGCTTCACCGCACCCCGTACGCCCTGAGCCCTCCCAAGCCAATTCCCTTATAAAAGCAAGCCAAGAATTGTATCTTGAGCGCGTTTGGGCGTACCCGAAAACCCCATCCGGAGAACCCAGTGCTTTTGTCTTTACAGGGAACATTCCCCCCCGCCATTCTGGCGCTCGCAGACGGCACGGTGTTTGTAGGAAATTCCATTGGAGCCACCGGCTCCACGGTTGGCGAGGTAGTGTTCAACACTGCCATGACCGGCTACCAGGAAATCCTCACAGACCCGAGCTATTGCCAGCAAATCGTCACGCTGACCTACCCGCATATCGGTAACTACGGCATCAATACCCAAGATGTGGAAGCTGCCAAGGTTCATGCCGCAGGTTTGATCATCAAGGATGTGCCGTTGGTGGCCTCCAACTTCCGCGCCGACATGACCTTGCCGCAGTACCTGGTGCAGCAAAATACGGTGGCGATCGCCAATCTGGATACGCGACAGTTGACCCGTCATTTGCGGACCCAAGGCGCCCAAAATGGCTGCATTCTGGCTTTGCCCTTGGGCGAAGCCATCACGCAGGCGGCCATCGACCAGGCTGTGGCGCTAGCGAAAGCGGCCCCGGGTATGGCCGGTGCTGATCTCGCCAAAGTGGTCACGACGTCCACTTCGTACGAGTGGACTCAGACTGAGTGGCAACTCTTCAATCCGCAGCTGCAAGGCAAGCCGGGTTATGGTGTGCAGGCACAGCCACGGTTTCATGTGGTCGCCTATGACTTTGGTGTCAAGTTCAACATTCTTCGCATGCTCGCTGAGCGCGGCTGCCGCGTTACGGTCGTTCCCGCGCAGACGAGCGCCGCCGAGGTGCTTGAGCACCAGCCCGACGGTATTTTCCTGAGCAATGGCCCCGGCGACCCCCAGCCTTGCGACTATGCGATTGCCGCCGTCGCCGAATTGATCGAGACTGGCATACCCACTTTCGGTATTTGCCTGGGTCATCAGATCATGGCGTTGGCCAGTGGTGCCAAGACCTTCAAGATGAAGTTCGGCCACCATGGCGCGAATCATCCGGTGAAAGATCTCGACACCGGTCGCGTCAGCATCACCAGCCAGAACCATGGTTTTGCGGTGGATGAAAAGACGCTGCCTGCCAACCTGCGTGCGACCCACGTCAGCCTGTTTGACGGTACGCTGCAGGGCATGGCCCGCACCGACAAGCCCGCGTTTTGTTTCCAGGGTCACCCGGAAGCGTCACCCGGCCCTCACGATATTGCCTATTTGTTTGACCGCTTCACCGTGTTGATGGAGAAGGCTCAGGAGAAGAAGAATGCCTAAGCGCACCGACCTTAAATCCATTCTCATCATCGGCGCAGGTCCGATCATCATTGGTCAGGCGTGCGAGTTCGACTACTCTGGCGTCCAAGCCTGCAAGGCGCTGCGTGAAGAAGGCTACAAAGTCATTCTGATCAACAGCAACCCGGCCACGATCATGACCGACCCGGACACGGCCGATGTGACTTACATCGAGCCCATTACGTGGCAAACAGTCGAGAAGATCATTGCCAAAGAGCGTCCCGACGCCATACTTCCGACCATGGGCGGCCAGACAGCGCTGAATTGCGCGCTGGATTTGTGGCATCACGGCGTGCTGGAGAAGTACAACGTTGAACTGATTGGCGCCACACCAGAAGCGATCGACAAGGCGGAAGACCGCCTGAAGTTCAAGGATGCGATGACCAAGATTGGCCTGGGTTCGGCCCGGTCCGGCATCGCCCATTCCATGGAAGAGGCCTGGGTCGTTCAGAAGACGCTGGGCTTTCCCACCGTGATCCGTCCCAGCTTCACGCTGGGCGGCACGGGGGGCGGCATTGCCTACAACTCGGAAGAGTTCGAAGTCATCTGCAAGCGTGGCCTCGAAGCCTCGCCCACCACTGAGCTGTTGATTGAAGAATCACTCCTCGGCTGGAAAGAATATGAGATGGAAGTGGTTCGCGACAAGGCGGACAACTGCATCATCATTTGCTCCATTGAAAACCTGGACCCGATGGGCGTGCATACCGGTGACTCCATCACGGTGGCCCCTGCGCAAACGCTGACCGACAAGGAATACCAGATTCTGCGTAACGCGTCGTTGGCCGTGTTGCGTGAAATTGGTGTGGACACCGGTGGCTCCAACGTGCAGTTCTCCATCAATCCGGTCGACGGCCGCATGGTGGTGATCGAGATGAATCCGCGGGTGTCGCGTTCATCGGCCCTGGCGTCCAAGGCGACCGGCTTTCCGATTGCCAAAGTGGCTGCCAAACTGGCTGTGGGTTACACGCTCGATGAATTGCGCAATGACATCACGGGTGGCGCAACACCTGCCAGTTTCGAGCCCAGTATTGACTATGTGGTCACCAAGATTCCCCGTTTTGCGTTTGAGAAGTTCCCGACTGCAGACAGCCGTTTGACGACCCAGATGAAATCGGTTGGCGAGGTGATGGCCATTGGGCGCACCTTCCAGGAGTCCTTCCAGAAAGCGCTGCGCGGACTGGAAGTCGGTGTGGACGGTATGAACGAGAAGACCCAAGACCGTGAAGTGCTCGAGAAAGAACTGGGTGAACCTGGTCCCGAGCGTATCTGGTACGTGGGTGATGCCTTTGCGGCTGGCTGGAGCGTGGATGAAGTGTTTGCGCTGACCAAGATCGACCCCTGGTTTTTGGTTCAGATCGAGCAGATCGTCAAGATTGAGCTGGAACTGGAAACCACGACGCTGGAAGCGATTGACGCGACAACTTTGCGCGCGCTCAAGCAAAAAGGTTTTTCAGACCGTCGCCTGGCCAAGCAACTTAAAACCACCGACACCGCCATTCGCGAAAAACGCCGTGCTTTGGGTATCCGGCCGGTTTACAAGCGGGTTGATACCTGTGCTGCCGAGTTTGCGACCAATACCGCCTACCTGTATTCGACTTACGAATCCGAAAACAGTGAGTGTGAGGCTGCGCCCACGGATAAGAAAAAAATCATGGTGCTGGGTGGTGGGCCCAACCGCATCGGTCAGGGTATCGAGTTTGATTATTGCTGCGTGCATGCAGCTCTTGCGATGCGGGAAGACGGTTACGAAACCATCATGGTCAACTGCAACCCCGAGACCGTATCAACGGATTACGACACTTCGGACCGCCTGTATTTCGAACCCCTCACGCTCGAAGACGTGCTCGAAATCGTGGACAAGGAAAAACCGTATGGCGTGATTGTCCAGTACGGTGGGCAGACGCCGCTCAAGTTGGCGCTGGATCTGGAGGCCAATGGCGTGCCCATCATCGGTACCTCGCCGGACATGATTGATGCAGCGGAAGACCGTGAGCGTTTTCAGAAGTTGCTGCACGAGTTGGGCTTGCGCCAGCCACCCAACGCGACGGCCCGTACTGAGCCGGAAGCATTGGAAAAGGCAGCCGCTTTGGGTTATCCGCTAGTGGTTCGCCCCAGCTACGTGCTGGGTGGACGCGCGATGGAGATCGTGCATGAGCAACGCGACCTGGAGCGCTACATGCGCGAAGCCGTGAAAGTCAGCCATGACTCTCCCGTGCTGCTGGACCGCTTCCTGAACGATGCGATCGAATGCGATGTGGATTGCATCCGTGATGCTGGCTCTGCGACCGAAGAAGGCGGTACCTTCATTGGCGGTGTGATGGAGCACATTGAGCAAGCCGGCGTTCACAGTGGCGACTCGGCCTGTTCACTGCCGCCCTACAGCCTGAGCGTGGAAACGGTGGCCGAGATCAAGCGACAGACTGCCGCCATGGCCAAGGCCCTGAACGTGGTGGGACTCATGAACGTGCAGTTTGCCATTCAGAACATTGACGGTAAAGACGTCATTTATGTGCTGGAAGTCAACCCGCGTGCGTCGCGTACGGTGCCTTTTGTGAGCAAGGCCACCGGCATCCAGCTGGCCAAGGTCGCTGCACGCTGCATGGTGGGGCAATCATTGGCTTCTCAAGGCATTGGTCGTGAAGTCACGCCGCCTTACTTCAGCGTCAAGGAGGCGGTGTTTCCCTTTGTCAAGTTCCCTGGTGTGGACACCATTCTCGGCCCCGAGATGAAGTCAACCGGGGAAGTGATGGGGGTTGGCAAAACTTTTGGTGAAGCCTTTGTGAAGTCGCAAATGGGGGCTGGTACCAAGCTGCCACGCGCTGGCAAGGTTTTTCTGACCGTCAAAAACAACGACAAACCGCGGGCTATTGAAGTGGCACGCGCCTTGGCGACCATGGGCTTTACTGTCCTGGCGACCAAAGGAACGGCTGCCGCCATGAATGCCGCAGGTGTGCAGTGTGCGATTGTGAATAAGGTGACCGAAGGCCGCCCGCATATCGTGGACATGATCAAGAACAATGAAATTGCCTTGGTGATCAACACGGTGGAAGAGCGTCGCAACGCCATTGCCGATTCACGTCAGATCCGCACATCCGCGTTGCTGGCGCGTGTCACAACGTTCACAACCATTGCTGGTGCCGAAGCTGCTGTGCAGGGCATGCGCCACATGGATCACCTGGACGTGATTTCCGTGCAGGAAATGCATGCGCAACTGACTGCCGTTTGATTTTGTTTGGACAATGACGGCATAATCGCGGCAACTTCATACCGCCGACCGGCAACGGTCGGCGGTTTCCTTTTGTGTAACACCTTTTAATTCAACGGAGCAGTACGTGGCTACCATTCCCATTACCAAGCGCGGCGCAGAAATGCTCAAGGCCGAGCTGCACAAACTCAAGACGGTTGATCGCCCCTGGGTCATTAATGCCATCGCTGAGGCGCGTGCCCAGGGTGACTTGAGCGAAAACGCCGAATACGAAGCAGCCAAAGACCGGCAAGGCTTCATTGAAGGACGTATTCAAGAGATTGATGGCAAGCTGTCTGTGTGCCAAATCATAGATCCTGCTGAGCTGGATGCTGGTGGGCGTGTCGTATTTGGCGCAACGGTGAAGCTTGAAGACGAGGATTCGGGTGATGTTGTGACCTATCAAATCGTGGGTGAAGACGAAGCGGACATCAAGCTGGGGCTGGTCAACATTGGCAGTCCTATTGCCCGCGCCCTGATTGGTCGCTCGGAGGGGGACACCGCAGAAGTCAAGGCGCCGGGCGGCATCAAACATTATGAAGTGGTAGCGGTCAGCTACGTCTGATTTGATGTCACGCCTGCCTGCCTGGGTAGCCGCTCTGTGGTGGGCCAGCCTTACTACCCTGGGGTTTCTGGTCGTGCCTTTGTTATTTGTGCATTTGCCTACACCCGCAATGGCGGGCAGCATGGCCGCCAAACTGTTTTCGGCTCAAACCTGGGTGTCGGTCGTCTGTGGCTTGTTCCTGCTCATGCAGGCAAGCGTGAAAAGGCCATCAGCCCATGATGGCCGTGCGCAGGCAGCTATGATTTTCATAGTGTCTGGCATGTTGTTGGCTTTGTTGGTTGAATTTGCCGTGGCGCCGCGCATTGTTTTGCGGGAAAACTTGCGCTTGTGGCACACCGTGGGCAGCGTGATGTATCTGCTGCAATGGCTGTGTGCTGCGGCGGCATTCTGGAAATGGATGCCGCCGCGCCAGACGGATCAGTTCTGACTTTGCTTCTTGATGCTGATCTGTTTGGGCTTGGCGCGTTTGACCTGGCCGCCAGCGGTCAGACGCTGGTTACCCAGAACGCGCAACGTTTTGACTTCAGGGCGTTGACCCGCTTGTTTGCTGTACTTCAGTACTTTGAAGTCACGTGGGCCTGGCATGCGGTTTTCATCCACCACTTTTTCGCGCTCTGGCATGGGGCGCCACAAAACGAGAAGTTTTCCAATGTGCTGAATCGGCGCGGCGCTGAGTTCTTCAGCCAGGGTTTGAAACATGGCTTCGCGAGCGGCGCGGTCATCAGAAAACACACGGATTTTGATCAACCCGTGAGCGTTCAAGGCAGCGTCTGCCTCTTTCTTGACGGCGTCGGTGAGGCCATCGCCACCGACCATGACCACGGGGTCCAGGTGGTGTGCGTCGGCGCGGTGTTCTTTGCGTTGAGCAGGGGTCAATTGAATTTGAGACATACCGGTATTATCGGTTACGAAGGTAAAAATGAAAACCCAAACTAAAAGCAGCAAGGTCAACCGGGCGTGGATCAATGATCACGTCAATGACACTTACGTCAAATTGGCCAAGCTCGAAGGCTATCGCGCCCGGGCCGCCTATAAGCTCAAGGAAATCGACGAAACCCTGAATTTGATCAAACCAGGCCAACTGGTGGTTGATCTGGGGTCAACGCCAGGCGCCTGGAGTCAGTATGTGAGGCGCAAAATGTCGCCCAAAACAGCCACAAGCGGTGGCGCGGCTGTCGGGAAACTCAATGGCACCATCATCGCGCTGGATCTCTTGCCAATGGAGCCTGTAGAGGGTGTGATCTTCCTACAGGGGGATTTCCGCGAGGCTGATGTATTGCAACGCTTGACAGATGAGTTGAAAGGCCGCCAGGCCGACGTGGTGGTGTCCGACATGGCTCCGAATTTGTCTGGCATTGCTTCTGCGGACGATGCGCGCATTGAAAACCTGGTCGAATTAGCGATTGAATTCGCTCAGAACCACATGAAACCGCAGGGTGCTTTGGTAGTCAAGGTGTTCCACGGCGGGGCGTATGAACCCTTGGTCAAACGGTTCAAGGAGACGTTTGTTGCTGTCAAGCGGATCAAGCCCAAAGCCTCTCGTGACAAGTCATCTGAAACCTTCCTGGTCGGTATGGGTTTGAAGTCGACCTGATTTCCATGCCACGTCTGGGGTTCAATCCCTGTGATTCCCAAGCAGGCCATCTTGAAACGCCTAAAATGACACCCAATTATGTTCAGTCTTCTAACCTGCTTCCCTATTGGAGCTTCGCTTGAATAATCAGTGGTTCTCGAAAATTGCCGTCTGGCTCGTTATCGCCATGGTGCTCTTTACTGTTTTCAAGCAGTTCGACACCCGGGGGACCGTGGGTGCCGGATACCTTGGTTACTCCGACTTCCTTGAGGAAGTGCGTGGCAAGCGTATCAAGAGTGCCATCATCCAGGAGGGGCAGGGCGGTACCGAAATCATCGCGGTGACCAACGACGACCGCAAGGTTCGGACAACGGCAACCTACCTCGACCGCGGCCTAGTGGGTGATTTGATTGCCAATAACGTCAAGTTTGACGTTAAGCCCCGTGAAGAAGGCTCTTTGCTTATGACGTTGCTGGTCAGCTGGGGCCCAATGCTTCTTTTGATCGGCGTTTGGGTTTATTTCATGCGTCAAATGCAGGGTGGCGGCAAAGGCGGGGCCTTCAGTTTCGGCAAGAGCAAGGCTCGCATGCTTGATGAAAACACCAATCAGATCACCTTTGCCGACGTGGCCGGGTGTGACGAGGCCAAGGAAGAAGTGAAAGAGGTCGTCGACTTCCTGAAAGATCCCGCCAAATTCCAGAAGCTGGGCGGTCGTATCCCTCGTGGTTTGTTGCTGGTCGGCCCTCCCGGTACCGGCAAGACTTTGCTGGCCAAAGGCATTGCTGGCGAAGCCAAAGTACCGTTCTTCTCGATTTCCGGTTCGGATTTTGTCGAGATGTTTGTCGGTGTCGGTGCGGCCCGTGTGCGCGACATGTTCGACAACGCCAAGAAAAATGCACCTTGCATCATTTTCATTGACGAGATTGACGCCGTGGGTCGCCAGCGGGGTGCCGGTGTTGGCGGTGGCAATGATGAGCGTGAACAAACACTCAACCAGATGCTGGTGGAGATGGATGGTTTTGAGACCAATGTGGGCGTGATTGTGGTCGCTGCCACCAACCGCCCGGACATTCTTGATGCCGCCTTGCTGCGTCCTGGCCGTTTTGACCGCCAGGTCTATGTGACGCTGCCAGACATTCGCGGCCGCGAACAGATTCTGAATGTTCACATGCGCAAAGTGCCTTTGGGTCAAGACGTCAATGCTGGCGTGATCGCCCGTGGCACTCCGGGTATGTCTGGTGCTGATCTGGCCAACCTGTGTAATGAGGCGGCCTTGATGGCTGCACGGCGCAATGCGCGCACGGTTGAAATGCAGGACTTTGAGAAAGCCAAAGACAAGATTCTGATGGGGCCTGAGCGCAAAAGCATGGTCATGCCCGAAGAGGAGCGTCGCAACACGGCCTACCATGAGTCTGGCCATGCCTTGATTGGCAAGATGTTGTCCAAGTGCGACCCGGTTCACAAAGTGACGATCATTCCCCGTGGCCGCGCCTTGGGTGTGACGATGAGCCTGCCTGCCCAGGATCGCTACAGTTACGACAGTGAATACATGTTGCACCAGATCAGTATGTTGTTTGGTGGCCGAATTGCCGAAGAAGTGTTCATGAACCAGATGACCACAGGTGCCAGCAACGACTTTGAGCGTGCAACGCATATTGCCCGTGACATGGTGACCCGCTACGGTATGACAGATGCCCTGGGGCCCATGGTTTATGCCGAGAACGAGGGTGAAGTGTTTCTGGGTCGCTCCGTGACCAAGACCACCAACATGAGCGAGCAGACCATGCAAAAGGTGGACTCTGAAGTTCGTCGCATCATCGACCAGCAGTACAGTCTGGCGCGCAAGCTGATTGAAGATAACAAAGACAAGATGCACGCCATGGCCAAGGCTTTGCTGGAGTGGGAAACCATTGACAGTGATCAGCTGGATGACATCATGGCAGGCAAAGAGCCACGTCCTCCGAAGGACTGGACGCCTCGCATGCCGCCCTCCGGGGGGGACAACGGCAGCGGTGGTGCACCCGCCGTCAAGCCTGATGCAGCGCCTGCGGTGGCCTAGGAGGCGGATCTAATTGACAAAACGGGGCTGTTGACAGCCCCGTTTTTTTTGCTCAATCGGGTTCATTCTTTTTGCTGGTCACGATTTCTTCTGTTCTTCAAGCGCCCATGTCCACCCTGAGTTGGAAAACGACCCGATTTGAAATTGATTTGACGACGCCCAAGGTGATGGGGATCGTCAATGTCACGCCTGATTCTTTTTCAGACGGTGGTCAACATGCGTCTGTCGCTTCGGCGCTGCAGCATTGCGACAAGCTGTTGCGCGACGGTGCTGACATCCTGGACATTGGCGGCGAGTCGACCCGGCCCGGTGCGCCACCTGTGTCACTGGATGTCGAGTTGGCGCGTGTGCTGCCGGTGTTGCGCGAGGCTGTCAAACTGGGCGTGCCCGTTTCTGTGGACACCTACAAGCCTGCCGTGATGCAGGCTGTGCTCGATCTTGGCGCCGACATCATCAACGACATCTGGGCCTTGCGCTGGCGTGAACCCAGTGCGGCCGGGGGTGTTACCTCTTTCAACGGAATGCAGGTGGTGTCCCTGCACCGTAGTTGTGGTGTTTGTCTGATGCACATGCATCGCGAGCCCATGTCAATGCAAGTCGCTCCAATGGACGGTGATGTGGTGGCTCAGGTGCTATTATTTTTGAAGCATTCTGCGCAGGCTCTGCGAGGGCTGGGGGTCGAAAAGGCCCGAATTGCGATTGACCCCGGCATTGGTTTTGGGAAAACCGTGGCGCAGAACTTTTCGCTACTGGCGCGGCAGGCCGAACTGGTGGCCTGTGGCTACCCGCTGGTGGCAGGATGGTCCCGAAAATCCTCTTTGGCATCCGTGTGCGGCACCGTGGGCCAAGTGGCTTCCGGCGGCGATGTGCATGAGCGCATGGTGCCCAGCGTGGCGGCCGCTTTGCTGGCTGTTGAACGAGGTGCTGGCATCGTTCGCGTGCATGACGTACGTGAAACGGTGCAGGCATTGAAAGTATTGAGTGCTATAAAATAGATAGCAGTAAGTTAATTTCATTCACGGGGAAATCAGAAAAATGAGCAGAAAGTATTTTGGAACAGACGGCATTCGTGGGACAGTGGGCCAGTCGCCCATCACCCCTGACTTTGTTTTGCGTCTCGCCCACGCGGTGGGTCGGGTTTTGAAAAAGACCGAAGCGCGGCCTACGGTGCTGATTGGCAAGGACACCCGAATCTCTGGCTACATGCTGGAAAGTGCGCTGGAGAGCGGCTTCAATTCGGCTGGTGTTGACGTGGTGCTGCTGGGGCCCTTGCCAACGCCTGGCGTGGCCTACCTCACTCGGGCCCAGCGAGCATCGCTGGGGGTTGTCATCAGCGCCAGTCACAACGCGTTTGCCGACAACGGCATCAAGTTTTTCAGCGCCCAGGGCACCAAACTGCCCGATGCCTGGGAGTTGGCCGTCGAAGCAGCGCTGGAGGAGCCGCCGGTGTGGGCCGATTCCGCCAATTTGGGCAAGACGCGCCGCCTGGACGATGCGGCAGGCCGTTACATTGAGTTTTGCAAGAGCACCTTTGCCAACGACCTGACCCTCAAGGGCGTGAAAATTGTGGTGGATGGCGCGCATGGTGCGGCTTATCAGGTGGCGCCCAAGGTGTTCCATGAACTCGGTGCCGAGGTTATTTCCATTGGCTGTGCGCCTGATGGCTTGAACATCAACCACGAAGTGGGTGCCACGCATCCCGAGGCGCTGGTTGCGGCCGTCAAGGCCCATGGCGCGCACTATGGCGTCGCTTTGGATGGTGATGCGGACCGGCTGCAGCTGGTGGACGCGCAAGGCCGATTGTTCAATGGCGACGAGATTCTGTACCTGATGGTCAAAGAGCGCTTGTTGCGGGGAGGCAAATCCACCGCCAAGCGCGCGGATGAAGCCGTTCCTGGCGTGGTGGGCACGCTCATGACCAACATGGCGGTGGAGTTGGCCCTGAAGGACAAAGGGGTTGAATTGGTGCGTGCCAAGGTGGGTGACCGCTATGTGCTGGAAGAGTTGGAAAAGCGTGGCTGGCTGCTTGGCGGGGAGGGCTCGGGTCACTTGCTGGTCCTGGACAAACACACCACCGGTGATGGCCTTATTTCCGCGTTGCAGGTGCTGCAAGCCTGCATGCGCAGTGGGCAAACGCTGGCAGAGCTGCTGGCGGACGTGACCCTCTTTCCTCAAGTGCTCCTCAATGTCCGCCTGAAGCCTGGCCAGGACTGGAAAGCCAGTCCACGTCTGGACGAGGCCACGCAAGCTGTTGAAAAGGAACTGGGCGCGACGGGCCGTGTCCTGATCCGGGCCAGCGGTACAGAACCCTTGGTGCGGGTAATGGTCGAGGCGCGCGACCCCGTGCAGGCGCAGGCCTGTGCCCAGCGTATTGCCGATACCCTGTTGGTTTGAACTGGGGGGACAGATGACAATTTTGACTTTCCCTGAGACCCCCTGGCTGCAGGTCTGCCGGGCTGACTATGCCAATCCCGTTCATGCGGCGGCGCTGGTGGACCTGCTTGACGCCTACGCCCAAGACCCAATGGGCGGTGGTGAAGCCCTGAGCCCATTTGCCCGGGAGCACCTGGTGGCCTCACTCGCCGCGCGGCCCCAGGCGTTCAGCGTGCTGGCGTTTGATCTGCGTGGCGCCGACGACCAGGGCATGGGTGCCTGTCCGGTGGGCCTGGTGAACTGCATCGAAGGCTTTTCGACCTTTGCCTGCCAGCCCCTGGTGAATGTGCATGATGTAGCCGTGTTGTCGGGTTACCGAGGACAACGCGTGGCTGAAAAAATGCTGGCATTGGCCGAAAAGGTCGCCCGGGCGCGTGGTGCCTGCAAGCTGACCCTGGAGGTGCTGTCCGGCAACCCGGGGGCGATCAAGCTGTATCACCGTGTCGGGTTTGCCAACTACCAGTTGGACCCCGCCATGGGGCACGCGCAGTTTTTGCAGAAGTGGCTCAGCTAGCCGTGTGAGCCGTGTGACGCGTGCCAGATCAAATGCCCGCCGGCCTTGTCTGAAAGTCCGGCGCGTGTGGTTTTGATGGGGGCGTCGTTAAGCCTGGATCTCGTGACATCAATGGATTGGTTGCTATTTTATTGATAGCTTCTCACGCATGATTGACGGTCGCTACAGCCTGTTTTTATATAAATTTCGCCTCTGGGATTCACCACATCCGCGATAGCCGGACCTAGGAAGAGGCCGGGCAGGGCCTGAGCTTGTAGGCGCCGGATGGGCGCAACAAAAATCTTGCAGGACTCCTAAAATCACTTGCATGGACTGGCTTCGAAAACTCCCCGGATTTCAGCGCACGCCGTATGGGTTTGAATGGCGGTTGCTGCGCCTGATGCCCACTGTGTGCCTCGCGGGCACGCTCTTGCCTGCGGTGATGGCCTTTGCAGCCCGCTTCCTGATCACCGGGAAGACGGCCGCTGAACTGGCCCGGCACATTCAACTGTTTGACTTTGTGATGATCGGGCTGGTCATTTTCATCTGGACGCTGGTGCTGACCGTGAGCATTGGCTGTGTCATTGTGTGGCTCATGAAGGGCCCGGCCTACGTGGCCGATGGCTTTGAGGTGTCGCACAGCGATGCCCCCAAGCGCTGACAGCCCCTTCGGCCATCGCAGCGCGTGCGAGTTGCCCGAACCCGTGCATGGCCTCGGGCTGCGCCTTGCGAAAGGGCGCCAGGTTGTCGTTGATGTTCTGAATGAGGGTTGGGTGATCAAAGGTGGTCATGTTTGTCTCTCTCCATTTGTTTGGAGTCCACCAGTCTGGACAATTCTGTAAAGCCAATGGGCGGGCGCGTCAGCCATGGCAGGATGAAGGTGCGTTGGGCCAGTCCGTCGGCCATGCGGGCCATCTGCTTGCGTTCACCTGCCAAACGCGCTGCCAGCAGCGGGTCGGTGGTACCGGCCGCGAGCACGCTCTTGTTGAGCACCCAGGCGTAGGGCTCGATCTTGGCGCGACGCAGGTCTTCTTGCAGGGCGGCGGCTTGCGACACCGGTGTGGCCTCCGGCAACGTGACCAAAATAATCCGGGTGTAGCTGGCGTCCTGCAGCCGCATCAGCGGGGTGACGATGCGGCTGTTGCCGTGTCCTTCAAACTCCCGCACCATTTGCCGGTGGTAAGCGCCTGTGGCGTCCATCAGCAACAGTGAATGCCCGGTGGGCGCGGTGTCCAGCACCACAAAGGCGCTGCGCGCCTCGCTGACGATGCGCGAGAAGGCGTGGAACACGGCGACCTCTTCGGTGCAGGGTGAGCGCAGGTCTTCCAGCAAAAGCGCTTGCTCCTGCGCATCCAGTCCGGGGGACTTGGCCGCCATGATCTTGTCCACATAGCGCTGCGTCTCGACTTGGGGGTCAATGCGGTCGACGCGCAGCCCGGTCACCTCACCATTGAGGGTTTCGGCTACGTGGGCGGCGGGGTCGGTGGTGCTCAGGTGCACGGTTTTACCGCGCTGCACCAGCCCCAGTGCCAGTGCGGCGGCGATGGTGGTTTTGCCGACGCCGCCTTTGCCCATGACCATGATCAGTCCGTGGCCAGCGGTGGCCAGCTCATCGGCCAGTTCGTCCAGACCGTGGATCGGCTCGCCTATGGGTGGAGCGCCTGGTTGGGGCGCGGCAAGGGGGGCAACGGCAGTCGACAGCAGGGCGCGCAATGCGGGCAGGCCGACGGTGTCAAACGGCCGCAAAGGCACCTGGTCCTGCGGCAAGGCACGCAAGGCCTCGGGCATGGTGAGCAGTGCTTGCTGCTCCAGGCCTTCGATGGCGCAGGCGACGGCGTCATCGGTGTTGCTGGCGTGAAAAACGCCGTTGATGGCCAGACGCTGGTTGTTCAGACCCAACTCGTGCAATTCTGCAGAGGTGCGGGCGGCCTCGGCCATGGCGCCGTGGTCGGCTCGGGTCACCAGCACCACCGTGGTTTGAGCGGGGTCGCTCAAGGCGTCCAGCGCGGCCTTGAAGCGCACCTCTTGCATCTTCAGGCCCGAGTGGGGGCCCAGGCAGGAGGCGCCGCGGTCGTTGCCCGCCAAAAAACCGCTCCAGGCTTTGGGCAGGCTGAGAAGGCGCAGTGTGTGGCCCGTGGGCGCCGTGTCAAAAACGAGGTGGTCGTAGGGTGACGCACCATCCGACAAGAGTGACGCGAACTCGTCGAAGGACGCAATCTCCGTGGTGCAGGCCCCGGACAACTGTTCACGCACCGTGGCGCGTTCGTCGTCATTCGCGTCAAGCCCCATCTGCGCCAGAACCCGTTGCCGGTACGACTCGGCCGCCGTGTCGGGGTCAATGTTCAGGACAGAGAGTCCTGGCGCACCGGGCACCGGTGTGGGCGTGTTGCGAAGCGTGATGCCCAGCATTTCATCCAGGTTGGACGCTGCATCCGTGCTCACCAGCAATACCCGCTTGCCTGCGTCGGCCAGGGTCAGCGCGGTGGCCGTGGAGAGTGACGTTTTGCCAACACCGCCTTTGCCCGTGAAAAAAAGATGGCGCGTGGGGTTGTTCAAAAATCCCGCAGGCATGGGTGGGTCGCCAGATCCTGAAGCAGTGAGGTTCATCGTGACGCCTCTGGTTTGAATTTGCCAATGCCGACAGGCATGTGGTCTTCCACCATTAGAGCGAACGGACCCCGTTTGCCGCTTGATTTACATCAAAAAACAAGCTCAATGAATCAACTCAATGCGCACAAAGACGAGGTCGAACACAATGCCGACGGCAAACGCGCGGTTGAAATTGGCCGGGGCATGGCTGTGGTCGTGTCCTGCGCTCATTGTTTTTTAACTCTCCAACCCACGCAGGGCCTGACTCAGTTGATCTGCCAGTTCAGCCCAGTCCGAGTCCTGAAGCAAGGCTTCACGCAGGAAGGTGGCCTGCGCAGGTGTCCAAAAGGGCGCCTCGGCCAGCTTGATGTCGCCCGCCAGCGGACGGTGCGTGTCCAGAAATTGCCCAATGCCTGGTTCATCAGAGGGCAGGCCCAACTGGGCAAAAAGGTCATGGAAGCGGTGAATGGGTGTGTTCATGTCAGTCCTTCAAGCATGTCGGGTGCCAGGGCGATGCCCTGAGTGCCACCTGTGCCAAATGTGACCATACCGCGATTGAGCTGGCCTTGCTGCACAGGGTGGATTGAATTTATATAAAAACGGCCTGTAGCCCAGGCAGAACGTGCGCAGGCAGCTATCGAAAATATAGCAATCCAACACCGGTATCTCTTGCTTCACAGGCTCTTCTGGTTGACGCGTTGGGAGAGTTCCTCGGCGCTTTCCTTGCGCTCGCTGTAGCGGTCCACCAGGTAGGGGCCGATGTCGCGGGTGAGCAGGGTGAACTTCACCAGTTCTTCCATCACGTCCACCACCCGGTCGTAATAAGCGGAGGGTTTCATGCGGCCCGCTTCGTCAAATTCCAGAAACGCCTTGGCCACCGAGGATTGATTGGGGATGGTGAGCATGCGCATCCAGCGGCCCAGCACCCGCAACTGGTTGACGGCATTGAACGACTGCGAGCCGCCGCACACCTGTATGACGGCCAGCGTTTTGCCCTGCGTCGGGCGCACGGCGCCTTGCGCGAGGGGAATCCAGTCAATCTGCGTTTTCATGATGCCGGTCATGGCCCCGTGGCGCTCGGGCGAGGTCCACACCATGCCTTCGCTCCATTGGGCCAGGGCGCGCAGTTCCTGCACCTTGGGGTGGGTGTCGGGTGCATCGTCGGCCAGGGGCAAGCCGTGGGGGTCAAAGGTGCGCGTCTCGGCGCCCATCGCGGTCAACAGGCGGGCCGCTTCTTCGCTCAGCAGGCGGCTGAACGAGCGCTCGCGCAGCGAGCCATACAGCAGCAGGATGCGTGGCGCATGAGCGGCGGGCGTGACAGGGTGCAGCCGGTCTTGCGTCGGCACATCAAACAGCGTGTGGCTGACGTTGGGAAGGTCATCGGCCTGCAACACGGGCTCCCTGGGCATCGACGACGCGTTCGCCGTCTTCCTTGGTGAACGCGCCTTGTTGCGGCGCAGGCAAGATGTCCAGCACCGCCTCGGACGGGCGGCACAGCCTTGTGCCCAGCGGCGTGATGACGATGGGCCGGTTCATCAGGATCGGGTGGGCCACCATGGCGTCGATCAGCGCCTCATCGCTCAGGGCCGGGTTGTCCAGTTGCAGTTCGTCGTACAGCGTGCCCTTGGCGCGCAACACGTCGCGCACGGGGACTTTCATTTGCGCGATCAGCGCCAGGAGTTTGTCGCGCCCGGGCGGCGTCTTGAGGTACTCAATGACCTCCGGCTCCAGGCCGGCATTGCGCATGAGGGCGAGCACGTTGCGCGAGGTGCCGCAGGCGGGGTTGTGATAGATGGTGATGGGGTTCATGTTTTGCTCTCGGAGATGCCGCGTTCGTACCAGGGTTTGGATTGATTGACCACGCGCACCACCAGCAACATCACAGGCACTTCAATCAGCACCCCCACGACCGTGGCCAGCGCAGCGCCAGAATGGAAGCCGAACAGGCTGATGGCGGCGGCCACGGCCAATTCAAAAAAGTTGGAGGCGCCAATCAGCGCGGAGGGGCAGGCAATGCTGTGCTTCTCACCCACGGCCCGGTTCAGCCAGTACGCCAGGCCAGAGTTGAAAACCACCTGGATCAAAATGGGCACCGCCAGCAGGGCAATGACCAGCGGTTGGCGGATGATGGCCTCCCCCTGAAAGGCAAACAACAAGACCAGCGTGGCCAGCAGCGCGCTGATGGACCAGGGGCCAATCTTTTCCATTGTGGCGTCGAAAGCTGCCTGCCCCTTGGCTAGCAACACCTTGCGCCAAAGCTGGGCCAGGATGACGGGAATGACGATGTACAGCACGACCGAAGTCAGCAAGGTGTCCCACGGCACCGTGATGGCCGAGATGCCCAGCAAGAAAGCCACCAGCGGCGCAAACGCCACGATCATGATGCCGTCATTCAAGGCCACTTGTGACAGGGTAAACAGCGGGTCCCCACCGGTCAGCCGGCTCCACACAAACACCATGGCGGTGCAGGGCGCTGCGGCCAGCAAAATCAGGCCGGCAATATAGCTGTCAAGCTGGTCGGCAGGCAACAGCGGGGCAAACAGGTAGCGGATGAAAAACCAGCCCAGAAAAGCCATGGAAAACGGTTTGACCAGCCAGTTCACGAACAGCGTGACGCCAATGCCACGCATGTGTGTTTTAACTTCATGCAAGGCGCTGAAATCCACCTTGACCAGCATCGGAATGATCATCACCCAGATCAGCAGGCCCACCGGCAGGTTGACCTTGGCCACTTCCATGGCGCCAATGGCTTGAAACAGGCCTGGCAGCATTTGTCCGAGCGCAATGCCGACGATGATGCACAAAAAGACCCACACGGTGAGGTAGCGCTCGAACACGCTCATGGGGGCGATCGCCGCGGGTGCGGTGATGGCTGTGGTTGGCTTGCTCATGACTTGGACAATTCCCGCACGGTGTTTTGCAGCATCAGTTTGTTGACGCTTGCGGTGGGCAGGTTGACCAGCAGGTCGAGCCGGCGGCGGATGGCATGCAAGGTCTGGCGAAAGGCTTCGAGTTTTTCAGCATCAGTGCCATCGCCTGCAGACGGGTCGGCGTAGCCCCAGTGGGCGGTGGCGGGCTGCCCTGGCCAGTAGGGGCAGACTTCACCGGCGGCGTTATCGCAGACGGTGATCACCAAGTCCATATGCGGGGCGTCAGGTTTGGCGAATTCGTCCCAGCTCTTGCTGCTGAGGCCGTCCGTTGAAATGCCCGCAGCTTTGAGTACCGACAAGCCCAAAGGGTTGGGTTGTTGATTCTCGCGTGGGCTGCTGCCAGCCGAATAGCCCCGAAAGCGCGACCCACCGATGTCGTTGAGGACGGCTTCGGCCAGGATGCTGCGGGCCGAGTTGTGGGTGCACAAAAAGAGGACGTTGATGGGTTGTTCAGACATGACAGGGACTCCTGAGGTTAAAAAGAAAGGGGGACATATCGCCTAGCTGCGGCACCACCAGGACAGGTGAAAAACCGCCTCCAGGGGTGCGGAAGTTGGTGGTTTGCCCTTGGTAGGTGCGGGCGGCCAGCAGCTGCACCTCGCCCGCATAGGTGTAGGCGCGCACATCGAACTTCAGGTCAGTGGGCATGCCGTCGACCACCACCATGCGTTCGCCCGGTGGCACCAGCGCCTGGGCAATGAAATCGCCCGCCAGAATCTCGCCCCATACCTTGCGGGTCAACTTGTCGCCGCGATACACCGCTTTGGCCCCATAGCCCGCCACGGGTTTGAAAAACAACTGGCGGCGCTGTGTCCACAAAGCGTCCGCGTTTTGTGGTGTCACCGGTTGGGTCATGGGCACCGCGGTTGCCAGTAGCTGGCGGTCCGCGTCGCTCGCGCCCCAGGCGGCCAGCAGCGCGGCGTCGCTCAGCGCGACCATGCTGCGCTTGTCGGCCAGCAGGGCGTGCGCACGCGGGTGTGGGGTGAGCACCACGGCACCGGCCGTGTAGGCTTGTTGAAGTGCCAGGTGAGCAGGGTCGGTCAGGTAGAAGTCGGTGAGGCGGTTGTAGACCATGTCGACCAAGGTCGTGCCGTGCCACAACCGGCCATCACGCCAGGTCAGGTCTTGCGGCGAGACGATGGCCGCATCAATGCCGCGCTGCAGAAACAGGTGTTTGAAGAGTTCAAATTCTGGCGCCAGGTACTGCGCCTGTGGCGCCTCGTCCACGATGACCAGGGCGCGCAGGGTCTGCTCGCCCCGTTGGGCACGCCATTCCGTGGCGAACATCTCGAAGACGGTTTGTTCAAGTGAGTTGGGTTGGTGGTTGGGTTTCCACATGGCCGACATGGACTCGCAGCAGGCCGTCTGGGCCTGTGCCAACACGCCATTGAGCAACGCACCACCCGCATTGGTGTTGACCTCAATCAGCCGGGGCCCTTCGGTGGTGACATGGAAGTCATAGCCCATGAACACGCCGGCCGGTCCGAAATGGGTTTGGGCGATGGCCGGGGCGCGTGCCAAGGCCTGGGCCTGGTAAGCGGGCAGGGTGGCAACCCGTTCAATGGCTGAGACGGTGGCCGTGATCGTGCGAGCGGTGTCGCTGGAAATAAAGACAACGGTGGACGAAAACAGATGGGGCCGGGTCTGGGCAATGGTTTGTGCAAGCCCGGCCAGCGCGGGGTCATTTTCCAGTTGCGCCTGGAGTTTTCCCGCATTCAGGGTGCGGCAGATGCAGGCGTGGTTAAGTGCGGCGGCAAGGTTCATTCAGCAGCAGTCCGGGGAATTCACCTCGCAGGCCTCGCCCTGGCAGCAATGCTCAGTCAGGTAGCCGAGCAGTCCCGTCATTCGCGCAAAGTTGGCGCGGTAAATGAGATGGCGGCCCCGTGCCTCGCTCGTGACCAAGCCGGCATGGACCAGTTCTTTGAGGTGAAAGGACAAGGCGCTGGGAGAGACGCCCAAGGCGGGCGCGATGACACCGGGTGTCATGCCCGCCGGTCCTGCGATCACCAGGGCTCTGAAAGTGCGAAGCCGCTGTGCCTGTGCCAGCGCAGCCAAAGCCGTGACCGCTGCGTCTTCGTCAATATGAATCAAGTTGGTTTCCATATTTCAATAATACTTGAAATATAGAAATGATTTAAAAGGCCGGCAGTGGCTCCTGCATGAATTCGACAAACTGCAGGTGTGGCAGGGGGCGGCTGAAGTAGTAGCCCTGCACTTCGTGACAGCCTTTGGCCTGCAGAAACTCCAGTTGTCCTGCGGTTTCCACTCCTTCGGCAATGGTGCGCATGCCCAGGCTCGACGCCATGCTGATGATGGCGCCCACGATGGCCTTGTCATCAGGGTCTTCCGTGATGTCGCGAACGAAAGATTGGTCAATTTTGAGCGTCGATATCTGAAATTTTTTGAGGTAACTCAGCGACGAGTAACCCGTGCCAAAGTCGTCAATCGACATGCGCACACCTCGCTCATGCAGGTTGTTCATCACCGCAATGGCGCCGACCGGGTCGGTCATGGAGACCCCTTCGGTGAGTTCGAGTTCCAGCAAGTGGGCTGGCAACTGCGCCTGCTCCAGAATGGCGGTCACCAGTTCTGGCAGTGCCGCGTGGCGAAATTGCACCGATGACAGGTTGACCGACATCGTGATGGGCGCCATACCCGCGTCCATCCATGCTTTGAGTTGCTGCACCGCGGTGCGCAGTACCCACTCGCCGATGGGCAAAATGAGTCCGCTGGTTTCGGCCACAGGAATAAATTCCGCCGGTGACACCCGTCCCAGCTCGGGGTGCGTCCACCTCAGGAGTGCCTCTGCGCCGATGACGGACCGGCTCTCCAATGACACCTGGGGTTGGAAGTGCAGCTCAAACTGATTTCTCTCCAACGCACGGCGAAGCGCGTTTTCCAAGGTGATGGCGCGGTCGGAGCTGGCCTGAATTTCGGCCGTGAAGAAGCGGTACGTGTTGCGCCCGTCCTGCTTGGCGCGGTACATGGCTGCGTCAGCACAGCGTGACAAGGTGTCAAAGTCAGCGCCATCGTTGGGGTAGATGGCTATGCCGATGCTGGGCGTCACGGTCAGCTCGTACTGCTGCAGTTCAAAAGACTCGCCGGTCGCTTGGAGCAACTTTTCGGCTACGTGGGCAGCGCCCAGGGCATCGGTCTCGGGCAGGATCAAAATGAACTCGTCGCCACCCAGGCGTGACACGGTGTCCTGTTCCCGCACCGTCATTTTGAGGCGCTCGGCCAAAGTGACCAGCAGCTCGTCACCAACGCCGTGCCCCAAAGAGTCATTGATGTTCTTGAAATGATCCAGGTCGAGAAACATCAGCGCCAGTGACGTGCCATTGCGCTGGGCGGCACTGAGGGCCAGGTGGCACCGGTCATTGAGCATGGCCCGGTTGGGCAGGCCGGTGAGTGCATCAAAATGCGCGAGCTGGCGTATCTTTTCCTCGGCCTGTTTGTTTTGCGTGATGTCGCGGGACAAAAACAAAAAACGGGGCTCCTCACCCGGTGCGGAGGTTTTGCGCGAAACCGACAATTCAAACCAGTGGTCACCCGTCGCCAGCGGCAATTTGAACTGCTTTCCGGTGGACCAGGATGTCTCGTTGGCCTCCTGCAGTGCAGCTGCAACGATGGCGCACGCTTCCGGGGGCAGCACTTCGCTCACCGTCTTGCCAATCAACTCTTTGGCTGGCAATGCCAGCAAGTCGGCCCGATGTGAATGGGCACTGTAGTAGCGTCCATCCAGGCCCATCTCGAACAAGGGGTCAGGAATGGCGCGCATCGTGGCTTCAAGGTGTCGCTGGGTCGAAAGAATTTCAGCGGTGCGCTCGCCCACTTCGGCCTCCAGTCCAGCGTCGCGCAGTTTCATTTCATACAACAGCCACGCCAGGTAGGCCATCAACAGGCTGACCAGCAAGCCAAGGGCGGTCTTGAACCACAGGCGTATCGGATCGCCCCAGCCGTTGGCAGGGCTGACACTGAGCGTCCACTTGCCATTGGGCAATTCAAGTGCCCGCTCAACCGGGGTTTCCAGCGCCAGCGCACCAGACGCTTCAATGACCTGTCGCGTATTCGAGCCAGGCACGTTGCGCCACAGTTCATAGGCATAGCCTCGCTCTGTCAACACGGGGAGACGGGCATAGGCCAGGGCTTGTGGAAATCTCAGGGTCACATTGGCAAAGCCCCAAAACTCGCCATGCCCCTGCGCGTCATTCAGAAAGATGGGCAAGCGGCCTACGATGCCCAGGCCGCCCTGGGCGAGCTTCATGGGCCCTGCCAATGTTAATTTACCCGAATCGCGGGCCTTGATGGCCTCCTGGTTTTGCGCAACATCGCGCAGTTGGTTGAAACCAATGCTTTTTTCATTGCCCACCAGCGGCACCACTTGTCGGATCACGCCTCCGGGAGACAGGCCCAGGGCGGCAATGCCGGGGTAAAAAGGGAGCAGTTCAGTGGCCACGGCCTCGAAGTCTGAGACATGGCCATTGCCCTGTCGCACCAGGGCTGCTACTGCATAGGTGGCTGACAGGGCGCGTTCTATTCCCCGTTGAAGGGTTTGGGCATGGTCCGACGCCAGCTCTGCAGCACGGGTACGGGCTTCTGCCTGTTCTTGTTGTTCGGTACGCCAGATGAAAGCAGCCGCCACTGAGGCGCTGATGACAAAGGCCGCTGCGCAGGCAAGCCACTGGTAAGGATGGTGTCGGAGGCCGGTGTTGATCATCAGAAATGAAGTCTATCAACATTTGCGGTGTGCCAAAACCACGTGACGCACTGAGGGGCTGTGCCGTCATGAAATTGCCACAAAAATGCCATCGAGGGGTCACGAAGGCTTGCGACCATACCTGTCACGAACACCAAGGAGAATAAATATGAAAGAGTTGCCCAACCCGACCTTTGCCTTGTCTCCGCTGTCTCTGCCCAAGGGCTGGCTCCAACGCGCCAAGCCCGTGGTCATTGAAACGCGAGCGCCTGTCCCGGGCCCGTTGGAGCGCGGCGCGCTCGTGGTGTCTTGGGCCAAAAACAACGATGAGGTCCGCCAGGCCCAGCGCTTGCGATACAAGGTCTTTGCCGAGGAAATGGGTGCCCGGCTCAATACCACCCTGCCAGGCCATGATATTGACTTGTTTGATAACTACTGCGAGCACTTGCTGGTGCGTGACGAGATCACGCAGGAAGTAGTCGGAACCTACCGACTGTTGACCCCCGTGCAAGCCAAACGTGTGGGCAGCACCTACAGCGATCTCGAATTCGACCTGACCCGCCTGCGCAACCTGCGCGATCGCATGGTCGAACTCGGGCGCAGCTGTGTACACCCGGACTACCGCCATGGTGGTGTGATCATGGCTTTGTGGGGCGCATTGGCCGAGTTCATGGTGCGCAACAAACTCGACACCATGATCGGTTGCGCGAGCATCCCGATGCTGCACAACGGCATGGTCAGTGGCGATGTCGCGGCCAGCATCTGGCAGCAACTCCAGAGTACACACCTGGCTCCGATTGAGCACCATGTGCGCCCGCGCTTGCCATTGCCGGTAGAGCGGCTTGACAGCAGCCTGGTGGTGGAGCCGCCAGCCCTGATCAAAGGTTACCTGCGGCTGGGTGCCAAGGTGTTGGGTGCGCCAGCCTGGGACCCGGATTTCAACAGCGCTGATCTGCCCATGATGATGCGCATCAATGATTTGCCTTTGCGCTACCGCAAACACTTTCTGGGTACGTGACCCTGCCTAAACTGCCCGAGTTGGTTGCGCTGGAGCGCATCATCGAGTTGGGCGCGGGCGGGCTTGATGTCCGGGTGGCCTGTGAGGTCACCATGCCGGGCGGGGACTCCTACCCTGTTCATGTGATCACGCTTGGCAACCCCGCACTTGATGTGCCTGCGGTGGGCTATTTTGGTGGCGTTCATGGTCTTGAACGCATTGGTGCCGGGGTCGTCATTGCCTATCTGCAAAGCCTGGTGATGCGGCTGCAGTGGGACAGCACCTTGCATAAGCAGCTGGAATCGGTACGGCTGGTGTTCATGCCCATTGTCAATCCCGGTGGCATGAGCCTGGGCACACGAGCCAATCCGCATGGTGTGGACCTGATGCGCAATGCCCCTGTCGAGGCGCGCGACCCGGTTCCCTTTCTGGTCGGAGGGCAGCGCATCAGTTCCGGATTGCCGTGGTACCGGGGGCCCAAGGCCAAGCCGATGGAAATAGAAAACCAGGCGGTCTGCGATGTGGTGAGCGCTGAACTGCTGTCACGCGGCTTCAGTATGTCGGTGGACTGCCACTCCGGCTTTGGCTCCCGGGACCGCATCTGGTTTCCGTATGCCCACACGCGCGCCCCGATTGCCCATCTGGCGGAGATGCATGCGCTCAAAAGTATTTTTGTAGAGTCCAACAGCCACCATCGTTACATCATCGAACCCCAAAGTCTGCAGTACCTGGCCCACGGCGACCTGTGGGATCATTTGTACAAACAGTCGTGTGAGCAGGCGAACCGCGTTTTCCTGCCCCTGACGCTGGAGATGGGCTCCTGGCTTTGGGTCAAAAAGAACCCCCGGCAGCTGTTCTCGCGTCACGGTATTTTCAATCCCTTGATTGAACATCGGCAGCAGCGGGTGCTGCGCCAACACCAGTTGCTGCTTGATTTCTTATCACGTGCAGCTTGCGGGCATGACCTTTGGTTACCGGGCCATGAGCGACGTGTCCAGCATCATGCCCAAGCGCTGCAGGACTGGTATTAAATGGCTGGCAAGATTGCTGACTTGACGCCTGAGGCTCGCACATGGATTTTTCTGCGCGGCCTGGCGCGCGAAAGCGGGCATTGGGGCAGTTTTATTCATCAGTTTCAGGCTGCTGCGCCCGGCTGTCGCGTGATTGCCTTGGACTTGCCGGGCAATGGCGCTTTGAATCATCTCGGTAGCCCCCTGGACGTCAAGGAGATAGTGGCCCATTGCCGGGCACAGCTGGCGTCGCGCAACCTGGCACCGCCGTATCACTTGCTGGCCATGTCGTTGGGGGGCATGGTGGCCGTGGCTTGGGGGCAGGCATACCCGCATGAGGTGGCGGTTCAGGTGCTCATCAACACCAGCATGCGGCCTTTCAGCCCGTTTTATCAGCGCTTGCGGCCCGCGAACTATCTGACAGTGTTGAAGTTGATTGTTTTTGGTGGATCGCCAGAAAGTTGGGAGCGAGCGATTTTGCACATGACCAGCAACCGCGCAGGCGAAGAAGTCTTGCCGCACTGGCTGGCACTTCGTCGTGCCAGCCCCGTGTCGCGTGCCAACGCAGTCCGCCAATTGGTGGCAGCCGCACGCTTTTCAGCGTCTCTGGAAAAACCTGGAATTCAAACGCTCTTGATCGCCAGTGAGCAGGATCATCTGGTGTCGGTTGAATGCTCCAAAGCTCTGGCCCGTCATTGGCATTGTGCCGTGCACCTGCACGCCAGCGCCGGGCACGATCTGCCGCTGGACGACGGACCTTGGGTGGCTGAGCAAGTGCGAGAATGGTTCATTGTGCGAAAGGATTTCAATTCATGAAGTCAGATCCCCGAATTCCCCATTCAGAAGAAATAGAACTCAAGCTGGCGTTGATTGACCCGGATCTTTCGAGATTGGCTAAACAATTGGCTCGTTCTCCGGTGTTGGCACGCCGAAAGCCTGCGCACAAGCAGTTGCACAACGTTTATTACGACACGCCGGATGAGCAGTTACGCCAGGAACGGGTTGCCTTGCGTGTGCGACGGGTGGGCACCGTTGAAAGCCCCCAGTGGTTGCAGGCACTCAAAATGGGCGCGCGCGCGGACTCCGCTTTGAGCCAACGAGGGGAGTGGGAGGTGCCTTTGGCCAGCGCCAAGCTGTCTTTGAAAGCCCTGAAGGCCTCGCCCTGGTCAAGTATTGATCCTGAGGGCACTGTGTTTCAGGCGCTGCGCCCCAGTTTTTTGACCAACTTTGACAGGACCATTTGGTTGATTCGCCGGCGTGACGGCAGTGTGGTCGAGGTGGCGCTGGATATTGGGGAGGTCGTCGCCGGTGACAAGCGCGCACCCATCTGTGAACTGGAACTGGAGTTGTTGGCAGGTGCTCCTGCTGCTTTGTTTGACATTGCACGTCAGATTGCGAAAACTGTTGCTGTTCTTCCTGCCACGATGAGCAAAGCCCAGCGTGGTTTTTCGTTGGCAGACGGTACGCTCATGGCGCCACTGCTTGCGCAGCCCCAGCCGCTAACCCGCAAGATGCCGGTGGTGGAGGCGGTGCAGCGTGTTTTGCGTGAAATGTTCAGTCAGTTCACGGCGAACCTGAATGCGATTCGTTCTTCCGATGACCCGGAGCTGGTGCATCAGGCGCGCGTTGGCTGGCGACGTTTCAGGAGCGCCTTGCGGCTTTGCCGACCGGTGCTTGCACCCGACGTCATACCGTCGTGGCAGGCGCTTGAGCCACTGCTGACCTTTTTGGGCGAGTTACGTGACCTTGATGTCGCGTGTACCGAAACCCTCCCACCGTTGGCGCAGGCCTACATGGCTGGTGACCCCCGACGCATTGAGGCGTGGGAGGCCATGGTTCAGGCGCTGACACAAGCGGCGAGTCTCCGGCGTAAATCAGTGCGCTATGCCCTTCAGGACCCGGCGGTCGGTGTCGCACTCTTGTCGATCACGCAATGGCTGGAAGAACTGTCGGTCGAAACCGTGGCTGGTGTTGTTGCCGTCGGGCAGGATATGTCCCTGCGCCATTGGGCGCGGCAACGCATTGCAAGATTGCACGCCCGGCTGAAGGATTCGCGCATCAACGACGGCACGCTTGAGAGTCAGCATCGCGTTCGAATTTTTGCCAAACGCATCCGCTACGGCATTGAGGTTGTCAAACCACTGTTGACCAGGCATCAAGCGCAGCATTGGTATAAACAGGCCGCAAACTTGCAGGCGAGCATGGGGTCGGCACGAGACGTCTTGCAAGCCGCCTCACTGGTCGCAAAGCTGGAAGGCGATCGTGGATTGATCGAATTTTTACGGGGTTGCGCAGTCGGACAAAGGTACCAGAAATAGGTTTGCCCTTGGTGTTTTGCGCGACGAGATGACTACATTGAGTGGATGGTTTCAAACAGGAGTTTTTCATGTCCAGACACCTCGATAACTTGAGTAGATTGTTGTCGAAACTTCGTGATCGGTATGGCGAACAGGATCCCACTGTTCTGGAACTGAAGTCCGAGTTTGAGGCCTTGCAAGTCATGGATTCAGTCGTGATTCAAACTCGCATGCCTTTTGGCGAGCGTCGTCGTGACAAATCGACGGCAAAATTTTGGACTGCTGCGTGTCGCAGCGACGCGCAAGTCAAAAGGCCGTGATTTAACCCGCGGTCTTCAGAACGATTTTGTCATTGAATTGACACACGGGGCGGCGATGATGAGAAGTTGAAATCAACTCGAACCCCCTTGCCTCCTTTGACTGGATTGACTTACGGCGCAGATTCCGCCGGCTTGATTTGTGGTTTCCGTTTTGACGCCGACGGGCGTGGCTTGGCGGTTGATTCAGTGCAAGCACTTTCCTGGTTATCGAGCACGTCGGCAGGTGATGGTTTCGTGTGGCTCCATTTCAATCTGGCTCACGCTACAACTGAAAAATGGTTGCGTGAGAATGTCACACTTTCTGACGTCTTTCACGAGGCGCTGCTTGAGGGGTCCAGGTCGACCCGCGTAGAGCTGGACGACGACACGCTGGTGGCTGTCGTCAATGATGTTCACTACGACTTCGCCTTTGAACCGTCTGATATCTCCACTCTCTGGCTCTCAGTCAGCTCGAGATTGGTGGTCAGTGTCAGGCTTCAACCGCTACGGTCCATTGATCGTTTGCGTGACGCGGTGCGACGGGGCACAACTTTGCGGTCAACCGTCGATTTGCTGGTTCACTTGATGCACGACCAAGGCGACGTGTTGGTCAATATTGTTCGTGACGCTACCGGGCGTGTTGACGACTTTGAAGATCAACTGCTTGCCGGTCGACTGGAAAAGCGTCGAGCTGATCTGGGGTCCTTGCGCCGGCTCCTGGTACGACTGCAGCGCCTTCTGGCGCCTGAACCAGCGGCGTTGTTTCGCCTCCTCCAAAAGCCACCGGCCTGGGTCTGCGATGAAGACCTGCAGGATCTCCGTCAGTCGACCGAGGAATTCAACGTCGCACTGCGTGATATGGCAGCGCTTCAAGAGCGCATCAAATTGCTACAGGAAGAAATTGCAGGCAGTGTTGCAGAGCAAAACAACCGAAGCCTCTTTGTGTTGACCGTTGTCACGGTTTTGGCACTCCCGATCAATATCATCGCCGGGCTTTTTGGGATGAACGTGGGTGGTATACCTTTGGCTGAAAACCAGGCTGGTTTCTGGATTGTGGTGGCAATCATCGTCACCTTTACCGTCGTGGCGGGCTGGATTGCACTTCGAAAGAATCGAGACTAGGACGATATGAATATATCCATTGCACTCGCGCGTCTACAGCCGCGTGGCTCACTGCTTTTAGACCGTCAGTCACCTGTATCTGATACTCGCTTAGCCATCCCGCCCCGTTTGTCCCGATCTTTTTCGCGCAGAATATGGACTGTACTGTCTTGTGTCTTGCTGTTTGTTCTTGCGGGGTCAGCGCTAGGCGTTTCGTCACTGCTACGCGTGTCCGGTGAGACAAGGAATTTGGTCGACCAAACCATGTCAGCGGAGCGATTGGCAGGTGAACTGCATCGCCATTTGGCTATCAATGTTGCTCGAGCCAAAGCATTTGCGTTGAGTTCTGAGCCGCAGGTCGGTGATGTGCTTACCCCGGAAATCAACTCAACTGCGCTTGCAGTGGAAGGCGTGATCGTCAAACTGGGCTCCGCTTTGGTGACTGACGAAGACCGCGCAAGATTCATTCGCGTGAAGAATGCGAATATTGAATTCGGCAAGGCACGGATGGAGCTGACGGTCGCCCGCGATAGCGGCTTGACCACGACGATTGACCGCGTGTATGCCACGCGATTCACCCCGTCAGCGCAAGCCTTGATGGCAGCTGTCACTGAGTTGGGCGATTCACAGCGAGCGAGGATTGGCGCTTCTGTCACGCGCATTGATGATGTCAGCCGGTCCGCGTGCCTGGGCCTCGTTTTATTTGGCTTGTGTGCTGTGCTGGCGGGGGGCTTGTTGTCTCTCTGGCTTGTGCGTGCGATTACGCGGCCGATAGAGGTTGCCGTTGCCACCGCCAGCCGGGTGGCGGAACTGGATCTTTCTGAGCCTATTCATGGGCACGATCGGGATGAAGGTGGACGTCTGCTGACTGCGTTGAGCCAAATGCAAATGTCATTGCATTCACTGGTGGTGCAGGTGCAGGACACTAGCAGAAGTGTGGCCGCTGGTGTTTCGGAAATTGTGACGGGAAACCTGGACGTCGCCAATCGAACCGAGCTCACCGCCTCATCCTTGCAGCAGACAGCTACCTCGGTCGATCAAATTGCTACAACCATGAACCAGTCCCTGATGGCTGCATCCAGTGCCGAAGTCTTGGCTCAATCAGCTGCCATACAAGCGGCAGGCGGCAGCAAAGTTATGTCGGAGGTCATGCAAACGATGGATGATATTGGCACGTCGTCACGACAAATCGTGGAGATAACGGGAGTGATCGATGGAATTGCCTTCCAGACCAACATTCTTGCGCTGAACGCGGCGGTCGAGGCGGCGCGCGCCGGAGATCAAGGCAGGGGTTTTGCTGTGGTGGCGGCTGAGGTACGGTCCTTGGCAAACCGTTCAGCCGTGGCTTCAAGGCAAATCAAGTCTTTGATTAGTCTTTCCGCTGAAAACGTGGCACTGGGGAGCATCAAGGCCATTCAGGCTCGCGACGCCATGAGTGCAATTGTCAATTCGGTCCAGCGCGTCACATACGCCATTGAAGAAATAGCAGAGGGAACGCGTGGCCAAAGCGCGGGTATGGCGAGCATCAACGAAGCTGTGGCCAGACTCGAATTGATGACCCAGCAAAACGCGGCGTTCGTGGAGGAGTCTGCTGCGGCAGCGCAGAGACTGCAGGAACAGGCCGATGATTTGCGTGATTTGGCTGGGCAGTTCAGACTGCCGGGTGGCCGCCCCCAATATTCGTAAGTGCCAGCTTGCTGTTTGGGTCATTTGATTGAGATTTTTGGTTCTTTTCTTTTCCGGGGTCACGAAAGTGCCATTGAACTGCCACTGAGCGGTCATGAAAGGTTGCGACGATTCAGCAACCGATCCAGAGGAGACAAATGAAAAAAATGCCCAGTCTGACTATTGCACTTACAGCGCCATTTCATGTTGGCCTTAACGCTTTGGGAGCGCGATGCGTTTGAATTTTGACTTCACGGGTTCATTGGGAGGTGGGAGCCTCAGTGGTGAGCGACCTACCCATGACGATGACGCCGTCGGCAGACGCTACCGAGCTATTTTCATCTCGGATTTGCATTTGGGAACGCCTGGGTGCCAGGCTGGCGCGCTGCTGGACTTCATGAAGGCGCACCCAAGCGATTACCTCTACCTGGTCGGTGACATTGTGGACGGCTGGCAGCTGCGTCGTCGCTGGTTTTGGCCCCAGTCCCACAATGATGTGGTACAAAAACTGCTGCGCAGTGCTCGCAAAGGCTGTAAGGTTATTTATGTGCCCGGCAACCACGACGAGTTTGCGCGTGGCTTCATTGGTCATCAATTTGGTGGCATCGAAGTCGTCGAAGATGCTGTTCATCTCACTGCAGATGGCCGCAGCTTGTGGGTCACGCATGGTGATTATTTCGACGGTGTCATCCAGTGCGCGAAGTGGCTGGCTTACTTGGGTGACAACATGTATGAATTCACGCTGAAACTAAATCGGCACCTCAATCATTGGCGCGCCCGCTTGGGTATGCCGTATTGGTCGCTTTCTGCGTACCTTAAACAAAAGGTCAAAACGGCTTTGAATTATGTTACGGACTTCGAGATCGCTGTGGCGAATGAAGCCAGGCGCCGTGGTCACCATGGGGTGGTTTGTGGTCACATTCACCGGGCTGAAATGCGGGACATTCAGGGCACGCTTTACTGCAATGACGGGGACTGGGTTGAGAGTCGAACCGCATTGGTCGAGCATGTGGACGGTCGCCTTGAACTGGTGCATTGGTCGCCTGTGCCGGAACAACGGGGTCAAGGTGCGAAAGTGGGTGCTTTGGTCATCTAATCGGACTATTGTGACGATCGTATGACATTTGTCACAATATCGTCATTGTGTGCATCAACAATCGGTCATCTATTTGAAACATCAAGACGCACAACAGCATGCCTTCATTACTTCGTCAATCGAAATTGACACTGAGATCTTCAGGCGTTGCACTCCTTGATCGTGACCATAGTATTCTTGCTTTCAATGAGCGGGTTCTGGATTGGGCCTATCGGGAAGATGTGCCCCTGCTGGAGCGTCTTCGTTACCTGTGTATTGTTTCGTCCAATCTGGACGAGTTCTTTGAGGTGCGGGCAGAACCGCATCTGGTTGCCAATCAACGGGAAGATGAGGCGGGGGCGTTTTCTGTAGACTCATTTCATAAACTTGCTGTTGCCGCACACACCTTGGTGGCACGCCAGTATGCGTTGTACAACGATGCATTGATCCCCGCACTTGAACGTCAAGACATCAAGATCGTCTCTCATGGTGATCGCAATGACGTGCAGCGACGCTGGGTCAAACAATATTTTGAACGGGAGGTTCGCCCACTGCTTATCCCTGTGGGACTTGATCCTTCGCACCCGTTTCCGCAGGTGGCCAACAAGTCGCTGAATTTCATCGTTCGGCTTGGGGGTCTCGACGCTTTTGGTCGTGCCAATGATATTGCGATTGTGAAGGTTCCCCGAGTTCTGCCGCGCATGATCCGCATGCCAGAAAAAGTCAGCGGAACCGCCAATTTCTTTGTGTCTTTGTCCAGCGTCATTCGTGCGCATCTGGCCGAGCTATTTCCGGGACGGGATGTGGGTCAGTTTTCGCAGTTTCGTGTAACTCGGCACTCGGACCTGGCCGTGGATGAAGATGATGTCAAAAACCTGCGAACGGCATTACGTCAGGGCCTGGAGCATCGAAATTTTGGACAGGCTGTGCGGCTTGAAGTGTCGGCGGGTTGTTCTGAGCATCTGTCCAATTTTCTGCTTAAACAATTTGATTTGCCACTGCCGTCCCTCTACCGCGTTCCTGGGCCGGTCAATCTGGTCCGATTGACCCAGTTGATTGATTTGGTGCACGCGCCACAGCTTTGTTTTCCGTCCTATAAAGCGTGTTATCCGACGCAACTGGTTCCTGGGGCATCTTTTTTTGAGCGGCTGAAACAAGGCGATGTCTTGATCCATCAGCCATTTGAAAGTTTTGGTTGTGTGCTGGACTTCTTGAGGGAGGCCGTCAACGACCCAGATGTGCTGGCAATCAAGCAGACGATTTATCGCACAGGCAGCGACTCCGGGCTCATGGATCTGCTGCGCGAAGGTGTACGGCGCGGAAAAGAAGTGACCGTCGTCGTTGAGCTGAAAGCCCGCTTTGATGAAGAAGCCAATATCAACTGGTCGGAAATGCTGGAGTCCATCGGGGCTCAGGTTCTCTATGGTGTGGTGGGGCTTAAAACTCACGCCAAGATGATGCTTATCACGCGCCGTGAAGGTAAGCAGTTAAAACGCTACGCGCACCTTTCGACAGGCAATTACAACCCGCGTACAGCTCGTCTGTATACGGATTGGAGCCATCTGACGGCCGATCCCCTGCTGACTGCGGATGTGGAAAATGTATTCGTTCATTTGGCCAGCCACAGCCGTTTGCCAAAACTGAACAAGATACTGCTGGCACCTTTTTATCTTCATCCCAAGTTGATCGAAAAAATCAATGAGATGGCGGATGCGGCCTCGACTGGTGGCACGGGCCGCATCGTGGCCAAAATGAATGCCCTGACCGACGAAGCGCTCATTCATGCCCTGATCCGTGCTGGGCAAAAGGGCGTCAAGATTGATCTCATTGTTCGCGGGGCCTGCATGTTGCCTGCCCAGATGCCTGGCATTACAGACAACATCCGGGTTTGCTCAGTTATTGGCCGCTTCCTGGAGCATTCGCGTGTTTTCTACTTTCGTCGCAATGAGGTAGAAGAATTGTATCTTTCAAGTGCAGACTGGATGAACCGCAACATGATGCGTCGGGTGGAGCTTGCCTGGCCGGTCACAGATCCTGTTCAACGTCAGCGCATTGTTGATGAGTGCCTGGTCGCCTATCTGCATGATGGCGTGGATGCTTGGGATCTATTGCCGGATGGTACTTATGCCCGTGTCACAACTCATGGCCGTCGGTTGCCGTATAGCGCACAAAATGCTTTGATGGCACGATATGGCTGTCAATCTGACGGAAGGGGTGATTGATATGGATCTCATCTTGTGGCGGCATGCCGAGGCACAGGAGTGGGAAGAAGGTTGTGACGATATGGCACGAGTGCTGACCTCGCGTGGTGACAAGCAGGCGGCTCGCATGGCGAGTTGGCTTGACCGCCAGTTACCTGAAGGTACGCGTATTTTTGCCAGCCCCTCGCGCCGTACCGAGCAGACTGCCCTTGCACTTGGCCGCAAATACAAGGTAAGGCAGGAACTCGCCCCAAATGGCAGTGTTGACGAGTTGCTCCAATTGGTTCAATGGCCGAATGCCAAAGGAACGGTGCTTGTCATAGGCCACCAGCCAACACTGGGGCAGACGATTGCTCAATTGTTGGGTTTGACGGCCACAGAGTGTTCTGTCAAAAAGGGGGCCATTTGGTGGCTGCGTAACCGGGAGCGTGAAGCTTTGAACCAGACGGTGGTGGTTGCCGTGCAGTCACCAGAGGTGCTCTAGCGACTAATCAATTGCAGTCGTACCAATACTGCTGAGGGCGCTTTTCATTCAAATGTCACGAAGCGTCATTAAACTAAAAAAATAATTATCAGTACGTTGGAAATTAATGAACGATGTTCGGTTGGCCACTTTTGCGGCACTTCCATTGACTGAGTTGCGTCCCGATATGATGGACGATGGTCAAGATGAAAGTGTGAGGGGAGTGCCACTTGCTATGAGGTCTGCGGCCGTTCTACGTGGGCGGGGCCCGCTGGCCGGACTGATTCGCAAGAACAGCCTCAACTCTGTCTTTCAACCCATCGTCTCCCTGCGTGACGGATCCATTTTTTCTCACGAAGCGTTGATCAGGGGACCACAAGACACCTTGTTTCAAACGCCCGATGTCCTGCTCGCTGCGGCGGCACTCGAAGTCTTAAATCTTGAGTTTGAGAGCTTTTGCGTGATGGTGGCGCTGAAGCGTTGGGGCGCCCTTCGTGAGTCCGGGCGACTTTTCGTCAACATCAGTGCTGAGGTGCTGGTGCAGGTGATGAAGCGCTGTGGACGCGATGTACTTTTGGGGCTCATGAACGGCTATGGTGTTGGCCCACGCATGCTGGTACTGGAGATTACGGAGTACGAGCGTGTCACCGACATGGACTGCTTGGCTACTGTGGTAGCCGACATCCGATCAGCTGGCGTGTCGCTCGCGCTGGATGACTTTGGTGATGGTCGGTCGAGTTTGCGGCTTTGGTCACAATTGAAACCCGAGTTTGTGAAAATCGACAAGTACTTCACAAAAGACCTGAGCCAGCATGCGGATAAATTAAAGACAATTCAGGCAATTCAACAGATCGCTGTCATCTTTGGCACCAGTCTTGTGGCAGAGGGAATCGAGGCAGAAGATGATTTGCGGGTGTTGCGCGATCTTGGCATTGAGTACGGGCAAGGCTATTTTCTAGGGCGACCAGCGCTGCTGCCGCGAGAACATATTGAGCCGGACGCTTTAGAGGTGATGCGGGATCCCCGGGTGTCGGTGTTTCCTGAGCTGCGCAGAGCATCCAATGCCGGATTTCTCAGCCGCATTGCTGTCATGGATGCTCCCACCGTGGGCGAGGTGACCACCAACGATGAACTGGCGGCACTGTTTCTGTCCCACGCCAATCTTCATGCTATCGCTGTCGTTGACTCCTATCGTCCGGTTGGCATCATTAACCGCGCCCGGTTTATGGACGAGTACAGCAAGCTCTATTACCGTGAAGTATGGGGTCGCAAGTCGTGCATGGCCCATGCCAACCGTGAGCCCCGTCTGATAGAGCGGGATCATAACGTTGATGAATTGGTTGGTATTCTTACCTCTGATGATCAGCGCTACTTGGTTGACGGCTTCATCGTGACCGAAAATGGGCGTTACGAAGGCCTTGGGACTGGCGAGCAACTTGTACGGTCGGTTACTGAAACCCGTATCGAGGCGGCGCGGCACGCCAATCCCTTGACGTTTCTCCCTGGCAATATTCCCATTAGTCAACATATCGACCGGCTTTTAAAAAGCGGTGTTGCTTTTGTTGCTTGCTACGCCGACCTGAACAACTTCAAACCGTTCAATGACCAATATGGTTATTGGCGCGGAGACGAAATGATTCGTCTGGTGGCCGGACTGGCCTTGACGCACTGTGACCCACAACGTGACTTTGTGGGGCATGTCGGCGGAGATGACTTCATCATTCTTTATCAGAGCGCTGACTGGCAGCAGAAGTGTGAAGAAATTGTGGCTGAGTTTGCGGCACGCGCTGTAGACCTTTTTGACGAGTCGGCCCGTGCTGCAGGTGGCATTCAAGCTGAGGATCGCTACGGAGTGCCCCGATTTTTCCCTCTGACCACCATATCAATCGGCGCGGTTCGAATTCAGTGCGGTGAATTGACCAGCGCAGAACAGGTTGCGTCAGCTGCAGCGCGCGTGAAGCACGAGGCCAAGACGCAAGGCGCGGGCTTGCTGGCCAGGAGTGCGGCCGAACTTAGTATTCGTTGAGGTTCAGTGACCAAGGCGTTTTCTGCCAAGCTAAGGATTCTTCGCGCAGGAGATGAGCTGACTGTGGATATGTTTGAGCCCAACCGGCCCGGTAGTCCAGTGCAAAGCTGTTTCCTTTTGCACTATCACGGGTCAAAATCAATCCATTCAAATCAGGGTCGCGGCGTGCATGGCAAAAGATCACGGCAAGGCGCAAGGCCAATAACTGTTGGATGAAGGCTTCGTCTTCAAAGTCAACTTCCAGCTTGCGCAATTTACCCCGGTGCCCTAGGACCAAAAGACTTAAGCGGTGCAGTTCAGATTGTGCGAAGCCCATGGCATCAGCATTGTCCAGAATGTAGGCGCCGTGTTTGTGGTAGTCGCTGTGCGATATCTGGCTGCCAATTTCGTGTAACTGAGCTGCCCAATTCAGTTTGCGGCCCAGGCGATCATTCGTTGTATCTCGAGTCACGCTCGCAAGCTGGTCAAACATGTGAAGGGCTACTTTGCCTACCCGCAGTCCATGGGCAGGATCGGCCCCGAACTTCGCAGCTAGCCGCTGAACCGAGGTGGAACGAACGTCACTCTGGTCCGTGGCACTGCCCATCAAATCAAACAGCAGTCCGTGGCGCAAGCCTCCTGACGCCTGTTTCATTTGATCAATCTGTAATAAATCAAAGATGGCTCGTAATATGCTTAAGCCGCCACCAATGATGGCGCGCCGATCATCTTTCATACCTGGCAGGCGAATGCGGTCGGCGCTTTGTGCGCTGATGAGCTTGTCCTGCAGCCAGTCCAGGCCCGTCCGGCTCACGTATCCACTCGGCCAGCCTGAGGCGGCCAGTACGTCACCCACTGCGCCCACGGTTCCGGCTGACCCGTAGGCTACGTCCCAGGTGTCGCGTCGGTAGGCGTTCAGTACTTCGTCAAGGACGGCTTTGGCAGCAATTTCTGCCATTTGAAAGGCGTGTTTGGTAAATAAGTTGTCTGGAAAATACCGTGTTGACCAGGCAATACTGCCCACCCGGTACGACTCCATGAGTTTTGGCTCAAAGCCCTGGCCCAAAATGAGTTCAGTCGAACGTCCACCAATATCAATGACGAGCCGCCGCTCGTTGCTTTGGGGCAGTGCCTGGGCAACACCTTGGTAGATTAGTCGCGCTTCTTCACGGCCTGAAATCACGTCGATGGGGAAGCCCAGCACTTCGTTGGCCCGGGCAAGAAACTCGTCACGGTTTCGGGCCTCACGCAGGGTTTGGGTTGCCACGGCGCGCACTTCATTGCAGTTGAATCCGGCCAAGCGTTCGCCAAAACGTGCCAGGCAGTCCCAGCCTCGCTGCATGGCTTCATCGGTTAGGTTGCGTTCGTCGTCCAGGCCATTACCCTGACGGACCGTTTCTTTCAAATATTCAGTCCGGTAAAACTGACCATGTTCAATACGGCCAATTTCAAGCCGAAAACTGTTCGATCCCAAATCCACGGCCGCCAGGCGAGTTCCATTTTGCATTGCTGATATTTCTCTGTGTTTCATTGTCCAGCATAGCATTGGGGTGCTTGCACACTTTGCCGTTTGCAGGGTAAGGTGGCTCAATAGACGTCGGGGACCATGATTTCGTGGGAGACAGGCTGACGAATGTAGTCGTCATGGCGCTCCCGTAGAGGCAACACAATCGCCGGATGTTCGATTTCACCATGCGGTATTTGTCCCAGCAGGTGATGGATGCAATTGAGGCGGGCTCTTTTCTTGTCATCGGCCTGCACGACCCACCATGGCGCGTCTGTCGTGTGAGTGCGCTCAAGCATGACTTCTTTGGCCTTTGTGTATTCCTCCCACCTACGCCGCGACTCCAGGTCCATTGGGCTGAGCTTCCATTGTTTCAAAGGATCGTGAATTCGCCCCAGAAATCGCAGGTGCTGCTCTTCGTCTGAGATTGAAAACCAATATTTGATGAGTTGAATGCCTGAACGGACAAGCATTTTCTCGAATTCCGGGACTGATCTGAAGAATTCTTCGTACTGTTCATCGGTGCAAAAGCCCATGACCCGTTCGACACCTGCACGGTTGTACCAACTGCGGTCAAAAAGAACAATCTCGCCAGCGCCCGGCAAGTGCGAAACATAGCGTTGAAAGTACCATTGAGTTCGCTCCCGGTCGTTCGGCGCGGGAAGCGCCGCCACCCGGCACACGCGTGGGTTGAGCCGCTGGGTAATCCGTTTGATCACGCCGCCTTTGCCCGCTGCGTCGCGTCCCTCAAACAAAATGACCACTTTGTGCCCTGTTTTGACGACCCAGTCTTGCAGTTTGACCAACTCGGCCTGCATGCGAAACAACTCACGAAAGTACTGGCGACGGTTCTCCTTGTACTGTTCCGAAGATGTGTCCAGGGTGCTGTCAGCGAGTTCATCGAGGTTGCGGTCCTCAAGCTCCAGCTCAAACTCTTCGTCGTAACTGTCAGCCAAGTCGTGGCGAATGCGCTGGACGAGATCTTCTTGATTCGAATTCACTACTGACTCCTGAAAACTACGTAGAGCTTTTTAGCATAAGTAAATTTTGTGACATTATTGTGACGAAAATTGCAAGATTGAGGGTGTAGCTGGTCAGATCACAATATGCAGCCAATTTCAAATATGTCACATCACTGTCACATAAAGTTCTTATATTCAAGCAGTCGCCGAAAGTCATCTTTCAATCAATATCAAAGGTATAACGATGAAAACCAGTTTTAAAATTGCCATGGTCAGCTTGGCTGGCATTGCGTCACTGACTTATGTCAGCCTTGCTGCTGCCCAGGAAATAACCGGCGCTGGCGCCACATTTCCTGCGCCGCTGTACTCGAAGTGGGCTGCAGATTACAACAAGGCTACCGGCGTCAAGGTAAATTACCAGTCGGTTGGCTCTGGTGCAGGCATTAAGCAGATTGATTCCAAAACCGTTGATTTTGGTGCTTCGGACATGCCGCAAACAGACGAGGTGCTCAAGTTCAAAGGGCAGGTGCAATTCCCCACGGCCATTGGCGGCGTGGTTCCTGTCATCAACATCAAAGGCATCAACCCTGGGCAGCTCAAGTTGAATGGTCAGGTTTTGGGTGATATTTATCTCGGCAAAATTACCAAGTGGAATGATGCGGCCCTTAAAGCCCTGAATCCGACCTTGACATTGCCAGATGCCGACATTGCTCAGGTCCGTCGTGCTGATGGCTCGGGAACGACCTTTATCTTCACCAATTACTTGAGCAAGGTGAATGCCGAATGGAAGTCCAAAGTGGGCGAGGGTACGGCGGTGAACTGGCCGGCCGGTGCTGGCGGCAAGGGTAATGAGGGTGTTGCGGCTTTTGTGACCCGTTTGCCCAACTCTATTGGTTACGTGGAATACTCCTACGTCATTCAAAACAAAATGACCTATGCCTTGATGCAAAACTCGACTGGCGCGTTTGTAACGCCCAACGATGTGGCATTCAAAGCTGCTGCTGCTGGCGCTGACTGGAATAAGAGTTTCTATCAAATCCTGACCAATCAGCCTGGCAAGGATGCGTGGCCTATCTCCGGTGCCACGTTCATCATGATGCACAAGCTGCAGGATAAGCCCGCAAACGCGACCGAGACACTGAAGTTCTTCTCTTGGGCCTACCAAAACGGCGACAAAGTTGCTGACAGCCTTGACTATGTGCCAATGCCAAAAACTGTCATTGCCACCATCGAAAAAGCTTGGGGTGAGATCAAGGATGCATCGGGTAAACCGGTTGCCTTCAAGTAACAAGCCTATGCCTTTCGTGCCGTTTAACTAGGAGTAATACGTGTCATCTACACTTCCGGCAAGCGAAATGCCCTTTAACGAGTCTGCTAGAACTTACGGACGTGTCATGACGAATCCTCCTCCAGCTAAGGCGGCCCGATCGGGTCCCATGGCGGACCGCATTTTTGGCTGGGTGGCCAAGGGTGCGGCCCTTTTTACTTTGGCTATGCTAATCGCCATTTTGTTGTCTTTGACCATCAGTGCTTGGCCAGCCATTAGTAAATATGGTCTCGGCTTCCTCACCAATACAACCTGGGACCCTGTTAAGGAGGAGTTCGGCGGGCTGGTCATGATCTACGGTACCTTGATGACTTCGGTTATCGCGCTGTTGATTGCGGTGCCTGTCAGCTTCGGTATTGCCCTCTTTCTCACCGAGTTGGCGCCGGCCTGGTTGAAGCGTCCCTTGGGTACCGCCATAGAACTGCTGGCGGCCATCCCTTCCATTGTCTATGGCATGTGGGGGTTGTTGGTTTTTGGTCCGCTGTTGGCTACTTATGTTCAGCAGCCCTTGCAGGCTGTCTTCAAGGGTGTTCCTTACATTGGGGCATTCTTTTCTGGTCCGCCTGTGGGGATCGGTATTTTGTCTGCAGGCATCATTTTGGCGATCATGATCATTCCGTTCATTGCCGCTGTGATGCGTGATGTGTTCGAGGTGACGCCAACCTTGCTCAAGGAATCTGCCTACGGTCTTGGTGCGACGACCTGGGAGGTCGTCTCTACTGTGGTGTTGCCCTACACCAAAGCCGGTGTGATCGGCGGCATCATGTTGGGCCTAGGTCGAGCTATCGGCGAGACCATGGCTGTCACATTTGTCATTGGTAACTTCAACCAGTTGGACTCCTTAAGTCTGTTTCAGGCGGCCAACAGTATCACTTCGGCGCTGGCCAACGAGTTTGCCGAGGCTGGCGAAGGTTTGCACCAGGCGTCGTTGATGTATCTGGGGCTTGTGCTGTTTTTCATCACCTTTGTGGTGCTGACCCTGTCGAAAATATTGCTTTCCCAGCTTAAAAAGAACGAAGGAGCGAAGTCATGACAACTGGTGACTCCCTTTTACAAGCCGCCGCGCTGGATTTGACACGTCAGGCCCGTTATGCAAAGCGTAAGTTTGTCAATCGCGTTGCGTTGACGTTGTCCCTCATGGCCATGGCCTTTGGCCTGTTTTGGCTGTTCTGGATTTTGTTCGAGACGGTTCGGCTGGGTTTCGAGGGGCTGACTCTCGACACCTTGACGCAGATGACGCCCCCCCCGAACGACGCCGGTGGGCTGGCCAATGCGATTTATGGTTCGTTTTTGATGGTGCTGCTTGCCACTTTTGTCGGAACCCCAATTGGGGTGATGGCTGGTATTTATCTGGCCGAATTTGACACCAAAGGCTGGCTTGCATCGGTGACTCGTTTTGTCAATGACATCTTGTTGTCAGCACCATCGATCGTTATCGGACTCTTTGTGTATGCCGTCATCGTGACGCGTTTCAAATCGTTCTCGGGCTATGCGGGTGTGATGGCACTCGCTTTGATTGTCATTCCTGTAGTGATTCGCACCACTGAAAACATGCTTCAATTGGTGCCGCCAGGCTTGCGCGAAGCCGCCTACGCGTTAGGAGCTCCGAAGTGGAAGGTCATTTTGAGCATCACGTTGCGATCGGCTCGATCGGGTGTCGTCACGGGCATTCTGTTGGCGGTAGCCCGTATTGCTGGCGAAACGGCGCCTTTGCTTTTCACCGCGTTGAGCAATCAGTTCTGGACCTCAAGTCTCAGTGAACCCATGGCAAGTTTGCCAGTCACGATTTTCAAGTTTGCCATGAGTCCTTATGAGAATTGGCAAAAGTTGGCGTGGGCTGGGGTTTTGCTGATCACGGTTGCGGTGTTGGGTCTGAATATTCTTGCCCGGGTATTGACCCGGACAAAGAACTGATCCTGTCGCTGATCAAAATTCGAGAAAAGGATAAACATGACTACCGCTATTGCTACGAATGAGAAGACCAAGATTTCCGTCAAGGATCTGAATTTTTATTACGGAAAATTTCATGCACTCAAGGGCATCAATCTGGAAATTCCCGAGAACAAGGTGACTGCCTTTATCGGGCCTTCGGGTTGTGGAAAATCCACTCTTTTGCGGATTTTCAATCGCATGTTTGAGTTATATCCGGAACAACGAGCGGAAGGACAGGTGTTGCTGGATGGCGAAAATTTGTTGACCAGTAAAAAAGACGTTGCATTGCTCCGGGCCAAAGTTGGCATGGTCTTTCAGAAGCCCACCCCGTTTCCCATGTCGATTTTTGACAATATTGCGTTTGGCGTCAAATTGTTCGAGTCGCTCAACACGACCGACATGGAAGAGCGTGTGGAATGGGCCTTGCGCAAGGCGGCCTTGTGGACCGAGGTGAAAGATAAGTTGAACCAGAGCGGCTCCAGTCTATCCGGCGGTCAGCAGCAGCGGCTATGTATTGCACGTGGTATCGCTATCAAACCCGAAGTGTTGCTGCTCGACGAACCATGTTCGGCGCTTGACCCGATCTCCACCGCTAAGGTGGAAGAGTTGATCACCGAGCTCAAGACCGACTACACCGTCGTCATCGTGACTCACAACATGCAGCAGGCAGCCCGTTGCAGTGACTACACCGCCTACATGTACCTGGGCGACTTGATGGAGTTTGGCTCGACAGAGCAGATGTTCTTCAAGCCTTCGCGTAAAGAAACAGAAGACTACATAACTGGCCGATTCGGCTAAGGGAGCAGACATGCCTGATAAACATCTTTCCACGCAGTTCGACAGCGAACTTAGCGCCGTTTCCACCCGGGTCATGGAGCTCGGTGGACTGGTTGAATCGCAGATTCGCCAGGCCATCTATGCCCTGTCCCAATTCAGTGTGGATGTGGCCAATCAGGTCACGGCAACCGAGGCGCGGGTCAATGCGATGGAGGTTGACATTGATCGTGAACTCTCCAGCATCATTGCCCGTCGACAGCCCACCGCTCGTGATTTGCGCTTGCTCATTGCCATTTCCAAGACAACGGCCAATCTCGAGCGGGTTGGTGACGAAGCCGAGAAGATTGCCCGCATGGTGCGGTCCATCATCAACAGTGGTGCACCACGCTCGTTGCCTTCTTTGGAGCTTCGCGTCGCGTCTGACCTGGCCTCCGGCTTGCTGCGCAAGGCTCTGGATGCTTTTGCCCGCCTGGATACCGCTGCAGCAGTGTCGATCCTGAAGGAGGACGATCTGATTGACAAAGAGTTTGATGGCTTTGTTCGCAAGCTCATCACCTACATGATGGAAGATCCACGCATGATCTCGCCTAGCCTGGACTTGCTGTTCCTTGCGAAGGCCATCGAACGCATTGGGGACCATGCCAAAAATATCGCGGAGTTCATCATTTATGTGGTCAAGGGGGCGGATATCCGTCATACCTCGATGGAGCAGATTGAATCGGTGTTGAAATGAGAAACCAGCCTGGCGTTCTGATTGTTGAAGACGAGCCGGCGATCGCCGAGTTGATAGCCGTCAATCTGCGCCACAACGGATTTCGCCCGACGTGGGCCATGGATAGCGTGTCTGCGCAAACCGAGCTTGATGCGGTGTTGCCCGATGTGATCTTGCTGGACTGGATGCTGCCCGGTGAGAGTGGCTTGGTGCTGGCCAAGCGCTGGCGTGCTGCGGCCCGGACCAAAGGGGTCCCCATCATCATGCTGACAGCCCGTGGCGACGAGATGGACCGTGTGGCTGGGCTGGATGCCGGAGCTGATGACTACATTGCCAAGCCCTTTTCCACCAAAGAGCTCCTGGCCCGCATTCGCGCGGTTCTGCGTCGTCGTGCACCTGAACAATCGGGGGGGGTGATATCAGCGGGCGCACTGTCACTGGACTCGTCAACCTACCGGGTTTTTTTCAATGACCAGATGCTCAAACTTGGGCCAACCGAATTCAAGTTGCTTCAATACTTCATGAAGCATGCTGAGCGGGTTCATAGCCGTTCACAATTGCTGGACAAGGTCTGGGGGGATCATGTTTTCATTGAAGAACGAACCGTGGACGTTCATGTCAAGCGCCTGAGGGAAGCTCTGGGTGTTCAAGCTGGCGCCATGATTGAAACCGTCCGCGGTGCAGGTTATCGTCTGACTGCTCAAAACGCACAGCCTGCTGCTTCGCAAGTCAGCGCCTGACCTACTAGAGAGACATGTTCGCTGGCATCAGGCAGCGACGATCTGAGCATGATCTGGCGACTTTTAACTTTTTTTGTCTTTCAATTGGCCGGATGTTTTGCCGGTTGGTATCTGGCGCCCGCACTTAAAGTGGGCATGGACCCGCGGGTGGACGTGGTCTCCGGGGTGTTGCTGGGCGGATTGTTGTGGGTTTTGGTGGACGTTTACCGGGGCACGCGCCTTTTGGGCTGGTTACGGGTGGGTGACGTCTCGGATGTCGCCATGAACGCGGGACTCTGGGGTGAGGTGTCTGACCGCGTGCGGCGCCTGGTTCGCGCCAGGGAGTTGACCATTCGTGAAAGTCAGAATCGTCTGCAGGAGTTCCTGGCAGCCCTCCAGGCATCGCCTAATGGCGTTCTGCTGCTCGACTCCGAAGGCCGCATTGAGTGGTTTAACCAGATGGCCGCGTCGCATTTTGGCCTGGATGCCCAGCGGGATATGCTCCAGCATTTGGGCAACTTGGTGCGCGACCCCGGATTTGCGGCCTATTTCGCGGGACATGATTTCCAGGCGGATCTGGTCATGCCGGGCAGGCAAAGCACGCCCGGCAGACCCGTCACGCTGTCGGTTCATCTACATCCTTATGGGGACGGGCGCCTCTTGCTTTTGTCACGGGATGTGACCGCGCTTGAACAAGCCGAGGCCATGCGCCGCGATTTTGTTGCGAATGTTTCCCATGAAATCCGTACGCCTTTGACCGTGCTGGGCGGATTTGTGGAGACCTTGCAGACGCTGCCTTTGAGCGATGATGAGCGTGAACGCTACCTCGCCCTGATGGCCCAGCAAGCCGAACGCATGCAGACGCTGGTCAGTGATTTGCTCACGCTGTCGCGTCTTGAGGGGAGTCCGCCGCCCGGCGCCTTGGACTGGGTTGCAGTGCCTTTTCTCATGCGACAGCTGGAGCAGGATGGACGCGCCCTGTCAGCTGTCCTGAGTCCAGCATCCGACCGCTCCCACAAACTGATTTTTGGCTCTTTCCTGGAGGGCGAGCTTGCTGGTTCAACCAACGAGCTTCTCAGTGCCATGAGCAATCTGATCAGCAATGCCATCAGGTACACACCTTCCGGTGGAGAAATTCACGTGCGCACCTTGATGTTGCCAGACGGCCGTGCCGAGTTTTCGGTGTCTGATACCGGCCCTGGCATTGCGCCTGAGCATCTGCCCCGCCTCACGGAGCGGTTTTACCGGGTTGACCGCAGCCGTTCACGAGACACTGGCGGGACCGGGTTAGGGCTGGCGATTGTCAAGCATGTTGCTCAGCGCCATGATGCAGAGTTGAAGATTGAAAGTGCGCCTGGCAAGGGGTCAGTTTTCAAGATCATTTTCCCTGCCAGCCGTACCAAGCATCGCCCTGACCGGGCGGATGCTCAACTCCTGTAGATATCCTGCGGTTTACTGTGCCGGTTTGCCGGTGCGTTGATAGATGAGAACGTCTTCGTCGTGATCGGCAGGGTGCCGCATCGAACTATGCGCAGTCCACGGTGATAGGTCCATCACTTGTGGCAGTAGTTTCACCGAATCCCTGTCTACGATCATCCAGGCGCAGCCGGGTTGCGCGCCCGCAGGCTTGATGGTCAGATTGCCGTGAAATGCGAAGGCTGCGATCTGGCCGCGACTCAGTCCATATGCTTCCACGCAGAGGGGTTGACGTTGCATGATGATCATGGTGCGCCGTACCAGCGGTGCATAGCTGCGGGCGAAATCCAGCAGCGGTAACCACAGGGTCATGAGCAAAAGCCAGCACAGCGCAGCGCCGCCAGCAGGCAGCACCAGGCTTTTCCAGATGGCCGCCCTGTGTCGGCCAACACGCCATTTGACCAACCAAGCCCAAGCCAGTGTTGCGCAGGTAGCTATTAAAAAAGGAGCAAAAGAGAAACTGTGTTCAAACTCGGGCGCCAGACGGGCAACATTGGCGGCGGGCTGCCGGGGTATTCCGGTTTGCATCGAGATCCAGACGACCCAAATGGTCAGCGCGCAGCTCGAGAAAAACAGCAGCGTGAACCAGTCAATCAACGCGGCAAAACTGCGCTCCAAAGTGGGCAAGGCAAAGGCGGCCAAGGTAGCCAAAGCCGGCAGCGCCAGCAGCAACGACCGGTCGGCCGAGCCCGTGGTCAAAGTAGCCGCCACGGCGACGCTGGCAAACCACATGGGCAGGGCCAAGTGACGGCTGGTAGCGCCGCCCTGTATCAGTTGCCGGCGCCAGCGCCAGACGGTCCAAAGCGCCAGAGGCCAAGCGGGCCATGTGAACCAGAGAAACAGCCGCCCTAGGCTGCGCCACTCGGCCCAGGTGGCTTGTGGCAATTCAATACGCCAGCGCCACAGATTCAGGGTGCTCGCCAGCATGGTGATCAGGAGCGTCAGCAGCGCAATACCCCCGGCCCAATACACCTTGTGACGGGCGTTGGCATCGTCGGGCGACTTGACCAGCAAATGAATCACGGCACTGCCCGCGCCGAACAGCACTGCCAGGGTCGGTGCTCCGGACAAAGCTAGTCCGGTCAAGCCCAGCACACCGGCAATGGTGGGGAATATGGTGCGGTAGGGCAATGCGGCCAGCGCATAGAAGGTCAAGGCCGTGAAGCACAGTTGTGCCAGTGCCGGTGTTGTTTCATGGGAGAGTTGGGCCAATCCCAAACAGGCGATGAATGCCAGCAAGCCGCCATCTGCCATGGCCCGTGCATAGTCGGGCGGCAGGGCTTCCCCGCCAAAAGCAAATGCCACGGGTTGTGCCTCGGGACTGCGTGCCAGGTAATAGGTGCCGTACCAAGTGGCCAACAGTGTGACGGTCATCAGCAGGATAAACGGCAGGCGTGCAGCCAGGTCCGGCGTGATCCAGCCGGGTGTCATCTTCATGGCCCACGCCCCAAGCCAGTAGGGAAGCAAGGCGTCCACCTCGGGCGACAGGCCCAGCAATTGGGGTGAAAACCAAGACGTGTTGCCTTTCGCCAACTCTGCCATGTAACCAAAGGCCGTGATGTCGGCACTTTTCCAGGGCCCCCGGCCCAGGAACCCAGGCAAAACGTAGGCAATACAAAACAGGAACAGTGCCACACGTGGCAAGCGGTGCACGGCGCCTTGGGCAACGATGGCTGGAGTAGGGTGGTTCACGCGTCGGAACTGAAAACAGAGGAATGTATCAAGGTGGAAGTAAGGCTGGCAATGCTAAACCGTATTGGAATTGAAAAAGGCAGCGCGGTCACCCGGGCTGCCTTTTTGCAAGAAGCAATTGCCAGTTTATTCGGCTGCTGGTACTGCTGCGTCTGCGGCTTTGGTTTTGCCGAAACGGTTGCGGAAGCGCTCAACGCGACCACCCATGTTGTCCACGGATTTCTGAGTGCCCGTGTAGAAGGGGTGTGACTCGCTGGTGGTATCCAGTTTGTACAGCGGCAGTTCGCGGCCGTCTTCCATCTTGACCATCTCTTTGGCGTTAGCGCAAGAGCGGGTCACGAATTTGAAACCATTGGACATGTCCTGGAAACAAACTTCGCGGTAATTGGGGTGAATGCCTTTTTTCATATCTTCTCCATCAGTTGCGCTAGCCGCGTCGGGCCCTCGCACAAACCATTGTGCAATTCAAAGCCGGGCGTACTTGTCGCGAAAACCCTAGATTATAGCCTAGCCACCCCGACGCATCATGTCGAAGAACTCGCTGTTGGTTTTGGTCGCCCGCATTTGCTTGAGCACCATCTCCATGGACTCGATTTCATCCATGTTGTAAAGAAACTGGCGCAGGATGCGGGTTTTTTGCAAAATTTCCGGGGCCAACAACAACTCTTCACGACGGGTGCCGCTGCGATTGAGCTGGATAGACGGGAAGACGCGTTTTTCATACAAGCGGCGGTCCAGGTGAATTTCGCTGTTGCCTGTGCCCTTGAATTCTTCAAAGATCACCTCGTCCATGCGGCTGCCGGTATCGACCAGCGCGGTCGCGATGATCGTGAGCGAGCCGCCTTCTTCCACGTTGCGTGCCGCACCGAGGAAGCGCTTGGGGCGTTGCAGGGCGTTGGAGTCCACACCGCCGGTCAAGACCTTGCCGGAAGATGGCACCACGTTGTTGTAGGCACGGGCCAGGCGGGTGATGGAGTCCAGCAGGATCACCACGTCTTTTTTCAGTTCGACCAAGCGCTTGGCGCGTTCGATCACCATCTCGGCCACGTGCACGTGGCGGGCGGCGGGTTCGTCAAAAGTAGAGGCAATCACCTCGCCCTTGACGGTACGCTGCATCTCGGTCACTTCTTCGGGGCGCTCGTCGACCAGCAGCACCATCATGTGGCTGTCGGGGTAGTTGGCCGAGATTGCGTGGGCGATGTGCTGCATCATCACCGTTTTGCCGCTCTTGGGCGGTGCGACCAGCAAGGCGCGCTGGCCTTTGCCGATGGGCGCAATGATGTCGATCACGCGGCCGGTGATGTTTTCTTCTGACTTGTTGTTGTCGCGTTCCAGGCGCATTTGCACGTTGGGGAACAGCGGCGTCAAGTTCTCGAACATCACCTTGTGCTTGTTCTCTTCCGGCCCGCCACCGTTCACTTTGTCCAGCTTGTTGAGGGCAAAGTAACGTTCACCGTCTTTGGGTGTGCGTACTTCGCCTTCAATCATGTCGCCGGTATGCAGGTTGAACCGGCGCACCTGGCTGGGGCTGATGTAGATGTCGTCTGTTGACGCGGTGTAGCTGGTGTCGGGGCTGCGCAGGAAGCCAAAACCGTCGGGCAAAATTTCCAGCACGCCATCGGCAATGATCTGCTCACCAGTGCGGGCGCGTTTCTTGATGATGGCGAACATCAGCTCCTGCTTGCGCATGCGGCCGGTGTTTTCAATTTCAAGCTCTTCAGCTTGTTTGAGGACTTCCGACACGTGCAGTGCCTTGAGTTCGTTTAAGTGCATGGAATGACCCAGAAGGGAGTTGAACGAAATGCGGGGGGAGGTTGGGGTGAGGGGGATTGGTGTCCACCACCTCAAGGTTTAAAACCTGAAACTCGAACTGGCTCGGGGTGGGAGCCAGCGATTGGGGAAGATTATGACAGGAAATTTTGAGGGGATATGACGCCGGGCTGATCCGGCTTGCACCCAGGACGCAGCAAGGCGGCCTGGGCACCGGGTTAAACCCGGTGGTGCGCTGTAGATCAGGCCAGTTGCTGGTCGATAAAAGCGGTCATTTGAGCCTTGCTCATGGCGCCCACTTTGGTGGCAGCCAGTTGGCCATCTTTGAACAGCATGAGGGTAGGAATGCCACGGATGCCGAATTTGGCGGGGATGTCGCGGTTCTCGTCCACATTCATCTTGGCGACTTGCAGTTTGCCTTCAAACGCGGTGGACACTTCATCCAGAATCGGGGCGATCATCTTGCAAGGACCGCACCATTCGGCCCAGTAGTCGACCAGCACGGGCAAAGTGGATTGCAGCACATCGGTTTCGAAGGACGCGTCGGATACATGTTTGATGAGTTCGCTGGCCATGGGGGTTTCCTAAATGGGGGATCGGTACAGGTAAAGTGGGGAAATTGTGACAGAAACCAAGCCCCCCTACCGATTGCCCGCTCCCTATGGCTGAAATAGTAAAAAAACATCATGCCGATTGGGCGTGGGACCATGCCATGGCGCAGGTCGGTGCCGAGATGGCGCGTCGACAGGTTCATCCTTCCCGAACGGTGGTGCTGGTGCCCTATGCCCAGCTGATGCAGGAGGCCCGTCGCGCCTGGCTTCGTGTCCAGGCGGGCGCGCAAGAGCCCGTGTCGGGACCGGCCCAGATGCCAGCGCAGTTTTTGCCCCGCTTCGAGACCACCATGAACTGGACCCGGAGTCTGGGTGGTTTTGAGGCCGGTGGTGATGATTTGCGGCTGGATGCGGCCCGTGATGTGCTGACCGCTGACTCCCTGCTGGCGCGTGCTGGCCTGGAGGCGCATCAGCGCGTGCTGGGTGGGCGGCTCATGGAGGCGGCCTGGAGCCTGGCCCGTGTGGCCGCCGCCGTGCCGCCGCAAGACCGTGCCACCTGGGGCGCCAACCTGGGTGACACGCTGGCGACCGGCATGGAGTCCCCCGTGCTGGCAATGGAAGTGGCCACAGGCCGCCTCGCGCTGGCGTGGGCGGCCAACTCCAGTTACCCGTCTGATCCGGTTTTTTCCGCTTCGCCCGACTTGCTGGTGGTGATTGAGGGCTTTCAGTCCGAACCGCTGGCGCTGGCCTTGCAGCACAAGCTGGGGGATCGCGTGATCACGATGGCGCTGAATGTTGACGGTGAACGCAGCGATGACGCCGGCAACCTGGCCCTGCACGCTGCAACCGATGCCGAAGACGAGGCGCATTGCGCTGCGGCCTGCGTGCTGGCGCATCTGGCGGCCGGTCGCTCGCCGGTGGCACTGGTGGCGCAAGACCGGGTGCTGACCCGCCGTGTGCGGTCCATGCTGGGCGAGCGCGGCGTGGCTGTGCGCGACGAGACCGGCTGGAAGCTCTCCACCACACGCGCCGCTGCGTCGCTGATCAGCCTGCTGCGGGCGCAGGTATGGGACGCTTCGTCTGATGCGGTACTGGACTGGCTCAAGAATGCCCCGGCGTTTGCCCCCGTACAGGTCACGCAATCCGAGACCCGATGGCGCAAGCTGGGCATCCGTGACTGGCGCGCGGTACCGGCAGATGATGCCGTGGTGCCGCTGGTCAAGGCACTGCGCGACCCGCTGCAAGCAGCGCGGCCCCTGATGCGCTGGCTGGCTGACTTGCGCGCCACCCTGCAAAGCGCTGGCCAGTGGCCCTCTCTAGAAAAAGATCCCGCCGGTCAGGCCGTGCTGGACGTGCTGCGCCTGCGCGACGGCGCCGAAGCGGAGTTTGCGGACGTGAACGTGCGCATGAGCCAGAGTGAGTTCTCCTCGTGGGTCGGCCAGACGCTGGAGGGCGCCAGTTTTCTCCCGAAACACCCCACGCAAACTACGCAAGGGCAGGTGGTGATTCTGCCGTTGAGCCAGCTGCTGGGCCGGCCGCTGGCCGCCGTGGTGTTGCCCGGCTGTGACGAGGTTCGCCTGCCCGTGTCGCCCGAGCCCCCTGGCATGTGGACGCCTGACCAGCGTCTTCTGCTGGGTTTGCCGTCACGCGAGCAACTGGCCGAGGCCAACCGGGCCGCGTGGCGCTACGCGCTGCAGTTTCCTCATGTGGATTTGTTGTGGCGCCAGAGCGAGGGCGGTGAACATTTGATGGCCAGTGGTTTTGTGCAGGAGTTGCAGCTTCAGCACGCGCCTGAGCAGGTGGCCGACCCCAGCGTTCTGCGTACGGTGACCCCGCAGCCCGGCGCCATGCCGGCGCCGCGGGGTGATGCGCTGCCGCTGACCCAGTTGTCCAGCACCGCCTATGAAGACCTGCGGCGTTGCCCCTACCGGTTTTTTGCCCTGCGCCAGCTCAAGTTGCAGGAGGCGGATGAGTTGGAATCTGAATTGGGCAAGCGGGATTTTGGCAATTGGCTGCACTTGGTTCTCAAACTATTTCATGAGGCATTTAATCCGGCTGTAGCCCATGATGTACCTGGGCGAGTAGCTATGATTAATATAGCGTCCGAGTTGGCCACGCAGGAGCTGGGTTTGTCCCAAAGCGAGTTCCTGCCCTTCGCTGCCGCGTGGCCGCGGGTGCGTGATGGCTACCTGCAATGGCTGACCGGTCACGAGGCCAGCGGCGCCACCTTCGGCGAGGCCGAAGCCTGGAAGGAAACACCGCTGGGCCGCCTGACGCTGGTCGGCAAGCTCGACCGCATTGACCGCCAGGCCGACGGCAGCGCGCTGGTGATGGACTACAAAACCGAGGCACCGGGCCTGACCGCCCAGCGCATCAAGGCCTCGCTGGAAGACACGCAGTTGCCGTTTTACGCGGCGCTCATCACCGACGACACGCTGGCGGCGGCTTACATCAATGTGGGTGAAAAAGACGCCACCAAGAGTTATGGGCAACCGGACATCGTGAGCCTGCGCGACCACTTGATGGAAGGCATTGCCACGGACATGGCGCGCATTGCGGCTGGCGAACCGATGCCGGCCCTGGGGGAAGGCAAAGCCTGCGACTTTTGCGCTGCACGCGGCCTGTGCCGCAAAGATTTCTGGGAATTGGGATAAGGGATAACAAGACATGCAGAGTTCACAACCCCAAGCCGCCTACGAACACAACGGCCACCTGGTCAGCGCCGAAGCCTTTTACAAAATAGCCTGCGACCCCCGGCGCAGCGTGGCGGTGGAAGCCTGCGCCGGCGCCGGCAAGACCTGGATGCTGGTCTCCCGCATCCTGCGCGCGCTGCTCGATGGCGTGGACTCGACGACCGGGCAACTGCGCGTGCAACCGCACGAGATTCTGGCCATCACCTTCACCAAGAAGGCCGCCAGCGAGATGCGCGAGCGGCTTTACAACTGGCTGGAAGAATTTTCCGGCGCTTCGACTGAAAAGCTGCTCCAAGAACTGCGCGACCGCGGTGTTTTTATTCCAGAAGGCCTGCAGCCCGCGTCCGTTCTGCCGGAGCAGCTATCAAATTTATACCAGAGCATTCTCTCCAACGGGCGGCAAGTGCAGGTGCGCACTTTTCACAGCTGGTTCGCCGCCTTGCTGCGCAGTGCGCCGCTGGCCATCCTGCAGCACATGGAGTTGCCCGCCAACTACGACTTGCTGGAAGATGACTCGCAACCCAAGGCGCTGGTGTGGCGGCGGTTTTATGCCGCGCTGGTGGCCGACGGGGACGTGAACGCAGCCCTCAAGGCCGACTTTGAAGCCGTGGTGTTTGAGCACGGCCGCTCGCAGACCGAAAAAGCCCTGCAGACCGCGCTGGACAAGCGCACCGAGTTCGCCCTGGCCGACGCGCAGGGCGTGGTGGATGAATCGGTGCAGCACTTTTGCGACCAGTTCCCCGACTTTGCGTGGCTGGAGTCGCCGGACGACTACCTGCGTGCGAACCCGCTGCGCTGGCAAACGTTGCTGGACGCCGCCAAGGCCCTGGGCGGCGCCAGCGCCAAGACCTTTGCCGCCAAAGGCGTGGAGCTTGAAATGGCCTTGACGGCGGGTGACATCACGGCCGCGTTTGACGCCTTGCTGACCGCCACCGGCACGCCGCGCAAGTTTGGCGAGAAGATTGCCGGTATCGAACGGGTGCGCGATGCGCAAGACCTGGTGCTGCGCGTCGTGTCGGCGCGCCTGCAACACGCGGCGTGGACCTACCAGCAACGCATGGCGCGGCTCAGCCGGGTGCTGATTCAGGAGTTTTCCGCCCTCAAACGCGAGCGCGGCTGGGTCGACATGAATGACGTCGAGCGCGCCGCCCTGGTGATGCTGGGCGACCCCGTGCTTTCGGGCTGGGTACAGGAGCGGCTGGATGCACGCATCAAGCACCTGCTGATTGACGAGTTTCAGGACACCAACCCGCTGCAGTGGCAGGCCCTCAAGTCGTGGCTCAGCGGCTACGCGGGCGCGGGCGGCACGGCGCCCAGCGTGTTTCTGGTGGGCGACCCCAAACAAAGTATTTACCGCTTTCGGCGTGCCGAGCCGCAGGTCTTCAAGGCCGCCAAGGCCTTTGTGCGCGACGGACTGGGAGGCGACCTGCTGAGTTGCGACCACACCCGGCGCAACGCCACCGGTGTGATCGCAACCGTGAACGCCGCCATGGGCGAGGCCGCGCAGGCCGATGGTTACGACGGTTTTCGTGTGCACACCACCAGTTCGGAGAAGGCTGGCGCGGTCTACAAGCTGCCGCCCATCCCCCGTTCGGCTCGTCCTTCGGGCGCACCCGGGAGCGACGTGTGGCGCGACAGCCTGACCCAGCCCCGTGAAGTGCCCGAAGAAACCCTGCGCACGCTGGAGGCGCGCCAGGCCGCGCAGTGGATTGCGGCGCAACTGGCTCACCCCGACCCCGCTTTGCCAAAGCTGAAACCGGCCAATGTCATGGTGCTGTCGCGCAAACGCGCCGGTCTCATGCCCCTGCGTGACGAGTTGCGCAAGCGGCACATTGCCGCCCAGATTGGCGAAAAAACCGACCTGATCGACTGCTGCGAAGTGCAGGACGTGGTGGCTTTGCTTGACGTGCTGGTGTCCCCGCAGCACGACCTGTCCCTGGCGCGCGTGCTCAAGTCGCCCTTCTTCGGATTGGCGGACGAAGCTCTGGTGCAACTCGCGCTGGCGCAGCGTGAAACCAAAGCGCCGTGGTTTGAGTTGCTACAAAAAAAAGAGCTGCTTACGCCCGATGGACGGGCGGTAGCGGCCTGTTTGATCCGATGGAAAGGCTGGCTGGACCAGTTGCCGCCGCACGATGCCCTGCAGGCCATTTATTTTGATGGCGACGTGCTGGCGCGTTTTGCCGCCGCCGCACCGGCCAACCAGCGCGACGCCGTGCTGGCCAATTTGAGCGCCTTGCTCAATGTGGCGCTGCAAATGGATGGCGGGCGTTTTGTCACGCCGTATGCGTTGGTGCGCGCCCTCAAAGCCGGTGGGGTGCTGGCCCCGGCGGCGGTCAACCCGCACGCGGTGCGCCTGCTCACCATTCACGGTGCCAAGGGACTGGAGGCCGAGCTGGTGCTGCTGCTCGACACCGACACCCCCGAGCGCAGCGCCGACACCATGGGCGTGCTGGTGGACTGGCCGGGTGAAGACGCCTGGCCCAAAAAGTTTGTCTTTCTGGCCAGCGAGAGCAACCCGCCCGCCTGCGCCCTGCCCACGCTGGACGCCGAGCGCGTGGAGCGCCAGCGCGAGGAACTCAATGCCCTGTACGTCGCTCTCACGCGGGCCCGGCACACGCTGGTGTTCTCCAGCATTGAGCCCTTCAGGGCGGCTGAGCGCAGTTGGTGGCAACGCCTTGCCAGCCTGGCCACGGACGTTGTCCCTGCGACCAACGCTGAACCCGTGGCCGCCACCGGCGTCCCTGAACAAAAGGTGTTTTATATGAAAGAACTGCCCGCAGCCCCCGTCGAATCAGCGCAGTCCGCTATAAAAATTGAAGCGACCGCCGAGCCGGATTCGACCGCAAATGACGTAGACTCCACCGCTGCCCGCGTGGGCAAGGCCATGCACCGTTTGCTGGAATGGGGCGATGCCTCGGCGGGCAATGTCAGTGCCGCGGCGCGCGAATTTGAACTCACGCCTGAGCAGGGTTCCACTGCCGCGGCCATGGCCGTGCGCATTCTGCAGGGCGAGGGTGCCTGGGTGTGGGATAACGCGGTGCTGAGCTGGCAGGGCAACGAGGTGGAGCTGATGTACCAGGGCGAGCTGGTGCGGCTGGACCGCCTGGTACAACGCCAGGATACTGATCATGCGGGCCACTGGTGGGTGCTGGATTTCAAGTCGGCCCAGGCGCCGCAAAACCAGCCAGAGTTGGTAGCGCAATTGCGCGACTACCGCGCCGCTGTGCAGGCCATTTACCCGGGCGAGTTCGTCCGGTGTGCTTTTCTGACACCTCAGGGCGCCTTGATCGAAGTGCTGGATGAGGTTTAACAATGAATAGAGATGTGATGAAAAAAGTGATTGTGGTTGGGGGTGGTCCCGCCGGTTTGATGGCGGCGGATGTGTTGTCTGCCGCAGGCGTGGAGGTGCATTTGTTTGATGCCATGCCCTCGGTGGGGCGCAAGTTTTTGCTGGCCGGCAAGGGCGGGCTGAACCTGACGCATTCGGAACCAGCGGACATTTTTTCGTCGCGTTACGGCGCCCGGCGCCAGCAGATCGAGGCTTTGCTGCAAAGCTTTGACGGCACGCAGGTACGAGCCTGGGCGCAAGAGCTGGGTGTGGACACTTTTGTCGGCACGTCCGGGCGTGTGTTCCCGGCCAGCATGAAGGCTGCGCCCCTGCTGCGTGCTTGGCTGCACCGCTTGCGCCACCCCGCTGCGGGGCCCGCCGTCCAATTTCACATGCGCCACCGCTGGACCGGCTGGGGCCCTGACAGCGCGCAGGGCAACCAGCTCAACTTCGACACGCCCCATGGCCCGGTGCAAGTGCTGGCCGACGCCGTGGTGCTGGCCCTGGGGGGCGGCAGCTGGGCGCGCCTGGGCTCCAACGGCGCCTGGGTGCCGTGGCTGCAGGCGCGGGGCGTGGCAGTGGCGCCGCTGCTGCCCAGCAACTGCGGGTTTGATGCCAAAGGCGGTTGGAGCGAACATTTCAGCAGCCGCTTTGCGGGCCAGCCCTTCAAGTCGGTGGCGATCAACGTCACCACCTCACAGGGCGTCAGTTTCCAGCGCAAGGGCGAGTTTGTGGCCACGGCCACTGGCCTGGAAGGCAGTCTGATTTATGCCGCCTCCAGCCTGCTGCGCGACGACATCATCCAGACCGGGCAGGTCACGTTGCAGCTCGATTTGTTGCCCGACATGTCGGCCGAGAAAGTGCTGGCCGAGGTGCGCCACCCGCGCGGCTCGCGCTCGCTCTCCAGCCACCTTAAAAGCCGCCTGCACATTGAAGGCATCAAGGCCGCCATCCTGCATGAGCTGCTGACCAAAGAGCAGATGAACGACCCGCTCCAACTGGCTGCCGCCATCAAGGCCCTGCCCATCACCCTGGTGGCCGCGCGCCCCCTGGACGAGGCCATCAGCACCGCCGGTGGCGTGCTGTTTGAAGCGGTTGACCCGCACCTGATGCTGGAGCAATTGCCCGGCGTGTTTTGCGCTGGCGAGATGCTGGACTGGGAAGCGCCCACGGGCGGCTATTTGCTGACCGCCTGCTTTGCCAGCGGACGGGCGGCGGGGCAGGGGGCGTTGGCTTACCTGAGCGCCAAATAGGGTGGCAGGCCAGTTCCCAAATCATGCAAATTGGCTCATACTGAAAGTTGCATGATGAAAGGACTTGACCATGAAATCCCTCTTTTTAAAGCACGCGACTTTGGGTGCACTGTCGCTTACCCTGGTGGCGTGCGGCAGCATGGGCCCGCATGGCCCCAGCGCGAGCAGCCGTCTGGAGGCGCGCAGCGGCTCCAGCGTGGCAGGCAACGTGAGGCTGGTTCAGCACGGTGAACACATGATGGTGAGGGTCGACCTCTCTGGTTTGACGCCGGGCCAGACCCATGGTTTTCATATTCATGACAAAGGCGACTGCTCGGCGCCAGACGGCATGAGCGCGGCGGGCCACTTCAACCCCGCCAGCAAGCCGCATGGTCCGCCAGATGCGGATCATCATGGCGGCGATATGCCCGCGCTGTTGGCTGATGCGAACGGCAAGGCCCTGGCACGTTTTCACCTGACGGGGATCACGCTGGACGACGGACCCACCAGTGTCGTGGGTCGGGCCATCATCGTGCACAAGGATCCAGATGACTACAAGACGCAGCCCACGGGGAACTCTGGCGCCAGGCTGGCCTGCGGCATCATTGTCAAAGACTAGCTGTTTTCAAACGCCCCAGACCACGTCCTTGCCCGCTTCGGCGCTGTGCTTCAGTAGCTCGATGAAGGGCGTTGCCCGTGCTCGCAGCATGACGCTGTCACCCTCCACGTCTTCTTCGAGTTCAACCCCATTTTTGCGTTGGGCTATCGCCGCCTCATGCACCACGATGGCAGCATGAAGTGCTGCGATGGCGGCGGGGATCTGTTCTACGGTGATGATGCCCTGGGTCGAGGGGCCTTTGCCAATGATCTTGAGCATCTGCTCGCCGTTGGTCTGAAGCATGATGACGTCGGCGGTGGCTTGGGATTTGAATTTGTAAACCATGTTCAGTTCTCCATGAAATAGCTTGTTGGCAATCGTACAGTTTTGATTGTGCGCGTTTGAAGGCGTGTTGGGTGTTTCAGGGCAAGACCGGGTTGGTTGGCTTGTCGTGCAGCAGCGCCAGAAACCGGGCCGTAGGTGTACTCAGGGGGCGGTCCCGGCGCACGATGCTGCCGTAGGCAGCCAGGCTGTTCTGGATGGCATAGGGCAGGATCGCCAGCAATTTGTGGCGCTGGTAACGCGATGCCACCGAGTCCGGAATGACCGCAATCATGTCTGACTGTGCAATCAAATTGGTGGTGGTGAGGATGGAGGCGGTCTCGATCAGCCCCTTGGGCATGGGGGCAAAGTGCATGGCAAATTCCCGCTCCATGACATCACGCATCGGGCTGCCTGCGGGCTGCAGTATCCAGGGGTAGGCCTGCATGGCCAGGAAGGGGACTGACGTTTCGCCCGCCAGCGGATGCGTCCGGGATACCACCACGGCCAGTGCTTCATCCGCCATGGGGCGAAATTCGTAGTCCTGCGCAGGCAGACCCATCGCGCGGCCGATGACCAGGTTCAGCGAACCCTCCTGCAGCAGCTTGACCAGGTGATCGCTGGTCCCCACCGATATCTCGATGGACAGCAGCGGGAATTCCTTTTTGAGTTCAATCAAGGCGTGGGTCAGGTGCGAGGGTGATGCCGCCATGATGCTGCCGATGAACAGTTTGCCCGCGCTGCCCAGCGTGAGTTCCTGCAACTCCTGGCTGAGCGCCGCCATGGTACCGCGCACCCCCCTGAAGTAACCCAGCACGCATTGGCCCGACGCGGTCAATTGCAGCCCGCGGCCCACGCGGTCAAACAAGGGATGACCCACGGCGTCTTCCAGCTCATGGAGCATCTTGGTCGCGCCCGGCTGGGTCAGGCCCAGGGCTTCCGAGGCGCGGCGCAAGGTGCCATGTTGCTCGATGGCCAGCAGCAGGGATACCTGCCGCATGCGCAAGCGGTTCAGGAGTTGAGGGGCGGGTTTGGGGGTGCTCATTGATAACTAAATGATATCAATACTTAATAAACATTCAATTTACGTTTAATTGTTTGAGTCCTACGATGCAGCCCATAGTCCACGCCATCTCGGCGTGGATACAACGGAGACAACGATGAAAAAAATTCTATGGGTAAGCGCCCTGGGGCTGGTTGCTTTGGCCTGTGGCACCACCAACGCGCAGGAATGGCCGACCAAGCCCCTGCGCATTCTGGTTGGCTCATCACCCGGTGGCGGCACCGATGCCATGGCCCGCGCCGTGGCAGACCGGCTGGGCCCGCTGCTCAAGCAACCCGTGGTGGCTGAGAACCGCCCTGGCGCCTCCAACACGCTGGCCGCCGACCTGACCGCCAAGTCCACCGACGGCCACACCCTGGTGATGGGCGTGTCCACGGCGCACGCCATTGCGCCCCATTTGCTCAAACTCAATTACGACAGCAACAAAGACCTGGTGCCGGTGGTGTTTGTAGGTGCTGTGCCCAACGTGCTGGTGGTCAACCCCAACCTGCCGGTCGACTCGGTGCAATCCCTGATCAAACTGGCCAAGAGCAAGCCCGGCAAGCTCAACTACGCCACCAGCGGCGCGGGCAGCACCCAGCACATTGCAGCCGAATTGTTCAAGGATCAGGCGGGTGTTTTCATCACGCATATTCCTTACCGGGGCAGCGGCCCGGCTTTGGTGGACCTGGTCAGCGGCGAGGTGCAGTTGAGCTTTGACACCATGCCTTCGGTCATCAATCACATCAAGAGCGGTCGCATCAAGGCGCTGGCCGTGGCCAGCGCCCAGCGTAATCCACAGCTTCCCAATGTGCCCACCATGGCCGAAGCCGGCCTGAAAGGCGTGGAGATGAGTGCCTGGTATGGCATTTACATGCCCAGCGCCACGCCCAAGGCTGTGCAGGAGCGCGTTTACACCGAGGTGACCAAGATTCTGGCCATGCCTGAAACCCAGACCCGTCTGGGCGCCATCGGTGCCGACCTCACGCCCATGACACAGGCCCAGTTTGCGCAGTTTCACGCTGACGAGAACAAACGCTATGGCGATCTGATCCGCAAGAAAAACATCAAACTGGAGTGACCCAAGCCATGAGCATCAAAAACACGCCCGTGGTGGCGCTGACCCTGGGCGATCCCGCTGGCATTGGCCCGGAGCTGATCGCCAAACTCTTGAGCGAGCCGGGCATCACCACCAAGGCTAACATCGTGCTGCTGGGTGACCCCTGGCTCTGGCAGGATGGCCAGACAACGGCCGGCGTGACGGTGGCGACCCAGGCGGTGAGCAGCCTGGCCGAGGTGCGCAGCCGTGCCGACCAAAGCCTGCCCGCTTTTCTGGCGCTGGACACGATTCGCCCCGAGCAAGTGCAGCGCAGTCAGGCCCAAGCCGCGTGTGGTGCGTCCACCTTGCAGGTGCTGAACCTCTGCATGGACGGGACCCAGCGCTGCGAGGTTGATGCCATCTGCTTTGCGCCACTCAATAAATTTGCCATGAAGCTGGGCGGCTTGAAGCATGAAGACGAGTTGCATCACTTTGCCCAATACCTGGGCGTAACGGGCTACTTTTGTGAGTTCAACACTTTGGGTGATTTGTGGACCTCGCGCGTGTCCTCGCACATTCCGCTTAAGGAAGCCGCCAGTTACCTGAGCCAGGAGCGCATCCAGCAAGCCGCCCGCCTGATTTACAACTCGCTCAAGGCCAATGGCATTGCGCAGCCCAAGGTTGCCGTGGCGGCCTTCAACCCGCACGGTGGCGACGGCGGCACCTGTGGCCGTGAGGAACTGGACATCATTGCCCCGGCGGTGGCGGCGCTGAATGCGCAGGGGCTGCCCATCGCAGGCCCGTTCCCGGCAGACACCATCTTTTTGAAAGCCCGCGATGGTGAGTACCAGGCCATCGTCACCATGTACCACGACCAGGGCCAGATCGCCATCAAGCTCATGGGCTTTAGCAAGGGCGTGACGGTGCAGGGCGGCTTGCCCGTGCCCATCACCACGCCAGCGCATGGCACGGCGTATGACATTGCGGGCCAGGGCCGGGCCGATGTGAACGCCACGCTCAATGCGTTCCAGATTGCGTGCCGCATGGGTGCAGCACGTTTGTAAACCTCTCATCTTCAACTTCTCAACACCATCATGAAAATCAAATCCGTACGCGCCCGTGTGTTCGAGTGGAAAGGCAAGACCGTTCCACCCCAAGGCAACTTCTGCTCCAACGCCATGGACCTGGTGTATTCCAAAACCGAATCCATGAGCACCTTCCGCTTCCACTCCTGGACGGTGGTGGAGATTGAAACCGATGACGGCATCATCGGCCTGGGCAATGTCGCGCTGGCACCGGCCATTGCCAAAGCCATCATCGACCAGTACCTGACGCCGCTGGTGCTGGGCCAGGACCCGTGGGATTACGAATACCTGTGGCAGCGCATGTACCGCGCCACCCACGCCTGGGGCCGCAAGGGCGTGACCATGGCCGCGATCTCGGCGATTGACCTGGCCATTTGGGACATTCTGGGCAAGTCGGTCAACAAACCCGTGTTCAAGCTGCTGGGCGGTCGTACCAAGGAAAAAATCCCTTGCTACTACTCCAAGCTGTACCGCACCGACCTCAAGGAAATGCAGGCTGAGGCCCAGAAGTTTCTGGACCAGGGCTTCACCGCCTTCAAGATGCGCTTTGGTTACGGCCCGGCGCACCTGCAAAAAGGCGTGGCGGAAAACCTGAAGTCGGTGGAAGCGATTCGCGAAGTCATCGGCTACGACAACGACCTGATGCTGGAGTGCTACATGGGCTGGAACCTGGAGTACGCCAAACGCATACTGCCCAAGCTGGAAAAGTTCGAACCCCGCTGGCTGGAAGAGCCGGTGATTGCGGACGACATCGACGGCTACGCCGAACTCAACCAGCTCACCAGCATCCCGATCTCGGGTGGCGAGCATGAATTCAGCCTGTATGGCTTCAAGCAACTGCTGGACAAAAAAGCCGTGAGCGTGGTGCAGTACGACACCAACCGTGTCGGCGGCATCACGGCGGCACACAAGATCAATGCCTTGTGTGAAGCCTACAGCGTGCCCGTCATCCCGCACGCTGGCCAGATGCACAACTACCACCTCACCATGAGCACCATCGCCTCGCCGATGAGCGAGTACTTTCCGATGTTCGACGTGGAAGTGGGCAACGAGTTGTTCTATTACATCTTTGATGGCGAGCCCGTGGCCGAGAACGGCTTTGTGCAGCTGGACGACAACGTCCCCGGCCTGGGGCTGACGCTCAAAACCGAGTTTCTCGACCAGTTCAACATCATCGAATGAGCATGACTGCACGTTACAAGGGCGTCTTTCCGGTGGTGCCCACCACCTTCACCGACGCTGGCGAGCTGGATCTGGAGAGTCAGAAGCGTTGCGTTGATTTCATGATCGACGCCGGTTCCACCGGTCTTTGCATTCTGGCGAATTTCTCGGAGCAGTTTGTCCTGAGTGACGACGAGCGCGAGGTGCTGACCCGAACCATGCTGGAGCATGTCAACGGCCGCGTGCCGGTGATCGTCACCACCACGCACTTTGGCACCCAGGTGTGCGCCGCGCGCAGCCGCCGGGCGCAAGACATGGGCGCGTCCATGGTGATGGTGATGCCGCCTTACCACGGCGCCACCATTCGCGTGTCTGAAGACAAGGTGTACGAGTTTTACGCAGCCTTGTCGGATGCGATTGACATTCCCATCATGGTGCAGGATGCGCCGGTCAGCGGCACGCCGCTGTCAGCCGCCTTCCTGGCGCGCATGGCGAAAGAAATCAGGAACGTTGCTTACTTCAAAATCGAAACCGCCGGTGCCGCCAGCAAGCTACGCGATCTGATTCGCCTGGGCGGCGACGCCATTGAGGGCCCGTGGGACGGCGAAGAAGCCATCACCCTGTTGCCCGACCTGGACGCTGGCGCCACTGGCGCCATGACGGGCGGTGCCTACCCGGACGGAATCCGCACCATCGTGGATGCCTACCTTGCCGGACGCCGGGGCGACGCCATTGCGGCCTATACCAAATGGCTGCCCCTCATCAATTTCGAGAACCGCCAGGGCGGCATCCTGACGGCCAAGGCCTTGATGAAGGAGGGCGGCGTCATTGCCTGCGAGGCGCCGCGTCATCCCTTCCCAACCATGCACCCCGAGGTGCGCAAGGGCCTGATCGAGATTGCCCAGCGGCTGGACCCGCTGGTGCTGCGCTGGGGCAACTAGCCGGCTTGTTGGAATAAAAAATGGTTTTTTTGCTCGCAGGCCCAGGTGGGACCTGCGGGAGTAGCTATTGAAAATATAGCAATTTCAAGTCATGCCAAATGACCAGTTCCTGCTGACTGGGGCGTTTTTGAAACCCGCGTCAACACGGGGTTTCCTTGAATGAGGTTGACGAGCCTTGACTTCACAGTCAAATGGCTGGATATCCCTATCCATGGGGTTCTCCGGAGGTTGGTCCGTCGCGAGGGTCGCATCAGAGTGTCACACTTAGGAACTAACTCTACCATTTCAAAGCTGCAAACAATGATGCGGGTGTTTCGGCCAATGCAGCCGTCCCCTACGCTTCGCCATTCTGTTGGCCGGGGATATTGGTGACAAACATCGATAGAGGTCTTTTGCCCGAGAGTATTTCAGCAAGTGAACTGCGAATGACCCCGTGCTCACCCTCTTGGCTCCCGTACCCTTCAGGGTAGTAGCACTGATTCTTGATGTGCGTCTTATCAAAGTCGAAACCTAGAAAGACTGCCATGGCATGCAGCAATTCAACTAGGAGCTCAATTCGGCGAGTCCCCCATAAGTCCCTTGGGTAAGACTTGTCTCCAAGATGGTCAAGGTAGTGCTTCCACAGTCTGCGGATTTCCACTTGACTCTTAAGGTTTGAATGGAAGACAACGTCGATCATGTTGAGTGCCTCCACATGCCGTGGATCGAGATTGGCCGCGCGGGTCGCCATCAGTGTCTTGAAGATGCGTAGCTGCTCCTCGCGGTACTGCCGTTTCCTGTCTAGCCACTGTGTGACCTGAACCGCAAAAAGGGGTGCGGCCAGCGTTGATATGAGAACCATCCAGTCTTTGAAATCCATACAGTCCTATTTAAATGTCACTGGGCACTATATATGGCGCCTGTGGCCGCCTCAAGCAATTGTTGGCTGTGTGTCTGTAGGAGGAGCCCTTCAGGATAAGTCCTGGCTAGTCGTCTGATGCTTCGGGCGCCCGTTGCTCCCAGTACTTGCCAGTGCCGGTAATTTGTTCAACTGCGTCATTGGCGGCTTCGTACTCTTTGTTGTAGAGGAGTGGGATGCCAAAAACAGGGACTAGAAACCCTGCGAGTGAGGCTAACACCGTGTCGTACTTGACGTACAACAAACCCGCTAGGAGGGTCGCTATCAGGAACCGCAGGTCCTCGGCAACGCCCAATTTCGCCCCAGCAACGGCAACTCGCAACTCGGCGGTCAATAGGTCCTGACTTTTCATTTCAAACTCCTAAGTTTCCAGGTGGGTCCTGAGCGTGGCTACTTCGAGCAGTTGCAGTTGAATAGCGGCAGGTTCTGATTGCCGGTTGTCACTAGGCGATCACTGAACCAAGTCGGTGATGTTCCAGTCAAGGTTAGCTTGGGACCTTTCACGGCAAAAATGCCTGAGGCTAGCACCTTGGCCTCGCGGAGGTCGGACGTTCCAAGGGATTGGACCAGCTGGGTCCTTCCTGCATACGCGGCCCTGATTTCAAGGGGGATAACGACTCGGAGTTGATAGACGCTTCCGCGTGGGAAGAGTCCCGGGAGCTTCGCCATGTTCGTGTCGATTTTCATGTTCGGATTTTATGAAAGTGACACACTGAACTGACACACAAGAGGCCCGTAAGTCCTTGTCAGGACTTACGTTGTTGATTTCTCAGGAGAATCTTGAATAAGGTTGACGAGCCTTGACCCCGGCACTGGCTTCACAGTTAGGGCTGCTTGGTTCCCCACCTGACCCGGTTGGCCGCTTCACCATGCGGGAAGGCCCGTCAGCCGTTATTGTAAATGCATTGGGGACTTTTTTGCTGGCAGCCCTCGTCAATGTGGATGCCGTAACCTCAGGGCATGACCGAGTTTGTTCCCGTTTCTGCTGAAAGCCTGTTTTATGAGGGTGCGCGCCATATGGTCGAGGGCGACTCCGTCCGGGCCGAGGCCTGTTTTCAAAACGCCTTGCAACTGTCGCCTGATCTGGCGGAAGCGCATGCCAATCTGGCATTCTTGTTCGATGAGCGGGGCGCCGTTGCCGAGGCCGAAGCCTGCTACCGGCGGGCCATTGCCTTCAACCCCGGGATCTCGCAAGTTCACCTGAATTTCGGTACCTTGTTGGCAAGCCTCATGCGCCTTGACGAAGCCATCGCGGCCTACCAGCGTGCGATTGAGTTGGCGCCGGAGTCCCCGGCGGCTTGGTCCAATCTGGGTGGGCTTTATGCGGCCATGAAACGGGACGTCGAGGCCGAGGCCTGTTGCCGTCGGGCCATGGCGCTGGAGGAGGGCTACGCCAAGGCGCGTTTCAACTTGGCGTATGTGCTTTTGCGACAAGGCCGGTTTGACGAAGGTTGGCCGTGTCTGGACGCCCGGGATTGGTATGTCGGCCTGGAGGCGCACCTGGACTGTCCGCGCTGGCACGGCGAATCGCTGGATGGCAGGTCACTTCTCATCGGTTTTGAGGCGGGTCATGGCGACATGATCCAGTTTGGCCGCTATGCCGCGGTTCTCAAGGGGCAAGGCGCTGCACGCATCACCTTGCTGTGTCACCCGGCGCTGAAGACTTTGTTTGCCACCTTGGGTGGGGTCGACGAGGTGATCGCTTTTGACGAGCCTGTTCCGTCCACCGGCTGGGACTGCTGGACGCCGTTGATGAGTATTCCCCTGTATTGCCACACCCGGCTGGACAACATGCCCGCAAGCCTGCCTTATTTGCAGGCCTCTGACGTTCAAGTGGCTAAGTGGCGTGATCATTTGCCGGCAGACGGAGTGCGCGTCGGCCTAGTCTGGAAGGGCAACCCCCGGTTTGAAAACGACGCGCATCGTTCATTGCCGGGGCTGGAGGTGTTGCGGCCTTTGGCGCAAGTGCCTGGCGTGCGTTGGGTCAGCCTGCAAAAAGGGGCGGGGGAAGACCAGGCCCTGAGCCCGCCTGAGGGCTTGTCGTTGCTGCATCTGGGTTCGCAGATCGAGGATTTTTCGGACACGGCGGCCATCGTGGCGGGGCTGGACCTGGTCATCTGTGTGGACACGGCCGTTGCCCATCTGGCAGGCGCTTTTGGGCAAGCCCTGCTGGGTGCTGCTACCGGCTTACAAGACCGACTGGCGCTGGCTGGAGGACCGCACGGACTCGCCCTGGTACCCCGGCGTGCTGCGGCTGTTTCGTCAATCGGTGCAGGGGCGCTGGACGGACGTCGTGGACGAGGTCGCGGTGGCCCTTGAGGCATTCGTGCAGCTTAGAATCGGTCCCCATGTCTTATCTCGTGCTAGCCCGCAAGTACCGCCCCCGTAACTTCACTGAAATGGTGGGGCAGGACCACGTGGTGCAGGCGCTCACCAATGCGCTCACCACTCAGCGGCTGCACCATGCCTACCTGTTCACCGGCACTCGGGGCGTGGGCAAGACGACGGTGTCGCGCATTCTGGCCAAGTCGCTCAATTGCCAGGGTGTGGACGGCACGGGCGGCATCACCGCCACGCCGTGTGGTGTGTGCCAGGCCTGTACCGACATTGATTCCGGCCGCTTTGTGGATTACACCGAGCTGGATGCAGCCTCCAACCGGGGCGTGGACGAAGTGCAGGCGCTGCTGGAACAGGCGGTTTACAAGCCGGTTCAGGGGCGCTTCAAGGTTTTCATGATTGACGAGGTGCACATGCTCACCAACACGGCGTTCAACGCCATGTTGAAGACGCTGGAAGAGCCCCCTGAGTATTTGAAATTCGTATTGGCCACGACCGACCCGCAAAAAGTGCCGGTCACCGTGTTGTCGCGCTGCCTGCAGTTCAACCTGCGCCCGATGGCCCCCGAGACCATCCGCGAGCACTTGCAACAGGTGTTGCTGGCCGAAAACGTTTCCGCCGATGTTCAGTCCTTGCGTTTGGTCGCCCGTGCCGCCCGCGGCTCCATGCGTGACGCCCTGAGCCTGACCGACCAGGCCATTGCCTTTGGTTCCGGTCAACTTGATGAAGCCACCGTGCGCCTGATGCTGGGCAGCGTGGACCGGTCGTATGTGTTCCGTCTGCTGGAGGCGCTGGCCCTGGGGGATGGCAAGACGGTGGTCGAGACCTCCGAGGCCTTGCGCCTGAACGGCTTGAGCGCTGCGTCCACACTGGAAGAAATGAGCAGTGTGTTGCAGCGCATGGCCGTGCTCCAGGCCGTGCCGTCAAGCGCCACAGAGGCCGACGACACCGACCCGGAAGCGGGCGAGATGGCCCGCCTGGCCGCGCTGATGCCCGCCGACGAGACGCAGTTGCTCTACAGCATCTGCCTGCATGGACGCGGGGAACTCGGCTTGGCCCCCGACGAATATGCGGCGCTGACCATGGTGCTGTTGCGTTTACTGGCCTTCAAGCCCGCCACTGGCCACTTGGCCGTGGCGGAAAAAAAAACTCCAAATAATGCTCTGACCGAGGTTCGGCCGACGTCTGTCGCGTATGCGCCGCGGCCCGTGGCCGCTCCGGTGCGAATGGCGCCACCTGTCCCAGCGTCCAGCCCCCCAGCGCGTGTGCAGCCTTGGGAGGATGAGCCTGAGAGGGCTCCAGCCCAGGCAGAACAAGCGCAAGCTGCTACAAAACTGGAAGCAGTGCCTGCGCCGCAACCCGATTTGCCGCCGGGCCAGCAGTTGCATGTCGTGACCACGCCATTGGCGGTGGATCATGCACGTTATTTTGAGTCAAAAGAGGCTGTAGCCCCCGTGGAACGTGCGCAGGTAGCTACAGAAGTTGTAGCAATTCCCGTGCGTGTGCAGGCTGATTCTCGTTCCGAGGCCGCGTCGGGGCAAACGGCTGCCGCGGTTCTGGTGCCCACCGAGGAGGGGGCGTTCTGGCATGGCACGGTGCAGCAGCTCATTGCTGCCGAGGCCATCACCGCGCTGGTGCGCGAGTTGGCCTTGCAGTCACAGCTCATTGCCCGCGACACCGACCAGTGGATATTGCGGGTCGAGCGTGAATCGCTTAACCAGCCCGGCACGCGTGATCGGTTGACCGCCGCCTTGCAGACCTCGGGCCACAGTGTGCGCCTGGTGGTCGAAATCGGCCGCGTGACCGACAGTCCCGCCCGGCGCAATGCGGCGCTGGTGGCTGAACGTCAACTGGCGGCCGAAAAAATCATTTTTGACGATCCGTTCGTGCAAACCATGATGCGTGACTTTGGGGCGAAAATCGTCCCCGGCAGCATCAAGCCGGGCTGATTCCGCCTGCCGCACCAAATTGCTTCACCGCTTTACATTTCAAACCAAACCAAGGAATTCCCATGTTCAACAAAGGACAACTCGCCGGCCTCATGAAGCAGGCCCAGGCGATGCAGGACAACATGAAAAAAGCCCAGGACGAACTGGGCTTTGTGGAAGTCACCGGAGAATCCGGTGCTGGCCTGGTCAAGGTCACCATGACCTGCAAACACGACGTCAAACGCATCACCATCGACCCCAGCTTGCTGGCGGACGACAAGGACATGCTGGAAGACCTGGTGGCCGCCGCTTTCAACGCCGCCGTGCGCAAAGCTGAAGAAACATCGGCCGAAAAAATGGGCAAGCTCACCGCGGGTATGCCTGGTTTGCCCGGTGGCATGAAGTTTCCGTTCTAAGGCTGCGTGGCTGATCTCAACTCGGTTGACGTCCTGATTCAGGCGCTGCGACGCCTGCCAGGCGTCGGGGTGAAGTCTGCCTCGCGCATGGCTTTTCACCTGCTGCAGCATGACCGTCCGGGCGCGCTGGAGTTGTCGCGCGCCCTCAGTACGGCGGCCGACAGTGTGCGGCATTGCGAGCGCTGCCATACCTTCACGCAGGCCGAAGTTTGCGCCACCTGTCTTGATCCGCGCCGTGACACCTCCAAACTCTGCGTGGTGGAAACCCCGGCGGATCAGTCCGCGGTGGAGCGCACGGGCGCTTACAAAGGTTTGTATTTTGTGCTGATGGGCAAGCTCAGCCCGCTCGATGGCATCGGGCCCAAAGACATTGGGCTCAAAAAGCTGTTTGACCGGGCCTGTGACGGCACCGTGCAGGAGGTCATTCTGGCCACCAACTTCACCGCTGAAGGTGAAACTACGGCACACGTGATCAGCGAGGGGCTCAAGTCCCGCGGGTTGCGCCTGACGCGTCTTGCACGTGGCGTACCTGTCGGAAGCGAACTGGAATATGTTGATCTGGGCACTATTGCACACGCATTTGTGGACCGGCGTTGAGTCCCGGCGGACCAGCCCAATGAACTGGCAATAATTCCGCCTTTTTTAAATTGAATTCCTGATGAATTTTTCTCATTTCACCATCGCTTACTGGTGCGTTCTTGTGGCCGCCTTGCTGCCTATTGTTTGTGCAGGCATCGCCAAGTCAGGCAAGTTCAGCACAGCCCGGCGTGACGGGGGCTATGACAACGGCAACCCCCGCGCGTGGCTGGAGCAACAAGTGCATTGGCGCGCCCGCGCCAATGCCGCGCAAGCCAACAGCTTTGAGGCGCTGCCTTTTTTCATCGGTGCCATCATCATCGCGCATCAGCTGGGCGCGAACCAGGCGCGCGTGGACGTGCTGGCGCTCATCTATATTTTCCTGCGTCTGATGTACATCATGATGTACGTCTCGGGTCTGGCAACCGTGCGCAGCGTGATTTGGGCGCTGGCACTGGGCGTGAACATCGGCATTCTGTTGGTCGGTTACCGCTGAATCTAAGTACTAACCCCCTCGGGGATGTTCCCGATGCAGGTTAGTTGACGGCTGACTATGCTCAGACCCAGGCAGCTCAAAAAAATAAAGAGCGCCAAAGAGGACTCCTATGAACTCGATTCGACTTGATCGCCGAACCTTTGCTGCTGTCACGGCATGGTCGGCTACGGCGGTGGTTGCGCCTGCCTTGTGGGCTCAACCGCGGCTGGAAAAAACCAGGGTCAGTATCGCCGTGGGCGGCAAAGCAGCTTTTTACAACTTGCCACTGACCATTGCCGAGCAGCTCGGTTATTTCAAGGCCGAGGGGCTGGAGGTTGAAATCGGTGATTTTGCCGGTGGCGCGCGTGCTTTGCAGGCCGTCGTCGGGGGTGTGGCTGATGTGGCATCCGGTGCCTATGACCACACCATCAGTGCGCAGGTCAAAGGGCAGAAGTTGCTGGCTTTTGTGATGCAGGGGCGGGCGCCAGGTATTGCCATGGGTGTGTCGCTCAAGGCGGTGCCGCATTTCAAATCAATCGCTGATCTCAAAGGTAAAAAAATTGGTGTTTCATCGCCCGGGTCGTCCACCAACATGGTGGCCAATTTGATTCTGCTGCGTGCAGGCCTGAAGCCCGCTGATGTGAGCTTTGTGGGCGTGGGCACATCCGCAGGCGCACTGAGCGCATTTCGCTCCGGTCAGATCGACGCCATCAGTACCGTTGACCCGGTGATGACGATGTTGGAACAAAAAAGCGAGATTCGCGTCATTGCCGATACCCGAACGCTCAGGGGCGCCCAGGAAGTGTTCGGCGGTCCAATGCCGGCGGCATGCCTGTACGCGCCTGCCGAGTTCGTCAAAAAAAACCCGAAAACGGTTCAGGCGATGAGCTACGCCATCGTGCGCAGCCTGAAATGGCTGCAGACGGCGGGGCCCAGTGACATCATCAAAGTGGTTCCTGAGGCCTACCTGCTGGGCGACCGGGCTTTGTACCTGGCCGCCTTCAACAAAGGGCGCGAAGCCCTTTCGCCCGATGGCGTGATGCCCGAAGAAGGTCCACGCACGGCAGCGCGCGTGCTGTCGAGTTTTGATCCGGCAGTCATTGAGGACAAGATAGACCTTGGTGCCACTTACACCAACGAGTTTGCGAGGAAGGCCAAGGAGCGTTTCAAGAGTTGACCGGCTCCCGGGGTTTAGCGATTTGCGACGCGCGTACCTTTGGCCAGTTTGTTTTTTGCTTGTTGGGGGCTGGACTTGGGTTCGCCTTTGCCCTTGCCCTTGGCCGACACCCTGGTTTCGCGTGCGTCTTCTTCTTTGCTGCTGCTTTTGGCTTTGGCCAGCATTTTGCTGGACTCCGGCAAGTGCAACACGATGGCCTGGCGGGCTTTGAAGGTGGCAGACGTGCTCACCTTGTTCCATTCCGCCACACTGGCGGTGCTGACGTGATAACGGTGCGCAATACTTGCCACCGAGTCTTTTTTGCCCGCTTTGACCGTGGTGCGGACCAGAATGATCTCAGGGGCGAGTGAGACCTGTCCGTGGTCTGCCACATGCGCGCCGACGTCGGTATCAAGATGGGTTCCGCGAGGTACCAGCAAGCTGGAGCCCGCCTTGACCACCATGCGCGGCGGGATGCTGTTCATGCTGCGCAGATCGCTCTCGGTCATGCCCACGCGCTTGGCAACTTCTGATACCTTCATGGTGGACGGCGCCAGCCATACGGTCCAACTCGCCAGCCGGCCGCCGCTGTAGGCCTCCAGGTTGCTCTGGAACGTCGCGGCATTGTCCCAGGGCAACAAGATGTGTGGCGTGCCGGCAGCCATGATGACGGGGCGGCTGACCGACGGGTTCAAGGCCTTGAAGTCTTCCAGTGGAATCTCGGCCAGCTTGGCAGCCAGCGCTACGTCAATGTCACGTTTGATGTCGACGGCTTGAAAGTAGGGGTGGTTTTCAATGTGGGGCAGGCGTGAGTTGTACGCAGCCGGATCGCCCACAATATTTTTCACGGCCTGCAATTTGGGCACGTAGAAACGTGTTTCCATGGGCATGTCCAGATCGGAATAGGTCAGGCCCAGGCCTGCCCGCTGGTTTTTGGCGATCGCACGTCCCACGCTGCCTTCACCCCAGTTGTAGGAGGCCAGGGCGAGCTGCCAGTCACCAAACATGCGGTGGAGTTTTTGCAGGTAATCCAGCGCTGCGCGGGTGGACGCCATCACATCACGCCGGTCATCGCGGAACACACTTTGCTTGAGTTCAAAGTGTTTGCCCGTGGCCGGCATGAACTGCCACATACCGGCGGCTTTCGCGCTAGACACTGCCTGCGGGTTGAAGGCACTCTCAATGAACGGCAACAAGGCCAGCTCGGTCGGCATGTTGCGACGTTCCAGCTCCTCAACAATGTAGAACAGGTACTTGCGCGAGCGGTCGGTCATGCGCAGGATGTAGTCAGGCCGTGAGCTGTACCACTGTTCGCGGTCATGCACCAGATCGCTTTCAAGGTTGGGCATGGCGTAACCACGGCGAATACGTTCCCACAAATCGGCAGGAGGCACCAGTTGGGCGACTGCGCGCGAACTGGCTTGCGCAGCGGTGATGGGTTTGAGGGTATCGCTGTAGCTTGGGTTGCCCGACCGGCTGGAGTTGGCAGCCGTGCCTTTGGTAGACGAGGCATTGGGTTGTTGATTGCCGTAAGCGCCAATCGGGTCCGAGGAGGAGGAGGGGCCCAGATTGGCACAACCTGTCAGCCAGACCAGGCCGGTTAGGCAAAAAATATTGAGTAATTTCATTGAAACTTGTTTTTCCATTGGCGAAGGGCGGCAAAGATGGCCACCTCATCGCTGGCTGATGCGTCAAAGCCTTGTGCTGCCTTGATGAGGGCCGCCTGGCGAGTACGCAAAAAAGGATTGATCTCACGTTCCAGCTGGATCGTTGAGGGCAGGGTGGGCTGCAGGCGCGCCCGCGAGTCCTGTGCCTGAGCGGTGTACGCGGCCAGCGCCTGGTTGTCCGGGTCTACTGCATTGGCGAATTTCAGGTTGCTCAAGGTGTATTCGTGGGTGCAGCACACGCGGGTCGCCGCTGGCAAGGCCGCCAGTGAGTCCAGCGAGGCCAGCATTTGCACCGGTGTGCCTTCAAAAAGCCGCCCGCAGCCGCCGCTGAACAGCGTGTCGCCACAAAACAGCAGCGGCGCGCTGTCCATTTCCTTGCAAAAATAGGCAATGTGCCCCGCCGTGTGTCCGGGTACATCCATGACCTCGAAGGTCAGGCCGAGGGTGTGCACCTGATCGCCGCCCTGGAGCCGGATCAGGGGCTCTGGCATGACTTCGTGCAAGGGGCCGAACACTTTGGCGCCGGTGGCCTGGCGCAAGGCGCTCACGCCGCCGGTGTGATCGGGGTGATGGTGCGTGACTAGAATGGCATCGAGCCGCAAACCCAGTTGTTGCAGGGCCTCAAGAACGGGTTGTGCATCACCAGGGTCGACCACCAGGGCCTGCTGTCCGTCATGCAGCATCCAGATGTAATTGTCGGTAAACGCGGGTAGTGGTAATAACTTCATGAGCGATCAAATTATAGGTTTGCACGACTGGTTTCAGACGCCGCCTGGCCGTTACATGCTGGCGTGGGAGCGTGCCCAGCTGGATCTGGCGGTGGCTGACGTGTTCGGATTTCACGCTTTGCAACTGGGGATGCCCGAGCTGGACGCCCTGGCGGCCAACCGCATGCCGCACCGCTGGCTGGCGACGCCGGTGCCGACACCCATGGCCACCTTTGTGACTGATTTCTCCGCACTCCCCTTTACCGCCAACAGCCTGGACCTGGTGGTGTTGCCTCATGCCCTGGAATTGGCGCGTGACCCACACACCACTTTGCGGGAGGTCGAGCGGGTGTTGGTGCCTGAAGGGCGGGTCATCATCAGCGGGCTGAATCCGGCTTCCCTATGGGGATTTCGGCAACGGCGAGCGCACCTGTACCATCGGCTCGGTTTTGGGCACATGTTTTTGCCTGAAGCAGGTGAGTTCATTGGCTACTGGCGCTTGCGCGACTGGTTGCGGTTGTTGGGGTTTGAGGTGGAGGTGGCACGTTTTGGTTGCTACCGTCCGGCACTCTCCAGCCAGAAATGGTTGGATCGTTTTGACTGGATGGACCGGGCGGGTGACCGCTGGTGGCCCATTTTGGGGGCGGTGTACTTTGTGGTCGCCGTCAAACGGGTGCGTGGCATGACGCTGCTGAGTCCGACATGGAAAACTTCCCGGCCACTGGTTTCTGCTCCTGTTTCAGTAGCAAATAGCGCAGCATTGACGGGGGCTAAGGCCCTGAATGACAAGATAAATTTGGAGCTTTGATTGAACGCGATAGAAATTTACACGGATGGCGCCTGCAAGGGAAATCCGGGGCCGGGCGGTTGGGGTGCATTGCTCAAGACGGAGGACTCCCAAAAAGAACTGTTTGGCGGCGAACTGGGCACCACCAACAACCGGATGGAGATGATGGCCGTGATTGAGGCGCTCAGTGCCCTGAAGCGTCCCTGCAACGTGACCCTGCATGTGGACAGCCAGTATGTGCTCAAAGGCATGACGGAATGGCTGGCCGGCTGGAAAGCCAAAGGCTGGAAGACCGCGGCCAAACAACCCGTGAAAAACGTAGACCTCTGGCAGCGTCTGGACACGCTGGTCAGTACCTCCGGCCACAAGATTGACTGGCGCTGGGTACGCGGTCACAACGGTGACCCGGGCAATGAGCATGCCGACATGCTGGCCAACAAAGGTGTGGAACTGGCGCTGCGGCAGCGTTGACCCGAGCGCGGGCGGGGCCTCAGATCACGCCGTCAAACATCATCACATCGACTTCGTCGCCAACCGCCACATGGCCTTGTTCGTGATGTAAAACGATCAAGCCGTTGGCCTGCACCATGGAGCTCAGCACGCCTGAGCCCTGGTTGCCGGTGGTTTTGACTTGCAGGGCGCCATTGGATGCGGTCGTGACCATGCCGCGCTGGTATTCGGTGCGGCCCGGCTTTTTGCGCAGGGGCTCCAGGCTTCGCGCCTTGAGAAGCGGCAGGGGCGCTGCCGTGCAACCCATCATTTGCAGCAGGGCCGGACGAACGAAGGCCAAAAAGGTCACCATCACCGCCACCGGGTTGCCTGGCAGGCCAAACAGCACGGATTGGCCAATGCGTCCGACCGCCATGGGACGGCCGGGGCGCATGGCAATTTTCCAGAACGCCACATCGCCCAGCTTTTTCATCATGGCTTTGGTGTAGTCCGCATCACCCACACTCACGCCGCCGCTGGTGATGATGGCATCGGCCTGGTTGGCGGCTTGGGTGAAGGCGGCCTCCAGCAGCGTTGGCTCATCCCGGATGACGCCCAGGTCGATGACCTCGCAACCCATGCGGGTCAGCAGGCCAAACACGGTGTAACGGTTGCTGTCATAGACCGCACCTTCCCGTGGTGCCTCGCCCAGGCTCAGAATCTCGTCACCGGTTGAGAAATAGGCCACTCGCAGCTTGTGCCATACCGCTACCCTTTCAATACCCAAACTGGCCAGTAGCCCAATAGCAGCGGGCGTAAGCAGCTCTCCTTTTTGTAGCGCTGGCTGGCCTTGCATCAGGTCTTCACCCAGCTTGCGACGGTTGTCACCGGTTTGCAGCAGACCCGCCGGGATGATGATCGTCTCGGTGTCCCCGGCGCTGCGCGTGACAAACTCTTGCGGCACCACGGTGTCGAGCCCCGCGGGCATGACGGCCCCGGTCATGATCTTCACGCACTCACCGGGCCGGGTCTGGCCTTGCCAGGCTTTGCCGGCAAACGCCGTGCCCACCACTTTCAGACTCAGGGGTGCCAGAGGCGCCAGTTGTGCGCCGGTCAACGCATAGCCATCCATGGCCGAGTTGTCATGGGGTGGTACGCTGATGGGGGAGATGACATCCTGCGCCAACACGCGGCCCAGGGCCTGGAATACCCCCACCTCCTCCGAGCCCGTGACGGGCGCGACCAGGCGCGACAAGAAGGTGTTGACAGAGGCCGCACTCAGGGCTTGCGGGTCATAGCCGGCCAGCTCGGCGGCAATCGCGTCAATCGTCTTCATGTTCAGGTGTTTTCAAGCAGGCGCAACTCGGCCAGCGTGTTGGCGTTGAAAAACGCGTGCGGATCATCACCCGGCAAATCAAACGGAACCAGTACGGTGTGGTGCAGCGCCGTCCAGGCGTCAATCTTGCGGCCCCCGGCCTGGGTGAACTTCACCAGGCTCTCCAGCAAATCCACCCTCAGCAGGCAAAAAACCGGTTGGGCGCGAATCTGCACCTGACCCTCTTTGTCGATTTCCGGTGCGGCGGCCATGGCGATGTCTGCATCTGCCGATTCCAGCGCCTCGGCCAGACGGGGTACCAAGTCAAGCGGCAGCAAGGGCGTGTCGCAAGGCACAGTCACCAAAAAAGGTGTCTCACAGCGTTCCAGACCGGTCAGGAAGCCCGCCAAGGGACCCGCGTAGTCGGCAAGCCCGTCGGGCCAGACTGAGGCGCCAAACGATTCGTAGGCCGACAGGTTGCGGTTGGCGTTGATCATGATGGACCCAACGCCGCCGCCCATCTGCAGGCGGGTGAGCGTGTGCAGGGCCAGGGGCATGCCGTTGAAGTTCTGCAGGCCTTTGTCAACGCCGCCCATGCGGGAGCCACGGCCCCCGGCCAGAATCAGGCCGGTAATTTCATTGGGATTGATCAAGTCATCCTCCTATGTAGCTCATTTCAACGCGGCGTCCAGCGGTGCCGGCATCGGGCTCCATGGCGCTGCGCAGTTCGGAATACCGGTCCGAGCGACCCTGCCAGATATGGCCGATGGCCGACGCCAGGTCGGCATCGGAGGCCTCTGCGCGCAGAAGCGAGCGCAGGTCATAGCCCTGGGACGCGAACAGGCACAGGTACAGCTTGCCCTCGGTGGACAGCCGGGCCCGGTTGCAGTCGCCACAGAAGGCCTGCGTCACGCTGCTGATGACACCAATTTCACCGGCGGCCTTGTCATGCTGGCCAGACGCGTCTGCAAAACCCCAGCGCTCGGCTGTTTCACCGGGGTTGGATGGTTCCAGTTGCACCAGGGGCAGTTCGGCGTGAATCAGTTGAACCACGTCCGCTGACGGCAGCACCTCGTTCATGCGCCAGCCATTGGTGGCGCCCACGTCCATGTATTCAATAAAACGGAGCACAATGCCGCTGCCCCTGAAGCGCCGCGCCATCGGCAAAATCTCGTGCTCATTGGTGCCGCGCTTGACCACCATGTTGATTTTGATCGGGCCCAAGCCGGCTTCCTGTGCCGCTTCAATGCCGGCCAGCACGTCGGTTACCGGAAAGTCCACATCATTCATGCTGCGAAAGACCGCATCATCCAGCCCGTCCAGGCTCACGGTCACGCGCTGCAGGCCGGCGGCTTTCAGGTCACGGGCCTTGCGCGCGAGCAACGAGCCATTGGTGGTCAGCGTCAGGTCCAGCGGGCGGCCCTCCACCGTGCGCAGGACCGACAACTGCTCGATCAGTAACTCGATGTTTTTGCGCAACAGGGGCTCACCCCCGGTAAGGCGTATTTTTTGCACGCCATGGGCGACAAAGACTTTGGCGATGCGCGTGATCTCTTCAAAGGACAACAGGGCAGCGTGCGGCAGGTAGCTGTAGTCCTTGTCGAAAATTTCTTTCGGCATGCAGTAGTTGCAGCGGAAGTTGCAGCGGTCCGTCACGCTGATCCGCAAATCACGCAGGGGGCGGCCCCGTGTGTCGGACAGGAGGCCGTTGGCGGCGATGTGTGTGTCGGCAGAAAAGGCGGCGGGCGGCACGAGATGCGACGCCGAGCGCAGGTCAACCAGTGGCACAACCCGGGGCGTGTGGCGTTCAGTCATGAGGTGGGGCTCTTGATGATCAGGCTGTCAAACACAGCGTGCACCGTCAACTTCGATACACACGCCACTGATGAACGCGGCCTCGTCGCTGGACAGATACAGCGCAGCATTCGCCACGTCCAGCGCCGTGGAAAACCGGCCCAGCGGGATGGAGGCGAGAAACTGCGCCTTGCGTTCCTCTGTCACCGGACCGCCCGCAAATTCGGCCGCCAGTCCGGTGTCCGGGTTGAAGACCGGGTTGATGCAGTTGACCCGGATGTTGTCCGGCCCCAACTCGGCCGCGAGCGACTTGGAGGTCGTGATCACTGCGCCCTTGGAACCGTTGTACCAGGTCAGGCCGGGGCGCGGACGCACGCCAGCGGTCGATGCGATGTTGATGAAACTGCCGCCGCCTTGTGCCCGGAACACCGGTGTGGCATGGATGGTTGCGAGGTAAATGCTTTTGACATTGACGGCATAACACTTGTCAAACTCGTCTTCGGTCACTTCCAGCGCCGGGCGATTGCGGTGGGTCCAGCCCGCGTTGTTGACCATCACGTCCAGTGCGCCATGGCGCTGTACGGCAGCAGCCACCAGCGCCCGCACCTCATCAGAGCGGGTGACGTCCGCCGCAAAAAACGAAGCTATACCACCCGCTGAGAGGATGTCGGCCACCACTTTTTCGCCCAGGACGGGATTGATGTCATTGACGATGACCCGGGCGCCCTCATTCGCCAGCCGTTTGGCAATGCCTTCGCCAATGCCGCCGCCAGAACCGGTCACGATGATGGATTTGTCTTTAACGCGCATGGTCAGGGCTTTGCTATGGTGAGGGGGCGGGTTCAGAAGCCGTAGCTTTCAACCCGCATTTTGGCGGGAGGGCGACGGGATTCATGCCGAATTTTGGCACGTTTCCATTTTGCGGGTCTGGCTGATAATGACCTTGATTCAATAATCTGAACCCAGGAAATAGGCCATGATGACACTCGGGGAATTGCTGGCTTCTAACGGGGCGCTGCCCAGCATCCCCAAAGTGATTGCTTTGCTGCTCAACGAGCTTGACCAGGATGAGCCCGACCTCAGAAAGATCAGCCAGTTGATCAATACTGACCCGGTGCTGACCACGCGCTTGCTGCGGCTGGCCAACTCGGCGCAATTTCAGCTGACCAGCAAGGTCAGCAGCGTGCCGGAGGCGCTGGCGCTGCTGGGCCTAAATCAGGTTCGGTCCCTGGCCGCGGCGGCGGCCGTGGTGGGTGCGTTCAAATTGATTCCGGGCCTGGATATGCAGCAGTTCTGGACCTACAGCCTCAATGTGGGCAAGCTGTCACGGCTTCTGGCTGGCATGGTTCGGCAAAATCAGCCTGCGGCATTCACGGCCGGTTTGATTCACGCCACCGGTGAGCTGGTCATGCACCTGGGCTTGCCCAACGAGTTCCTGTCGCTGTCATCCCGTGTGTCGGTTCTGGGCTTGAAGCGGGCTGCCGCTGAGAGCAAGGTCCTGGGCTACAACTATGCGGATGTGGGCGCTGGTTTTGCCCGTAGCTGGCAGTTCCCGCAGGCCATCGTGGATGCGCTGCAGCACCAATGTGCCCCATTTGACAATGACGCCTATGAATCGATGGCGGGGGTGCTTCATTTGGCGTCCTGGCGAGCCCGTGCCAAGGAGGCCAATTTGAATAAAAACGAGATGACGGACCGGTTCCCTGCCGAAGTCGCTTTGACGTTAGGGATCGACATCGACATGGCGCTCCAGCAAGACCCTATTGACTGGACCTCGCGCACAGAAGTTGCTGTACTCGCGTAAAACCCTCACCCGTGGCGTAAGGCCACGGTTTTGAGGGTCGTGAAGCCATAGAGCGCCTCAAACCCCTTTTCGCGACCATGGCCGCTGGACTTGACACCGCCAAATGGCAACTCCACGCCGCCACCCGCCCCGTAGTTGTTGATGAACACCTGGCCACAGCGCAGCCGCCGGGCCATCCGGAACTGACGTGCACCCTCGGTTGTCCACACCCCGGCGACCAGGCCAAACTGCGTTGCGTTAGCCAGTTCCACCGCATGGTCCTCATCGCGAAACGACATGGCCACCAGCACCGGACCAAATATTTCTTCCTGAGCCAGGCGGTGCATGACCGGCACATCACGCAGCAAGGTCGGAGCCTGGTAAAACCCTGTCTCAGGGGCTTCGTCAACCACTTTGCCCTGGGCGACCATCGCAATATGCGCGACTTGGGCGTCGCTCAGGAAATCCCAGACCCGCTGCTGTTGTTGCTGGCGAATCAGGGGCCCCAAATCCAGGTCCATGGCCGCAGGACCTACGCGCAGGCTTTCAAACGCAGCGCCCAGCCGTTCCAGCAAGGGCTCGTAAATGGCCTGGTCCACCAATAACCGGGAGCCCGCGGAACAGGTTTGGCCCGAGTTCTGGATGATGGCGTTGATGATGGCAGGCACTGCCTCATCCAGGTTGGCATCGGCAAACACAATTTGAGGACTTTTGCCGCCCAACTCCAGCGTCACTGGGCAGTGGCGCTGGGCTGCGACTTGCTGAATGAGCGTGCCCACGGAAGGACTGCCGGTGAAGCTGATGTGGTCGATGCCGGGGTGGCGCGCCAAGGCGTCACCGACCTCATGGCCGTAACCCGTCACGATGTTGAGGACGCCAGCCGGAAAGCCCACGTCGGCGGCCAGCTGCGCCACGCGCAGCAATGACAGGCAGGCATCTTCGGCAGGTTTGACCACGCATACATTGCCCGCCGCCAGCGCGCCGCCTACGCTGCGGCCAAATATCTGCATCGGGTAATTCCAAGGAATCACGTGGCCGGTGACACCATGCGGCTCGCGCCAGGTCAGGACGCTGTAGCCCTCCTGGTAGGGCAGGGTCTCGCCGTGCAGCTTGTCGCAGGCCCCGGCGTAGAACTCAAAGTAGCGGGCCAGGGCCAGCGCGTCGGCACGGGCCTGTCGGGTGGGTTTGCCACAATCGCGTTGCTCAATGCTGGCCAGCTCCTCGGCATGCTCGGTGATTTTGAGGGAGAGCCGCATGAGCAGGCGGCCGCGTTCTGCCGCGCTGAACTTGGCCCACACGGCGTCAAAACCTTCGCGCGCGGCCCGCACGGCGGCATCTATATCCGCTGCGTTACTGCGCTGGATTTCGTCATAGGGTTGCCCATCGGAGGGGTCAATCACGGGGAGCGTACGACCTGAGGAGGAGGGGCGTGAGGCGTTGGCGATGAAGTTGAACTGCATGAATTAAAAAGTCTCTTTAGCGGTTGGTCACGATGGCGGGACCCATTTCTTGCAGCGGCCCCAGCGGGTTGCTGGTGACCTCCAGCTCATTGACGCTGGGTTGTCCTCCCCAGGCGCGGTAAACCACCACATCGTCAACCATCAAAACCAGCGCATTAAAACGCCAGCCGGTCGTTTCGGAGCGACGTGAAAAATTGGTGAAATCCAGAAAGAAGTTGCCGGTGCGCGCCTTGAGAATGCGGGCTGCGGAGATCGCCCAGCCCCGGCAGGCGTCGCGTGCGTCCAGACAAGCCAGAACGCCTGGATCAAGGTCTTCTCTTTTGAGCAAGCCGCTGGGCAGAAACTGGCGCACGATGTCGGCATGCGTGAGGATGGTGGTGTTGGGTTGCTGGACCGGGTCAATGCCCAGCCGGGACAGCACGGCTACCGTGCTTTTCATGGGCGTCAGGCCCTTGATGGCGTCGCGGGCTTCGTCAAAGGTCTTGAAGGGTGACGATTCGCTGCGCGCTTGCGGCAACATGGAAGAGCAGCCGACCGTCAGCAGCGTCACGGACAACAGTGCGCTGCCGAGCAAGATATAGCGGGAGTTCAAATTTGCACCTGCCTGATGGAGTTGTTGGACGATGGTAACCCTGTTGTCACGCTGCGACGGGCGGTTTGGGGTTCACAACGGCGTACGTATCTGTGTGGTTTTGTAACCAGTTGACGGACAACTCGCTGGCCAACTGGTCGGGGTGAAAGTCAGTTTTTTTGTAAGCGCGCCAAGGCTGGTAGCTCAGCCGTACCATGCCTTGCCGGCCAAACAGAAAACTGGCAGCGCTCTTCCAGGTGCGCCATTGCCACAGCGTGCCATCCCGGTCAAGGTTGTTGATCGTCTGGCGCAAGAGGTCCAGCAAAAACAGAAGGGTGATGTGCTTGAACCACTTGATGCGGGAGGCGTCAGTGCCTCCGAGCGCGTGGTACAGGTCAAAGGCTGTGGATTTGTGTTCAGACTCCTCGGCGCTGTGCCAGAGCCACAGTGTTTGCAGTCGTGTCTCCGTGCCTTCGAACAAATCAGGATTGCGCAGCATCCATTCGGCAAATACGGCGGTGAAGTGTTCCGTGGCCGCGGTGATGGCCAACCAATGGCGCGGATGAAAGGTGCTCAGGCGCTGAAGCCTTTTTTCGGCCCGGGGAGCCCAGTGGTTGATCAGCCCATGTTTTTCAATCTGCGCGTTGAACAGGCTGTGGATGCGCCGGTGCGTGGCCTCCTGCCCGATAAAGCCCTGTGTTTCTGTTGCATATTTTTCTTGCTCCGCGGCAGGGAGAGTTTTGAGCCCAAGGCGCACAGAGTCAATAAAGAATTGCTCCCCCACCGGGAAGCTCATGGACAAGGCATTGAAGAGCGCTGTTCGAAAGGCGTCGCCACCGAACCAGTGGCGCAGCACTGGGGAGTCCAGGTCAATCAGCAATCGACGTACGACAAGTTCAGACATCGTCAAATCCTGGGGTGTCCAGAAAAGAAAGTGGATTCATGAAAAGTGACTATAGCTACTGATGTCGGGGTGTCAATAGAGTTCAATTGAGAAGAAAAAAAGCCCGCCAGAGCGGGCTTTGAGTTGAATCAATGCAAGTTGTCCCGGTCAGCCGCCGTGGATTTTCATCATCACCGGAACAATCAGCAGCGCCACGATGTTGATGATCTTGATGAGTGGGTTGATGGCCGGGCCCGCCGTGTCTTTGTAGGGGTCGCCCACGGTGTCGCCGGTGACGGCCGCTTTGTGCGCTTCGGAGCCTTTGCCGCCGTGGTGGCCGTCTTCGATGTACTTTTTGGCGTTGTCCCAGGCGCCGCCACCGGTGCACATGGAAATAGCCACAAACAGCCCGGTCACGATGGTGCCCATCAGCAAGCCGCCCAAAGCAGCCGGTCCCAGGATCAGCCCCACCAGAATGGGCACCACCACGGGCAAAAGCGACGGGATCATCATTTCCTTGATGGCTGCCGTGGTTAGCATATCCACCGCACGGCCGTACTCGGGCTTGGCCGTGCCCTCCATGATGCCCTTGATGTCACGGAACTGGCGGCGCACTTCCACCACCACGGCACCGGCAGCGCGGCCAACGGCTTCCATGGCCATGGCACCGAACAGGTAGGGAATCAGCCCGCCAATGAACAGGCCAATGATGACCATCGGGTTGCTCAAGTCGAACGTAATGACCTTGCCGTAGCTGTCGAGCTTGTGGGTGTAGTCGGCAAACAGCACCAGCGCGGCCAGACCGGCTGAACCGATGGCGTAACCCTTGGTGACCGCCTTGGTGGTGTTGCCCACGGCATCCAGCGGGTCGGTCACGTCACGCACGCTCTTGGGCATTTCAGCCATTTCGGCAATACCGCCAGCGTTGTCGGTGATGGGGCCGTAGGCGTCCAGTGCCACCACAATGCCAGCCATGCTGAGCATGGCCGTTGCCGCAATGGCAATGCCGTAGAGGCCTGCCAGCGCATATGCAGACCAGATTGCCACGCACACAAACAACACCGGCCACGCGGTGGAGCGCATCGAAACCCCCAGGCCGGCAATGATGTTGGTGCCGTGCCCCGTGGTGGAGGCCTGTGCGATGTGCTTGACCGGGGCGTACTGCGTGCCGGTGTAGTACTCGGTGATCCACACCAGTGCGGCAGTCAGTACCAGGCCCACGGTGCAGGCGCCAAACAGCTTCATCTGGCTGCCCGAGGCGGCAATCGCGTTGTCAGGCATCAACCACAACGTTACAAAGTAAAATGCAATGAGTGAGAGCACACCGGCCACGGCCAAGCCTTTGTACAGGGCTGGCATGACGTTTTTCATGCCTGGTGTGGCCTTGACGAAGAAACAGCCCACGATGGACGCCAGGATGGACACCGCGCCCAACGCCAGCGGGTAGACCACCGCGCTGGTGCCCGCACCCGTCACGAGCAGGGCGCCCAGCACCATGGTGGCGATCAGGGTGACCGCATAGGTTTCAAACAGGTCAGCCGCCATGCCCGCACAGTCTCCGACGTTGTCACCCACGTTGTCAGCAATGACGGCCGGATTGCGCGGGTCGTCCTCGGGAATACCAGCCTCGACCTTGCCCACCAGGTCAGCGCCCACATCGGCTCCTTTGGTGAAAATGCCACCGCCCAGGCGGGCAAAGATGGAGATCAGCGAGGAGCCAAAGGCGAAGCCGATCAGCGGGTTGAGCAGCTTGGCCAGGTTCATGTCAGGCGTCAGGTTGCCATTGCCCACCAGAAACCAATAGAAACCGGTGACACCCAGCAGGCCCAACCCCACCACGAGCATGCCGGTGATGGCGCCACCGCGAAAGGCCACATCCAACGCCGGGCCAATGCCTTTGGTGGCGGCCTGCGCGGTACGCACATTGGCACGAACCGACACGTTCATGCCAATGAAGCCGCAGGCGCCTGAAAGCACGGCACCCACCACGAAGCCGATGGCGCTCAAGGAATCAAGAAATAAATAAATCAGAATGGCCAGCACCACGCCCACGATGGCAATGGTTTTGTATTGCCGGGCCAGGTAAGCCGCCGCGCCGGTTTGAATGGCGGCTGCAATTTCCTGCATTCGCGCATTGCCGGCATCTTGGGAAAGTATCCAACTTCGGGCCCAAAAGCCGTATCCCACGGCAATGAACCCACAAATGAGCGCCAGAACCAGCGCTGAATTGCCTGTCATAAACATCTCCTGTCGTTGTTTCGCTGAGTAGGGGTGCAACGCAAGCGGCACCACCGCTGCGTTGCTTCCTCGCTGCGAAACACCAATGGAAAATTGATGCAGGCGATTGGCCAACCGATTCACTGTACCGTGAAAAATGAGAAATTCAGGGGGCAGCAAGTGGCGAGTAAGTAAAATCAGGGTTTATCCCGATTCAGGATGACAAAGATCAAAGGGACTATCGGCCCTTTATCTTTTGGCCTATCAGTTTTCCGATCACTGGTCTATTTCCGTAAACCCGTGGGTGTTCTGGTCTGGTGACCCGGAAAATGGCCATTTTTACGACATCATGGCTGACGTTGAATTTACGTGTCAAGTCGGCTTTTGTGACGCCAGAGGCCCAAAGGTCAAAGAGTTCAAGTTCCTGATCTGGTGAAAGTTTCTTTGGGCGACCCGGCCAACGGCCCAGTTTGATCGCCGCAACTTGTCCGGCAATGGAGCGTTCACGAATCAATGAGCGCTCAAATTCAGCAACACTTCCCAAAATATTGAGCATCAATTTTCCGGCAGGGCTGACGGTATCAATTGGCTCAGTCAGGCTTCTAAAGCCACAGCCAGATTTTTCTATTTGCTCCAAAATTGATAGCAAATCCTTGAGGCTTCGGGCAAGTCGATCAAGCTTGTAAACGATTAATAAATCATCTTTTTTCAGGACAGCAAGGAGTTTTCTAAGCTCAATTCGTGCACCGACTGAGCTCGTTTTTTCTTGATAGATGACCTGGACACCAGCTCGATTGAGTGCATCAATTTGAAGTGTCGTTTCTTGATCTGTAGTCGAAACACGGGCATAGCCAAAAATCACCAATTCCCCCTGAAGCTTATTTTTTTGAGGGCAAAGAATAACAGCCGTTTCGCTTCGCTACATGGGGCCGTGCCGCCCCATACCCCATACCCCCACCGCTAAAGCGGACAGCCTGCTATTCGCGGCTTTGGGTCCCCCATGTTTGTATCAAAAAGAGGAAATTTTCAACGAATTCTCAGGATTAATCGAAGAACGGCATAAGTGCAAACGCAAATAAAAACAGCGGCCAACAAAGTTATGACCGGATGCCATGAACGAGCTGGCGAAATTTTTGACGAAACAGAAAACTTTGACACAGGCGAAGACGAAGATTTAAGCGAACCGTCAGCATTACGCCCATCCCAATACCAATCCCGATCTTGCATTCCCATGAATCACTCCCTTTTATTTTGAAAGAGTGTAAATGGTGGATCAGCGCTTTCGAAGAAGCTGGCCGCTTATGAGTTTAGAGAAAACTTGAACTTTGGTCAAATTCTTAAACCGCATGAACTCATTCAAAGCGTCCACCAGATCGCGAGGCAGATCAACGGAAACCGTTACCGTGTCTTTTTTAGCGCGGTGGGCAGCAACACGAGCGGCAGGAGTTGCATGTATTTTTTGACGTGCCATAAATTACCCTTGAATCGTTACGTGTAACGGCTTGGCCATTGGCATCAATACGCCGAGTTCCTTCGGCCCTTTGCCATGAACGCTAGAACCTCAAGATCGGCAGCCGAGGCCGGAAGCGGTGGACCGCTGTAAAGCGGCAGCATGTTGGAGACATCAACGGTTTTTTGTCCAGGCAGTGAATAGCCCAATATCTTGGATTCACAAAAGCCGGGCTTGACGTCCACCGCAACGCCCTCAGCGTCAGCACAGACGCATTTTTTGCCGATGGACATGCATCCGGCCACCACCGAGGATTCGACAGGCCCAGAGGCCGCAGGGATGGCGGCAACGGCTACCACTGGAGCGGCTACGAGTGGCGCAGCAGGAGGTGTGGTGACGACTGAGACAGTCGTGGTGACCTTTGGAGCAGGCGCAGGAGCAGAGGCAATACCCTTACCGCCCATGGCACCCGCCATGACGCTGTAAGCCTTCGGAGCGACCACCACAAGGCCAACGATAGCCAGCACCGGGATAGCAACCCATGCGGGGATTTTCTGGCGTTGCTTGGTGTGGAGTTGGGAAGACTGATAGAGCTTGTAAGCGGACCGTGGATAGTTCCACATCGAGATCGCCGCCGACTTGGTGCGCGACGTGTCAGCCTGACAGGAGTCCCAATCGTAGATGACCGCACGTTGCATACCGAGCAGACGCCGAACGTGTTGATGACGGCCCACGAGACGGCGCACGTTTTGATCGAGCAGCATTGGGTTTTGCGTGACGATGATGAAATCAACACCCATGTGACGGTGGGTTTCGAGCGCCTTGATTTCACGCGGAGGCTTAGCACCCATACCGCGAGGACGCCACCAGCGTTGCACCTCATCAATGACGATGACGTCGCCGGGTTTGCACCAGTCCGGCCAATTCCAAACGCCGGAGCCGTCAGGAGCTGGCAGCAAATTGCCCTCATTGTCCTCAACCCCGGCAGTCATCATTTCATGCGGGATGACAAGACCTTTGATGCCATCGATGACCAGCCGACGGGGGACTAAGACACCGTCTTTGCCCTTGACTTTTTCAGCGGCGAGTTTTTGCAGAAGCGTGGAAACGGTATAGAGCGTTTTGCCTGATCCGGGGTTGCCGGTGACGAGATACAGCATTGTTTAACCTGGTCGATGTAACAGCGGCAGGGTTGCAGCTGGGTGTAACAACGGACTACTTGGTAATCCACTTTGTGGCCGAAGCCGCAGCCCACATGCCGACGCGAGACGTGAAGGCACCGGCAATGATTCCGAGGCCTTCAGGAACCCCAGCCAAACTGGCGAGGGCCATCACATCAGAAGGGATTGATGACCAGTTGGTTTGTGCGGCCTGAATCAAGGCTTGGAGCGCAGCGGTTACGCCGGTGAACGTGAGAGTGCCGATACCCAGCGCCAAAAGGACTTTGATGACAAGCGGACCAGCGGCAGCAAATAAAAATGATGCAAGCGTACCCATGATCAGACCCGGAAAGAGTCGGCCAAGATATACGCAGCAATGAACGTACACGAAGCCAGAATGATAAATTTGAGATACACCATGGCATCACAAACGGGCGTATAAGAAATGAAATACGTATGTCCGATAACGGAGAACTGAAGCGGAGGAATGCAGCCAGCAGCGGACGAAAAGGTTTCGGGAATCACGGTCACGTCGAACGTGTCTTTGCGAAGCTCAGGAGATTCAGGCGCGCCGAACTTTGCACAACCGATCGTATCGGGAGACCCTTCGCAAGGGTTGACGGTTTCTTTCGTCGAAGTCGTCGTACTGTTAGTGACAGCACCAGTCGAATTATTGGTGACCGAAACATTGGTAACAACGCTCTGAGCGACGTTTGATTTAACGGGCGTTTCCTTGTTGTAGGTGTAATTGTTCGTGGTCGTTGTTGTCGTGGTCGTGTTGGTGGTCGTATTGGTCGTAGAGGACGACGGACCGGGCTGACTCGTCGGGCCGGTCACATCGACGTCGGGCTCAATGCCGTTGCCGGATTGAATGATGTCATCAACCACGTGACCCGCATCACCCTGAACTCCGTGATATCCGTTTGAAAAATCAGCCTGCGACATAGTTACCAAACGTTCTTCCAAAGCGACCTGAACAAGAGGTGCAGTAGAAGGCTGAAATTTTGTGGGATCTTTAAACGTCGAACTCTTCGAACGCGGGGACTTAATCAAAATCTCATGCTTCGGAGAGTCGGCATAGTCTGAACACGTAGACACACGCTCCATAAAAATACGCATGTACTTCGGATCTTGGTCGTGAGGGGCAAAAGAAAAACTGTCAGTAGTCTTTCCGCCAGTGCAATTCGATGAGGTCGTTGCATACATATGACCGGGTTTCGAGTACTTCGAAAAATAGCCCTGCATGGCAGCCGCATAACCTGGATACAAATCCGCAGGGTCCGAGTCCTCATACGTGACGCCAACAGCGTTAATCGTCTGACATTCTTCCCATTGACCACCCGGAGCAAGCGACATAGTACCGCCCATGCCCCGAACACATGCATCGCTTAACAACTTAGAGACACCCGCATACAGCGCCAAATTGATAATTGCGGACGTCGGAGAAAGCAGCGCTTTAGCGATAGCTTTTGGCGTAAATGTAGATTTGAAATTAGCGGTCGGAGAGGGATTAAACGGTAAAGCCTTTTGACGCTGCAAGGTTGGACCAAGCGGATTAGCTTTCAGTTCGCCAGCAGCCCAAACATTGCCAGAGCCTTGACCGGGAAAGACATCAATTTTGCCGGTACCGATGTTCCAAACGAAGTCGCTCGATTTGCTCCATTCAACAGCGGCTACCGGAAAAGAAGCCAGAGCAGCAAGCAGTAGGACAGCGCCACCTGAAATTCGATTGAATTTGTCATTTTTAATCCCCATTGGGTTCACCCTTGAAAAGTTTCAGTAGTTGCTTGACGCCCCAGATCGTGGCAGCAGCAGCAAGAGTGACACTGAAGACGATGGCCTCAGCTTGCATGACATCAGCCCGGACGGTAGGCGGTGCCTGAAGCGTTGTACCGGCCTGTATCAGAGTCATTTGGCCCTTGAGTGCGGCCACATCAGCAGCACTGGCCGTGAGAGACGTAATCGCCGCACCTTGCGAAGTGTCGGAACTCTGCAAAGTCGCAAGTGCAGTGACGTCCACCTGCTCCAAAACAGCGACGTCACCGTTTGAAAAATTACACGGCGCTGGTGTAGACATCAACGCTATGTTGACAAGCTTTTTAGTACAGGTTGTCCCCGATGCATTGGTGCACACATAAGCCGACGTGAATGATTGACACCGCATAAAAACCCCTAATTTTCCAATGTCACCCGCGAGAGTGACATTAAAAAACCCGAGGGTTTAACGACCAAGCAGGCTCAGCACTTTTTTGACACCGTAAATAGCAGCAGCCATGCCGATCATCACAGCCAGCACAGCCAAAACAGCCGTTTGAGCGTCAGCAACGCCGGCAGTTGCGGCGGTGACGTCAATGGCAGCGTTAGCAGCACCAGTACCGACAGCAGCGGAGATAACAGCCAAGCGAGCGAAAAGTTGTTTGTTGTTCATGAAGAACTCCATTTGAATACCGGGAAATTCCGGTCCGTAGCCTTCGAGAAGAGGGCTAGAGACTGAAATTTCTAGACACCGCGCCTAATAGAACGAGAAGACGGAGGAACATAAAAGCCTTTGATCAGGTGGAGAGAATGGGGTAATCGTTGTCAGAACCGAGGCGATCAAGATCAACCAGCACCGGCATATCGTCATGGTCGCAATGATCTAAAACCCACTGATGAAGCGCTTCAGGGTCATCAATGACACCGCCACCCGCTTCACGCAAATCAGACACCCACACCGGTTGCCCGTCCTCAAGCGACGGACACAGGAATTTTCCCGTGGTCAGGGATTGGACGAGCAGACGCATAACTACGCAGCCCGAGGCGTGGCCGTCATCGGCTTGATGTCGATCAGAGTCAATTTGCTAGTGTTATCGGCACCGCTCACAACGTCGAAAACGACATTGCAAGTAACACCGGCAGCAGGCCACGAATTTTTCAAGTGAGCCCATTTTTCGAACTCAGTGGCGTCGCCAAATTTGAAGGGACGAGACACTGAGCCGAGGGAACGGCCAGCACCGTTTTCCGCAACGTCAACGTTCAGATGAAATGTGGTGCTGGAGAAGGGTTTGCCTTCGAAAACGCCAGCGCTTTCTTTGATGCCGGTGCAAAGGACTTGCGAATTGAGTTTCATGATTTTTTCCTAATTGCCCTTGATTGACGGTTACGCAAAAGCCGGGCTACAGCCTTCAACCGATGGAGACATAAACGAGTGCAGACGGTCCCATGCTTTGGAATAGCAAGACCGAACTTCAGTGTCTGAAAACTTGTCCAGGCGACCGGGTTTTTTACGATTTGTGACCAGTTCTAAAAATTGATCTTCAGACAAATATTTGAAAGCGGTGGCTAGCGTGGCCGAAGCGGTTTCGACAGCCCAACGAACGGACCTGGTGCACTCAGCAAGGACGGTTTCGGTCTGGAGGCGAGGCGCACATTTAACGGGTTCAGGGTTAACGATTTGGGCAGCTTTAAGAAGGGTCGAGGCATGCCAGTCCGAAGCGCCGGCGAAAAAATCAGCCGGACGACGGAGTAAGTCGGACGAGAGAACACGCAATTTATTGCCGTAGCGGAGTTCCACCCTGAGCCAGTCCGAGCCGGATTGAGGACCGAACAGTTGATGGCCCTTTTCGTAGCAGTTGGTTTGTTTTCCCGCTTCTTTCGAGCCGAAATAGAGGGATCGTTCTTTGCCGTTGAGCCAGTCGCCCACGCAATTCGACTTCAACTGCCGACCGCCCACATTACACAAACCCGCCTTGTATTCGCTGACGATAGAGTCAAGACCACCGGGGAGGCCGTCGAAAAAATCAAGAGCCAAATCAGCACGGGTGATGACGGCGGAACAGTCGTCAATGATGTCCGCTATGCGCTCAGACCAACCAATTGAAGCGAAGGTACAAGCCGCGCCAAAGAGGTTCACATGGAGCGTATTTGATTGGGCTTGCTGGCGTGGCTTATCACCACTGGCGAGGAAGCCAACCCAACCGCATTCAGATCCGTGACGTTCAATGCCCCAGCGGAATTTATAGAAGTCGTGGCCTTTTTTGAACTCACTGGAAACAATGAAATCTGGACCCAAGGCTTCGGCGGTTTGCGTGGCGAGTTCATAGGCTTGCGCGGAGGCGTCAAAGTCGCAATCTGGCAATTGAGAGAGCGTGCGTTTGATGTCATCACAGCGAGTCGCAGTTTCCCAAATCGATGTAGTTTTTGCTTCTACCTTTGGGAACAGATGATCGAGTGAGGCAGTGGGCGCATTGCGGCGCAATGTCGTAAAGCGAAGCCAGTCGATATGTACCGGGCTTTTAGTTGAATGACGTTCGGCCAGCAAACGAAGTTTGACTTCAGAACCATCAAGAACCAGCAAGCCGCCGGAAACTTTGCGGCCGGGTTTTGGAATTGGGGTCAGTGTTGAATTCATGAAAATCAACCAATCAGGCAATCAACCAGATCGATGTAACTATGCCGACGTAAACACCTGGTCGGTGTAACAACGTCAAGCATTTGGGTGGAAGTAACAGGAGCGCCACCGAAAGTAGCAATAGAAACGAGAAACTGAGCGAAGGGAAGAGGCGTTTTTTCTCTTTGAGCAAGCGAAAGGCTCAACGTGCGTCCACCAGCACGGTGTAACTGCACCGGAATAGCTGGAACAGAAGCGCGAAGCACACCACAGATATAAAGCCAAGTGGGTTTTGGTGCAGCATGGCCAAACCATCCCTGATCGACCAGAATGGTATACCCGCCCCATGAATCGACAGCACCGGGAATGGGAAGACCAGCAGCCGCCCATAGCTTGGAGGCGTGAGGATGTTCGAGGACACCACCAAAACGGCGAACGCAATCAACAGCGAACAGACCTAAAGCTTTTTCGTCGTGGCGCGGCTTTGCAAGGTGGGAAAGGCGACCCCAGCCACGACATGGAGGGTGAGCAACGACAGGATTAGGGCCGACATAGTTGCGGGCATCGCGCTTGATGTCGTAGACATCCTTGACCAGGTCGAAGTAACAGGAATCGGAACGAGCAAAGAGAACGCTAACTCCAGGTGGGTGTAACAAAGTCAAAGACATCAAATGCACTCCAACGCGGAGACGGTAGCTGAAGTTCTGTTATCCCCGTGATTACCATCGGGGTGCGCTTCGCGCGGCAAGGGGTCCGCGGCCGCTGCGCTACCGCCTTCGGACGCCCTGCCGCGCTGCGCGCTTTCGGCGCGGAGGGTGACGGCTTCGCGGAATTGGGCGCAGGTCTGGAGGGAAGCGGGTTCAGGCTGGACACAACCCAAAGCGCAGGGCTTAGAAGTGTCGGTTTTGGTGCAAAGGGACTGAGCAGCGAAAACAGCACAAAGGGTTCTTTGGGCTAGGTCGTGCGCTTTACGCGGGTTGTAGCGGCTGGTGACGTGTTGCATTTGCATGTTTTCGTATACAGTTCAGTTTTACGCATTTCGGTAATTACCGTTTTGCGTAATGTACACCAAATTACGCAAAAACGTAACGGAGCAAGCAATGAATGTAAAAGACTTGATCGATGCGGCAGTCAACGCAAGCGGAAAAGCTCAGTCCGAAATCGCAAAAGAACTGGGAATCCAACCAGCACGCATAAGCGAATGGAAATCCGGACAACGGAAACCCGACGCAAGCGAAATAGCATTTTTCGCAGACAAAGCCGGGTTTCCAGTGATTAAGACAGTGGCAGAAGTCGAAGCAGACCTACACCCACGATATGCCGAAATTTGGAAGAAAGCAGTAAGCGAGTTGCGGCAAAATCAGGGTTAATCCTTAGCACTTAATGATTTAACTCAATCCAAAGAACCACTATGTCCCTCGACAACGTTACCCCCGGCAGCAACGTCCCTGAAGCTTTCAACGTGATCATCGAAATTCCGATGAACGCGGATCCCGTCAAGTACGAGGTGGACAAGGAAAGCGGCGCTATTTTTGTGGACCGCTTCATGAGCACCGCCATGCACTACCCCACCAACTATGGTTATGTGCCCAAGACCATCTCGGGCGATGGCGACCCGGTGGATGTGCTGGTGATCACCCCGTTCCCCCTGATCCCCGGTGTGGTGGTGCCTTGCCGCGCGATCGGTATCTTGAAGATGACGGACGAGGCTGGCGAAGACGGTAAAGTGCTGGCCGTGCCAACCGACAAGATCCTGTCGATCTATTCCCACTGGAAGAAGCCTGAAGACCTGAACCAGTTGCGCCTCAAAACTATTGCCCACTTCTTTGAGCATTACAAAGACCTGGAGCCCGGCAAGTGGGTCAAGATCTCCGGTTGGGAAGGCCCTGAGTCTGCCCAGAAGGAAATCATGGACGGCATCGCCAATTACAACAACGCACAGAAGTAATTTAAGCCTTTTCGTGCTCCAGCCCCCGTTGAATAAGCGGGAGTAGCTATAAAAAACATAGCGTCTTCGGTGGCAACACCGGCAGGCGCTATTTTTATGGGCCGTCGGATCAGCGCCGTGGGTCGGGAAAGATCATGCCCCGCAAACCGCGTTTGCGCTCAAAGGGCTTCCAGTCGCCCCCGGGTTCAGGCCCAGCCCCAGGTGACTGGCGATGACCTCCATGCTTGGCCAGTTCCCGCGCATAATCCCGCGCACGCGGCCGTGCCACTAGGGTTTCGCCTTACCCGGGTATCATGAGTCGCCTCAGAGACGCAAAGGAATGAATACCATGGAAACGATGCAGAAAAACCCCTCGAAAGCCTTTGAAATCGGCACTTCCGCAGGTCCTGGCATTGCCGGGGGAGGCCAGTATCTGACCTTGCGTTTGGGAGGTGAAGAATACGCGATTGATATCTTGCGTGTGCAGGAGATTCGTTCCTACGAGGAGCCCACGCGCATGGTGAATGCGCCGCCGTTCATTAAGGGGGTGGTCAACTTGCGCGGGGTCATCGTGCCCATTGTGGACTTGCGTCTCAAGCTCAATATTGACAACGTGGGTTACAACGAGTTCACGGTGGTTATTGTCCTGAACGTCCGCGGGACCGTGATTGGCGCAGTCGTGGATGCCGTCTCGGATGTGGTCACGCTGACCTCCCAGCACATCAAGGCCGCGCCGCAATTCGACAACGCCATCGACGCGCGCTTCATCACCGGCCTGGCCAATATCGGTGAGCGCATGCTGATTGTGATGAACATGGAAGCCCTGTTGAGCAACGCCGAAATGGGCCTGGTGGCCGGTCTGCGGTCTTAGGTCGCTTTGACCTTCAAGGGGCTGCGCTGGTGGAGTTCTTCCAGATACTGGTCAATGCCTTCCCCCTCACGTTCCAGGTAGCGCTCCACCGCATCTGAAAAGGCCGGATGAGCCAGCCAGTGGGCGCTGGTGGCCTTGATGGGCATCAGGGCCCTTGCCATTTTGTGCTCCCCCTGCGCACCCCCTTCAAAACGCTGGTACCCCTGCTCAATGCACCATTGCAGCGGCTGGTAGTAGCAAGCTTCAAAATGAAGGCAGTCCACCCGTTCCAGCGCACCCCAGTAGCGGCCGTAGGCAATGTTACTTGTCTTTTTTAAGTCATTTGTGCCGCTAGCCCCCGTATTACGTGCGGTAACAGCTATCAAACTGCTAGCAATGGGTTGCCCGTGTCGCTCTGCCACAAACAAAAGCCAGTTCTCAGGCATGGTGTTGGCCATGCGGTGAAAAAAGTCCCGGCTCAGGTAGGGCGCGTTGCCGTGCTCCAGGTAGGTTCGCTCATAGCAGCGGTAGAAAAAATCCCAGTCGCTGGTCGTGATGGATGTGCCCAGGGACCAGCGAAAGGTGACGCCTGCCTCGGCCACCTTGCGCCGTTCCTGACGGATTTTTTTGCGCTTCTCTTGCGCCAGGGTGGCCAGAAAGCTGTCGAAGTCGGGGTAGCCCGGGTCGGCGTTGGTCCAGTGAAACTGCACGGTGTGGCGCATCAGCATGCCGGCCTCGGTGCAGGCCAGCACGTCTTCGTCGCTGGAGAACAACACGTGCAGCGATGACAGTTTTTCTGATTCACACCATTGAATCAGGGCCTGGGCCAGCACGGCCCGGTCTTGCGGCGTGCTTGCCATCAGGCGCGTCCCTGGCACGGGGGTGAAGGGCACTGCCACCAGTGCTTTCGGGTAATAGCTCAAGCCGTGCTGCGCATAGGCGTTGGCCCAGGCATGGTCAAACACGTATTCGCCATAGGAATGAGACTTCAGGTACAGCACGCAGGCGCCGACCAGCGTGCCATTTCGCTCCAGCAGAATGAAGCCTGGCGTCCAGCCCGTCTCGGGCGTGGCGCTGCCGCTGGCATCCAGCGCGGCCAGGTAATCGTGCCGCATGAACGGCGTGGCGCCCGGTTGCAGTTTGAGCAATTCATTCCACGCCGTGGCATTCACCTCATCGGGTGAACTCAGTACCCGGATGACATAATCGTTCGACTCTTGCTTCACTCGTTTCCCAATCTTTTTTCACCTGCGGTCCATGACACTCAAACTCTGCGTTGCCCAACTCAATTTCGTCGTGGGCGACTTGGCGGGCAACGCGCAAAAAATCATCGAGGCCGCGCGCTCGGCCTACGCCGACGGCGTGCGTTTGCTCCTGACGCCAGAACTCTCGATTTGTGGTTATGCCGCAGAAGACCTTTTCTTGCGTCCCGCCTTCATCAGCGCCTGTGATGATGCCGTGAAAACAGTGGCCCGCGAGCTGGCCGGGTTAAAAGACATGACCGTGGTCGTGGGGCACCCGACCGGGGGCGACAGCCGCACCCGGTCGGTAGCCATTCAAAGCCGACACAACGCGGCCAGCGTGCTGTGCGAAGGAGTCGTGCTGGCCACCTACGCCAAGCGGGAGTTGCCCAACTACCAGGTGTTTGATGAGCGGCGTTACTTCACGCCGGGTCGGGACGTGTGCGTGTTTGAAGCCGGCGAGGCGGGGAGCAAGGTCAAAGTCGGGTTGCTGATCTGCGAGGACGCCTGGTTTGAAGAGCCAGCCCGCCTGACGCGGGAAGCCGGGGCCGAGTTGCTGGCCGTGATCAACGCCTCACCGTTTCACGTCGGCAAAGGCAACGAGCGTGAAGTCACCATGCGCGCCCGTGTGCAGGCCTGTGGTTTGCCGCTGGTCTATGCCCATCTGGTGGGCGGCCAGGACGAGGTGGTTTTTGAAGGCCACTCATTTGCCCTCAATGCCGATGGCACCGTGGCCGGCCGGGCCCCCAGTTTTATAGAGAATATGCTTGTAGTGCACGTCCAGCGTGCGCAGGCAGCTATTCATTTGGTAGCAAAAATTGCGCCTGAACGCACGCCTGATGCCGATCTGTGGGACGCCCTGGTACTGGGCGTGCGGGACTACATCGGCAAGAACGGATTTCCCAGCGTTATTCTGGGCCTGTCGGGGGGCATTGACTCGGCTTTGGTGCTGGCCGTGGCCGTAGATGCCCTGGGCAAAGACCGTGTGCGCACCGTCATGATGCCGTCGCCCTACACGGCGGATATCAGCTGGATTGATGCGCGCGACATGGCTGCGCGCCTGGGTGTGCGCTATGACGAGATTTCCATCGTGCCGGAGTTTGAAGCGTTCAAGAAGTCGCTGGCGGGTGAGTTCAACGGCTTGGCCGAGGACACCACGGAAGAAAACATACAGGCCCGCATTCGGGGTACGCTCTTGATGGCGCTGTCCAACAAATTTGGAAGCATCGTCCTGACCACGGGCAACAAGTCCGAAATGGCCACAGGTTATTGCACGCTCTATGGCGACATGGCCGGGGGTTTCGCCGTGATCAAGGATTTGGCCAAAACGACCGTTTTCAGACTATGCCGCTGGCGCAATGCCCATGACCCTTACGGCACGGGCCAGGCGCCGATCCCGGACCGCATCATCACGCGTCCACCCAGTGCCGAATTGCGTCCAGACCAGAAAGACCAGGACAGTCTGCCTCCGTATGAAGTGCTTGATGGGATTCTGGAACGCTACATGGAAAACGACCAGAGCATCGAAGACATCATCGCCGCCGGGTTTGAGCGTGCGGATGTCGAGAAGGTCACCCGCCTTATCAAAATCAATGAATACAAGCGCCGCCAGGCCCCCGTCGGTATTCGGGTGACCCACCGCAGTTTTGGCAAGGATTGGCGGTATCCTATTACCAATAAATTTCGCGCCTAGCGCTTTCGCAACGGGAGACAGATCGACCCATGCCAGCCCCGGTCGAGTCCCAACATCATGACAAAAGGAACAAAATGAAGCAGATTACAGCCGTCCTGAAACCCTTCAAACTTGAAGAAGTCCGTGAAGCCTTGGCCGAGTGCGGTGTTACCGGCCTCACCGTAACCGAAGTCAAGGGTTTTGGTCGCCAGAAAGGTCATACCGAGCTGTACCGTGGCGCGGAGTATGTAGTTGACTTCCTGCCCAAGGTCAAAGTTGAAGTGGTCGTCAAGACGGCCGATGTCGACCGCTGCGTTGACGCCATCGTGAAAGCTGCCCGCACCGGCAAGATCGGTGATGGCAAGATTTTTGTGACCAGTGTGGAACGCGTCGTCCGCATCCGTACTGGTGAGGAAGACGAGTCGGCGGTCTAGGCGGTCAGAGCGGATGCCCTGACCCGGCTCGTTTTACCGTCTTTTGCGCGGGGTTGAAACGAGTCGGGTGCCAGCCAGCGCATCGTGCCAGAACTGCTGTTGTGGGTGAAATCGGCTCAGGACAGCCCAAACGCCAATCCAGCCCACGACGATAACCACTGACTCTGCGCCCGTGAGGTTGAACGGTGCCACAGCCGCCAAGGGCGGCAGGAACCATAGCCAACTCAAGAGATAGCGTAACAAAGCGCGGGCTTGCGTGATGGGTTGTCCGAAGCGGTCCACCACCTTGATATCCCAGGTTTTCATGGCAAGCGTTTGCCCCTTGGACCACAGCCATACAAAATAAATTCCGAAGACGACGAACAAGAAGGCCTGCAACGGATGGCGGTTGTCCATCGCATTGCGGGTTTGACTGAGTGTGCCAAACAGGTAGCCGGCAATAAAAACGACACCGAACATGAGCATGCCGTCATACAACCAGGAAGCCATGCGGCGAGCCAGACTGGGCGTTGTCAATTCGTCCGGGCGGATTCCGGCTGCAATAACGGTATTCAATTTTTAGCAGCTGATGCGCGGCCAGCTGGATGCTGTAAGTGGGGCAGCAGGGTACTGCGGTTCACCACCGGCTTGGCGTCCGGTGGTTTCTGTGCTTCAGCTGCGGTTTTACGGGTCACCGGGACGGCCGCCAGTTTTTCGGGCGCGACAGGTTTGATGGCTACTGCGGCACCGACCGGCTTGGGTTTCGCCGCGATGGCCAGTTTTTCTTTTTCCGCGGCGCTGAGGGCTTGATAAGCCTCCCACGTTGCGGTTTTTTGATCAGGTGTTAGCTGCTTGGACTCCGCAAAATTCAGTCTCGCTTGCGAGCGCTGTTGCTGGCTGAGCGCAACCCATTCCGTCATGCGGCTGTGCAGCTTCACTTGCTCAGCGTCGTTCATCGTTGGGTAGTTGGCGGCGATGGCGACCCACTTACGTTTTTGCCCCTCGCCCAGTGTGGTCCAAGTCCCAGCCAAGGGCTTGAGAGAACGCTGCTGCACCGCAGTCAGTTCTTTCCAGGCGGGACCTCCTGTGGCAGCAACGGCCGAGCCCGTGCCGTTGCCCGCGCTGATCGGTTTCACTAATGCGGGCTGCTGAACCGGCGTAATTGCCACGTCTTGCGCCAAAGCGGAGGCTGCGGACAGGGTCAAAGCCGACCAGAGAGACAAAATGGCACGAGATGTCGTGGCTCCACCCCCAATTGGTTGGGCTGGACGTTTAGACGAATAACTGAAACTCATTGTTCTTTATTACTGATTTTGTACGGTGCTTACTTTAAGGAACTGCGCAAAACCGGGGTCGGTGTAAGCTTCCGGTGGCAGATCATCGGTCAATAGGGCCGAGTCGATTTCCGCCAATTCATTCGTCCGGTTGTCGTTTTGAATGATATCGATGCCGATCAAGCCTATAACCAGTGCCATCAGTGGAATAACCGCTCCAAGACGCCCCCACCAGCCGAGCTTTTCGTTGCCAAAAGTGAGCGTCGCCATACCTCCCGAAACCGCCATGCTGGACGCCGTTTGTGTTGCCGCGACTTTTCGTTTCCCCAAGGCCTGCATTCGTGCTGCGCGCAATCGCTCAGAGATGTCGTAGGGAAGGTCTTCGGTTGCATCCGACAAGCGTGCTGTGATTTTTAGCGCCAAGCGGTCTTGCGCAACGTCGATTTGGTGTTGATACGAATTAGTCATAGTGTTATTCCCTTCGCCCGAAGTGCTTTGCCGAGGGCATGAACTGCTCGTGAACAGTGCGTTTTGACACTGCCCTCGGAGCAGCCCATGGCCGCAGCGGTTTCTGCTACGTCCAACTCCTCCCAATAACGCATGAGGAACGCTTCTCGTTGACGCGTTGGAAGCTCCTGGATTTCACTTTCAATCTCACGCAAGGTTTGTGCCCGTTGGGTCGAGTTTTCGGCGCTTTCAGTCTGGTCGGATTGATCTTGCAGGTTCAATGTCTCAAGGAGGTCGAAATCGCCATCATCCCCGGCCGACTCGAAGTCGCTCATGTTCGAAAACAGGGCATTCCTGGTCTTTTGGCGACGGAACCAATCCAGAGTGCAGTTTGACAGGATTCGCTGAAAAAGCATGGGCAGTTCAGCGACGGGCTTGTGCCCATAGTGCTCTGCCAGTTTCATCATGCTGTCTTGAACAATGTCAAGTGCTGACTCCTCATTACGGACGTGATAAACCGACCTTTTGAAGGCGCGTTTTTCGACGCTTTTGAGGAAGTCTGATAGTTCTAGTTCAGTTGCCAAGCGTGTTGCCGAAGAGCGGCCGTCAGGTTATGGGTCTCGTGAAGATGCGCTCAAGACGAAATCGCATGCCAATTTGGCGTGATTATGGCATTTGGCCGGTGTTTTTAGGCGTGATTTGGGTGTTCCACTTGGGGCAGTGCGATAATGCGTGTTGCAAATCAAAAGGCAAACGGGTCACGGTCCGGCGCAAGAATCGGTGCGCTTATGGCTTTGGCCTCAAGTTCCAACGCAACTCCACAAGTGTCTGCGAAGGAGCACCCAAGGTTTTTCGTCAGAGAAATTCACAAAGGTTAATCATGGACATATCAAAAGCCGAAATCACTTCGGCCACCGCTGCAGCTTCCGCTGCAAAAAATCAGATTGGCTCAATTGTGCCAAACCCCTCTGCTACAACATCCAGTGTCCAGGAGCTGAGGGGCGCTGAGATCCTGATCAAGGCCCTGCAGGCCGAAGGCGTGAAATACGTGTGGGGATACCCCGGCGGCGCTGTACTTCACATTTACGACGCTTTTTATAAGCAAGACACCATTCAGCACATTTTGGTGCGCCATGAGCAGGGTGCTGTGCATGCGGCCGACGGCTATGCCCGGGCAACGGGTGATGTGGGCGTGGCGCTGGTGACATCGGGTCCCGGTGCAACCAATGCCGTGACCGGTATTGCTACCGCTTACATGGACAGTATTCCAATGGTGATCATCACCGGTCAGGTGCCAACGCACGCGATCGGACTTGACGCCTTTCAGGAGTGCGACACGGTGGGGATTACACGTCCGGTGGTGAAGCACAATTTCCTGGTCAAGGATGCCCGTGATTTGGCTGAGACCATGAAAAAAGCGTTTCATATTGCTCGCAGTGGTCGCCCCGGCCCGGTCGTCGTGGATATTCCCAAGGATGTCTCCTTCAAGAAGGTGCCCTATTCAGGCTATCCCGAAACCGTCGAGATGCGTTCCTACAACCCCGTCCGCAAAGGGCACGGTGGTCAGATTCGCAAAGCGTTGCAGCTGTTGCTGGCAGCCAAACGGCCCTATATCTACACCGGTGGTGGCGTGCTGTTGAGTAATGCATCCGCAGAGTTGCGTACGTTGGTAGATATGCTGGGTTACCCCTGCACGAACACGTTAATGGGATTGGGTGCGTATCCGGCCAGCGACAAGAAGTTCTTGGGCATGTTGGGCATGCATGGCACGGTTGAGGCTAATAATGCGATGCAGCATTGCGATGTGTTGCTGGCGGTGGGAGCCCGATTTGATGATCGTGTGATTGGCAACCCCAAACACTTTGCTCAGAACGAACGCAAGATCATTCATATTGATATCGATCCTTCAAGTATTTCAAAGCGTGTCAAAGTCGATATTCCAATTGTGGGCGACGTCAAGGATGTTCTGTCCGAAATGATCGCCATGATCAGGGAAGGCGCGGTCAAGCCGGATGCCAATGCGCTTGGCGCTTGGTGGGACACGATTGAGACTTGGCGTAAACGCGATTGTCTGAAGTATGACCACGGAAAAAATGACGTGATCAAACCCCAGTATGTGGTCGAAACCTTGTGGAACATGACCAAGGATGTTGATACCTACATCACTTCTGACGTAGGTCAACACCAGATGTGGGCGGCCCAGTACTACCGCTTTGACGAGCCCCGTCGCTGGATCAATTCCGGTGGCCTTGGCACCATGGGTGTTGGTATTCCTTACGCGATGGGTATCAAGCTAGCAAAGCCTGAAAGCGAAGTGTTCTGTATCACGGGTGAGGGTTCAGTGCAAATGTGCATCCAGGAACTATCTACTTGCCTGCAATACAACACACCTATCAAAATAGTTTCGCTGAATAATCGTTACCTGGGCATGGTGCGTCAGTGGCAGGAAGTTGAATACGAAGGCCGCTACAGCCATAGCTACATGGATGCGCTCCCCAACTTTGTGAAGCTGGCAGAGGCCTATGGTCACGTCGGCATGCTCATTGAGCGGGCCCAGGATGTGGAGCCCGCTTTGCGGGAAGCCCGTAAGCTCAAGGATCGGACTGTTTTCATGGATTTCCGCACGGATCCGACTGAAAATGTATTCCCCATGGTCAAAGCTGGCATGGGCATCACGGAAATGCTGCTGGGTTCGGAAGATCTTTAACTAACGCCTGATGAATCTATTGCTTGCCGAGCCCTTTGGTTACCGCCAAAGGGGGAGGGCAGCGAAAAGAGGAATCTCAAAATATGAAACATATCATTGCTGTCTTGCTAGAGAACGAGCCGGGAGCACTTTCCCGTGTGGTGGGTCTCTTTTCTGCCCGTGGCTACAACATTGAATCTCTCACTGTTGCGCCGACTGAAGACCCGAGTCTTTCACGCATGACAATCCAGACCTCCGGGCCGGACGACGTCATCGAACAGATCACCAAACACTTGAATCGTCTGATTGAAGTGGTGAAGGTTGTGGACCTGACGGAGGGTGCTTACACCGAGCGCGAGCTCATGATGGTGAAGGTTCGTGCTGTGGGCAAAGAGCGTGAAGAAATGAAACGCATGGCCGATATTTTTCGGGGCCGCATCATCGATGTGACCGAGAAAAGCTACACCATCGAGTTGACCGGAGATCAGTCGAAAAACGACGCATTTCTCGAAGCAATTGAGCGTGGTGCGATATTGGAAACCGTCCGTACCGGCTCAAGTGGCATTGGTCGTGGCGAACGAATCTTAAGAGTTTAATTTTTTACAACGGAGAAAAAAATGAAGGTTTTTTACGACAAAGACTGTGACCTGAGCCTCATCAAAGGCAAGACAGTCGCGATCATCGGCTACGGCAGCCAAGGCCACGCCCATGCCCAGAATTTGAACGACAGTGGCGTAACTGTTGTCGTCGGTTTGCGCAAAGGTGGCGCTTCCTGGCCCAAGGTCGAAAAAGCCGGCCTTAAAGTTGCTGAAGTCGCTGACGCCGTGAAGGCCGCTGACGTTGTCATGATTTTGTTGCCCGACGAGCAAATTGCCGCGGTTTACACAAACGACATTGAGCCTAACATCAAGCAGGGTGCGTCTCTGGTGTTTGCGCACGGCTTCAATGTGCATTACGGCTTGGTCACACCGCGCGCAGACCTCGATGTCTGGATGGTTGCTCCAAAGGCCCCCGGTCACACGGTGCGTGGCACCTATGCTCAAGGTGGCGGTGTTCCCCATCTGATTGCCATTCATCAAGACAAGTCTGGACGCACACGCGACTTGGCATTGAGCTATGCCATGGCCAACGGTGGCGGCAAGGCTGGCATCATTGAAACCAATTTCCGTGAAGAAACAGAGACGGATCTGTTTGGTGAGCAAGCTGTTTTGTGCGGCGGCACCGTTGAATTGATCAAAGCTGGTTTCGAAACATTGGTTGAAGCGGGCTATGCGCCAGAAATGGCCTACTTCGAATGCCTGCACGAGCTCAAGTTGATTGTGGACATGATTTATGAAGGCGGTATCGCCAACATGAATTACTCCATCTCCAACAATGCTGAATATGGCGAGTACGTTACAGGCCCACGCATCGTGACCAGTGCTACCAAAGACGCCATGCGTCAGTGTTTGAAAGACATTCAGACGGGTGAGTACGCGAAGAGCTTCATCTTGGAAAACAAGGCCGGTGCGCCAACACTGTTGAGCCGTCGTCGTTTGACATCGGAGCACCCTATTGAACAAGTGGGTGAAAAACTTCGTGCGATGATGCCTTGGATCGCGAAGAACAAGCTCGTCGATCAGACGCGCAACTGAGTCGAATGACTCTCTGAACAAAGGCCACTTCGGTGGCCTTTGTTATTATTAAAACAGGAGGCCAATCTATGCATGACGGCAACGAGTTTGACTTGGTTGAAGGCGAGTCCGTAGTGGTGAGGAAGCGCAGGAAAGGCATTTACATTTTACCAAATTTGTTCACTTTGGCGGCCTTGTTTGGTGGGTTTTATGCCATCGTTATGGCCATCAATGGACACTTTGATTTGGCTGCTGTGGGGATTTTTTGTGCCATGGTGCTCGACAGCCTGGATGGCCGAGTTGCACGGATGACGAATACGCAAAGCGCGTTTGGTGAGCAAATGGACTCACTCTCCGACATGGTTTCCTTCGGGGCTGCCCCCGCATTGATTGCTTATGTCTGGGCTCTTCAGGGCTTGGGGCGTTGGGGCTGGATTGCGGCATTTGTCTATTGTGCTTGCGCCGCATTACGCCTTGCCAGGTTTAATGTCAACACGGCCGTCGTTGACAAGCGATATTTTCAAGGATTACCCTCACCAGCTGCGGCAGCCCTTATGGCTGGGTTCATTGGTCTGATGACGGACCTTGGTGTGAAAGGTCCGGCGGTTGCGTGGCTCATGTTTGCATTAGCTTTGTACTCGGGACTCACCATGGTGACCAATGTTCCGTTTTACAGTTTTAAAGACGTTCACATGAAAAAGAGCGTGCCCTTTGCGGTGATCGTGATGCTTGCTCTGGGAATCGCTGTGATCAATATCGATCCTCCTATCGTGATGTTTGGTGTGTTTGTCGTGTACGGTCTCAGTGGCTATGTGATTTACATCTGGCGTCGCGCCAAAGGCATGCAGACCAGTGTGATCAGTATTTCTACAAAGGAGCCCGACGAGCGTGGTCTTCATGAGTGAGGGCGGCTTCTAGCGTGACTGCAGCCAGCGTTCTTCCGAACTTGTGGTACATTGAAATTATGAATAAAACGCTGCTGGCACTGCTGCTATCGCCATACGGGCGGAGACAGTAGAGCAAGCGCTCATCCTGATCAAAAGCCCGTCTGCATTTGCGACGGGCTTTTTGTTTTGATTTGTTGATTTCTGGTTTTTGGGAACATAGGAGAAATAGGATGGCTGATAAATTGATCATTTTTGATACCACCTTGCGTGATGGAGAGCAGTCGCCCGGCGCGTCGATGAACAAAGATGAGAAGTTGCGCATCGCTCGGCAATTGGAGCGCCTGAAGGTTGACGTCATTGAAGCCGGATTTGCTGCCAGTTCAAATGGTGATTTCGAAGCTGTTCGTTCCATCGCAAATGCGATCAAGGATTCCACAATTTGTTCACTGTCGCGCGCCAATGACAAAGACATCGCCAGGGCTGCCGAAGCCCTGAAAGGGGCCAACAGCGCACGTATTCACACTTTTATCGCAACGTCTGCTCTTCATATGGAGAAGAAGTTGCGGATGACACCTGATCAGGTATTTGAGCAGGCCAAACTGGCCGTGCGCTTTGCCCGTAACCTCGTCGCTGATGTCGAGTTCAGTCCAGAGGATGGGTATCGCAGCGATGTTGATTTTCTTTGCCGCGTTTTGGAGGCTGCTATTCACGAAGGTGCGACGACGATCAACGTGCCTGATACCGTGGGTTACGCGGTACCGGAGCTGTACGGCAATTTCATCAAAACCTTGCGGGATCGAATCCCCAATTCAGACAAGGCGATCTGGTCAGTGCATTGTCACAATGATTTAGGGATGGCCGTTGCCAATTCCCTGGCTGGCGTCAAAATCGGTGGTGCTCGCCAGGTAGAGTGCACCATCAACGGCTTAGGTGAGCGTGCCGGCAATTGCAGTCTTGAAGAAATCGTGATGGCAGTCAAAACACGCAGGGATTATTTCGGGCTTGATTTAGGCATTGATACCAAGCACATTCTTGCTGCGAGCCGTATGGTGAGTCAGACCACAGGTTTTGTCGTTCAGCCTAACAAGGCCGTTGTGGGCGCCAATGCCTTTGCTCATGCCTCTGGCATCCATCAGGATGGCGTTCTCAAAGCTCGCGATACGTATGAAATTATGCGAGCTGAGGATGTGGGCTGGACTGCTAACAAGATTGTCCTTGGGAAACTGAGTGGTCGCAATGCGTTTAAACAGCGACTCCAGGAGCTCGGCGTGCAACTTGAAAGTGAAGGCGATGTCAACGCTGCGTTCGCCAGATTCAAGGAACTGGCCGATCGAAAGAGTGAGATTTTCGACGAGGATATTCTGGCTTTGGTCAGTGACGAAAGTGTTGCTCATGAGAAAGAGCAGTATTCTTTTGTTTCCCTGTCTCAGCACAGTGAAACAGGGGAGCGCCCGCAAGCCAGCATTGTTTTCACAGTTGACGGCCGCGAAGTCAAAAGCGCATCGGATGGCAATGGGCCTGTGGATGCATCGCTGAAAGCCATAGAAGCGCACGTGAAAAGTGGTGCCGAGATGGTGCTTTACTCGGTGAATGCCATTAGTGACTCCACGGAGAGTCAGGGTGAAGTGACCGTGCGTCTGCAAAATAGTGGGCGAGTGGTCAATGGCATGGGTGCTGATCCGGATATTGTGGTGGCCTCGGCCAAAGCCTACCTCAGCGCATTGAATAAATTGCAGAGTAAAGCTGATCGCGTGGCCGCCCAAGGATAGGTTTTCAACCGCTTCGACGGTTCTGGTTTAAGAAAGTCGCGCAAGTAATTGATATTGCGCGACTTTTTTGTATAAACTTGCAACTTCGAGAAATAAATGCGGAGATGAATTCATGTCTCGTTCTCATCAAATTGCGTTTGGAAACATTGTGCGACGACTTTCCTTTTTCTTTGGCCTTACGATTTTTGCACTCGCAACTGCGTTGCCCCATGCCAATGCAGCACAGAGTAAACGTGAGTCTGTCAAAGTGGCGAAGCACGTTGCCGTCTCAAAAAAGACCAGGCATGGCGTTGTCTCGGTGAACCACAAGACCAAATTGGTGGCAAAAACCAAAACCACTAAGGTTTCGGTGCTTGCAAAACACAAAGCAATCGTTTCCGCTGAAGTCGTTTCTCCCAAGCTGTCATTTGGACAGATGGCCGGTTTACACGACGCGCGAGATGAGTTGGAGCTGAAGTCCAGTGTGGCTTTGGTCATTGATCAGGACACCAGTGAGGTTTTGTTCAGCAAGAACGACCACGCTGTTTTGCCTATCGCATCGCTCACAAAGCTCATGACTGGATTGATATTGAGCGAGTCACGCCTCCCAATGAATGAAATGGTCACGATTTCACAAGAGGATGTTGATACGGAAAAAGGAAGTTCTTCTCGGTTGAAAGTAGGTGCCGAGTTGACTCGTGGTGAGCTTCTGCATCTTGCATTGATGTCCAGTGAAAACAGGGCCGCACATGCTCTTGGCAGGAGCTATCCTGGCGGTCTGCAGGTTTTTGTCGGACTGATGAATGCAAAAGCTCGTTTGATTGGCATGAATGACACGCGTTATGTCGAGCCAACCGGTCTCTCTAGCAACAACCAATCCAGTGCGCGTGACTTGGTGAAACTGGTGAATGTTGCCTATGGAAATCCCACGATGCGTGAATTGTCGACATCCCCAGGTTACCAAGTGGCGGTTGGCAATCGGGTTCTTCAGTACAACAACACCAACCGACTTGTAAAAAATCCGTCCTGGGACATTGGGTTACAAAAAACAGGCTTTATCACTGAAGCGGGTCAATGCCTAGTTATGCAAGCCAAGGTGGCCGGCCGCAAGCTCATCATGGTATTTCTCGATTCGGCTGGGAAATTGAGCCGAATTGGTGATGCCGAACGTGTCAGGCACTGGGTCGAATCAATGCCACCAGCTACGCTACGCAACGTACCGCTGGTTGGCGCAGTGGCTGCTGACAAACTTGCTATCGTCCGGTAAGACTGGCGACGGCCCTTTGATCTAAAGAGCGGAGTCTGATTTGTAGCCCAAGGTCGTTGATATTTCCCGGGCTGTCGCCTGTAGTTTAGGAAGCCATTCCTCTTCCAGTCGACCAGCAGGCGCCGAAATTGAGAGTCCGGCAACCAGCTTGCCCTGGTCATCGTAAATGCCTGCCGCCATACAGCGTACGCCCAACTCCAGCTCTTCATTGTCATGCGCATTTCCATATTGACGCACTTTGGACAGTTCACGTTCCAATGCCGTCAAATCTGTAAGACTATTCTTGGTGTGTCCCGTGAGGCCCGTGCGCGTTGCATAAGCCCTTACCCTTTGGGGATCGTCAGCCGCCAGAAACAATTTTCCGACGGATGTCAGGTGAAGGGGCGCACGTCCACCAATAGCCCGGACAACCTGCATCCCTGAACGCTCACTGTAGGTACGTTCGATGTACACAATTTCATCGCTTTGGCGCATGCTCAAATTGACGGGTTGCTGAATCAATTTGTGTAGCTCACGCATGGGAACGAGCGCAGCATCACGAACATTGAGCCGACTTTTGACCAGGTTTCCCAGTTCGAGTAGTCTCATTCCCAAACGATAACTTCCTGGTTGAGGGCGATCCACAAAGCGGCCCGTCGCCAGATCATTCAGCAGGCGGTGGGTGGTTGAGGGATGCAAGCCTGTCTTTTCACTGATTTCCTTCAGTGAAATAGCTTCTTCCCGCGAGGCCAGCACGTCCATAAGCGCGAACATGCGTTCAATGACTTGAACTGTTGGGGTGCTGGGAATGCTTGTATCTATATTTCGCATGGGAACTCCTGAACTGGAAGTTCCTATTTTATCTTGTGAAATTTTGATCTGCAGATTGAAGAGTTGAGTATCTGGAAGAATAAGGTTACAGGTTATCTGGCACTCTGTGTCCACAGCCCTGCTTGGAGTACTTCATGAGGTTTGAAGCGCGCCTTGTAACTCATTTTGGGACTTTCACCAATCCAGTACCCCAGGTAGACATGAGGAAGCTTCAGCGACTTGGCTTGTTCAATTTGCCATAGCACGCCATAGGTCCCATAGCTGGTCTTGGTATCTGTATCTGCTTCGTAAAAGGTATAGACGGCCGATATGCCATCGTCAAGCACGTCCAAAATCGATACCATTTTCAAGACCCCTGGCGCACCGTCCGCACGTGTTTCACGGAATTCAACCAGCCGGGAGTTCACCCGGCTTTGCAGCAAAAATTGGGTGTATTGGTCAACGCTGTCTTCATCCATGCCGCCACCCGCGTGTCGACCGCTTTGATAGCGTAGATACAGGTCGTAGTGTTCCTGAACAAAGCAGAGTTTGAGCACGCGGGCCTGCAGGTTGCCATGTGTTGCCCAAGCACGTCGCTGGCTTTTGTTCGGTTGGAACGTCTCAACAAGGACCCTCAAGGGGGTGCAGGCATGACATCCGTCGCAATACGGCCGATAGGTAAACATGCCGCTGCGCCTGAACCCTTTAATGACCAATTCGGAGTAAGTCGCGTTGTTGATGAGGTGGCTGGGTGTTGCCACTTGTGAACGGGCCTGCTTGCCAGTCAAATAGCTACAAGGGTAGGGCGCAGTGGCGTAAAACTGCAGCGTCTGTAAAGGTAGATCCTGGAGATGCGTCACGGTGCGGTGGACTTTGAGGTCAATGCTGCTTGTCAGTATAGAGGCTCGAACCACCCGCTGGGCGCGGGTTCACTGAGGCAGGCAGGCACTCGTTCCAGAAATATTCGTGCTCCTGCGTTAACCATGGATGTGGCGGCGACGGCAATTGCTTTGATATGGAATGAATGGGTATGACAGGTTTTGCATTTGTTTGACTTGCAATTGATGCCAATTCAAATATTGACAGCAAAAGTGGTGCCATCAAGCGAAACTCTTCTGGGAGCCGTTATAATTCGAAGATGTCGGGGCGTAGCGCAGCCTGGTAGCGCATCTGGTTTGGGACCAGAGGGTCGAAGGTTCGAATCCTTTCGCCCCGACCACAATTTAAAGGGTTAGCCGGTTCATACTGGCTAACCCTTTCTCTTTTGCGTGACCGAATTACCCTAGCGGCTCAATTGTCAATTGCGCTTTTCAAGCGCCCACGCCCAAAGATATTGGGCGCTGAGTTTATGGAGGGTCAGCTTCCGGCGACTTTCATCCGATTGATCAAGATCGATCCGACGGTCTTGGCGCCGTAGTTGTATGCATCTGCACCAACCGCCTGGATGCCCTTGAGCATTTTTTTCATGTTGCCGGCAATGGTGATTTCATGCACTGGATAGGCGATACGCCCTTTTTCAACCCAAAAGCCACTGGCACCCCGAGAATAGTCGCCGGTCACGTAATTCACACCGCTGCCCATCAGCTCAGTGACAAACAGGCCGGTTCCCAGTTTTTCAAGCATCGCATCAAGATCGTCACCTGCGCGCGTGAGGCGCGACGAGAGTGTCAGGTTGTGCGAGCCACCCGCATTACCAGTGGTTTTCATACCCAACTTGCGCGCTGAATAGCTGCTCAGGAAGTAACCCTCCACACGACCCGCCTCAACCACTTGGCGTGCTTTGACTTTTACACCTTCATCGTCAAACGGGGCGCTCCCTTTGCCTCGTTTGACAAATGGGTCTTCCATGATGTCGATGTGCTTGGGGAGCACCTGTTTGCCCAACGAGTCTAGCAAGAACGTACTCTTACGATACAAAGCACCGCCGCTGATGGCCTGGACCAAGGCTCCCAAAAGGCCTGCAGCCAGTGGCGATTCAAACAGCACGGAGCACTCGGTCGTGGCGATTTTTCTGGAATTCAACCGGCTAAGCGCCCGTTCAGCGGCGTAGCGGCCAACCGCCTCCGGTGAGGCCAGGTCATCAGCGTTGCGCATGGAGCTGTACCAGGCATCACGTTGCATATCATCGCCCCGCCCTGCAATGGGTGAGACGGAGAAGGAGTGACGGGAGCTGGCGTATCCACCCCTGAAGCCCCGGGTATGCGCACTGAAAAAATGTGATTGCTGAGCCGACACACTCGCGCCTTCACTGTTGGTAATGCGCTTGTCGGTTTGCAATGCGGCGGCTTCACCCCTCAGGGCCATCTGTGCAGCCCCTTCGCTGTCGATTGACCAAGGGTAGAACAGCTCGAGGTCTGTGCGTTGCTTTGACGGCTGGGCGACGTCTCTGGCATCTGGCAGTGCGGCAAAGGGGTCTGCAGCCGTAAAGCGAGCGATGTCATAGGCTGCCTGCACGGTCTGTTCGATGGCCGACCTGGAGAAGTCCGACGTGCTGGCGTTGCCACGGCGTTTGCCCATGTAAACCGTGACGCCCAGAGACTTGTCTCGGTTGCGCTCCACGTTTTCCAGCTCGCCTTTGCGAACGGAGACGCTCAGGCCGCAGCCTTCTGATGCCTCGGCGCCTGCATCGGTGGCACCCAGCTTTTTGGCATGTGCCAAGGCCGTGTCCACCAGCTCTTCAAAATAGGGGCGGCTGTAGCTGAAGCCGTTGTCAGCGCTGGGCTGGGCAGGGGTCAAGTTGGGTTTCTTCATATCGGAGGCTATGATACTTGGCTCCGTGGTACCCAGTGCCCGCTCCCCCATTTTCCTTACCATGTCACGCAAATTCAAAAAAGGCTACTTCGTCAAAGGCGAGTTCGTCGCCGAAGGCAGCGATCGCGATATCGAGCTCAAGGCCGAGCTCAAAGGCACCGACGACATGAGTCGGACGGATCTCAAGCGCGAAAGCACCGAACTGCAAAAGCTGGGCGAAGACTTGATGACGCTCCGTGCAGACCTGATGATTCGGCTGGCGTTGACCGAAAAGCTCAAAGACGCCATTGCCGAGGCCAAGCGCATCACCAACTTTGAAGGCAAACGTCGCCAGATGCAGTTCATTGGCAAGCTCATGCGCTTGTTGACGCCTGAAGAAATTTACGCCATTCGCGCGGTACTGGCCGAACAACACAACGGCTCGGCCCGAGAGAACTATGTTCTTCACCAGGCAGAGAGCTGGCGTGACCGGTTGATTGCCGAGGAGGGGGCATTTGGCGAGTGGATCACGCTTTGCCCAGGCACCGACACGCAGCAACTGCGTGCCCTGATTCGCCAGGCCCGCAAGGACGCCAAGCCCGAGAAGCCCGGCGAAGCAATACGCCATGGCCGCCCCTATCGTGACATTTTTCAATTGGTGCGTGAACAATTGACATTGCAGGGCGATGTGGTTCCCAACACCGGGGCTGACGACACGGACGAAGCCGAATGAATTCAGGGACCCCCACGGGGCATGACGTCGTCAAAATTGGCATGGTGTCCATCAGCGACAGGGCGTCTACCGGTGTGTACGAAGACAAGGGCTTGCCCGCACTGCAAGACTGGTTGACGCGCGCTCTGATAAACCCGCTGCAATTTGAACCCCGGCTCATCCCTGACGATCAGGCCACCATCAGCGCGACCCTGATTGAACTGGTCGAGGCGGGTTGCTCCCTGGTTTTGACAACAGGCGGAACCGGTCCGGCCCTTCGTGACGTGACTCCGGAGGCGACTTTGGCCGTGGCGACCAAGGAAATGCCCGGCTTTGGCGAGCAGATGCGCCAGATCAGCCTTCGGTTTGTGCCCACCGCCATCCTGTCCCGGCAAGTCGCGGTGATTCGTGCGCAGAGCCTGATTATCAATTTGCCCGGGCAGCCCAAATCGATTCAGGAAACACTGGAAGGCCTCAAAGACAAAGAGGGTGCGACCCTGATGGCCGGCATTTTTGCCGCCGTGCCGTATTGCATCGATTTGATTGGTGGGCCGTATCTCGAAACCCATGACGACGTATGCAAGGCCTTCCGGCCCAAGTCGGCCATCCGTTCCGCAAAGTCTTCGAGCTAAGCTACGCCGGGTTATTTGCCGACGAGCTGGTTGAGCCGGTCGGCCTCGAATTGTTCTTTGCGGGTCGCATCACCGGGCACGCAATTGGCGGTTGACCGGTTGATCTGCAAGGTCTCGATGGCTTGCCAGAGCATGGCAATCTGATGCTCCTGAGACGATGCGTTGTCAATCAGCCCCCGCATGGCCTGGCTCAGAGGGTCGTCATTTTGTGTGACGCCATAGGCTGAAAAGCCCATTTTTGACGCTGTTTCTTCACGCTTGACGTCCAGTTCCGCCTGAATGATGCGTGCGGGGTTGCCCACCGCGGTGGCACCTGCCGGTACGGGTTTGGTCACCACCGCATTGGAGCCCACCTTGGCGCCATCACCCACCGTGAACCCGCCCAGCACCTGGGCTCCGGCGCCTACGACGACGTTGCGGCCGAGGGTGGGGTGTCGCTTCACGCCCTTGTAGAGCGAGGTGCCGCCCAAGGTGACGCCCTGGTAGATGGTGCAGCCGTCACCGATTTCTGCCGTTTCACCGACCACCACACCCATGGCGTGGTCAAAAAAGACCCGCTCGCCGATGATGGCGCCCGGGTGAATCTCGATGCCCGTGAGAAAACGTGCGATGTGGGACGTGAAACGCCCCAGCCATTTGAAGCCCCTGGTCCAGCACCAGTGGGCTGCGCGATGGAGTATCACGGCGTGCAGGCCGGGGTAGCACGTCAGCACCTCCCAGGTGGTGCGAGCGGCCGGGTCTCGGTCCAGGATGCATTGGATGTCTGAGCGGAGTCTGGAAAACATAAGCGAAGTCTAGTCTTTAGAAGGTGCCGTCGTCGTCAGAAGGGGCAGCGCCCGGGTGGCGGTCTGCTCCATTGTTTTGGCGATGCCGCGAAGCAGTTGAATCTCATCCACGGACAGACCCGCGCGATTGAATATCTGATTCAGCCGGGGCATGAGCTTTTTGGGCGCCCGAGGATCCAGAAAGCCCACCGTCGTCAAGGACTTCTCCCAGTGGGCCAACATGCCTGCCACTTGCTGTGCGTCCGCCAGTACCGGGGTGGCCGTGGCCACATTCACCGGATAGGCGCCCAAGGCCAGGCGCCACTCGTAAGCAATGACCTGCAATGCGGCCCCCAGGTTCAGCGAGCCGAACTTGGGGTTGCTGGGAATGCTCAGGCAGGTGTGGCAGCGGTAGACATCGTCATTGCTCATGCCAAAGCGTTCACAGCCGAACAGAAAAGCCATGCCGGTATTTAATGCCTTTTCGGCCTGTAGCCCTTGCCCACCGTTCGTAAGTAGCTCTGATTTTGATAGCGCCTCGAAATGTTCACGCGGTGTGACCGTGGGCGGGCCGAAGTCCCGTGGTGTCATGGCCGTGGCACACAAATGGGTCATGCCGTCCAGCGCCTCGTCCAGCGTGGCGACAATGCGGGCGTTTTTGAGCACGTCCAGCGCTCCGCTGGCGCGTTGAATGGTTTCTTCGCGGTTCAGCACATTCGCCCAGCGCGGTGCCACCAGCACCAGATCATCAAACCCCATGGTTTTCATGGCGCGGGCGGCAGCACCCACATTGCCGGCGTGGCTGGTGTTGATCAGAATAAAACGTGTTTGCATGAAGTCAAAAATTGAAGAAACGGCCGGGACGGTTAAAATCACGCTATTGTCGCTGCCCGCATCGCCGGGCAGTCCCGTACCGCTCATGGTCATTTCGGGACAGATCACATGGTCTGTTCTGTCAACTTCTCAAAATTTATGTCGTCTCCCAATCTGCATCCCATGATCAATGTGGCCGTCAAGGCGGCCCGCGCCGCTGGTGCCATCATCAACCGCGCCGCGCTGGATGTCGAGTCCGTTCGCATCTCGCAAAAGCAGGTCAATGACTTTGTCACCGAAGTGGACCATGCCGCAGAGGCGGTCATTATTGAGACCTTGCTGACTGCCTATCCAGGGCATGGCATCTGGGCAGAAGAGTCGGGTCGGGAACACGGCGCCAAGGATTCGGAGTTTGTCTGGATCATTGACCCGCTGGACGGCACCACCAATTTCATCCACGGCCTGCCGGTCTACTGTGTCAGCATCGCGCTGGCCGTGAAGGGCAAGATTGAGCAAGCCGTCGTTTATGACCCCAGCCGAAACGACCTCTTCACCGCTACCAAAGGCCGCGGCGCTTTCATGAACGACCGCCGCATTCGCGTGTCAAAGCGCGTACGCCTGCAGGAATGTCTGATTTCCACAGGCTTCCCCTTCCGTCCCGGTGACGACTTCAACACTTATTTGCGCATGATGGGCGACATCATGCAGCGCACGGCTGGCCTGCGGCGGCCCGGTGCTGCTGCGCTTGACCTGGCCTACGTGGCTGCGGGTTTCACCGACGGATTTTTTGAAACTGGTCTTCAGCCCTGGGACGTGGCCGCGGGCTCCTTGCTGGTGAGCGAGGCCGGTGGTCTGGTGGGTAACTTCACGGGTGAACCCGACTTCCTGGAGCTGAAAGAGTGCATGGCTGGCAACCCGCGCGTGTACGGTCAGATGGTCACCATTTTGGGTAAATACAGCAAATTTGCCGGTGCAGGTGACAAGGCCGGTGTGCGCCAGGCGATTGCCGAACTGGCCGCCAGCCAGCCGGTTGCCACTGAGCCAGCCGCCAGTGAGCCTGTCGAGGCTTCAGATCACCCGTTGCCGACTGAATCCGGCCCTGCGGGCGCACTCAACGCCAGCTGATCCAGTGGCACCGGGCGGCCAAACAAATAGCCCTGAAACACCCGGCAGCCGTGGAGCACCAAAAAATCACGCTGGCTGGGGGTCTCTACCCCTTCGGCTACCACCGTCAGCCCGAAGCTTTTGCCCAGCGACAGCACCGTTTGCACAATGGCGGCATCGTTCGGGTCGGTCAGCACATCGCGGACAAACGATTGATCAATTTTGAGTTGCTCCAGCGGCAGGTTCTTGAGATAGGCAAGTGACGAATAACCGGTGCCAAAGTCATCCAGCGAAAAGCTCAAGCCCAAGGCTTTGAGTTCGCCCATTTTCTGAATGGTGTCCGCCATGTCGTTGAGCAGCAGGCTTTCCGTAATTTCTATTTTCAATTGATGTGGGTTGGCACCGGTTCGCTGCAACAGCGCCACCAGCTGGCAGGCAAAGTCGACCTGGCGGAACTGGCGTGCACTCACATTGACTGCCACCGTCAAGCCCGCCGTGTGTGGCTGCGCTGACCATGCCACCAACTGGGCACAGGCCGCTTCCAGAACCCACTGCCCCAGGGGCAGGATGAGCCCGGTTCGCTCTGCCAGCGGGATGAACTCGCCAGGCATGATCATCCCGTGCTCAGGATGCTGCCACCGCACCAGAGCCTCAACACCCAGGATGCAGCCGTCTGCATTGACCACTGGCTGGTAGTACAGCCGCAGTTCATTTCGCTGCAATCCGCGACGCAAGTCGGCCTCCATCGCAGCGCGGCTGGCGACAACCTCCTGCATGGACGGGTCAAAAAATCGAAGCGTGTTGCGCCCGGCTGTTTTGGCCTGGTACATGGCGAGGTCGGCCCGTTTCAGTAACTCGTCCACGCTGAGCAGGTGGTCCTGAAACAAGGTAATGCCAATGCTGGGCGTGCTGTGGTGTTCGGTGCCACCCAGGTGGTAGGGCTGGTTGAGCAGGCTCAAAATCTTGCTTCCCACACTTTCGGCATGGGCCGCCGCTTCACTGGCGACCTGGCTCAGGTTTTGCAGCATCACGACAAACTCGTCGCCACCCAGGCGGGCAACGGTATCGACCTCCCGCACACATTCACCCAGCCGGGCGGCAACCTTTTGCAGCAGTTCATCGCCTACGTCATGGCCCCGCGTGTCATTGAGGTCCTTGAAGTTGTCCAGGTCGACGAACAGCAGAGCCCCGGGCAGGTGATCGCGCTCACTGACTGCCAGCGCGTGCTGCAGGCGGTTCATCAGCAGGCGGCGGTTGGGCAGGCCCGTGAGTACATCGTAAAAAGCAAGGCGCTCGATTTCCTCTTCGGCTCTTTTCTGCTCCGAAATATCCCGACCCACGCCGCGGTAGCCTTTGAATCGGCCCTGCGCATCAAAAATGGGTGTGCCGCTGACCGAGACCCACATGAGGGTGTTGTCCGCACGTCGGCGTTGCATTTCAAAATCGCGGAAGGTTTCATGTGCCTTCAGTGATGCGCGGTGATCGGCCCATTGTGCCGGGCTGACGCCCTCGGCCGTGTCCCAACGTGTGGTTCCGGTGTAGCTTTCGGCTGATTTTGCTTGGGTCGCCAGAAGGTTTCCGTCCACCCGCACAAATCGAAAATGCTCGTCCTGTTCCCAGTACCAGTCGGAAGAAAGCTCCGTGAGAGCGCGAAAGCGGGTCTCGCTCAAGCGCAAAGCCTCTTCTGCGAGCTTGCGTGTGGTGACTTCGGTGGTGAACCCATTCCACAGCACCGAACCGTCCGCCTCCCGTTCAGGAATCGCCTGCCCCAAAAACCAGCAAACATCCCCGTTGTCAAACTTAAGACGGTATTCCTGTATCCAGGGGGTGAGATCACGAGCCGAGGTTCTGATCGTGCTCAGAAAGTTCTGCAAATCATCCGGGTGATGCAACTTCAATGTGCAGGTGGCGTCCTTCAAGATTTGTTCGGAGGTCACGCCCCGGTAGATTTCTCGCACCGGTCCACTCAGGTACACAAACTCAAACCAGCCCGTGGGTCTGAGCCGCAATTGAAACACCACGCCAGGCAAGCGGCTGGTGATCTTTTGAATGAACCCCAGTTTTTCCTGCAGGGCCAGCGTCGCCTCACGTTCCTCGGTGATGTCTTGCACGACGCCAAAGTCGATGGCCTGGGCACCATCACCCGACCAGCGCCGCATGCGCGAGCGCAGCCAGCGGACCCGTCCGTCGGGGTGATTCCACCGGTATTCCACCGTGGTGTTGTCCACCCTGAGGCGAGCGTTTGCAAACTTCTGGCGGTCATCGTCATGAATCCGGCTGCGCCCGATGGCCTTGTCGGCTACCGTGCCCGGCGCCAGACCGGCCAGCCGGTACAGTCCGTTAGACCACCGCAGGCTGTTGGCATCAGCGCCGGACGTCCAGTAACCCACTGACCCCAGGCTTTCCATCGATTCAAACAGCTTGACCTGCTGACTGAGTTGGTCGTTGGTCTCCCGCAGTCGTTGCTCGCTGGCCAGCAGTGCGGCTTGGGCCGTGCGCTCAGCGGTGACGTCCTTGAGATAGCTCAACAAACAGTTTGTACCGGCCACCGCGATTCGTGACACATTGATCTGGAGGATGACTTGTTGACCGTCCGGCCGCACGAAATAGAAGTCCAGATCGAGCAGGGTCCCGGACTTGTGCATCCGGTCCATGGCTTCATCGCGAAAAATGGCGTCCTTCCAGAAACCCAGCTCGATGGACGACTGTCCGACCGCATCCTCCAGGGAAAGGCCCGTGAGCGCCGACCATTGCTGATTCACATCGGCATAGACACCGTCGGCCTCGCGGGTCAGGGAGATCGCCACAGGGCAGAGACGGAAAACCTCCGTCAACCTCGAACTGGCCAGCTCTTGACGCAGCCGGTTGAGTTCCCCGGGGAGGTTGACCGTGACTGAACTCATGTAGGCACTCGTGGGCAGGACATTGTGTCGATGTGCCATTGTGCAGCAAGCATTCCAATGCTGGATGCATGTCTGCGATGTCATGTAGGTCAATTCTGACGTGAAGTGTCGTGTTGGACTGCTTGACCGGCTGTCGGCAGGCGCCCAAGATCACAGACAGGCTCACGCGGTATTCAAGAACACTTAGCCATTGACCGTTGGAAGCCTGAACCTACAACCATGAACCTCAAATCGACGCAACTTGGGCCCGCAGTACGGGATTTTCCGATCGTGTGTGTCGGCGGCTCGGCGGGCGGGCTTGACGCCTACATTCGCCTCTTGAAGCACCTTCCTGCGGACATGGGGGTGGCGATCGTCATCGTGAACCACATCACCATCATGCCAACCCAGCTGCATGAAGTGCTTCCACGTTTCACCCCGATGCCTGTTGACCTGATCACGGAAGATTTGCGGATCGAACCCAACCGGGTATTCATCATTCCCGCCAACCGGGACCTGCATATCGCTGACGGTGAATTCCATCTGATGCCCATTTCAAAGCCCCGGGGATGGCCTGATGTCATCACGGTTTTTCTGAAGTCGTTAACCCATTTCTGGGATGGCAAGCTGGTGGCCGTGATCGTCTCCGGGCTGGACGGCGATGGTGCGGCCGCCATGTGTGGCATTCAAGCCGTTGGTGGCATCACGATTGCGCAAAAGCTGAGCACGGCCAGCGAGCCCGACATGCCCGAAAGTGCGATTGACACCGGCTGCATCGATTTTGTCTTGTCGCCGGAAGAAATCGCGCAATGCATTGTGAAGATTGCGCACGCAGAAGCCTCATAACGTCTGGCGCGCACCCGTTCACCGTGTCAGGGCCATGAACAGCTTTGGCAGTTGCTCCGGCAGGCGCTCAATGTGGTCAATCACCGTGTACTGGCGCCCGAAGATGTCGCTCACATACCCATCCGCCTTGGCGTCCAGACTGATGCAGTAGGTGAAAATGCCTTGCTGATCGAGCTCCCGCACGGACTGGCGCGCATCTTCAATCAGCATTCGCTCGTCATGGCTATCGACGTCCGAGGGTTGGCCGTCGGTCAGCACCAGCATCAGCTTTTTGTCGGCTTGCTGGGCACCCAGATAGTGCGCGGCATGGCGCATGGCAGCGCCCATGCGGGTGGAGTAGCCTGCCTCCATCGCCGCGAGGCGGCCCTTCACCTCATCACCCCAGCGCTCCCCAAAGCCCTTGATGTGCAGGTAGCGCACATCGTGGCGCGTGTTGGAGTGAAAACCGGCAATCGCAAAGGGGTCGCCCAACTGATCGATTGACCACGCCAACAAAGACACGGCTTCCTGGCTGAGTTCAAGAATGCTTTGCGCCGAGCCTGCGGCTTTTTCGTTCAGGGATTCAGACAAGTCCAGCACCAGCATGACTGCAATGCTGCGGCCATCGGTCTTGTGACTCATGTTGATGCGCGGGTCGGGCTGGCCGCCACTCTTCAAATCGATCAAGGAGCGCAGCGCCACATCCAGATCCAGCTCGCTGCCTTCTTCCTGGTATCGAACGCGCATCTTGTCCTGGGGTTTGAGCAGGTCCAGCAGACGCTTGAGTTTTTTGGCCAGGACGCTGTGCTTGTCCAGCAACTGGTCAATGTCAGCGGGGTTGCCCGACGGGTGCAGCCGCTCATAGAGGCTGACCCAGTCCGGCCGGTAGGTCTGGCTGGTGTAGTCCCATTCGGGGTAATGGCGCGGTGGCAGGCCCCGGCTCTCGTTCGTGGCGGTGTTCACGCGGTGTTCTTCGAACATCTCCTCGTCGTCGCTCATCTCATGGTATTTCCACAAATGGCGGTTGTCGTCCCGGTAGTCGATTTCCGTGTCCGTGAACCAGGTTTTGGGCAACTGGTCACTCTGGATGCGTGTCTTTGCGACGTAGAGCAGGGCCAGACCTGCCACGGCTTCGGTGCTGGAGTCGCCTTGCGCCATGAGCGCAGCAAAGCGCTGTACAAAGTGGTTCAGATCGGCATCTGCATAGCCGTGTGACGGGTCCAGTAAGGCCCGCGACAGCATGGCCAGGCGGTGGCGCAGGCAGGAGTGGGTGGCCGGGTCGCATGCACCTTCTGTTGGCACAGGGTGCAGTGCGGCAAAGATGCGGCGCAGACCGGGGTACTGGCGCATCGCCAGCCATTCCACCCGCGCATCTTCAAAAAATTCGATCGCCAGGCGTTGAAACGGGCTGTAGTTGTCGGCAAAGATGGCGCGGCTCCAGCGCCGGTGGGCGGCCATGTGGGCCAGCGCGGCGCGGTAGCGGTTCAACCCGCTGATGCCCTGGCGTTCGTCATACACATCCGGCAGGCGAATGCCCAGCTTGTCAAAGTAGGGCACGGGTTGGCGCAATTCGTCGAAGCCGGTGGAATAGGGCACGAGGTGGTCCGCCATCTGCCACAGGCCGAGCAGGTACAGATCGAGTTGGCGGGTGTTGTCCACCAGCAGCGTGCCGTGGCGTTCGCGCTGTAAAACGGCGCGGCTGTCGGCCGACTGCAGGCAGAAGTAATCGCGCTGGCGCTCCGGGTGATGGCCGTAGTTGCGCACGCCGTAGTCCACCCAGTGGCCCAGTCCCTCGATGGACAGCTGGCTGAGCAGGTAAGGCGCTTGCTGAAAGAAATCAGGCAGGCCGGGGCTGGCGTAGGTCTTGTGAATGCCATGAATGGAGCCGCTGGTGCGCTCCATGGTACGCAGACTCAAATCGAGATACCGCTGCAGTTGTTCTTGTGACGCCAGGCGCCGTGCAACGGCCGCAAGCGACTGCAAAAAGGGCGCGATGGCGCGACCGTTGGGCGACTTTGTCATGGCGCGAAGGGTCTCCATGACGGGCGGCAAGGCCGACTCCCCCAGGGTGACCGCCACCTGGGGCCACTCCTGCAGGAAGATCAGGACCGGCTCCGCGCCGCGGCCCATCTTGCCCAGGAAACGGCCCGCTGCAAGGTAGGCCGTCTGGCCCTCGGGCGTGAGCACGCTCTGCGCCTCGCGCATGCAGTCGTCCAGCACCGCCACGACCGGCGGGAAGCCGCAATCGAGTTGTTCGCGCCAGGTGTTCACCCCAGCACCGCGTCAATGGCGTGGTCCAGCGTCGCACGAATGTCGGCGTCGTCCGTGATGGGGCGCACCAGCGCCATGCGGCAGGCGTCCCGTGGGCTGACCCCACCCTTGATCAAGGTCGCGGCGTACACCAGCAACCGGGTGGAGATGCCTTCATCGAGTCCATGGCCCTTGAGCCGGCGTGCGGTGCCTGCAATCGTCACCAGCCGGGCTGCGAGCTGGGGGTCGGTGCCGGTCTCTTGGGCCACGATGGCCGCTTCCAGGTCCGGGTCGGGGTAGTCAAAATCAAAACCCACAAAGCGCTGCTTGGTCGATTGCTTCAGGTCCTTCATCAAGGTCTGGTAGCCGGGGTTGTAGGAGATCACCAGCTGGAAGTCCGGGTGGGCGTTGATCAACTCGCCGCGCTTGTCCAGCGGCAACTGGCGGCGGTGGTCGGTCAGCGGGTGAATCACCACGGTAGTGTCCTGGCGGGCTTCCACGATCTCGTCGAGGTAACAAATGGCACCCAGGCGCACGGCGGTGGTCAGCGGTCCGTCCAGCCAGCGCGTGCCCTGGGCCTCCAGCAGATAACGGCCCAGCAGGTCGGAGGCCGTCATGTCTTCGTTGCAGGCCACCGTGATGAGTGGCTTGCCCAGACGCCAGGCCATGTATTCAATAAAGCGCGACTTGCCGCAGCCCGTCGGTCCCTTGACCATGACCGGCAGCCGGGCGGTGTAGGCCGCCTCAAACAAAGCCACTTCATTCGCCTGGGGCTGGTAGAAGGGCTGATTGACGACCCGGTAGGGTGTGGTGTCGGTCATGGCGTTCGCTCCTGCGGTTTACTTGTGCACGCCCAGCTTCTCGCGCCAGCCGGGGAACAGCTTGTCGGAGTCGCCCGGGAAGGACTCGAATGCCCGGGCAAACTCTTTGTGCTCCTTGGCAAACTGGATGGGGTCGGCGCCTGACTTCCAGCACTCATACGACTGGCGCAGCGAGATGGCCCCGGCGGCCGGCGAGTCAATGTGGCCGTAGGCGCCACCGCCTGAGGTGTTGATCACGTTGCCGTGGCCCAGGTTTTCAAAGAAGCCGGGCAGGCGCAGGGCGTTCATGCCACCCGAGATGATCGGTGTGGTGGGCTTCATGCCATACCATTTCTGGAAGTAGACCGGGCCTTGCGCCTCGTCCCGCTCGATCATGTAGGCGATGTTCTTGTCGGAGTTTTCGCCCTCCATCTTGCCGTAGCCCATGGTGCCGACGTGGATGCCCGAGGCCCCCTGCAGGCGTGAAATCTTGGCCAGCACAAAGGCGGTGTAACCACGCTTGGCAGAAGGCGAAGTGATCATGCCGTGGCCGGCGCGGTGGTAGTGCAGGTACTGGTTCGGGTATTGGCGACGCGCCGTGGTGATCATGCCGGGACCGCCGACAAAACCGTCCACGAGGAAGGCCACCTTGTCTGCATCGGGGCCAAAGGATTCCAGAATGAAATCGGCCCGTGCCAGCATTTCGTAATGGTCATCCGCCGTGATGTTGGCCGAGAAGATCTTGGCCTGGCCGGTTTCGTCCTGCGCGCGCTTCATGGCGTCATACACCAGCGGGTAGACCTTCTTGGCCGGGCAAAACACCTGATTGCCTTGTGGCTCATCGTTCTTGATGAAGTCACCACCCAGCCAGAACTGGTAGGCTGCGGCCGCAAACGGCTCGGGACGCAGGCCCAGTTTGGGCTTGATGATGGTGCCGGCAATGTAGCCGCCGTTTTTCATCGGGCGACCCAGAATGCGCCACAAATCGGTGATGTCCTTGGCGGGACCGTCAAACAACTGGATGGCGCGCTCAGGGAAGTAAATGTCGTGAATCTTGCCGTGCTCGATGTCGCCCATGCCCTGGTTGTTGCCAATGATCAGCGTCAAGACTGACACGATCATCATGCGGCCATCGGTCATGTTGCGGTCAAACAAATCCATCGGATAGGCAATGCGCATGTCCTCCGTGGCTTCGTCGATGTAATACACCAGGGCGTCCACGCCGCGGGTGAAATCATCGGTCGTGCTGACCTCGACATTGGTGCCGGTGGACGACTCGGCGGCAAAGTGGGCGGCGGCCTCCAGGTAGCCGTGGCCCGCTTTGGGCTTCATCTTGTAGGCCACCAGAATGTGCTGGCCTCCTCGGATGAGTTCAGCCTCAGTGAGGCTCAGGTCGGCGTAGCGGTTTGATTGGTCCATTCAAAATCTCCAGTGGTGTGAGGTGATGGACTGGACTATAGGGAGGCTTATTCATAATGAAAATTCAAATAAATTTCTTGTTTCATCAGTTTTTAATGATGATTAAAGGCAGGCCACCCTCATTGACCAACTGCGCAGCATCAAGCCGTGGCGAATGCTGATTCAGCCGAATCAAACTATACTTCTGTTATTAAAAAGGAAGTATAAGTGGGCCTTCAATACCAAGAGCTATCCACCGCGGCACAAAGCGCCTTCGCTGGCCTGGACGTCGCCGCCAAGCAAATTGAACTGGACCGTTCGGTGGCCCATTTGCCGGGTGGGTTTGCCAAAAAGACCATTCACGGACGCACCTATTGGTACCACCAAGTCAAGTCAGCGGACCAAAAGCCCATCCAGACTTACATCGGGCCGGACGACGACGAAACCCGAGCGCTGATGGCCGCCCATTCAGGCCCGGTCCAGGCCGGTGCTCAGCAACAAGCCACCCTGCACATGCGGCAATTGACGCGGGCCGCCCTTGAATACGGGTGCAGCGAGATACCCAACAAGCACGCCAAAGTCATCACCCGCCTGGCAGACCACGGCTTTTTCCGGGCGGGCGGTATTCTGGTGGGCACGCATGCCTTTCTGGCCTACCAAAATCACCTGGGCTTGCGTTGGCAGGCTGGCGGCATGACATTGGATCTGGACTTTGCCCATGCCGGGAAAAACATCTCGATTGCGCTGCCAAGCAACCTGACCATTGACACCCGCAGTGCCATCGAATCACTGCAAATGGGTTTTGTGCCCATCCAGAGCCAGACCACCTACAAGAAAACTGACGAGCCTGACTTTGATCTGGATTTCCTGACCAGCATGGGCCGCGGCCTGGACACGCCCGTGCATATCGACGCCCTCAATGTCACGCTGCAACCCCTGCGCTTCATGGAGCTATCACTCGAAGCCCCGATGCGAGCCACACTCTTGTCGCGCAGCGGCCCGGTGGTGGTGAACGTGCCGCAACCCGAGCGTTTCGCCTTGCACAAGCTGATCGTGTTTGTCGAACGCAGGCAGGAGATGCGCCTTAAAGCCATCAAAGACCTGGCCCAGGCGGGCTCTGTGATTCATTACCTGCTGGAAAATGATCCTGACCTGTTGCATGCTCAGTGGCAAGACGTCGTCAGCCGTGGCCCGGGCTGGCAGTCCCGTCTGGAAGAGGGCTTTGCCGCGCTTTGCCAGCGCTACCCGGCCATGAATTTCGCGCAGCGCCTGCCCCTATGATCCCCGCATGGGAGAAACCAACAACACACCGCAGGCTCCGGCCCACCTGACGGTTCAAGCCAGCGCCATCCAAACACACACCGCAGAGGAAACCGCCAAAGCCCAGACCTTCATCACCCGCTGGTCTGGTGTCACCGCCAGTGAACTGGCCACAGGGCAAAGCTTTGTCATTGAGCTGTGCGCCCTCTTGGGTGTCGACCAGCCGCACCCCACGCCCGAGCAAAACTACATGTTTGAGCGGCCGGTCACCTTCAGCCACGGCGACGGCTCCAGCAGCGCCGGGCGCATTGACTGCTACAAGCGCGGGCACTTTGTGCTGGAGGCCAAAAAGCTGAAGCAAGGCGCCCACACCAAAGGGTTTGACGACGGCCTGCTGCGCGCCCGGGCGCAGGGCGAAGGGTATGCCCGCGCCTTGCCGGGCCAGGAAGGGCGCCCGCCCTTTGTGCTGGTGGTCGATGTTGGCACCGTTATCGAGGTCTATGCGGAGTTCAGCCGCAGTGGGGGCACCTACATCCCGTTCCCCGACCCGCGCAGCCACCGCATCAAGCTGAGCGACCTGAGCAAACCCGACATTCGCCAGCGCCTGCGCCAGATCTGGCTGGAACCCGAGGGGCTCAACCCCGCCCGCATCAGCGCCCAGGTCACCCGCGAGGTGGCTATGCTGCTGGCGCAACTGGCCAAGTCGCTTGAATCGAATCAAAAATTTATACAAAATCAGGCTGTAGCCCCCGTAGAGAGTGCGCAGGCAGCTCCTGAAATCGTAGCGGCTTACCTCACGCGCTGCCTCTTCAGCATGTTTGCCGAAGACGTGGAACTGCTGCCCAAAGGCAGCTTTCTGGGCCTGCTCAAAACTCACCGCGACGACCCTGCCACGCTGCAGCACATGCTGCGCCTGCTCTGGGCCGACATGGACGTGGGCGGCTTCAGCGCCGCGCTGGCCAAGCCGGTACTCAAGTTCAACGGCAAACTCTTCAAAAACAGCGCCTCAGACGGCTACAGCCTGCGTCTCACGCCCGAGCAGGTCGACCTGCTCATCCTCGCTGCACAAGCCAACTGGCGCGAGGTTGAGCCCGCCATTTTTGGCACCCTGCTGGAGCGCGCGCTGGACCCGACCGAGCGCCACGCCCTGGGCGCGCACTACACGCCCCGCGCCTATGTGGAGCGCCTGGTGTTGCCCACCGTCATAGAGCCGCTGCGCGCCGACTGGGCCAACGCCCAGGCCGCCGCGCTGGTGCTGGCCCGTGAGGCCAGTGAGCTGGACGGCAAAGCCCAGGCCGCCAAACTGATGGAGGCCCGCGCCGAGGTCAAAAAATTTCACCACCAGCTTTGCACCACCCGCGTGCTGGACCCGGCCTGCGGCAGTGGCAACTTTTTGTATGTCACGCTGGAGCACTTGAAGCGGCTGGAGGGCGAAGTGATCAACCAGCTCGAAGCCCTGGGCCACACGCAAGACCAACTCGGGTTTGAGGGCGAAACCGTCACCCTGCAGCAGCTGCGCGGCATTGAGCTGAACGAGCGCGCCGCCGCGCTGGCCGAGCTGGTGCTGTGGATTGGCTACCTGCAGTGGCACATTCGCACCCAGGGCAACGCCGCCGTGGCCGAGCCCGTGGTGCATGACTACGGCAACATCGAACACCGTGACGCCGTGCTGGCCTGGAGCGCGCAGGAGCCCGCCCACGGTGAAGACGGCCAGTTGCTCACGCGCTGGGACGGCAGCACTTTTAAAACCCACCCGGTCACCGGCGCGCAGGTGCCGGACGAGGCCGCGCTGGTGCCGCAGTGGCGTTACCTGGAGGCGCGCCAGGCGGCGTGGCCGCAGGCCGACTTTATTGTGGGCAACCCGCCGTTCATTGGTGCGAAGCATTTGCGTGACGCGCTGGGCGACGGCTATGTGGAGGCCTTGCGCGCGGTGTGGAAGGACGTGCCCGAGAGCGCCGACTTTGTGATGTATTGGTGGGCGCATGCGGCGGCTGCGGTGGCGGTGGGGCAGACCCGGCGCATGGGGCTGATCACGACCAACAGTTTGCGGCAGACGTTTAACCGGCGGGTGGTGCAGTTGGCTTTGTCTGGGGCTTTGCCTTTTTCTTTGCCTTTGTCGCTGCGTTTGCCGTTGCCGTTGCCGTCGCCGGTTGAGGGGTTGGCGGGCAGTGGGGAGCGGACTGCCGGTGCCCTCATGAAACCTCCGAAATTGGTCACCGGCAATCCGCACCCCACTGCGGGGGCGGTGTCTCTGGTGTTCGCCATTGCGGACCACCCTTGGGTTGACAGTGCGAATGGGGCTGCGGTGCGGATTGCGATGACTGTGGTTGAGGGTGAAGGCCGTGGCGGCAGTGGCGCGCCGGGGCGGTTGATGACGGTGACGGACGAGCGCACCGGCGAGTTTGGCGAGGTGACGGTGGCTGTGATTGAGCAAACCGGGCTGATTCATGCGGATTTGAGTGTGGGGGCGAATGTCTCGTTGGCCGTGCCGCTGCAGGCCAATGCCGCTGTCTCGTCGCCCGGCGTCAAACTGCACGGCGCGGGGTTCATCGTCTCGGCGGAAGAGGCGCTGGCCTTGGGGCTGGGCAGCGTGCCGGGCTTGGCGCAGCACATCCGCGAATACCGCAATGGCCGTGACTTGGCCGACGTGCCGCGGGGAGTGATGGTGATCGATTTGTTTGGTCTGACAGCGGAGAACGTGCGCGAGCGGTTCCCGGCTGTGTACCAGCGCTTGCTGGATCGCGTGAAGCCGGAGCGCGACCAGAACAACCGTGCCACCTACAGAGACAACTGGTGGCTGTTCGGCGAGCCGCGCAGAGACCTGCGTCCTGCGCTCGCTGGCCTGCCTCGTTATATCGCCACCGTCGTCACAGCAAAGCACCGTGTGTTCCAGTTTCTGGATGCCCAAATTTTGGCCGACGACGCGCTGATTTGCATTGCAAGCAATGACGCTTTTCATCTTGGCGTGCTGTCCAGCAGCTTGCACGGTCAATGGGCTTTGGTCACTGGCAGCACGTTAGAAGACAGACCTCGCTACATCAAAACCACCTGTTTCGAAACCTTCCCCTTCCCCGACGAAGACACTGGCCTGACCGCGGAACTGCGCGAGCGCATTGCCGCGCTGGCGGAGCAGATCGATGCGCACCGCAAACGCGTGCTGGGTCAGCCGGGGCTCACGCTCACTGGCTTGTACAACGTGCTGCAGGCGCTGCGCGAGGGCAGGGCGCTAACCGCCAAAGAAAAAACCATCCACACCCAAGGGCTGGTCGGTGTGCTCAAAGACCTGCATGACGAGCTGGACGCCGCCGTGGCGCAAGCCTACGGCCTGCCCGCGGGTGAGGGTGCGGCCAACACCGACACCATCCTCTCCCACCTGGTCGCCCTCAACGCCCGGCGCGCCGCCGAAGAGGCGCAAGGCCGCATCCGCTGGCTGCGCCCCGCGTTCCAGAATCCACAAGAATTGCTATCAAATAAAGAGCTGCTCCCGCACGTACAACGTGCGCTAGCGGGCGATTTTGTTCAAGGAAATCAGTATCAAATTGATAGCGCCGACGAGGCCGCCGAAGTTGCCGCAGGCGCCGCTGCGCCAGTCAGCGCCACGGTGGTGGCCCAGGCCTGGCCTGCCACGCTGCCCGAGCAGGTTCGCGCCGTCGCCCAGGTGCTGGCCAGCGCCCCCGGCCCCTTGAGCCTGTCCGCGCTGGAAGCCCGCTTCAAAGGCCGCGGCCCCTGGAAAAAAGGCCTGCCCCTCTTGCTGCAAACCCTGGAAGCCCTGGGCCGCGCGCAGCAGGTGGCGCTGGGTGCCGAGGCGGGGTGGCGGGCTTGATTCCAAGGCTATGACCAACGAAACACATGTCAGTGTTTCGTTGACGCTGCAAGAGTTGTGCACCGCCATTGACGCTGGCGCGTCCAGTGGGCGTGGCGCAGATTTTGAGGATGTCTTTGAGCGCCTGGAGCGCAAGTACAAAAGTGCTGCAAGCGAAACGGCGACCAAGGCGGCTGGCTGATTCGGCTTGAATTCTCGTCATTGGCAAAGGCGAATCGTGGATCCGGCAAAAAACGCCACCCTATCGATCGAAAAAGCGCCAGTCATTCGGGGTCAAAAAGCCAGCGATTCCGGGTCGACCCTTGCCAGTGCTCAAAAAATTATCCCCCGTTGTGGACTGTGCTGACCAATGTGTCCATCGGCAGCAATGCTGCGGGGGACGAAACCGCTGTCGCGGTAGTCTCCGAGCCGGCGTGTGTGTTTTGCACAGGGGGATGTGCGTGCCTATGTTGTGAATTGAGGCAATTGGCCTCGTTCACAACAGGAGCACAGCC